>JAQCFO010000006.1 GCA_027619415.1 Bacteroidota bacterium
AATTTTGAGAATATTAAGTTTGCGTATTCTGATAATAATATTGAGCTTCCAATTAGATATGATTTCACTAAAGATATTCAAATTAATAATTTAAGTGAGTCTACTATAAATTATTCTATAGATCCAAATTTAAATGTAATAGAGGAAGGATATAAATTAAATATCTATAAAAATAAAATATTCATTATTGCTAAAGATGAAAAAGGATTGTTTTATGCATTTATTACTTTAGATCAATTAATAGAAGACAGTAAAGATCAAAACATAAACCTTCCATTAGTTGGTATTACAGACTTTCCATTGCTCAAATTTCGCCCAATCCATTTGGATATAAAGCATCATATGGAAAAAAAATCTTATTACTATGATTTAATAGATGACTTAGCTAAACAGAAAATAAATGGAATTATTGTTGAGTTTGAAGATAAATTAAAATATGAATTAAGGCCCGAAGTAGGTTCTTCTGAAGCATTATCTATTGATTGGTGGGTAGAATTAAGTGAATATGCTATAACAAGAAATATAACGATTAATCCTCTAGTTCAAGGATTAGGACATGCCTCTTTTATTTTAAAACATGATGTTAATAAGTATTTAAGGGATGTCTCTACAAGTGATTGGGCTTTCAATCCATTAAATCCTAAGACATATGAACTTCAGTTTGATTTGTATTTAGATGCTATAAAGGCAACACCATATAGTAAATATCTTCATGTTGGTGGTGATGAGGTTCATTTATTAGAAAGAGATGGAAAAAGCCAATTAGAACTAAATTTAATTTGGCTTAACAAAGTTTGTGAATTTGCTAAAAAACATAATAAAATTCCCATTTTTTGGGATGATATGCCTTTAAAACATGCGGGAGTATACAAGCCTATGTTTAATGATAAAATAAGTAAAAAAGAGGTAGATGATATTTGGGAAAAAAATGAGGTAAGTTTAATGAAATTCATTGAAAAATTTCCAAAAAATGCAATCTACATGAGATGGAATTATCAAAAATCTAATACATATGGAAATCAAAAAGCCATGGATTGGTATACTGAAAATGGACTAAATGTTATGGGTGCTACTGCAGGACAAACTAGATGGACATTAATGCCTCAAAACCAAAGTAATATTTCACAAATTAAGTTATTTGCCGTAAACTCTATCGAAAAAAAACTGGAGGGCTTACTTTTAACTCTTTGGGACGACGACTCCCCCCATTTTGAATTGTATAAAAGAGGAATAGCTGCTTTTGGACAATTCGCTTGGTCGGGTGATAAAGAATCTATTGATGAATTTAAAACAATTTATAGACACAGAACATATGGATCTAAATTTTCAAATAATGAATTCGCTTTTATAGATAAACTTGAAAATCCTGTAGGATTGTGGCTTAATATGTTGCTTTCAAAAGAAGGATGGAGACCTGGACTCTCTAAAAAGAAAGATCCTATAGTTACAGATATTATTGAATTGCCAGATTTGAATAATAAAGGGCTTTGGTCAAAAAAATATTCAGAAAAAATAAAAAATGCCAATGAATCATTATTGATAAGCAATGAAGTAGAGCAAATTATCAATTATTTATTAAATAATAATTCAAAAAATAAATACACACTTGAAGTTTATAATCAAGTTAATGAATTGGTAAAATTTTCAGCAAAAGCAATATTGGCGTTAGAAAAATTAGACATTTCACAGACTGTAGATCAAATTGATTATAAAAAAACTTCTTTGAAGGAAATTAAAGATCTTCAAAATGAATTTGATTATTTAAGAATTAACTTCGAAAAAACCTATTCTAAAACTAGAATTTTGAATAAACCAGATAATTATATTTTAGATCAAGACCATCACAGTCACCCTGCTAATCAAACAATAAATTTTGATTGGCAATTTTTATCAGAAATACTTTTTTTAAAAAAATTAAAAAACTTAGATAATCATGAAAAACTATAACAGAAGAAAGTTTATACAAACAACAACAATGTCTGCAGCTGCTTTAACGGTAGCTAGTACATTCTCTAGTTGTACGGATAGTAATATTGAGCCTATTTCAAAAGGAAAATACATGGGCGGATTTTCAGCTCCTAAGTTAGATACAGTTAAAATAGCTTTCATTGGAGTAGGAGCTAGAGGAAGTGGTCATTTACGTTCTTTAGCTAGTTTGGAAGGCATAGAAGTAGTTGCAATTAGTGACTTATATGAGGATTCTTGTAAAAGAAGCTCAAAAATTGCTAGCGAAATAGGAAAAGGTTTAAGGCATAATAATATAGCGCAATATTGGGGAGAGGAAAATAAGTGGAAATTGATGCTAGAAGAGATAAAGCCAGATGCAGTTTTTATATCAACTAACTGGATTAATCATGCTCCAATGGCTATTAAATCCATGGAAAGCGGTGCTCATGCTTTTGTTGAAGTTCCTATAGCCGTTAGTTTGAAAAAAATGTGGGAAATTGTAAACACATCTGAAAAAACTCAAAAGCACTGTATGATGATGGAAAACGTGAATTATGGCCGTGATGAATTGATGTATTTAAATATGTGCAGAAAAGGAGTTGTTGGTGAACTTCTTCATGCTGAAGCAGCCTATATTCATGAACTAAGATTTCAAATGTCAGAAGAAGAAAGAGGAACTGGCTCATGGAGAACTCCCCATTACGCTAGTGGGAATGGAAATTTGTATCCAACTCATGGACTTGGTCCTATAGCACAGTATATGAATTTAGGGAGGACAGATGATACATTTAAAAGTATTGTTTCTTATTCTTCTCCAGCAAAAGGAAGAGAATTGTATGCGCAGAAAAATTATTCTTTGGAGCATAAATGGAATAAGTTAGATTATTTAAATGGAGATATAAATACTTCTATAATAAAAACTAATGTAGGCAGAACAGTTATGGTTCAATGGGATGAAACAAGCCCAAGACCTTATACTCGTCATAATCTTATTCAGGGGACAAAAGGAATATTAGCTGGCTTTCCAACTAGAGTAGCATTAGAAGGTGGGTTTGATGGAGCGACCAAAGATCATCACTCGTGGATTCAAGGAGATAAATTAGAAATGTTATATGAAAAATATGATCACCCGTTATATTTAAGGCTAAATCAAGAAACAAAAAACAGTGGTCATGGAGGAATGGATGGAATTATGAGATATAGAATAATTGAGTGTTTAAGAAATGGCTTACCATTAGATCAAAATGTATATGAAGGGTGCTTTTGGAGTGCAGTCACTCCATTAAGTGGGGAATCAATATTAGAGGGAGGAATGCCTCAACAATTTCCAGATTTTACAAGAGGAAACTGGACAAAAACAAAACCTCTTGAAATTATAACTTAAATTTATTTTATGAAAAAAAAAATATTACTTTTTGCAACTATACTAATAGCGGGATATGTTATTATTGTATTTGGATCTCAATCTTCAAATTCTGAAAACGAATGGATAAGCCTATTCGATGGTGAAACTATGGATGGGTGGCGTGGATATAATTCTCAATTAATGCCCCCTGGATGGACAGCTAAAGATGGAATGTTAATGTTTGACACAGAACTTGAACTCGAACAAAATTATAAAGGAGGAAAAGATATTATTTACGGAAAAGAAGAATTTGATAATTTTGAATTTTATGTCGAATGGAAAATTCCAGTAGGAGGTAATAGTGGTATTTTTTATCATATAAAAGAAGGGTATGGAGGGCCACCTGAAATGTCTCCTGAATACCAATTAATTGATGATATAAATTATGCTGAAATCCATGATTTAAAATCATACAACGAACAGTTTGGATCTGTTGAGCCTGAAAAACTTCAGGATTGGCAACAAACTGCTGCTGACTATGCAATGCATACTGCAGAACCAATAAAAAAATCATTAAACCCTGCGGGTGAGTGGAATTCGGCAAAAATTATTTTTACTAAGGAAAAAGTTGAACATTGGCTTAATGGTGAAAAAGTTCTCTCATTTGTTCCTTGGTCTGAAGAATGGTATGAAAAAAGAAACTCAGGAAAATGGACAAATGCTCCTGATTATGGGAAATTTAAGACTGGATATATCGGCTTTCAAGATCACGGAAGTTCATTATGGTTTAGGAATATTAAAATAAAAAAATTATAATTCTAAATTGAATAAAACTTAGTTTTTTACAATTTTCTTAACCAAATATTTCTAAACTGGACTGGATTGCCATGATCTTGTAACATAATGGTTTTTTTAAGATTTTCTTTAGGGTTTTTAAATGTTCTCATATAATTTGATATCACATTTTCACCTTTTAATGGTTTCCCAATATATTCTGTAGTACCTTTTATTATCACGTTATTTTGAACTAAAATTCCATTATGAAAAACTATAAAACTTCCAGGGTTTGTTTCTTTACCGGATTTGTCATAAGCAGCCTCCATAAATACTATATCATAAGTTTGCCAATGATTAGGCCCTTTAGTTGCGTTAACTAAAGGAGGATATTGTTTATAAATTGACGCTGCTTGTCCATTAGAATAAGTTCTGTTATTATAACTATCTAAAATTTGAATTTCAAAACGTCTTTGAAACATTACGCCACTATTACCTCTTCCTTGGCCATTTCCTACAATAGTTTTTGGAGTTTTCCACTCAATATGAAACTGAATAGAACCAAACTCTTCAATGGTTTCAATTCCCCCATCTTGTTTAACAGTCATAGACTGGTCATTATTAATAGTCCAGTTGGCTATTTCACCAGATTTAGAGTTTTTCCAACTAGACAAATCTGATCCGTCAAAAAGAATAATTGCGTCACTTGGTGGTGATCCTAATTTACCAGGATTAACTATTTTAGGCTCAGGTTCCCAAACTTCAGTATCTGCTGGATTAGTTGTTTGACAGTAAGTCGTTAGTAATCCAAAAAAAAAGAATATATATCTCATAATTCTAACTTAATAAGCTCCATCCTTTACGGTATTCTTTGTGTAATAAGCTGTTGGCTTTTTCGTTGTTTTTAAATTTTAAATTTTTAGAATCCCATAATAATTTTTCATTTTTACAACGAATGGCAATCATTCCTAGCAATGCCATTTCAGTTAATGGTCCGCCGTATTCAAAAGAAGAGCTAGCTGGAATACCGTCTTTACAGGCTCTTATCCAGTCTTGTTCATGCGAAGTCTTAACTCTTGGTATATAAGGTTTTGGCTGATTGTATTCTAACATTTTTTCTTCAGGAATAATTTTTACTCCACTAGCACCATGTGAGTCATGAGTAATTTTACCATTATCCCCAACCAGCATTGCCCCACTTAGTGTAAATTTTTCTCCACTTTTAAATTCATTTGGAATTGGAGGTTGAATCCTTCCATCTGACCATGTTAAATCTAATTCTGGATGATTTCCTCTTTTTGGAAACTTCATTCTAACAATGGATGCTGAGGGATAAGTTTGTGATTCTATTTCGGGAATGTAATGAGTTGATGTAGCTTGAATTTCAATAGGAGCGCCAAGTTCTAAAGCATAAAATGCAGGATCTAAAATATGACAACCCATGTCACCCATGGATCCAGTTCCAAAATCTATCCATGCCCTCCAGGTTAAAGGATGATAGTCAGGGTGATAATTTCTGTGTTTTGCAGGTCCTAACCATAAATCCCAATCTAAACCCTCTGGCACAGGAGGTTTGTCTTTAGCTTTAGCTTTAACAGCAAAAGTGTCCCAAGCATTTCCACCAATTGGACGATCAGTCCAAGCATGAAGTTCTCTAACAGGGCCTATAGCGCCATCATCAACCCATTCTTTTAATTTTCTTATTTCATCTGATGATCTACCTTGGTTTCCCATTTGGGTTTGCACATTGTACTTTCTAGCAGCCTCAGTAATAACCCTTGCTTCATAAACCGTATGTGTAAGTGGTTTTTGACAGTAAACGTGTTTACCCATTTTCATTGCCATCATTGTTATTACCGCATGATTATGATCTGGTGTAGCTACTACAACAGCATCTATATCTTTTTGATTTTCAAGCATTATTCTAAAATCTTTATAGACTTTTGCTTTAGGATATTTATTAAAAGTATGAACAGATCGATTATAATCAACATCACAAAGAGCCACTATATTTTCACTTTCACATTGCGATAAATTTCCAGATCCCATTCCCCACTGCCTTATACCTATTCCAGCAATATTCAACTTATCACTTGGAGAGGTAAAGCCATTCCCTCCTAAAACGTGCCTTGGAACAATCATTATTGAAGGAATAATAATTGATTTTTTTAAAAATTTTCTTCTAGAATTTTTATTATATAATGTCATTTTTTTTAATGTTTTAAGAAATCTTATATTATTAAATTTAACAGTATTAATTATTTAAACAAGGAATTATTTGAAGAATTTAAATCAACTTGTAAAAAACAATTAAAATTTATTTTATAGTCAGTATCATTATTTTAAGAAATCGATTATATCTATTCGTCTTTTATTTATACATTTTAATTAACTTTAAGGAATACTATATTTATTATGAACATAAAAACAAGAAGAAATTTCATTAAATCATCAGCAGCATTGGCTTCCTTGAGTATTTTACCGACATCAATTTGGGCATCTTCCAAAAACGGAAGATTAAGAACTGCTCACGTTGGGATTGGAGGTATGGGTGCAGCTGACTTAAATGATATATCATCTCATAAATTAGTAGATGTTGTCGCTCTTTGTGATGTAGATTCAAACGCTTTAAAATCTGCAAGTAAATTGCATCCTAAAGCTAAATTATTTAGTGATTACAGATTGATGTTTAAGGAAATGAGCGATTCTATAGATGCAGTTATAGTTTCCGCTCCAGACCATACTCACGCGCCTGCCTCAATAATGGCTATGGAAATGAATAAATCTGTTTATTGTCAAAAACCTTTAACTCATCATGTTAGCGAAGCAAGAGCAATGCGAAAACTTGCCGAAGAAAAAAATCTAGTAACCCAAATGGGTATTCAAGTTCACTCATTTTATGACTATAAACTAGCTACTTTGTTAATTCAATCAGGCATAATCGGAAAAGTAAGCTCGGTAAGGGCATGGTCTCCAAAAAATTGGGGATATGATGGCTCTATGCCAAAAGAAGAAGATTCAATTCCTGAAAATTTAGATTGGAATTTATGGCTTGGTACCGCTTCTAATCGTGCGTATAAAGAAAAAATCTATCATCCTGGTAATTGGAGAAAATTAGTTGATTTTGGATGTGGAACTTTGGGAGATATGGGGGTGCATATTTTTGATACGCCTTATAATGCCTTGGGATTAGACGTCCCTTTAACTATTAAAAACAACTGTAGAAAACCTAATCAATTCGGATTTCCTGAAAATAATACGGTTACTTACGAATTTCCAGGAACTAAATATACTACTGAATCTTTTAAATGGATATGGAATGATGGACCAGGAGCTCCTAAAAATCACAAAGATTTAAAGCTTCCAAATAATGAAAAATTACCTTTACAAGGAGCTATGTTTATTGGAGAGAAAGGAAGGTTTCTTCTTCCACACTTTATGGAATTACCTAAACTAATTGTGGACGGAAAATATAAAAAGATAGATATTTCTTCTTTAGAAAAATCAGGACAGATAACGGATAAGCCTATAAGAGATTATGGGGCAGAGTCGTACCTTCATTATCACCAATTTGTTGATGCTTGTCTAGGTAAAGATAAATGTTCTGCACCATTTTCTTACTCAGCAAAACTTACTGAAACTATTTTATTAGGAGTAATTGCAGGAAAATTTCCAGGAAAAACTCTTCACTGGGACAATAAAACGGCAAGATTTAAAGAAGAAAAAGCCAATAAATTTTTAAACGGCACTTATAGAGATTTTTAAATTATTTCAATTTATAAGTAATATTTCGTGCTGTTTTCCTTAGATTTAAATAGATGAAAAAAGTATTACTTATCCTATTATTTAATTTAAGTTACGGTCAAAACAATTTTAGTTCTTATAATCAACTAATAGCGGGAAAAAATTATAATTTAGAAATGACTCCTATTTCATCAGGAAATTTTTTAATTGGAAGCCCTAATTCAGAAAAAAATAGGTTAGCAGACGAAGGCCCACAAAACATTATTAGAATAGAATCTTTTTGGATGGCTAAATACGAAACTACATGGGATTTATATCACCTTTTTATGAGAAGAACCATTGATAAAAATCAATCTAATTTTAATTCCAATAATGAAGTTAATTTAGATGTTGATGGAGTCTCTGGAGCAACTACGCCATATGTTGAAATGAGTTTTGGAATGGGAACCGATGGTTATCCAGCAATATCTATGACTCAACTTGCTGCTAAAAGGTTTTGTAAATGGCTTTCTGCAATGACAGGTAATTTTTACAGACTTCCAACTGAAGCAGAGTGGGAATATGCTTGTAGAGCAAACTCTAAAACAACTTATTCGTTTGGAGAAAATACAGAACTATTAAAGGAATATGCTTGGTATAGAGAAAACAGTCAAGATAAGTATCATAAAGTAGGAATGAAGAAGCCAAATTCATGGGGACTTTATGATATGCATGGTAATGTTTCAGAATGGACCTTAGATCAATATAACCCAAAAGTGTATTACAAGTATTTAAATAAAAGCATTGATAATCCATATGAAAAACCAACTAAATTATACCCTAGAGTAGTAAGGGGAGGATCTTGGATGAGTTCAAGTTATAGACTTAGAAGCGCTTCAAGACAAGCTTCATCTAAAAAATGGAAAAAACAAGATCCTCAAATTCCAAGAAGTCTTTGGTGGCATACTGATGCACAATTTGTAGGATTCCGTGTAATTAGACCCAAAATCACCCCATCATTAAAAGAACAAGAGGAATATTGGAATAATTAAAACTAAAATAAGCAGTTATGGAAAGAAGAAATTTTATACTTAATTCGTCTCTAGTATTAGCAGGTGTTTTATCATTTAATTCAGCATTTTCTAATCAAATTAAAATCAAAAAACATAAGTTTAATTTGAATTACGCACCACATATAGGGATGTTTAAGTACCATGCAGGATCAGACCCAATAGACCAATTAATATTCATGTTAGATCAGGGATTTACGGCATTTGAAGATAATAACATGAAAAATAGAGATGTAGAGATTCAAAAAAAAATAGGAGCATTTATGTTGAAAAATAACATGAAAATGGGTGTTTTCGTAGGACATACTATTTATTGGAAACAACCTAATCTGGCAGGTGGAAGTAAAGAAAAAAGATTGGAATTTTTATCAGAAATTAAATCTTCAATTGAAGTTGCTAAAAGAGTAAATGCTAAATGGATGACAGTGGTGCCTGGTCATGTAGATTTAAGATTAAATATGGGTTATCAAACTTCTAATGTCATCGAAAGCTTAAAACAAGCATCAGATTTGTTGGAGCCTCATGGATTAAAAATGGTTTTAGAGCCACTAAATTTTAGAGATCACCCAGGGTTGTTCTTGACCAAAAGTCCTCAGGCTTACGAAATTTGTAAAGCAGTTAATTCTCCTTCTTGTAAAATTTTATTTGATATTTATCATCAGCAAATTCAAGAAGGTAACTTATTGCCAAATATTGAGGCATGTTGGGATGAAATTGATTATTTTCAAATAGGAGATAATCCAGGCAGGAATGAACCTTCAACTGGTGAGATTAACTATGAAAATATTTTTAAATATATTTATAATAAAGATTTTAAAGGAATACTAGGAATGGAACACGGAAATTCAAAACCTAATAAAACAGGTGAGCAATCAGTTATTGATGCTTACAAAAAATCAGATAATTTTTTAATTTAATAAATATGAAAAACCAACTAAATAGAAGATCTTTTGTTAAGTCAGCCGGATTAACTAGTGGCGCATTACTGACGGTTCCTTTTTCTTTAGAATCAATGGTAAACAGCTCAAATGAAAAAAAAATTAAACTCGCACTAATTGGTTGTGGTGGAAGAGGAACTGGAGCAGCTGTTCAGGCCCTGAGAGCTGATGCGGGTGTTGAACTAGTGGCTATGGCTGATGCATTTCCAGATCAAATAGAAAATAGTTTAAAAGCTATTTCAGAAGAATTAGATGGAGAGAGAAGAATTAAGGTTAAAGAAAAAAACAGATACTCAGGGTTTAATGCTTATCAAAAAGCAATTGATTTAGCAGATGTGGTTATCTTAACTACTCCACCTGGATTTAGGCCTTTACATTTTGAATATGCAATAAATAATGATAAGCATATTTTTATGGAAAAACCTGTTGCCACAGATGCTAATGGGATTAGAAAAGTATTGAAGGCCGCTAAATTAGCAGAAAGTAAAAAATTAAATGTTGTAGTTGGTCTTCAAAGAAGATATCAAAAAAGCTATAAAGCAATAATTGACTTAATTGAAAAAGGAAATATTGGTAAAATAGTTTCTGGACAAGTCTATTGGAATAGTGCTGGTGTCTGGGTTAGAAAAAGAAAACCCAGTCAGACTGAAATGGAATATCAAATGAGAAATTGGTATTATTTTAACTGGCTATGCGGAGATCATATTTTAGAGCAACACATCCACAATATTGATGTTGCAAATTGGTTTATAGGTGAATACCCTAAATCAGCTCAGGGAATGGGAGGGCGTCAGGTTAGAAATGGAATTGATCATGGAGAAATTTTCGATCATCATTTTGTAGAGTTTACATACCCAAGTGGCGCAGTTATTTCAAGTCAATGTAGACATCAACCTGGTACTAAGTCAAATGTAAGTGAAGTTTTTCAAGGAACTAAAGCTAGTGTATTCACATCAGGTGATAATGGTAAAATTATTGATAACAATGGAACGGAAACATACAGATACGATTCTAGAGGAGACGAAAGTCCTTATCAAATTGAGCATAATATGTTATTTGAATCTATTAGATCAGGTGGAGTGATTAATAATGCAGAATATGCAGCAAAAACAACATTAACGGCTATTATGGGTAGAATGGCTACTTATACTGGGAAAGAAATCACTTGGGATCAAGCACTAAATTCAAAACAAGTTCTTGTTCCAGATAATTTAAGTTGGGATTCTCCCCCACCAGTATTACCTGATTCAAATGGAAGGTATGCCATACCAATTCCTGGAGTAACTAAGATAACTTAATGTGAAAAAGTGTTTAATACTTGTTTTCATGTTATTAACAACAGTTAGTTGTCAAAAAGAAGATAATTCTGAAGAAATTATTAAAGAAGAAGCATGGACAACTAAAAGTTTTATTCTAAAACATAATGGACTCGATAGAAGCTATATTTTATATAAACCAGATGGTTTTCAAAATAATGCTCCTGCTCCTCTATTATTTGTTTTACATGGATTCACTAGTTCTTCGACCACTATAATGACTTATTCTCAAATGAATAAAATTGCTGATCAGAATGGGTTTATGATTTGTTATCCTCAAGGAACTAATTTAGCTACTGGCCAAACACATTGGAATGCTAATTTGCAAATGAGTACGATTAATGACATTGATTTTTTAGCTCAATTGGCAGTAAAATTGCAAACAGAATATAATATTAATCCTAAGAATACTTTTGCATCTGGAATGTCAAACGGCGGCTTTATGTCGTATACACTAGGCTGTGAAAAATCAGATGTATTTAAGGCGATTGCTTCTGTAACTGGAACAATGAGTGGATATGATTGGAATAATTGTAACCCTTCATATAAAATTCCCGTTCTACAAATTTCTGGAACTAAAGATAATACAGTGCCGTGGGATGGAACTATGTCAGAGGCTTATGGTTGGGGAGGAGCTCCTCATATTTTAAAAATAATGGATTTTTGGGCTGATCATAATTCTACTACGCAAATTGAAAAAATAGACTTTCCAGATATTGATAATTCTGACAATTCAACAGTTTCATTAACCAAAAGAAAGGGTAGTAGTTATAATAATGAAATTTGGTTTTATGAAGTAACTGGAGGTGGACATGATTGGCCAGGTGCTTTTGGAAATAAAGACATTAGTGCTTCTGAAGAAATTTGGAAATTTTTTAAGCAACACTTAAAGTAAAGCTTAAATCAATAAACTTTTCTTTACTTCTCCATGAACATCAGTTAATCTAAACCTTCTTCCTTGATGTTTGTAAATCATTTTAGTATGATCAATTCCAAATTGATTTAATATGGTTGCCTGTAAGTCATGAACATGGACAGGATCTTTAATAATATTGTAGCCAATATCATCTGTTTCTCCATAGCTAAAACCAGGTTTAATACCTGCACCCGCCATAAAAACAGTAAACGACCTTGGGTGATGATCTCTTCCGTAAACGGTATCAGTTAATGCTCCTTGGCAGTAATTAGTTCTTCCGAATTCTCCACCCCAAACTACTAAAGTGTCTTCAAGTAATCCCCTTTGTTTTAAGTCCATAATTAGTGCAGCCGTAGGCTGATCAACATCGCTAGATTGTCCTTTAATTTGGTTAGGTAAATTTTCATGTTGATCCCAACCCATGTGATATAATTGAACAAATCTTACATCTTTTTCAATTAACCTTCTTGCTTGTATACAGTTGGCAGCGTAGGTTCCAGGCTTTTGAGCATCTGGACCATACATCTGAAGAATATGATCTGGTTCTTTAGAGATGTCCATGGTTTCTGGAACAGAAGTTTGCATTCTATATGCCATTTCATATTGAGCTATTCTGTTAGTAATTTCTGGATCTCCAAATGAAGCTTCTTGTTCGTGGTTTAATTCAGCTAAATAATCTAACATTTTTCTTCTTTCAAAGGCTGAAACACCTTCAGGGTTTTTAAGGTACAACACAGGGTCTTTAGCGGATCTAAATTGTACACCTTGATGCAAGGAGCTTAAAAATCCGTTACCCCACAATCTCGAATATAAAGGTTGACCCTTAGGTCTTCCTGTGCCATTTGATAAAAGAACTACAAATGAGGGAAGATTATTGTTTAAACTTCCTAGTCCGTAACTCATCCAAGAACCCATACTAGGTCTTCCAGGTTGCTGTGACCCAGTTTGAAAAAATGTTATTGCAGGGTCATGGTTTATTGCTTCAGTATGCATTGATTTTACAAAACATAATTCATCAGCTATCTTTCCAACATAAGGCATTAAATCACTGACCCATGCTCTAGATTCACCATACTGTTTGAAATTGTAAGCACTTCCAACAAGAGGAAATTTAGCTTGACCTGAAGTCATACCGGTTAATCTTTGCCCTTTTCTTACAGATTCTGGCAAGTCTGTTCCTCTTAATTGATTCAGCTTAGGTTTGTAATCAAATAAATCTAATTGAGAAGGTCCTCCACTTTGAAATAAATAAATAATTCTTTTAGCTTTTGGAGCAAAGTGAGGTAGGTTTAAAGTGTTATTTCCTAATGCAGAAAAAGGATCATTGGATTTCCCGAAATTAAATGGATCCATCATTGACCCTAATGCTAAACCTCCGATACCTAAACCTGCTTTTTTTAAAAAATTTCTTCTATTATTATTTAAAAAATGTTTGTGAATTTCTTCCATAGATTTTAACTTTTTTGAGTTGTTTCATCTAAATTATAGATTAAAACAGATAAGGAAGTAAAAGCTTTTTCATCTGAATACTTATTAATTTCCTTCACTTCATTGAAGTAAGAATCAAGCTTTAAGAGCTCTGTCGTATTTGGAGTTCTTCCTGTGACTGTTCGGTACAATTCAATTATTTTATCTTTTATTAAAATATTTTTCTTTTCAAATATTTTTTTTGATAGATGTTCAGCTGCTAATAGATACTGTGGGTCATTCATTAGAGCTAATGACTGTAAAGGAGTGCTAGTCTTTTGTCTGACTGCTACGCAAAAATCTCTGGTTGGAGCATCAAATATCATCATTGAAGGAGGGGGGACTGTTCTTTTCCAAAATGTGTATAAACTTCTTCTAAATAAATTTTCACCAGTATCAGGGACATAAAATGCTAAGCTTCCACCACCACCGCCCGTAACTTCATTCCATAATCCTGGTGGTTGCATTGGTTTGACGCTAGGCCCTCCAACTTTATTAACAAGCATCCCACTTGTAGCAAGAGCGTTGTCTCTTATCATTTCAGCTGATAATTTTTGTCTGGGATATTGCGCTAGATACATATTGTCAGAATCAATTATTACATTCTCTTTTTTTGATTTACTAGATTGCCTGTAAGTAGAGGACATTACAATTCTTTTAATGAATTTTTTTGTATCCCATTTATCCTTTTTTTGATAAGTGTAAGCTAGCCAATCAAGAAGCTCTGGATTAATGGGCTTGCTTCCTTGACTTCCAAAATCATCTGGTGTTGCAACAATTCCGATGCCAAAAAATTGTTGCCAAATTCTATTAACTGCAACCCTTGAGGTAAGAGGATTGTTGTCGTCAAAAAACCATTTTGATAATCCAACTCTATTAGCAGGATTGTTTTTGTTGTCAAAGGGTAAAATCACTTTAGGTGTCCCAGGATTAACCTTATTTGTTGGAGAATCATAACTTCCTCTGTTTAAAACATAAGTGTTTCTAAGATTTTCGGTCTCTTTCATTACCATTAAGGTAACATCATTAATGCTGTCGGGAAGATTTACAAAACTCAATTCATCTTTAAGATCTTCCTCAGTTATCTTTAAATTAGGTTTTGGAGCTGTTTCACCATATATGATTAAGCCTTCTTCATCTACATTGTTAAAAAAACTATAGAAACTAAAAAATTCTTCATGAGATATTGGATCGTATTTATGAGAGTGACACCTAGCGCATTCAATAGTGAGTCCCATCATTATTTTTGATGTAGTAACTGCTCTGTCAGCTACATATTCAACACGATATTCTTCAGGAACAACTCCACCTTCTTGAGTAATTTTATGATTTCTATTAAAACCTGAAGCTAGAATTTGTTCTTTTGTTGCATTAGGTAGCATATCGCCTGCTATTTGCCATGTAATGAATTTATCATAAGGTAAATTTTTATTATATGCATGAATCACCCAATCTCTCCAAGGCCACATAATTCTTTCTTGATCATCTTGATAACCATGGCTATCACCATATCTAGCTAAATCCATCCAGATTGAAGCCATTCTTTCACCATAGGATTTAGAAGAGAGTAGTTTATCGACAATGTTTTCGTAGGCATCTTTAGATTCATTTTTTAAGAAATTATTTATGTCATTTAACGATGGTGGTAGTCCTGTTAAATCAAAATATAATCTTCTAATAACAATTTCTTTTTCTTCTGCTTTAGAAGGCTTTAATCCTTTACTTTCTAGTTTATTTGATATAAAAAAATCAATTTCATTACTACACCAATTTGAAAAATCTGTTTTTGGAATTTCAGGAAGATTTGGTTTTGAGTAAGACCAGTGTGGTTCCCATTTAGCACCCTGTTCTATCCAGCTTTTAAGCGTTACTTTTTCGTTATTAGTAAGTATAAGGTTAGACTCAGGCGGTGGCATTACCTCACTAACATTATCGTTGTAAATTCTTTTAATAAGTTCACTTTCATGAGGGGTTTCTCTATTAATAATATACTTATCAACATCGTCTTTAATAGAACTGTAAAACCCTTGTTCTAAATCTAGTCTTAAACCAGCTTTTCTTGCTTTTTCATCAGGGCCATGACAAGTATAACATTTGTCAGAAAGAATAGGTTTAACATCAAAATTAAAATTTATATAACCAGAAGTGTTGTTATTTAAATAGGTATTGGTTGTAAAAGTATTTTCTTCAGAAATATTAATGAAAGTTTCAGAAGGTATATTCGAAAGAAATTTAAATAATAATATTCCAATAAAAGGAATTAAAAAATATCCTAAAAGCTGATGGTTTGTATTGTTTTTCACTATTATCTAAAGTTATAAAAAACTAATAAGAAAGTAAATCAAACTTATTAGAGTTATTTTAATTTTTTAAAGCATCTAGAATTAATTTTTCCATTACTTTATACCCGGCTAAATTTGGATGAACCAAATCATCTGCGGAAGTATAATCAGGAACTTTTAAACCTCCTTTAGAATCAGACATTGAGGAGTAATAATCAACGTAAGTTATCTCTTTTTCAACACAGTAATTTTTTAAAATGAAATTTAACTTAGCTACTTTTGGACCAGGGTCTAAACCAGGAGACCACGGAAAATCAATTGCAGGTAAAGTAGAACAAATGTAAACAGTAATATTATTAGCAATTGCAATTTCGGCCATTGAAATTATATTTTCAGCAGTGTTTTCAGTAGATATTGGTCCGGTATTTCCAGCAACATCATTTATCCCCGCCATGATTACTACCGCCTTGGGATTTAAATTAACAACATCAGGTTTAAATCTTATAAGCATTTGAGGTGTAGTTTGGCCACTAATTCCTCGATTAATAAATGGATTATTTATAAAAAAATCTTTATCAAAATTAGACCATCCTTCTGTTATTGAATTTCCCATAAAAACAACACGATTTGGGTCATTTATTTTTTTAAGTTCAGAATTGCTTCCCTCGTATTTTTTTAGATGAGCCCAATCCATGGGGTCTGGCCAAACATCTTGTGCAGTATTACTCATAATTGAAAATAAAAAAATTAGTAATAATATTTTGTTGTATTTCATTGTTTTTTAGATTTTGAGTGTATCCATTTTAAAAAATTTTTTTCTTCAAAAGCATTATCCCAACTATTATGACCAACATTCTCATAGAAAGTAATTTTCGGACTCCCTCCAGCCTCAATAATAGCTTTAGCCATTTTTAAAGAATGTTTAGGACTAACCACTGTATCATCAGAACCATGAAAAATCCAAATAGGAACTTTGTCGGCGAATAACTTAGCTAACTGAGGAATCCCATTTCCACAAATAGGAGTTGCAGCAGCAAACATATTTGGTCTTCTAAATAATATTTCAAAAGTACCCATACCACCCATTGACAATCCACTTACATAAACCTTTTGTTTATTTACCTGTTTTTTTTCTACAAAATTATCCATTAACTTTATCACTAGTCCTAGACTCTTATTAGGTTTTGTAATGTTTTGATTAAAAGTTTTATTCCATAGATCAGATGTTAAACCGGGCCATCTGTCATTTTCTGAACATTGAGGAAATATTACCCAAGAATTATATTTTTCTCTATTTTCTTTTTTCAAAAATAATTTTGCGCCATGTGTTAGTTGAGAAAAATTATCATTTCCTCTTTCACCAGATCCATGTAAAAACAAATGAACAGGATATTGTTTATTAGGATTGTAGTTGTTAGGTTTCAAAATCCTATACCTAAGGGTATCTTCATTTTGAATGAAAATTTCTTTTTTAAATAAATCTAAATTTTGAGCAGTAATGTTAGATATAAAAAATAAAGTAATAATTAGGGTTATTTTTTTTTTCATTTATTCTATTGAAGGTATTCTAATATTTTCAACTAATTCTTGTATTTCTTTAGGAGGAGCAACTGTAAATTGACAAATGGTAATTGAAACAATAAAGTTAGCTAACATAGCAAAGGTTCCAAATCCTTCGGGAGATACACCAAACCACCATTCATCACTTGTTCCTCCACCAAACCATCCAAATTTAAATTTTGTCATGTAAAAAAGCATTAGAAAAAGCCCTACTATCATTCCTGAAACGGCTCCTTCTTTATTCATTCTTTTGTAAAAGATTCCCATAACAATAGCTGGAAAAAATGATGCAGCTGCAAGTCCAAAAGCTAAAGCTACAGTAGCGGCTACAAAGCCAGGAGGATTTATTCCGAAATACCCTGCTAAAAGAACTGCAAAGAATGCGGAAACTCTTGCAGCTATAAGTTCTCCCTTTTCAGAAACATCTGGTTTGATTATTTTTTTAATAAGATCATGTGATACAGACGCAGATATTACTAAAAGAAGTCCAGCTGCAGTTGAAAGCGCTGCTGCTAAAGCACCTGCTGCTAAAAGAGCAATCACCCAGTTAGGTAGTTCAGCAATTTCAGGATTTGCCATAACCATAATATCCCTATCAATAATTAATTCATTTAATTGAGGATCGGCAACATACTGCACAAGACCATCTTTATTTTTGTCATCAAAAGTTAATAATCCTGTTTTTTCCCAATTGTCAAACCATCCAGGTAATTCATCATACCTTTTTTCACTAACTGTTTCAATTAAGTTTATTCTGGCAAAAACTGCAATAGCAGGAGCAGTAGTATAGAGTATAGCAATAAAAAGAAGAGCCCATCCAGCAGATTTTCTAGCATCTCTTACTTTTTGGACTGTAAAGAATCTAACTATTACGTGTGGAAGACCAGCTGTTCCCACCATAAGTGCAGCTGTTATAAAAAAGACATCTAATTTTGATTTAGATCCAGATGTGTACTCGTGAAACCCTAGCTCTCTACTTAAGCTATCAAGCTTATCTAACAAATAAATTCCGTCAGTTCCTTGAGAACCAAAACCAATTTGAGGGATAGGGTTTCCAGTTATTTGAATTGATATAAAAATGGCAGGGACCATAAAAGCAAAAATTAAAACACAATATTGAGCTACTTGAGTGTAGGTTATGCCTTTCATCCCCCCTAATACAGCATAAAATAATACAATAGCCATTCCAATAATAACTCCGGTGTTTATGTCTACTTCTAAATATCTTGAAAAAACTAATCCAACTCCTCTCATTTGTCCTGCTACATAAGTAAAGGAGATAATTAAGGCGCAAAAAACAGCTACCACTCTTGCCGTATCAGAATAATACCTGTCTCCAATGAAATCTGGGACAGTAAATTTTCCAAACTTCCTTAAATAAGGAGCTAGTAAAAGTGCTAAAAGGACATATCCGCCTGTCCAGCCCATTAAATAGACAGATCCATCATAACCCATGAACGAAATTAGACCAGCCATTGAAATAAAAGATGCGGCAGACATCCAGTCGGCAGCAGTGGCCATTCCATTAGCAATCGGAGAAACTCCACTTCCAGCAACATAAAATTCTTTTGTAGATCCTGCTTTTGACCAAATAGCAATTCCAATGTATAGCGTAAAAGTTACTCCAACCATTAGCCATATCCATAATTGTAAACTCATGATGATCTTTTTGAGTTAAACTTTTTATCTAACTTATTCATTAATAATATATAAACCAGTATTAAGGCAACAAATACATAAATAGAGCCTTGTTGAGCAAACCAAAAACCTAGCTTAAAGCCTCCTATTTTAAATTGATTTAACTCTTCAACAAGGATAATTCCAAAACCAAAAGAGACAGTGAACCAAATTGAGAGAAGTATGATTAAGTATTTTATATTTTTTTCCCAGTACTCTTCTGCTAATTTTTTATTCATAATAATTATTGTTGTTTCTAATTTAAAAAAATTAATCTCTAAATTTGTCTTAAAATGGATTAAAGCTTGTATTTATTATACTAAACAATTAAATAAAGGGATTAAATAATTCTTATCTATCATACTAGCATCAAAACATTAACTTTAATAATGAAAAAAATATTATTCCTTTTTATTTTATGTTTAAATTTTTCTTGTAATAATTCAGAAAAAAAACAGCTTTTAAAAGAGGCTACAAGTGGAATGATTTTTGTAAAGGGTGGTGAGTTTTTGATGGGTGCAGATAATAATCAAGCTATGAGGGACGAATATCCTCAACATAAAGTTGTGGTTAATTCTTTTTTAATGGATGAAACAGAAGTCACAAATGCTGATTTTAAAAAATTCGTAGAATCTACTGGTTACTTGACTACTGCTGAAAGAATAATAGATTGGAATGACTTAAAAAAATATTTACCTCGTAACACTCCAAAACCTCATGATAGTTTACTAGCGCCATCTTCTCTTGTTTTTTTCGAGTCACAAACTAAAAATTTAAATGACTTTTCTCAATGGTGGAAACTTCAAAAAGAGGTTAATTGGAAGCAACCATATGGAAAAGAAAGTAGTATAGATACAATTTTAAATCACCCTGTTATTCATGTTAGCTGGGATGATGCAGTTGCATATTGTAAATGGAAAGGAAGAAGACTTCCAACTGAAGCTGAATATGAATACGTAATGAGATCAGGAAATTCAAATACTATCTATACTTGGGGAAATGAGCCTGTAGATTCTGGCAAACATAAAGCTAATATTTGGCAAGGAAACTTTCCTTCAAAAAATATATTAGAAGATGAATTTTATTACACTTCACCTGTAAAATCATTTGATAAAAATGATTTTGGATTATTTGATATTTCAGGAAACGTTTGGGAGTGGTGTTCAGATTTATACCACAGTGATTATTATTCTACCATTTCAAATGGAATTGCAAATAATCCAATAGGTCCAATAAAAAGCTTTGATCCTAATGACCCATTTAGCTCTAAAAGGGTGATGAGAGGAGGAAGTTTTCTGTGTAATGATTCATATTGCAGTGGTTTTAGAAATTCAATGAGAATGAAAAGCACACCTGATAGTAGTTCACAACATGTAGGTTTCAGGACGGTTGTAGATGTAAAGTCTTAAAAAAGAAAAACACCCTTATTTTTTGAAAACAAGGGTGTTTTAACAACAACTAACCAAAAATATTATGTGTAAGTTATAATACAGAAATCGTGCCAAACTTTTTATATAAACATTTTATTATAGCTAATAACAGTATTAAAGCCTTTTTTGTTAAAGTAATCCGGAGTGTTTGGAGGTCCTGCAGCTAACACAAAATCTCCTCCCCAAGCTCCAAGACTTTTAATTTCTCCATTATAATCTTTAAAAAGATTTTCTTTAATTGGTTTTATGTTTAGATGCTTAGACAATAAACTTTCATGTTTTTTTATACAGTTTTGAAAATCAATTAATTTTTTACATTCAAAAAATTCTATAGTTAAATCAGAAAACCTATCAACTAATTTTAAATTTTCTGATTTTTTTTTATTAAAAAACTCTATCTGTTTATTGCTATTTTGTTTTTTGTTTAAGTAAATAAAAAATAAATTTTCAAAAAAAACAGGTTTGAAATCTACTTCCTTAACAACTGGTTTGTTGTTTTTTAATTGGTATAAAATAGAACTTTTTGTTTTCGCACAAGCAATATCATAACCACTTCCTTTAAAATTTAACCACAACAATTCATATGGATTGATATTAGCCCAATTGGAAATGTTATTTATCAAAGTTGAAGAACTTCCTAGCCCCCAGTTTGTTGGAAAATCTAGTTTAGTTTCAACTTTTCCACCTTGTGAATGATTTAAAAATTCAGAATTTAATTTTTGTGCCGATAATAAAATTGATTGTAAAACTCTACTTTTTTCATTCTCGTTTTTAACAATATTTAAACTTGGAAGTTCAAACTCGGTATTAAACCAAATTTCTTTTTTTTCATCGTATGCATCCCAAATCAAATTATTGGAATGCATAGATTTAAATTTAAGAGATTGGCTGTATTTAGTTGGGATTGCTAGCGCTAAAGATCCTTTTAAAACAAAGTATTCTGAAGTTAATAATACTTTCCCATAACTAGTACTACTATAATCCATTTCTATGATGTTTGAGTGCTTTTTCAACACTGCTATAAGTAACAGTATTTTTTTTAAAATATTCAATCATTTTTTTCTTTTCAAATTCATCAGCATTTAATGTGTTTAAAATATTAATTAAATGCATTTTCATATGTCCTTTTTGGATTCCAGATGTTATTAAAGACTTTATAGCGCCAAAATTTTGTGCAAGCCCAGAAACAGCAACAATTTTCATTAAATCTTTTCCAGAAGGATTTCCAAGCAGTTTGAGTGACCACTTCACAAGTGGATGGAGATTTGTAATTCCGCCAACAGTTCCTAATGAAATTGGAAGTTCAATTGAAAAAGTAAAAATATCATCAATAATTTTTGCGTCAGATAAACTAGTGTAAAATCCATTTTTTGATGCGTAAGCGTGAACACCAGCTTCAATAGCTCTAAAGTCATTTCCAGTAGCAATAATTACAGAATCTACTCCGTTCATGATACCTTTATTGTGGGTTACTGCTCTTTCTCTTTGAGTTTTTGCTATTTGTATTGCTTGAAGAAATTTTTCAGCAAATTTACTTCCATTAAAATTCTTGTCATCACTTAAGTCTTTTACTGAACAGCTTACTTCAGCTCTAACTAAACACTCTGGAACATAGTTTGTCAATATGCTCATTATTATTTCTATATTTTTTTCGTTATCTGAAAAATTTAAATTTGAAATGGCTTCCATTTTTAAAGTTTTAGAAAATTGTTCAAGACATGAATTTATAAAATTAGCCCCCATAGAATCTACAGTATCAAAAGTAGCATTGAGCTGATAATAATTGGGAATATCAATTGTTTTATCAATGATTTCAATGTCAAGAATTCCTCCTCCTCTTTTAGCCATATTAGAGTTTATTTCTTGGCATTCGTCAATCAATAAAGGTTTAATTTCTTTAAAAAAATCAAATAATTTATTTTTATTTCCGTTGAAGATAAAATGAACTTGGCCTGTTTTTTTAAAATGTAAAATACTAGATTTAAAACCGCCTCTTTCCCTCCAAAACTTAGCTGTTTTACAAGCAGCAGCAATAACCGAACTTTCTTCAATTGCCATAGGAATAGTGTAGTCTATTCCATCAATTAAAAAATTTGGCGCTATGCCTAAAGGGAGATAAAAATTTGAAATAGTATTTTCTGTGAATTCATCATGTGTTTTTTGTAAATCCATATTATCATTCCAATATTGTTTTAACAATTTGTCTGATTCTAAGTTGCTTTTAAAATAAGTAGAATTAACCCATGCTATTTTTTCTTCTTTTGATAATTTAGAAAAGCCATCTACTTTATTATTAAAATTTTGTTTTATCATGATGTAAAGATAATCATTGTGTAATTTAATTGATAGGCATGAGTTTTTATAATTTAGTAACTTAGATATAATATAGTTGAGAAAAGTAATTATGTATAAACCTTTGATGTATGATCTAAAATACTATTTTTTTTTATTTCTTCTATTTTTTTATAGTTGTAATAAATCTAATTCATCAGAAAAATCTCAACCTAATATTATCTATATTTTAGCAGATGATTTAGGATATGGAGAATTAGGTGTTTACGGTCAAAAATTAATTGAAACGCCCAATATTGACAAACTAGCTAAAACAGGAATGATATTTAATAATCATTATACTGGAGCTCCAGTTTGTGCGCCAGCTAGAAGTGTTCTTTTAACAGGAAAGCATACAGGAAACACTCATATCAGAGCTAATGATGAGAGAAATGAAAGAGGAAATGTTTGGAGCTTTAAGGCTATGCTCGATGATCCAAACTTGGAAGGTCAGGGTCCTTTGTTGGATTCAATACTGACTGTTGCTAATGTTTTGCAAGATAATGGGTATAAAACAGGAATGGTTGGCAAATGGGGTTTAGGGGCTCCATTGACAAATAGTGTTCCTAATAAAAAAGGTTTCGATTTTTTTTACGGATATAATTGTCAAAGACAGGCTCATACTTATTATCCAACTCACCTATGGAAAAATGATAAAAGACATTTATTAAATAATTATATAGTTACTAAGCAAGAGGGTTTGGGTGAAAATGTCGATCCATATGACAGCAAATCATATGAAAAATATAACCAAAAAGATTATTCCCCTGCTTTAATGCATGAAGAAGCTTTAGATTTTATTGACAGAAATCAAAACAACTCTTTTTTTCTGTATTATGCTTCACCCTTACCTCACTTGCCTTTACAAGGACCAAAAAAATGGGTAGATTATTATGTTAATAAATTTGGAACAGAAGAACCTTATTTAGGGGGTTCATACTTTCCAAATAAAAATCCAAGAGCAACTTATGCAGCGATGATCTCATATTTAGATCAGCAAGTCGGAGAAATTGTTGAGAAGCTTAAAGAAATTGGGGAATATGATAATACACTTATCATTTTCACAAGCGATAATGGTCCGTCATGGGTAGAGCAAGTTGATTATAACTTTTTTAACAGTACAGGAATTTTTGTTAACTCTAGAAACACAATGAAGGGCAGTGTAAGTGAAGGAGGAATAAGAGTTCCAATGATAGCAAGCTGGCCTAATGCGATCAAGGCAGGCTCAGTTTCTAATCATATATCTTCATTCTATGATTTTTTTTCTACAGCCTGTGATATTGCTAATATTGAAGGTCCATTTAATACTGATGGAATAAGTTTTTATCCGACATTACAAGGAAAAAATCAAACTCAACATGACTATTTGTATTGGGAATATCCTGCTAGTGGAGGACTGCAAGCTATAAGAATGGGTAAGTGGAAAGGGGTAAAAAAAAATCTATTCAAAACAGATTCTAAACTTGAACTTTATGATCTAAGTAATGACCCTATGGAATTGACAGATGTTTCTAAAAGATTTCCAAACAAGATAAAGCTACTTGAAAATTATCTTGATGAAGCTCATACAACCCCTACTGTAAAAAAATTTAGAATTCCATTTTTGGAAGAATAATATTTAAAAAATATTGTTATTGAAAAAACACAATTTTAAAAGACCCTAACCTTATTTTTTCGATTTGTATTTTTGAAATAAATTCAATAACGGCTATTTTATAAATACAAAAACATTATAAATAATAGAGTTAGTCTATAATTTATTTCTTTTTAGCTATTTATTGGTTAAATTTAAGACACTATAAACTAGATTTGATTAATATTAAAACATATGATCGACTTATCTTCACTTGATATATTTATAATTATTGGATTTTTTTTAACAACTCTATTTATTGGGTTTTGGGTTTCTAAAAAAGCTTCTTCTAGCTCTTCTGAATATTTTTTATCTGGAAGAAATATGCCTTGGTGGTTACTTGGAATTTCAATGGTTGCTACCACTTTTTCTACAGATACGCCTAATTTAGTTACAGATATAGTTAGAAATAACGGGGTTTCTGGAAATTGGGTCTGGTGGGCTTTTCTTTTAACAGGTCTTTTAACAGTGTTTGTTTATGCTAAACTTTGGAGAAGGTCAAATGTCTCTACTGATATGGAATTTTATGAGCTAAGATATAGCGGATGGGGAGGAAAGTTTTTAAGAGGTTTTAGAGCAATTTATCTTGGAGTTATATTTAATGTGATGGCTATGTCTGGAGTTACACTGGCTGCAATAAAAATTGGCGAAATAATGTTGGGATTATCTCCAATTGAAACAATTCTTTACGCAGGTTCCATTACAGTAGTCTTTAGTACAGTTGGTGGTTTTAGAGGCGTTGTTTATACAGATTTTATTTTATTTTTCGTTGCAATGGCTGGATCAATTGGTGCAGCATATTACTTGGTAAACATACCTGAAGTTGGAGGGATGGCAAATTTAATTTCAAATGAGAATGTAGCTGACAAACTTTCTATTATGCCAAACTTTGATGACCCAGATATTTATATACCATTACTTATTGTTCCTCTTGCTGTTCAATGGTGGAGCTCATGGTATCCAGGAGCTGAACCTGGAGGCGGAGGTTATATTGCTCAAAGAATGCTAGCTGCTAAAGATGAAAATCATGCTATAGGGGCCACATTTTTCTTTAATGTCATGCATTATGCGCTAAGACCATGGCCATGGATAATTGTAGCTTTAGCTTCATTGATAGTATTTCCTGATTTAGCAAGTATTAAAGAGGCATTTCCTAATATTTCTGAAGATAAGTTAGGACATGACCTTGCATATCCTGCAATGCTGACAATGCTACCTTCTGGTTTATTAGGGCTGGTTGTAGCATCGCTAGGAGCTGCATACATGTCAACCATATCAACCCATCTTAATTGGGGGTCTTCATATATTGTAAATGACTTTTATAAACAACAAATAAATAAGAATGCTAGCGAAAAACAGCTTGTTAATGTTGGAAGAATCTCTACTATAACTCTATTTGTTATTAGTGCAATTTTTGCCTTATTGTTGACTAATGCTCTTCAACTGTTTGACGTAATTTTAATGTTTGGAGCAGGTACAGGTTTAATTTTTATTTTAAGATGGTTTTGGTGGAGAATTAATGCATGGAGCGAAATTTCAGCTATGTTTGTTTCAGGATTTGTTTCGATTATTTTAAACTTTTCTTCAATAGGTGACACTTTGTTTTCAAATTCAGGACTGTTCCCTTCATATTATAAATTTCTAGTAGTAGTTTTATTTACTACAGTAGTTTGGTTAATAATTACCTTTTTAACTAAACCAGATTCAACAGAAACTTTAATTGAATTTTGTAAAAAAACTAATCCAGGTGGGCCAGGCTGGGCAAAAATTAAAAATGAGGCTGTTAGTAAAAACATTTCATTTAACAGCGAGAACAACAATGAAACATGGTCAGTTCCTTTAGGAATATTGTGCATGTTATGCGGATGTTTGGCTATCTATTCTATATTGTTCTCAACAGGATATTTTATTTATGGTGAAGTTAATAATGGCATTACTTTCTTGACGATTGGATTTGTTTTTGCTTGGGGTTTAAAATATAATTGGAATAAATTAAAAAATATCAAATGATGATTAGTTACAAATCGCCAGGAACATTAGAGAATACGAGGTTTGAAAAAATTCACAGTGTTATTTTTAAAGATTCAAAAAATGCATCTAAAATAGTTGCAAATGAGATAGCTGCACTAATTAAGGAAAAGCAAAAAACAAAACAAAACTGTGTGTTAGGGTTAGCTACTGGTTCTTCTCCTATTTCTGTATATAACGAGCTTGTCAGGATGCATAAAGAAGATGGACTTAGTTTTTTAAATGTAATATCATTTAATTTGGATGAGTATTTTCCTATGAAACATGAGAATATTCAAAGTTATCACCACTTTATGAATATTCATTTATTTTCACATGTTGATATAAAACCTGAAAATATTTTTATTCCCAAAGGATATTTAAATAACGATGAAGTTAATAATCATTGCCAGAATTATGATCAGAAAATCGCAGATTTAGGTGGAATTGATTTTCAGCTTTTAGGTATTGGAAGAACAGGTCATATTGGATTTAATGAACCTGGATCAAATTATGATTCATTAACTAGACGAGTTCACCTTAATTATATTACCAGACATGATGCAAGAAAATCTTTTTATGGTGTTGAGAATGTCCCAACTACTGCTATTACCATGGGAATTAAAACTATTAGAAAATCTAAAAGAATAGTTTTACTTGCATGGGGACAAAACAAATCATTAGTTATAAAAAAAGCTATTGAAAACGAAATTGATTCAAACATACCTGCTAGTTTTTTACAAAGACATAAGAATGTGACTTTTGTTTTAGACAATTCTTCTTCATCAAATTTAACCAGAATTAAATCTCCTTGGAAAGTGGGATCTTGTAAATGGAATAATGAGCTTAAGTCTAAAGCAGTTATATGGCTTTGTAAGCTAACTAAAAAGTCAGTATTAAGCTTGACAGAATCTGATTATAACGAAAACAATTTATCTGAATTATTATTACACCAAACTGCTTATGAAATAAATTTAGAAATATTTAATAAAATTCAACGAACCATAACTGGCTGGCCTGGAGGAAAACCTGGTGTTGAGGATAAATATAGACCAGAAAGAGCAGAACCAGCAAAGAAGAGAGTACTTATTTTTAGTCCCCACCCTGATGATGATGTGATTTCTATGGGAGGCACTTTTGATAGATTAGTTTCTCAAGGGCACGAAGTTCATGTGGCATATCAAACGTCCGGTAATATTGCGGTATCTAATTCTGACGTGCTTAAGTATATTGAAGTTTTTCAAAGTTTTATAAATAAAAAAGATGATGAATTAATAAGTCTATTAAAATTTAATAATGAAATTTTAAATAACAAAAAAGTTAGAACTATAGCAAGCCTTATTAGAGAAAAAGAAT
The DNA here is from genome assembly GCA_027619415.1 of Bacteroidota bacterium. Lineage (GTDB taxonomy): Bacteria > Bacteroidota > Bacteroidia > Flavobacteriales > Flavobacteriaceae > MAG-121220-bin8. Next base: position 27,773 of record JAQCFO010000006.1, read on the forward strand.
CCCTTGGTGCTACTAGATTTTTTGGTGTGCCTGATCCCAATGTACACTTTTTAAGACTCCCTTTTTATGAAACAGGTTCTATTAAGAAATCCACGCCTACAGCAAATGATAAAAAAATAATGAGTAATATTATTTCTGAGATAAAACCTCATCAAATTTATGTTGCTGGAGATTTAGCTGACCCTCATGGAACTCATAAGGTTTGTTTGGATATTTTTTTCGATGTTTTACAAGATTTAAAAAACGAAAAATTCATGAAAGACTGTTGGGTTTGGTTATATAGAGGAGCATGGCATGAATGGGAAATTCATCAAATTGACATGTCTGTTCCAATGAGTCCTAATCAAGTATTAAGAAAAAGAAAAGCTATCTTTTATCATCAAACACAAAAAGATAACGTCATGTTTCAAGGAGATGATAATAGAGAGTTTTGGGTTAGAACGGAAGACAGGAATAGTGCTATTGCAAAAAGATTTAGAGAGATAGGATTGTCAGATTATGCAGCTATCGAAACTTTTAAAAGACACCATTTTTAGTTATATTTCCTAAATGCAAACTATTAAAGAAGTATGCGTTGAGTCATTAGAAGATGCTGTCATTGCAGAGAAAAATGGGGCTAACAGAATTGAGCTATGTGGAAGATTAGACCTAGACGGACTGACTCCTTCAAGAAAATTAATTAAAGAAACTTTTTCTGTTTTAAAAATACCTATTAGAGTAATGATAAGGCCAAAACACTCTTCTTTTGTCTACTCAGAACATGAAATAAATGTCATGATTGAAGATATTAATTTTTGTAAAAGTCTAGGTTTAGATGGTGTGGTTTTTGGATGTTTAGATGAAAATTCAAATTTTGATATGACTCAAATGAATAAACTTTCAAAAATTGCAAAGCCTTTAAATGTCATTATTCATAAAGCCATTGATTCTACCAATTCAGTTATAAATTCTTTGTCATTAATATCTAACAATAAAAATATTAATGGAGTTTTAACTTCTGGGGGTCAGCGTTTTGCGGTAAATGCTATAGATATTCTTAAAAAAATGTTAGATTTAGCTCGTGATGGCTTTGAAATTATTTCTGCTGGAGGCATTACTTATGAAAATTTTGATAAGTTACACTCTCAAATAGAAGGGAAATATTATCACGGTAAAAAAATAATTAAACTCAAATAAATAAATATGAGCAATCACGCTGAACTTCAACAAAAAACATTTTTTGGACACCCTATAGGACTATTTGTACTATTCTCTACAGAATTATGGGAAAGATTTAGTTATTATGGAATGAGAGCAATTCTTGTTTTGTATTTAGTTTCTGAAACTAATGGAGATAATCCAGGAATGGGATGGAGTGAAAACTCAGCTATTGCTCTATATGGCTGGTATACTATGTTTGTTTATTTAGCAACAATCCCTGGAGGAATTTTAGCAGATAGGTTTTTAGGTCAAAGAAAATCGGTTATGGTTGGGGGTGTTTTACTTTGTTTTGGTCATGGAATTTTAGCAGTAGAAGCATTATGGGCATTTTACACAGGATTAACTTTTATTGTTTTAGGAGTAGGATGTTTAAAAGGAAATATTTCTACTATGGTTGGGGGGCTTTATAATAAAAAAGACACTAACCATAGGGATATGGGATTCTATATTTTTTATATGGGAATAAACGTTGGGGCAGCTGTTTCAGCAATTGTTGTAGGCTATGTAGGTGAAGTTTATAATTGGCATTATGGATTTGGCCTAGCTGGTATTGGTATGGCTATAGGTCAGTTCATTTATTTGAAGGGTCAAAAATATTTAAGTCATGTTGGAAATGTCATTGAATTGGATACTTCAGAAACAGAAAAATCTGAAAATTTATTTTTACAAATTTTTAAAAAATCAAATTCTTTGTTAGGGTTTTCTTTAACTGCGCTTTTAGGCCTGTATGTTGGGTATAGTGGAGATTGGAATTATGGTTTATTATTAATAGCTATTGCTTTTGCAGTTGGATTCGCAATTCATGTATATAATGATGGAAATAAGATTGAAAAAGACAGAATATTAGTAACTTATTTAGCCTTTTTAATAGTAATTGTTTTTTGGGGCGCTTTTGAACAAGCAGGAGGTTTAATGAACATTTACGCTTCTCAAAAAACAGATTTAGCTTTAGGTGATTATATGATTCCTGCTAGTTGGTTCCAATCTGTTAATGCAACTTTTATTTTAATTTTTGCTACTGCGGTTGGATCTTTTTGGATTTGGTGGAAAAAAAGAGGATTCGAACATTCTTCTATTTTTAAAATGGCTTTTGGTGTGATAATAATGGGGTTTGGATTCTCATTTATGTCTTTAGCAGCAAATGAAGTTACATATGATTCAGCTGGAGAAATCACCCAGAAATCTGCAATGTATTGGTTGGTACTAGCTTATCTTTTTCATACTATTGGCGAATTATGTGCTTCCCCGGTAGCACTTTCATTTATTACAAAATTAGCTCCAGCTAGGTGGGGAGCTTTTATGATGGGAGCTTATTTTGCTGCTACTGGTCTTGGAAATAAGGTTGCTGGATTAATAGGTGAAAACGCTTCTGAAGCAGGTGATTTTTGGACTTTTACAGGAATAACTATTTTTTGTACAATTTTCGGAGTATTAGTAATTTTAATTATTAAGCCTCTTAAGAGGTTAGCGCATGATGCAGAGTAAAATCATTTATAATAAGACGTTTAAGTATGTTTTAAGAGTTTCTTTTCTTTTCTTTTTCTTATTTAATTATTCTCAGACAATAAAATGGATGAGTTTGGAAAATGCAATTGAATCTCAAAAAAATAATCCAAAAAATATTTTAGTAGATGTTTACACTAATTGGTGTGGTCCATGTAAATTAATGGATAAAAATACTTTTCAAAACAAAGAAATTGCACGATTTATAAATAATCATTATTATGCCGTTAAGTTTAATGGTGAAGGAAATGAGATAGTAAGTTTCATGGGTAGACAATTTAAAAATAATGGTTATGATAAAAATAAATCTCAAACAAGAAATTCTTCTCATCAATTTACTCAATATTTAGGGGTTAATGCTTATCCGACTACCTTGTTTTTTGATAAGAAAATGAATTTAATCACTCCAATAAGAGGATACTTGAGGCCAAAACAAATAGAGATTTACCTTGAATTATTCAAAGACGATTCTTACAAGAATGTTAAAACACAAAAAGATTTTGACGCTTTTATAAAAAACTTTAAAAGCAAACTTAAAACTTAGTTATTTTTTATTAGCTTTTTCAATGTATAGGTCTAGAGCTTTTGACATTGAAGGAATCTTTAGAGAGGGTACAGAAATATCTATTCTTAATCCTGCTTTTTCCGCTGCTTTTACGGTAGAATTTCCATAAACTGCAATCCTAGTGTTATTTTGATTAAAATCAGGGAAATTTGAAAACAAAGAGTCAATACCAGATGGACTAAAAAATACTAAAATGTCATAGGACACATTTTTAAGCATAGACAAATCACTAATTACGGTTTTGTAAAAAGTACCTTGAATCCACTTGACACCTAGCTCATTTAGTTTTTTTGGTATTGAAGGAGATAGCACGTCAGCAGAAGGAACTAAATAACTTTCTTCTTTATATTTAGAAATCGGAATTAATAAATCATCAAAAGTTCTTCCTCCTACATATATTTTTCTCTTTCGGTATATCACATATTTTTGAAGATAAAAAGCTACTGCTTCAGACACACAAAAATACTTTAAAGCATTAGGGATTGGAAACCTCATTTCTTCAGCTACTCTAAAAAAATGATCAACGGCATTTCTACTAGTTAAAATTATGGAAGTAAATTTAGATAAATCAATTTTTTGATGTCTAATTTCTCTTGCAGTCATTCCTTCAACATGTATGAAAGGAATAAAATCAATTTTAACTTTTCGTTTTTTCTTTAATTGTATATAGGGAGAGTTTTCGATCGTAGGACTTGGTTGCGAAATTAGAATAGATTTAACTTTCATAGTTTTCCAAAGTTTTTAAGACTAATACAAAAGGTAGTATCGGTGCTATTTCGAACGCGCAAATATACAAAATAAAATAGACACGACTCTTTAATGTCTTTGGCTCATATTTTTTCAAGATGAATGAGTAGTAAAATAAAAAATAGATCGATAACAATACTAAACTTAAAATTATGATTAAAAAAGATGGAATAGGGTAAAAAATAAGTATTAAAAAATAGAAGTAAAAATGAACAGAAATAAGATTTTTAAGTCCAACTCTATACATATTTATTTCATTTAAAATAGCTTTGTAATCGAGTATAATGGATAATATTTTTTCTATTAAAAATTTTAAAATAATATAACCGCTAATTGATGCACAAACAATCAAAAAATAATGATGATTAATGAGTTCAAAAAATGTGTTTTTACGCAAAAGAAATAAAGAAATGAAAAGTGAAAACAAAACAACTCTTAGTGTAAATAATAAACAATTCCCAAAATTGAATATATTAATGGTGTTGCCATGTTTGTAAATAAAGTACCTGTGAATCTTCCAAAATTTTATTAAATATTGAAACTTTTCTCCAATTATGAATCTTGCAGCAATAATTAATAAAGTACAGAGAATTATAACAAACTTAACCCAATCTTCAGTAAAAATTGACCTCAAAGCAGCTTCATTCATAATTCAAAATTACTATTATTTTAAATGATTAAATCGAAAAATTATTTTTATAACTTAAATCTGTATTTTTGTAAAAATTATTTAAAATGTCTAAAGCACTTGTGATTATTCCGACTTATAACGAGCTGGATAATATTTCAATAGTTTTGGATGAAGTTTTGTCACTTTTTTACTTTTTTGATATTTTGGTTGTTGACGACAACTCACCTGATGGAACAAGTGATGTTGTAAATCAGTATATTAATAAATTTAAAGATCGTGTGTTTCTTCTTTCTAGAAAATCAAAGGAAGGTCTTGGCAAAGCCTATACGGAAGGTTTTTTATGGGCTATAGAAAATAATTACGATTATATTTTTGAAATGGATGCAGATTTATCTCATAATCCAAAAGATTTAGATAGGATGTATAAAGTTCTTGAAAATCCTAACTGTGATATTGTTGTTGGATCTAGGTATGTTAATGGAGTAAATGTTGTTAACTGGCCTTTAAGCAGAATAATTCTTTCATATTTTGCATCAATATATTCTCGAGTTGTTACTGGACTTCCAGTTAAAGATGCTACATCAGGATTTGTAGGTTATAAAAATATAGTTTTAAGAACAATTAATTTAAAAACTTTACTTTTTAATGGTTATGCTTTCCAAATAGAATTAAAATTCAAAGCGTTTAAAAATGGGTTTAAAATTTTAGAAATACCTATAATTTTTAAAGACAGAGAACGTGGAGATTCTAAAATGAATGGAGATATAATTTATGAAGCAATTTTTGGTTTAATAAAAATGAAAGTATATAGTTTTTTTTACAATATCAATAAATAATTATGTCTAAAATTTTAATTAAAAATGCTAAAATTATTAATGAAGGAAAGATTTTTGAATCAGATCTTTTAATTAAAAATGATATAATTTTTAAGATATCTAAAAACATAAAAAATGCACCTGACTTCAAAGTTATTGATGCAAAAGGTAAACTTTTAATTCCAGGGGTAATTGATGATCAGGTGCATTTTAGAGAACCTGGATTAACGCACAAAGCAACAATACAATCAGAATCTAAAGCTGCTATTTCTGGAGGAATAACCTCTTTTATAGAAATGCCTAATACAATTCCTCAAACAACAACTTTACTAGAATTAAATAATAAATTTAAAATAGCTGAAAAAAATTCTTATGCGAATTATTCTTTTATGTTTGGAGGAACAAACAATAATTTGGAAGAAATAAAGAAGATTGATTCTAAAAAAGTAGCAGGTTTGAAATTGTTTTTAGGGTCATCAACAGGGGATATGTTAGTTGATGATGAAGCTGTCTTGAAAAATATTTTTTCAAATACAGATTTATTAATTTCTGTGCATAGTGAAGATGAAGAAATTATAAATGAAAACATTAATAAATATAAATCTATATATGGATCGAATATTCCATTTGAATTGCATCCTATTATAAGATCTGAAGAGGCATGCTTGAAATCCACTAAAAGAATTATAAAACTAGCTAAAGAAACAGGAGCCAGGTTACATGTTTTTCACTTGTCTACAGAAAGTGAATCATTACTTTTTGAAAATAACATTCCTTTAAAAGAAAAAAAAATAACATCTGAAGTCTGTGTTCATCATTTGTGGTTTTCTGATGAAGATTATAAACAAAAACAATCTTATATAAAATGGAATCCAGCAATTAAAACAAAAGAAGATAGAGATGCTTTGTGGAAAGCATTAAACAACGATAGAATTGATGTCATAGCTAGTGATCACTCGCCTCATACAATAGAAGAAAAATCAAAGAATTATTTAGAGTGTCCATCAGGTGGTCCTTTAGTTCAGCATGCCTTAGTATCTATGATTGAACATCATTTAAATAATAAAATTTCTTTAGAAAAAATTGTAACTAAAATGTGTCACAATCCAGCTGAACTTTTTCAAATTTCAAATCGAGGTTTTATTAGAGAAGGGTATTATGCTGATTTGGTATTAATAGATTTAGACAGGCCATGGAAAGTTAATAAAAATAATATTTTATATAAATGTAATTGGTCACCTTTTGAAGGAGTTGAGTTTAATTCTAAGGTGGTTCAAACTTTTGTGAATGGAAAATTAGTTTATAATGAAGGAGTTTTTAATAAAAATTTATATGGAAAACAATTAACTTTTGATAGATGAATAAAATAATTTACTTACTAATTCTAGGTTTATTTATTGCTTGTTCAAGCAATGAAAATTCTAAACCTATCGATTTAATGACTGAAAATCAAATGATAAATTTTTTATTTGATATTAATATTATTAATTCCAGTAGAGCTTATAATAACAGATCTGATTTGAATTATTATAATATTAATGATTCATTGTTATTTAATAAACACGAGATAGATTGCTTGAGGTTTACTAATAGTAATTTATATTATGCATCAAATCCAAAACAATATTTAAAAATATATACTAGATTAGAACACAGGCTAAAACAGTTGAAAGATTCGTTAAAAAACGAATTGGATGTCTTAATTATAAAAAAAAGAGATTCATCAAAATAATTATTTTTTAAAATTTAAACAAGTCTCTTCAATTGATTTTTCAATTTTTTTAAACGAATAATTTAATTCTGATGTTATTTTTTTATTAGAATATTCATTTTTTGAATAACTTGATTCTATTATAGATTTACTTAATCTCCTTCGTTTATTCAATATTAAACTTCTGATAGAATCTAAAAAAAGAGCTAAAATCATTAAGCTTTTACTAGCTGGTTTTTTTGGGGGGTTTAGGGAGAGGTTTTTACTTACTAATGAAATAAAATCTTTCTGAGACCAATTTTCGGCTACTAATATAAATCGTTTTGAAAAAACATTATTTGACATTAATTCATACATAATCTTAACTACATCTTCTACACAAATAAAACCTGTGGATCCAGTTGGGTAATATTTCATTCCTCTACTTATTTGAGTTATAAAGGCACCACTTCCTTGTTTCCAAAATCCACTTCCTATAATCACTCCAGGATTTACAATAACAGCATTCAGACCCTCGGAAATACCTCGCCAAACCTCCATTTCTGCATTATATTTGGTTAAAGAATAGGGGTTTGTAGTTTCTTCCCACTTGCAATCTTCGTCAATATCTTTGGATTTAGTTTCTCCAATCGCAGCTATAGAACTCACATAACATAGTTTCTCTATTTTATTATCTAAAGAAAAGTTAATAATGTTCGCTGTACCTTCAACATTAATTTTTTTAAGAGAATTTAAATCTTTTGAGCTAAATGAAATAAAGGCTGCACAATGATAAACTTCAGTGACATTTTCAAAAGCATTAGAAAGACTTCCAATGTCGTTAATATCCCCTTCAATCCAGTTTATTTTTTCAAATAGTTCTTCAAAATTTTCTGAATAATAAGAAAATACTTTTTTAACTATATCTATTTTGCTATTCTTTCTGTGAAGAACTTTTATTTTTTTTTTTTGCTTTGCTAAAAAATATAACAAATGACACCCTACTAAACCTGTTCCTCCAGTTACTAAAATCATAAATCTAATTTACTATATTATTGTTTAACTTTTTTTCTTTAATATAAGAGATATATATTTGTTAAAATTTAAACCGTGAGAACAAACTTTGTAAATGAATTAAGATGGAGAGGAATGCTTCAAGATATCGTTCCAGGTTGCGAAGAAAAATTATTAGAAAAATCTTGCAATGGCTACATAGGTTTTGACCCTACTGCTGATTCTTTACATATAGGAAGTTTAGTTCAAATTCTAATCTTAATGCACTTTCAGAAACATGGGCATAGACCAATTGTGTTAATTGGAGGGGCTACTGGAATGATTGGTGATCCATCTGGAAAATCTGCAGAAAGAAATTTATTAAGTAAAGAAGATTTAGATAACAATATAAGAGGAATTCAAGCTCAACTTTCAAAATTTTTAAAATTTGATTCAAAAAATGAGAATACAGCTATCATATGTAATAATAATGATTGGTTTAAGAATATTAATCTGATAGATTTTATTAGAGATGCTGGAAAGCATTTAACAGTAAATTACATGATTGCTAAAGATTCAGTGAAAAAAAGATTATCAAGTAATTCTAAAGAAGGGTTGTCATTTACTGAGTTCACATATCAACTTATTCAAGCATATGATTTTTACCACTTATTCACTGAAAAAAACTGTAACATCCAAATGGGAGGTAGTGATCAATGGGGTAATATCACTAGTGGATCTGAATTGATTAGAAAAAAAACAGGTAATAAAGCTTATGCTTTAACATGTCCTTTAATAACAAAAGCAGATGGTACCAAATTTGGAAAAACAGAAGATGGCAATGTTTGGTTAGACAGAAAAAGAACTTCTCCTTATAAATTTTATCAATATTGGCTTAATATTTCTGATGAAGATGCTATTAGGTATATAAAAATTTTCACTTTTTATAGTGAAAAAGAAATAAATGAATTTATTAAAATACATAAAGAAGCTCTAAAGCTGAGGACATTGCAAAAAATTATTGCAAATTATCTTACAGAATTAGTTCATTCAAAAGAAGATTTAGAAAAATCGATATTAGCTTCAAATATCCTATTTGGTAAGTCAACTTCTAAAGATTTAGGTCAATTAGATGAAGAAACCTTTTTAGATGTATTTGAGGGTGTTCCTAAGACTAATTTAAAGCTTGATTACTTAAAAGATAGTCCATCTGTTCAAGAACTACTTTCGGAAGCAGGATTTTTATCATCAAAATCTGAAATTAATAGGGCTATTAAAGAAAACTCTATTTCAATTAATAAAGAAAAGGTTGATAGCGCCTATGCTTTTTCAAAAAATAATTTGGTTTGTGGTAAATATTTTTTAGCACAAAGAGGAAAGAAAAATTACTTTTTAATATCATTTAGTTAAACATAAGATTACATCCCCTTATTTCAGACTCACTTAATCGCCCGCTTATTTTATAGTCTGAATTATCAAAAATTTCTCCTATATCATCAGAAGCAATAAAAGCACAAGAATTGACATTTGCCAAGTCTATAAAATTCATTGCTCCTTTGCCTTTTAACGATACTGAAAGTGGATTATTGACATCTCTAATTAATGTTTTCATCCAAGGTGGATTTCTGAAAACTCCGTCTTTTATTGAGTAAGCTTGAGAAAATAACTCAGTCATTCCATATTCAGAGTGGATGTTTTTAACATTAAAACCTTTTGATAGTTTAGAGTGCAATTCTTCTCTTGTTATTTCTTTTCTTCTGCCTTTCATTCCTCCTGTTTCTATGATAGTAAACCCATTTATATCTATAGAAAAATTGTCAACAAAATCTATTAAAGCATAACTTACCCCAAACAGAATAGTTTTCTTTTTCTCTTTTTTTAATTTAATTAATGTGTTATAAAGTTTTTTATAATCATTTAAATAAAATTCACTTTCCTCATGTTTAGATTTATTTATGAAGTCATCAATCATAAAGATTAACGATGAGTTTTTTTGCTCTAAATAAGATGGCAAAAGTCCAAGAAAAGTATAATTTTGAATTGGTCCGTAAAAAAATTCAAAACATTTCCTGAAACTTTTTTTATATAAATTAATATCTGTAACGTAATGAGTGCTTTTAATACCTGATGTTCCACTACTTTTAAATAAATGAGTGACATTGTTTTTGTTGGAAATAATTTTATGGGTTTTAAAAAATTGAATAGGAATAAAGGGTATCTGATTTAATTCTTTTATTTGATTTGGCTGTATTTTCAATAACTTACAGTAATTATTGTATGTTAAATTACTTTTAAACTGTTTTTTAAATAAAGCAATAGCTTTATTTTTAAAATCTAATGGACAAGAAATTTCAAGCGAATTCAATCTTATTTCAACTTTAAATATTAACTTTTTTTGACTATGTTAAATTATGGTTAATTATAACTAATAAAATATAATAAACATTAATTTTATGAAAAAATTAAATGCAAAAAATACCTAAAATTCTTGTTGTTGATGATGATCCAGATATCGTTGAAATTCTAAGATATAATCTTTCTCTAGCTGGTTACGATGTTAAAAGTGCGGTTAACGGAAAAGAAGCAATTAAAAAAGCTAAATTATTTATTCCAGAAATAATATTGTTAGATATAATGATGCCTGAAATGGACGGTATTGAAGCATGCTCTCAATTAAAAGAAATATCATCTTTGAGTAATACAATTATTATTTTTTTAAGTGCAAGAAATGAGGATTTTACTCAAATTGCAGCTTTTGATGCTGGTGGAGATGATTATGTATCTAAACCGATAAAACCTAAAATTCTTTTAAAAAAAATAAATTCGATTTTAAAAAGAATGAAATCAAGTAATTCAGAAAATCATGTTATAGACTTAGGTGATGTAATTATAAACAGAAATACTTATTCAGTAACTAAGAATGAAAAAATCTTAACACTTCCCAGAAAAGAATTTGAATTATTTTATTTATTAGCCTCAAAACCAGGAAATGTATTTACTAGAGATGAAATAATGGGGAAAGTTTGGGGTTCTGAAGTTATAGTTGGAGATAGAACAATTGACGTGCATATTAGAAAATTAAGAGAAAAAATCGGAGATTCGTATTTTAAAACAATTAAAGGAGTGGGCTATAAGTTTGCTCAATAACCTTATGTCATTGTTCAGTAAATCTAAACTTCAGTCTTTTTTATTATCTGTTATTATTATAATAGCATTTTATTTATTTAGTATATATAATTCTAATATATCAATTTTCGATACTAAAAACATAGTGAATTTATTGATTGGGATAGTTCCATTATTTATTTTTTGTTTTTTTATAATTTATTTTTATTTAGAATTTTTTGTTTTAAAAAAAATAAGAAATCTGTATAAAGATTTAATTCCTATTAAAGAAACTAAAGAAGATATTTTGGTAACAACTAACATGGATGAGTTAGTATATCAACTAAAGAAGTTCTCAAAAGAAAGTGAAATTGAAATTAAATCAATGCAACAAAAAGAGAATTTTAGAAGAGATTTTATTGGAAATTTAGCACATGAGTTAAAAACGCCCTTGTTTACATCGCAAAGCTATTTATTGACATTAATTGATGGTGCCTTAAAAGATGAAGAGGTTAATTTAAAGTATCTTAAGATTGCAGAAAAATCTATAGAAAGATTAATTTTTATTGTAAAAGATTTAGATTTAATAACAAAACTTGAATCACAGGAGTTAAAATTAGATAAATCAACTTTTAATATTATTTCATTAATAAATAACGTTTTTGAAATGTTAGAAATTCAAGCAGATAATAAAAGAATTTCTTTTTCGTTAGATTCCAAATTTAAATCAGTTAACGTCATAGCTGACCAAGAGAAAATCCATCAAGTATTGACAAATTTAATTGAGAATTCCGTTAAATATGGAAAAGAATCGGGAACTTCAGAAGTTACAATTCAAGATATTACAGAAAATAAAATTATTGTAAGAATTACGGATAATGGAAATGGCATACAAAAAATTCATTTTAAAAGACTATTTGAAAGGTTTTATAGAGTGGATAATTCGGGCAACAGAAAAAATGGCGGATCAGGACTGGGCTTGGCGATTGTTAAGCATATAATTGATGCACACGATGAAAAAATTTATGTTGAAAGTGATTATGGTGTGGGATCTGAATTTTCTTTTACTTTAGAAAAGTCCAAGTAATTATTTTAAGTTTGCTCTTAATTAAAATTATCATTTATTGGGAAGTAAAAATAAACTTAAGAGATTTATTGAAAACGAAAGTTTCTCTAACGTAATTCAACCAAGCAGAGAAGAATTGATATCGAATCAATTTAATATTAAAGGTAATTGGAATAATTTAGTTTTTAAAAATAACAACCCTATTGTTGTTGAATTAGGCTGTGGAAAAGGAGAATATACAATTAATTTAGCTAAAAGAAATCCTTCTGTAAATTATATTGGAGTTGATATAAAAGGAGCTAGATTTTGGAGAGGTGCTAAAACTGCAACTGAAGAAAATTTAAATAATGCAGTTTTTTTAAGAACCCAAATAGAATTAATTGATTGTGTTTTTGATAAAGATGAAGTAAATGAAATTTGGTTAACATTTCCAGACCCACAAATTAAATATCAAAGAAGAAAACATAGATTAACTAATCCTGTTTTTTTAGAATTATATAAAAAAATTTTAGATATTAAAGGAATAGTACATTTGAAAACTGATAGTGAATTTCTTCATGGCTATACTTTAGGACTTCTTGAAGGCATGTCAATTAGCCCTTTAAATTCTAACCACGATGTTTATAAAAACCTTAACGCCCCTAAAGAAGTTATGGATATTAAAACACATTATGAAACTATTTTTTCAAAACTAAATAAAAATATTTCTTATCTAAGCTTTAGCTTTAACAATGAATGATAATTTAAAAAAATCTGATTTTTTTGATAAAGTTTACATTGTTGCTTTAGAAATACCATATGGAAGAGTTACAACCTATGGAGCAATTGCAAATTATTTAGGTTCAAAAAAAAGTGCAAGAGTAGTAGGGTGGGCTATGAATGCGTCTCATATACAAGAAAATATTCCAGCTCATAGAGTTGTTAACAGAACTGGACTTCTAACAGGTAAAAAACATTTTTTTGGAATTAATTTGATGAAGCAATTGCTAGAAAGTGAAGGAATTAAGGTAGAAAATGATCAGGTTGTAAACTTTAACAATTTTTTTTGGGATCCTTACATTGAATTACAATAAATTATATTCATAAGCTTATATTTGCAATTTAGAATGATTTTAAATATTATTTAATTTTGAAACCTAATAAAGAACAGATCTTAGAAATTTTAAAAACTATTTGTTTTGAAAATCAAAAAACTGATATTGTTTCCAGTAATTCAGTTTTAAATGTATTAGTTTTTGAAAAAGAAATTGTGATTGATTTAAAGACCAATAATCCCTCTTTGCAAGCAAAAAATAAGATTAAATCACAAATTTTAAATTCCATTAATTTTAAGTACAATAACGAGTTTAATCTAAAAGTGAATTTTATATTAAAAAAAGAGATTCCTAAAACAATATTAAACTCTACTAAAAAGTTAGATAATATTAATAATATAATTGCTATATCTTCGGGAAAAGGGGGGGTAGGGAAGTCAACAGTCACTGCTAATTTAGCCGTTTCTTTATCTAAAATGGGATTTAATGTAGGTATTTTAGACGCAGATATTTATGGACCTTCAATTCCATTAATGTTTAATGTGTTTGAAAGCAAACCTTTAGCTGTAAATATTGATGGAAAATCTAAAATGAAACCAGTTGAAAGTTTTGGAATAAAAATTTTGTCAATAGGGTTTTTTACAAAACTAGATCAAGCTGTTATATGGAGGGGGCCAATGGCTTCAAAAGCATTAAATCAAATGATTTTTGATGCAGCTTGGGGAGAGTTAGATTTTTTATTAATTGACCTGCCGCCTGGCACTGGAGATATTCACCTAAGTATAATGCAGTCTTTGCCAATTTCTGGAGCTGTAGTAGTAAGTACTCCTCAAAATGTAGCATTGATTGACGCAAGAAAAGGAGTGTCAATGTTTAATCAAGAAAATATTAATGTTCCTGTTCTTGGAATTATTGAAAACATGTCTTACTTCACTCCTTTAGAATTACCTGATAATAAATACTATTTATTTGGCAAAGAGGGAGCTAAAAATTTATCAAAGGATTTAGAAATTCCTTTTCTTGGAGAAATCCCTCTTATTCAAGGCATTAGAGAATCTGGTGATTATGGTAGGCCAGCTGCTTTACAAGATGAAACAATAGTTGAAAGTGTGTTTAATGACATTACAAAAAATATGCTCTCAGAACTTTTAAATAGAAATAATAAATTACCTGAAACAGAAGTTATAAAAATTACAACAATGTCAGGCTGCTCAGCTGTTAAATAAAATATTATGAATACAGAAAAATTAATCCTAAAAGTTGAAGAAGCTTTAAGTGAAATAAGACCTTTTTTAGAATCTGATGGAGGAAATATTAAATTATTATCTATTAATGATGATGTTGTGAAAGTTAAACTTCTAGGTAATTGTGTCAGTTGTTCTGTAAATCAAATGACTTTAAAAAATGGAGTAGAAATGACGATAAAAAAGCATGCTCCTCAAATTAAGGAAGTAATAAACATTAGTTAAAAGGATGTATAAAATCAAAACGGATATTTTAATTATAGGCTCAGGTCCTGTTGGGCTATTTACTGTTTTTGAAGCTGGTCTTTTAGGTTTGAAGTGTCATATTATTGATGCCTTAGAAAAGCCAGGTGGACAGTGTTCCGAAATATATCCTAAAAAGCCAATTTACGATATTCCAGGGACACCAGAAATTATGGCTGGATCATTAATTGATAATTTATTAGAACAAATAAAACCATTTAACCCTGGGTATTCTTTAGGAGAAACAGCAGAGAAATTAATTAAAAATAAGGATGGGTCTTTTGATGTTATCACCAACAAAGGCACAATACACAACTCTAAAGTCGTTGCTATTGCTGGAGGATTAGGAAGTTTTGAACCAAGAAAACCTCCAATTAATAATATTACTTTTTTTGAAGGGAAAGGTGTGGATTATATGATTAAAGACCCTAATCAATTTAAAGATAAAAAAGTTATAATATCAGGTGGAGGAGACTCTGCTTTAGATTGGACTATCGAACTTTGTAAAGTTGCTAAAAAGGTTACTTTGATTCATAGAAGAACTGAATTTAGAGGAGCTTATGATTCTGTGGAGAAAGTTCAAACTCTAAAAAATAAATCTTTAATCGATGTAATTACACCAGGAGAAGTACTTCAACTAAATGGAGTTAACAAACTCGAAAGTGTATCGATCAAATATAATGGTCAGAACAAGTTAATTGAAGCTGATTATTTTATCCCTTTGTTTGGGTTAATCCCTAAATTAGGAAGAATTGCTGATTGGGGTTTAGAAATTCATAAAAAATCGATAGTAGTAAATAATTCCCTTGATTATCAAACCAATATTTCCGGTATTTTTGCTATTGGTGATATAAACACTTATCCTGGAAAATTAAAATTAATATTATGCGGGTTTCATGAAGCTACTTTAATGTGCCAAGCTGCTTTCAAAATAATATTTCCTGATAAAAAAAATATTTTAAAATATACTACTGTTTCTGGAATTCAGGGATTTGACGGATCAAAAAGAAAAACAGATAATTCAATAATAAAATCAATTGAATAATTCATGAATGAAACGTTTGTTTACAATTTGTTAGAAATTAATGAGATAAGTGGCGTATCAGAATGGCAATCGCCAAGCAACATAGCCTTAGTCAAGTACTGGGGTAAAAAGCTTGATCAAATTCCAATGAATCCTTCTTTGAGTTTGACTTTGAGTAATTGCTACTCTAAAACAAGAGTTTCGTATCAATCAGAGATTTCATTAAAGCATGATTTTAATTTCAGTTTATTATTTGAAGGGAAAAGAGAAATTAGTTTCGAGAGTAAATTATTAATTTTTTTTAATAGAATTAAACATTACTGCCCCTATTTAATGAATTTAAAATTAATAATTGAATCCAATAATTCTTTTCCTCATAGTAGCGGCATTGCTTCTTCAGCCTCTTTTTACAGTGCACTTTCATTATCAATAATGGATATCGAAAAACATTTAAATCCAAAAATTGAAAACGATTTTTTTTTTAAAAAGGCTTCTTTTTTATCGAGGCTGGGATCAGGAAGTGCTTGTAGAAGTATAATGGGGCCAATTTCATTTTGGGGTTCAAGTAAGCTATTTAAAGAAAGTAATGATCTATATGCGATCAAATATCCAAACGAAATTAATATTGTTTTTAAAGGCATTAATGATACGGTACTGCTTGTTGATAAAGGGAAAAAAGAAGTGTCTAGTTCTTTAGGTCATGACTTAATGAATGGTCATTCATTTTCTAATGATAGAATAAAGCAAGCTCATTTTAATTTGGAACAAATTAAAAATGCTTTAGAAACAGGGAATTATGATCTGTTCATTAAAATAGTTGAGATGGAAGCTTTGTCTTTACATGCAATGATGATGACTTCTAATCCTTACTTTATTTTAATGAAACCAAATACATTACAAATCATTAACGAAGTATGGAAATATAGAAAAAAATATAATTCAAGGATCTGCTTTACTCTTGATGCAGGAGCTAACATTCACTTGCTTTATCCTCAAATTGAATATGATGAAATACAGAACTTTATATCTTCAAATCTTGTTGATTACTGCGAAAATGGTGAATTTATAAATGATAAGATAGGTGTTGGTCCAAATAAGTTATAATTTTACAAAATGAAAGCTCCTCTTTTTTATTCAAAAATTCTACTATTCGGAGAGTATGGTATTATAAAAAACTCTAAAGGATTGTCTATTCCTTATAATTTTTTTAAGGGAGGGTTTAAATTGGGAGATTTATCTATAGATGAAGTAAAAAAATCAAATAAAAATTTAAAATTATTCAAAGATTTTATTTCTAAGATTGATAAAAAAATTGTGAATTTTGATCTCAATAAAATTAATAAAGATTTGGCTGAGGGTATGTATTTTGACAGTACTATTCCTCAAGGTTATGGAGTTGGAAGTAGTGGTGCATTAGTAGCTGCTATCTACGACAGATATGCTCAAGATAAGATAACAATTCTTGAAAACTTAACTAAAGATAAAATTTTAGTTTTAAAAAATATTTTCTCTAAAATGGAATCTTTTTTTCATGGAAAATCTTCAGGTTTAGATCCTTTGAATAGTTATCTGAGTTTGCCAATTCTTATACATTCAAAAAATAAAATAGAAACTACTGGCATACCTTCTCAATCTAATAATGGAAAAGGAGCAGTTTTTTTATTAGATAGCGGTGCATCAAGCGACACAGCTCCAATGGTTGAAATATTTTTTGAATTAATGAAAAACAAAGATTATAGTAAAATGATTAAAGAAGATTTTATTCATACAACTGATAATTGTGTAGAAAATTTTTTAAATGCAGATTTTAAATCGCTATTTTCAAATATTAAAAAACTGTCAAAAGTAGTTTTAGAAAATTTTAAGCCTATGATTCCTGAAAAATTTCATAATATTTGGGCTAAAGGAATAGAATCTAATGACTACTTTTTAAAACTTTGTGGGTCTGGTGGTGGTGGTTATATACTAGGATTCTCACAAGATTTTGAAAAAGCTAAAACAGCATTAAGTGACTATAAGTTAGAGTTAGTATATAATTTTTAATGATTTTTTCTTTTTTAAATAAAAGATTTTTATTTAAGTTATTAAGTCTGATTTCAGTAGTTAGAGGTTATAATATTGTTTTTATTGTATTTGCGCAGTTAACTTCCTCAATTTTTATTTTTTCAGAAAATAAAAATCATTATTCTGTATTACTTGATTTTAACATCTGGCTAATAATCTTATCTTCAGTTTGTTCGATTTCCGCTGGATATATATTGAACAATGTTTACGACTCTAATAAAGACTTAATAAATAGGCCTTTAAAAACAATATTAGAAAAAGAAATTTCAGGAAGAACGAAATTAAATGGATATATTTTTTTAAACATTTTAAGTTTATTTTTTTCCTTTATGGTTTCTCTAAAAACATTATTGTTTTTTAGTTTATACATTTTAGGAATTCTTTTTTATTCAATCAGAATTAACCGTTATCCATTTATTGGAAACTTCTTGTCAGTTGCATTATCAATAACTCCATTTTTTGCAATAACAATGTATTATAAAAATTTTTCTTCTGAAATTTTAACTCATGCATCTTTTTTGTTTTTTGTCATTTTAATTAGAGAATTGATAAAAAATTTGGAAAGTTTAGTGGGTGATTTAACTATGAAATACAACACTATTCCAGTTAAATATGGTGAAAAAATGACTAAAATCTATATTACTTTTTATATAGTCATTACTTGTTTGATCTCTTTTTTGATTATAACAAATTATGGGCTTTCTATTATGACTTGTTTCTACATTTTAGTACACCCATTTTTTATTTTTTTCATGTATATTTTATTTAAATTTAATTCAAAAAAATATTATCTATTGCTTCATAATGCGTTAAAGATTTTAATTATAGTAGGTCTATTTAGTATTATATTGCACAAACTATAATAATATATATGATGGATGATGTAACGCAAATTAGGTTAAATAAATTTATTTCTAATTCAGGCCATTGTAATAGAAGGGAAGCAGATAACTTTATTGCCCAAGGAAGAGTGTGTGTAAATGATAAAGTTATTGTTAAATTAGGAACTAAGGTTTCTGTTAAAGATGATGTAAAGCTAGATGGTAATAACATTTCTTTAAATAAGTCCGTTTATATTCTTTTAAATAAGCCTAAAGGATTTCACTCTATTAATTTAGATAACAAAAAAAATATTTTTAGTTTATTACCGTTTGAAGAATTCCATGATTTACAGTCTTTAGATTTTATGAATGAAAATTATATGGGACTTATGGTCTTTTCTAATAATCAAGATTTTATTAAGCGTATGTCTAATAAAGTTGATAATTTAAAGCAACTTTTTCATTTAATTTTGGATTCTGATTTAAAAGAGAATGATAAAAATTCTATTAAAAATGAAACTGATTTTAATGATTTTCAAATCCGAAACATTAATCATGTTGACGGAGCTAGTAAAAATGAAATTGGATTAGAGTTATCAATAAAACAAGTTAAAGATATTGAAGATTTGTTTTTGAAATACAATTACAAAGTAATCTCAATTGACAGAGTGCTTTACTCTAATCTTTCTAAAAAAGATTTGCCTAGAGGAAAATGGCGTCATTTTAAAAAACAAGAATTAATTAATCTTCAAGCTTTTTAATTTTTACTAGCCCATTTAAATCCTCTAGTTAACAATTCCCAAACTTCAGGAATATCAAAATTATCTGGCGAATGTACAATGGAAAGATAAAAGACTTTGCCTTTTCCAAAATCTTTTGTCCAGCATACTTGCATTTCATTGTTTTTTATCCAAGAGTACTGTTCACCACTAAATTTTGTTGAAGCTAAAATGTTAATAGATGGATCTAATGGAGATTGTTGAAAAAATAAGAGTTAATAAATCTCAATTCTTTTTAATTTGAACTTGCCCAAATAAAACCTCTTGTAAGTAGCTTCCAAGCTTCTTCATGCTTTTTAAATTCGTTTGGATTATGGCCTAGTGAAATATAAAATATCTTTCCTTTTCCATATTTTTTCCTCCAAACTACAGGCATTTCCACATCTTTAATCCAAGGATAATTTATTCCATCAAATTTTGTTGTAGCAAGAATCTCAATATTTGGATCTAAGTGAATATAATATTGTTCACTAAATATTTCAAAATCCTTTATTCCCCTAGTAAATTCATCTTCAAGAATTTCTACTTTAAAATTTACCATTCCACCAGGGTGCTCAACCCATTGTCCTCCAGTCATAAAATGATAAGCAGTATTAGATCTAAAAGAATCTATAAGTCCACCATGAGCTCCAGCAAATCCAACGCCGTTTCTTACCGCTTTAATTAGATTTTTTTCTTGTTGGGGTGTTATTTCTCCATTGGTTACTGATTGTATTATTAAATCAAATTTCATAAGATGATCTAAATTTGAATAAATGTCTAAACTATTCTTAACCTCTACAAAAGCCGAATTTTTAATTAACCAATTTTCAACAATATTTGAAAACAGTTCTGGATTATGTCCTTCCCAGCCTCCCCATACAATTAACACCTTTTTGTCTTTTAATTCATGCGATTGAGCTAATTGTTGAGAATAAATTAAACTAATAGTTAAGTAAATAAAAAATTTCTTCATAAATTTAAACTTATAATAAACATAATTGAAGTCATCAATTTAATGAAAAAAAACTCTAGAAGAAACTTTATAAAAAAATCATCTATTATTGGATCAGGTATTTTCATAGTTCCTATAAATGTTTTGGGAGGAAACGGTTATGTTTCACCAAGTGATCAATTATTAATTGCTGCAATTGGTTCTGGAGGAAAAGGTGGAGATATTAGAAATGAATGGGCCAGTAAAGAAAGAGTTATTGCTCTTTGCGACGTCCATCCTGATGGATCTCATGGAGTATTAAAATCTAGAAAAAAATATCCGAATGCAAATTTTTATCTTGATTTTAGAGAGCTATTAGATAAAGAAAAAGATTTAGACGCCGTAACTATTAGTACGCCTGATCACACACATGGTATTATTGGAAATAATGCTATGAACAGAGGATTACATGCCTATATTCAAAAGCCTTTAACACACAATATTGAAGAAGCTAGAATTTTAACTAAAACTGCGAAACGAAACAAAGTAGTAACACAAATGGGTAACCAAGGCGGTTCAAGTTTAGGAGTTAATAAAATAAAAGAATGGGTTGATAATAAATCTATCGGTAAGATTAGTAAAGTATATTCTTGGACAAATAGACCTGTTTGGCCTCAAGGCTTTGAAATGCCAAAACCATCAATTTCTAAACCAGATAATTTAAATTGGGATTTGTGGTTAGGTTCAGCCCAATACAGAGGATATAGACCAGAATTTCATCCGTTTAATTGGAGAGGATGGTGGGATTATGGCACTGGAGCATTAGGTGATATGGGGTGTCATGTTTTAGATGCTCCCTTCAAGGTTTTGGAATTGGGGTATCCTAAAGATGTTGAATGTAGTGTTGCAAATATTTATGAAAAAATGTGGAGTGCTAATTATTATCCTGAAGGCCCACCTGCAGCTTCTTTAATTACGTTACACTTTGATAAGACTAATAAAACCGATTCTAATGTAGAATTGATATGGATGGACGGAGGAATAATTCCTCCTAGACCAGAAATAATTCCTGCAGAAGATTATTTAGGTGAAGAAGGAAATGGAAATGGAGTTATTATGATTGGAGACAAAGGAGTGATTTCATGTGGAGTATATGGTTTAAACCCTAAGCTATATAGAAAAGGTGAAGAAACATTACACTTTAATACAGATTTAATTCAAAAAGAAGGTCTTGATCATATTCATCATATAGAATGGATTAATGCTTGTAAGGGAGGATATGCTAGTGACGATTATAAAAAACTTACTTCACCAATTGAGTATGCCGGTCCATTTACAGAGACTGTATTAATGGGGAATTTAGCATTGAGAAGTTACATGTTAAAAAAAGGCAATAAATATATAGGAAGAAAGAAGTTGCTTTGGGATGGTGAAAATACCAGAATAACTAATTTTGAGCCTGCTAACCAATTTGTTGGAAGAATAAGAAGAAAAGGCTGGAACTTATAAATTTTAAAACAATAAAAATTATGAAAAAAATACTAATATTATTTACATCAATTTTGATTTTTTCCTGCAATAATAGCAATCAAAATAAAAAGTTGATAGACTCTATTCCTATGACACACATTAATGATCCTGAAATTGAGGGTGAATGGGTGTCTTTAATTCAACAAAACACAATGGATGGTTGGCATTATTTTCAAGACGATGGTAAAAAAACAGGCTGGGATATAAACGATGGTGTTTTAACATTCAAATCTGCTAATGCATCTGGAAAGGGAGATAAAAGTTTAGTTAGTGATAAGGAGTATACTAGTTTTAAAATTCATTTAGAATGGAAGGTAAGTTCCATGTCTAATAGTGGTTTTTTTTGGGGGGTTAAAGAAGATATTAAATATGAATATCCTTTTGTTACAGGTCCTGAAATTCAAATTTTAGACCCTGAAAGCCCAGATGGACCTTTGACACAAGCTGGTGCTTTATATGGCATGATTCCTCCGTCAAAATGGGTTACTAACCCTGCTGGGGAATGGAATACATATGATATAACTATCGATCACAATATCAATAAAGGTGTTGTTGTTCATAATGGGGAAGAAATACTGAACTTTCCATTAAGTGGTGAAAAATGGGATAAAATGGTAGCTCCTACAAAATTTAATAATTGTGACCAGAAACCTTGGCAAAATTGTGATTTTGGAAAATTTAAAACGGGAAAAATAAGTATTCAAGATCACCCTGGCGTGATATCGTTTAGAAATATTAAAATATTTGAACTATAATTAATCATTTTTTATAAAAAAATTAAAGTAAAATGCAAATTAAAGAAACTTCAAAAGAATATGATGTTGTAATTGTTGGTTCAGGTGCAGGTGGAGGGATGGCAACAAAAATTTTGTCAGAAGCCGGATTGAGTATTGCTATTGTTGAAGCAGGACCTTATTTTGACCCTGCTAATCCAGATCAAATGACCCAAATGAAATGGCCTTATGATTCTCCAAGAAGAGGGGCAGGAACAACTAGACCTTTTGGAGACTTTGATCAAGCTTATGGTGGTTGGGAAATTGAAGGAGAACCTTATACTCAAAAAGATGATACTAATTTTAGATGGTTTAGATCGAGAATGCTTGGTGGAAGAACAAACCATTGGGGTAGGATTTCTTTAAGATTTGGACCTGATGATTTTAAAAAAAAGAGTATTGATGGTTTAGGGGAAGATTGGCCTATTGGATATGATGATATCAAGCCATACTATGATAAAGTTGATAAATTAATTGGAGTATTTGGGAGTAAAGAAAACTTACCCAATGATCCTGATGGATTTTTCCTTCCTGCCCCAAAGCCAAGACTTCATGAATTATTTTATATCAAAGGAGCTAAAAAAAGTAATGTTAAAGTAATGCCATCCCGATTGTCAATTCTTACAAAAAGAATAAATGACGAAAGAGGTGTCTGTTTTTATTGCAGACAATGTGCTAGGAGCTGTTCTGTGTACGCAGATTTCTCGTCTGGTTCGTGTTTGATCTTTCCCGCTGAAAAATCGGGTGGTCAAATCGATATGTATCTAAACTCTATGGTTCGAACAGTAACAACTGATGACGAAGGAAAAGCGACAGGTGTATCATTTATTAACAAAGAAGATAGGACAGAATATAAATTAAAAGGTAAAGTGGTTGTTTTAGCAGCATCTGCTTGTAGTTCGGCAAGAATTTTATTAAATTCTAAAAGTAAACAACATCCAAATGGTCTTGGAAATAGCAGTGATATAGTTGGAAAGTATTTACATGATTCGACAGGAGGAGGAAGGATGGCTTTTCTTCCTGAGTTAGTCGATAGAAAAATTTACAATGAAGATGGAGTCGGCGGAATGCATGTTTATTCTCCATGGTGGCTAGATAATAAAAATTTAAATTTTCCAAGAGGCTATCATGTTGAGGTTTGGGGAGGCATGGGAGGGCCATCATATGGCGCCGGATTTGATGTGAATTCTCTTAATAAGTTCTTTGGAATTAAAGTTGGTGGTTATGGCGATACTCTTAGAACAGACATGAGAAAATATTATGGTTCCGTTCTTGGAATGGACGGAAGAGGTGAGTCAATAGCAATGAAAAGTAATTATTGTGAAATTGATCCAAACGTGGTTGATGAATTTGGTGTTCCTGTATTAAGGTTTAATTATAAATGGAGTAACCATGAAGTTAATCAAGCTAAACACATGCAAGATACTTTTGAAGAAATTATTCACAATATGGGAGCTATTGCATTGGGGGATAAAGCAGGAAAAGATGCAAATTATGGCTTGACTAAACCTGGAGAAATCATACACGAAGTAGGAACAACTCGCATGGGCAATGATCCAAAAAAATCAGTTGTAAATGAGTTTGAACAGCTTCATGACGTATCTAATGTATTTATTGTAGATGCTGGTCCTTTTGTTTCACAAGCTGATAAAAATCCAACTTGGACAATCATGGCATTAGCTTGGAGAACATCTGATTATATAGTTGATCAATTCAAAAAACAAAATTTTTAAGAAATGGACAGAAGAGATAGTATTAAGTCAATAATGTTAGGGTCCATAGGACTCGGAGTTCTTTTAGAGGGATGTGTTTCAGGCGTTGGAAGTGAACAAGTCAAGAATACCATTTCAAAATTTAATTACGGAAGGACAAAAAAAGAGTTGGAGTATGATAAAAAGCTTTTCTCTATAAAATGCTTTAACGATCATGAAATGAATACTATAAACAAAGTGTGTAATTTAATTCTTCCTCCTAATGAATTTGGTTCTATAGAAGCAGCAGAAGTCCCGGAACTTATAGAATTTATGGCTAAAGATATACCAAGTTATGAATCCCCGATTAAAATGGGTTTAAAATATCTTGATCAAATTTCAAAATCAAAACATCAAAAATCATTTGTTGAATGTGGAGATAGTGAGCAAAGAATATTTTTGGATGATATGGCTTATCCAGATCCAAATTTAGCTAATTCCGATCAGAATGAAGAAGTTAAATGGTTTTCTTTAATGAGAAATTTGACAATGACAGGATATTACACTTCTAAAGTTGGTATTAAAGAATTAGGCTATAAAGGAAATACGCCAAATATTTGGGACGGTGTTCCTCAAGATGTTTTAGATCAGTATGGTCTTTCTTATGATAAAGATTGGTTAGATAAATGTGTTGATCAATCTAAAAGAAATGAAACTGCAAAATGGGATGAAAAGGGAAATTTACTTTCTTAAAACTTATATCGAGGAAAATTAAGGGGGGATTAATAAATCAAGTATTCTCAAAATAAAAAACAGTTAAAATCTTTTAGAAGTTAAACTCTAATTTTTTTTATATGTTTTGAACTATATAGTCAACTAATCTAGCTCCTAAATTGGCAGTACTTTCATCAATATCAAAATCTGGATTTAGTTCTGCAATATCACAAGAAATTACTTTTTTACTTTTAAATAAAAAAATTAAAACTTGATATACAAAACTAGGACTAAACCCAAGTGGAGAAGGAGCGCTAACTCCAGGAGCAAAAGCTGATGAAAACCCGTCTAAATCTATAGTTATATATAGATAGTCTACTTTTTTAATGAAGGCGGAAAGTTTACTTTTTAAGACAGTGTTAAAAGTTTCACATTCAAAATTTGAAACATAAGATACTTTATTTTTATTTGCTATTTCAAATAATTCTTTACTGTTGGATTGTTGTTGAATTCCAATGGCAAAATAAGTTGTAGTTTTATTTTCAGTTAAAATTTGATTGAAAGGAGTTCCTGAATTTGGTTGGGTTTTAACAGCTCTTAAATCAAAGTGTGCATCAAAATTTATAATTCCAATTTTATTTTTTGATGAATTTTTGAGAGCATCTTTGATTCCATTAAAATTTGCATAAGCAAGATCATGTCCACCACCAATGGCGATAGGGAGAATGGTGTTTTTAATTAACGCACTAATACTTTTAGACATTGCTTTCTGGCAATCTTCTAAATAATCATCAATACAAATCACATCACCAAAATCTATAATTTTTTTATTTTCGAAATGAATCGGAAGTTTACCTAATTTATTACGGATGCTTTTTGGACCTTTTCGGGTACCAATTCTACCTTGATTTCTTTGAACACCTGCATCGCAAACATATCCAATAATTCCAATAGATGGGATGTTGTTGTTTTGTATTTTTTCAACACTAGAGACCGATAATTCTTGATGCCAATATTGATTTTTAAATTCAGATTCTCTTCTGTTATACAATCCTTTATTTCCAGCTTGATAGTCAACTTTTAAGTCTTTAAAGAAATTCATTTTATATTTTTTTTATTTCTTTTCCTTTTAAAAATACTTTTTCAATACAAGGGTTTCCAAAAGAATATGGAATAAAGTTATAAGAATTGATTTCTTTCGTTAAAATTAAATTTGCCAATTTTCCTTTAGTTATAGAACCTACTTTGTCTTGTAAATTCATGGCATACGCTCCGTTAATTGTTGCTGCATTTATAGCTTCCTTTGGTGTCATTTTCATTTTTACACAAGCAGCAGCAACTACGAAGTTCATATTCCCGGAAGGTGCTGAGCCAGGATTATAATCTGTTGCCAAAGCCAAAGGAAGACCTAAATCTATCATTTTTCTTGCAGGTGTGTATGGAATATTTAAAAAGTAGGAGCAGCTTGGTAATGCAACCGGGATTGTTTTTGTGTTTTTTAAAGCTTCAATATCTTCATTTCTCATTTCTTCTAAATGATCTACTGATAAAACATTATTTTTAATTCCGGCTTGTATTCCTCCGATCGCAGTAAATTGATTTACATGAATTTTACCAACCAGACCCTGTTCTAATCCAGCTTCTAAAATTAGCTCTGTGTCAGCAACCGAAAAATAATCTGTTTCACAAAAAACATCTATAAAATCTGCTAAATTTTCTTTTTTTATTACTGGTAGTATGTCGTCAATTAGCATTTTTAAATAACCACTTTTGTTATTTTTGTATTTGACTGGAACTGCATGCGCACCTAAAAAAGTGGCTTTTATTTCTATAGGGTACTTGTCTTTTAGTTTTTTGATAACGCGTAGCATTTTAAGTTCACTACTCTTAGTTAATCCGTAACCAGATTTAATTTCTACAGCACCAGTTCCTAAAAGTATGATTTCTTCTAATCGCACTTTACTTTGACTGTATAAAACTGCTTCCGAAGTTGTCTGTAATTTTTTAGCAGAATTTAAAATTCCCCCTCCCTTACCTGCAATTTCTTTATAAGAAATTCCGTTAATTCTATCTACGAATTCACTTTCTCTATTCCCAGCATACACGAGATGGGTGTGAGAATCGCACCAAGAGGGTAGTATCATTCTTCCTGTAGCATCAATAATTTTTAATTCAGTTTTTGGACAATTCTCCATTAAACCAAAATTTGAAATCAATCCATTTTCTACTAATAAAAAAGCATTTTTAATGGTAGGTAAAATATTCATCTCTTTTCCTGAAAGAAAATCAACAGCAATTTCTCTAACTTGAATTAATTCTTTGATATTTGTAAATAGTACGTTCATTAAAACAAGTCTTCTAATATATTTTCTTCTACCAAGTTAGGTAAAGTGATTTTTAAATTAGGAGTTCTTTCCATTTCTCTTTTAATCGCAAAAATTGCTTCATTATTTCTTGCCCAGCTCCTTCTGGCAATTCCGTTATTCACGTCGTAGAAAAGCATATTTTTTAACTTTTTTTTAGCTTCCTTTGTTCCGTCTAGTAATATTCCGAAACCTCCATTAATGACTTCACCCCATCCAACTCCACCGCCATTGTGAATAGAAACCCAAGTTGCCCCTCTAAAACTATCTCCAATGACATTGTGAATTGCCATATCTGCAGTGAATTTACTACCATCATAAATATTAGAAGTTTCTCTAAAAGGGGAATCTGTTCCACTAACATCATGATGATCTCTTCCTAAAATAATAGGACCTATTTCACCTTTTGCAATTGCATTGTTAAAAGCTTCTGCAATTTTTATGCGTCCTTCAGCATCTGCATATAAAATTCTTGCTTTAGAACCAACCACCATGTTATTAGATTTCGCATTTTTAATCCAAGTGATATTGTCTTGCATTTGAAGTTGAATTTCCGTTGGAGAATTCTCCATTAATTTTTGTAAAATGCTTGCGGCAATTTCATCTGTTTTTTCTAAATCTTTACCGATTCCAGATGCACAAACCCATCTAAAAGGACCAAAACCATAATCGAAACACATGGGACCTAAAATATCTTGTACATAAGAAGGGTACTTGAAATCAATATTGTTTATTGCCATCACATCTGCACCAGCTCTAGAAGATTCTAATAAAAAAGCATTCCCGTAATCAAAAAAGTACGTTCCTTTATCGGTATGCTTATTAATAGAATTTGCATGTCTTCTTAAAGAATTTTGTACTTTTTCTTTAAATAGTTTAGGATTTTCTCTAATTAAAATATTTGATTCCTCATAAGATAAACCTACAGGGTAATACCCGCCTGTCCAAGGAATATGGAGAGAGGTTTGATCCGAACCAATATGAATAAAGATATTTTTCTCGTCAAAACATTCCCAAACTTCAATAATATTTCCAATAAAAGCGATAGAAACTACTTCATTATTTTTTTTCGCTTCCAGGGTTCTTTCAACTAAAACATTAATATCATCAATTAAAACATCTACCCAACCTTGTTGATGTCTTTTTGTAGCAGCTCGTCTATTTACTTCTGCACAAATTGTAATACATCCTGCAATATTTCCTGCTTTTGGTTGTGCTCCACTCATGCCACCTAATCCAGAGGTTAAAAATATTTTTCCATTAGGATTCTCTCCCTTTTTTAATATTTTTCTGAATGCATTCATTACTGTTATGGTGGTCCCATGCACAATACCTTGCGGACCTATATACATGAATGAACCTGCAGTCATTTGTCCGTACTGTGTAACCCCTAAAGCATTAAATTTTTCCCAATCGTTGGGCTTTGAATAATTAGGAATCATCATTCCGTTGGTGACTACTAATCTTGGTGCATTTTTAGATGATGGAAATAATCCCATTGGATGACCAGAATATAAATGCAAGGTTTGTTCTTCTGTCATAATCGCTAAATATTGAACCACTAAAAGATACTGAGCCCAATTTTGAAAAACAGCACCATTACCTCCATATGTTATTAATTCTTCTGGATGCTGTGCAACTTCAGGATTCAAATTATTATGAATCATCAATATAATTGCTGCGGCTTGTTGTGTTTTTGAAGGATATTCTGAAATTGGTCTTGCGAAAATTTTATAATTTGGTTTGAATCGATACATGTAAATTCTTCCAAATTCATTTAATTCAACAGCAAATTCAACGGATAATTCTTGATGCCATTTTTTAGGAAAATAACGTAATGCATTTTTAATAGCCAATTTCTTTTCTTCAATAGATAAAATATCTTTCCTTTTCGGAGCTCTATTTGCATCTTTTGGGTATTTTTTTTTAGTGGGTAAGGCTTTTGGGATGCCTTGTAGAATTTGTTCTTTAAACGTCATATTTTACTATAAATTTTTTGTTTTCTACCATTTGAATCATTTTTTTTATATCATCTTTTAAAAGGCGATCATTTTCTAATTTTTTAACTTCCCTTCTAATTATATTGTGATTCTTCTCAATTATTTTTGAAAACGTATTGGGTCTTCTAAACTCTAAAGCTTGAGCCGCATACATTAATTCTATGGCTATTATTTTTTCTAAATTCTCTAGAATTTGATTGAATTGACGTCCAGAAATACTTCCCATAGAAACGTGATCTTCTTGCCCTAATCCCGTTGGAATGCTATCTGCAGAAGGAGGGAAGCATAAAGATTTATTTTCAGTCACCAAAGCTGCTGTGGTATATTGTGGTATCATAAAACCAGAATTCAACCCTCCCTCTTTAGTTAATAATCTAGGTAAATTATATTTACCTTCTAATAATAAATAGCAACGTCTGTCTGCAATGTTTCCTAGTTCTGAAGCTGCAATTGAGCAATAATCTAATGCCATTGCCAGTGGTTGTCCATGGAAATTACCGCCAGAAATAGCTTCACTATCGCTTAAAATAATAGGGTTGTCTGTAACAGAATTCATTTCTATTTCGGCTAATTCTAGTAAATGAGAATATGCATTTCTAGAAGCACCATGAACTTGTGGAATACAACGCATTGAATATGGATCCTGAACACGCTCACAGTTTTCATGTGAAGCAATATTTTGAGAGTCTTTAAATAAGTTTCTCATTCTTTCAGCTACTTTTATACATCCTTTAAATGGTCTTATTTCGTGTAATTCTTCTCTAAAAGGAGCTGAACTTCCTTTGTAGCCTTCTATGCTCATTGCGCCGGAAACATCTGCTAAATCTAATAAGTATTCCATTTTTATAAGACCAGTTATGGTATGTGCGAGAATAAACTGAGTGCCATTTATCAAGCCTAAACCCTCTTTTGCTTCTAACTGAATTATTTCTAATTGATGTTTTGCTAATACTTCTTTTGCAGGAAAAATATCCTCGTTTATCCAAAACTCTCCTTCCCCTATTAATGGCAAAAATAAATGCGATAACGGAGCTAGATCTCCTGATGCACCTACCGAACCTTGTTCAGGGACTGTTGGTAGTAAGTCATGCTCAATAAAATAAATAATCCGCTCTATTAGGGCTAATCGAACGCCAGAAAAACCTTGACAGAGCGCATGTACTTTACAGATCATCATAATTTTTGATAACTGTTTATCTATATTTTTACCAACACCAACAGCATGTGTAAGTAATAGATTATTTTGTAATATACTTGTTTCGACAGGTGTGATTTGTACATCACATAAAGGTCCAAAACCAGTATTTATTCCATAGAAACCCTTCAATCCATTTGCCATTTTTTCTACTTTTGCTCTGCATTCTTTTATTGTTTGAATGCTTTGGATTGTTAATTCTGCTTGCATTTTTCCTTGAGCAATAGCGATAATTTTCGATACTGTTAACTTATCTATTCCGTATTTAAATGTCATTTTTTGAGATATCTGATTTTCTTTACTAAGTTATTCTTATTTTTGATGCCTATTGATATCGTTTAATACACTAATTAATTACTTTGAGTTATCAAATTGAAATAAGACATATTAGATATTTTTTAGCAGTTGCCGAAGAGTTACATTTTAGAAAAGCAGCTGAACGATTATTTATTTCTCAGCCGGGATTGAGCAGGCAGGTAAAAGCTTTTGAAGAAGGGCTAGGAGTTATTTTATTTGAGAGACATACTCGGAAAGTGGTTTTAACAAAAGTTGGAGAATATTTGAAAATAGAATTTTCACTTCAATTAAAGACACTTTCACATACTTTTGAGAATGCAAAAATGTTACATCATGGAAAGAAGGGAGTATTAAAAATTGGATATGTAGGCTCTGCGATGCAGGATGTTATACCTGATTTATTACTTCGTTTTGAAAAAAACAACCCTAACATCTTATTTAATTTACAGGAGATTGACAACCAACATCAATTAGATGATCTTTTGTCTTTTTCATTGGATATTGGTTTTGTAAGGTTAGAAAGAGTTCCCAGGACTTTAGAAATTAAAACAATTTTAAAAGAAAATTTTTGTTTGGTTTTACCAAAAAATCATTTAATTAATGAAGATAACTTTATAAGTTTAGCACAGTTTAAGGAGGAATCTTTTATTCTTTTTGATGCAAAATATAGTACATCTTATCACGAGAAAGTAATGCAAATTTTTGATGATTGTGGTTTTTCTCCACTTAGCTCTCACAATACAATTCATTCAAGTTCTATTTTTAAATTAGTAGAAAATAATTTTGGAATTTCTATTGTTCCAAAATCGTTAGCAAAAAAGAGAGGTCATAATATTAAATTTATAGAACTAGTGTCTATTTCACAAAAAACAACTCTTTCTGTTATTTGGAATAAAAAAAACACAAATCCTATTTTAAATGATGTGCTAAGATTACTCTAGTTTGAACTGATTATATTTTGTGGAGAGTGTATATAAACATAAAACCCTATAAATCAGAGAGTTAAAGGGTTAGAAAGTGGTACCTCCAGTACTAAAACCAATATCTTTATGTATTGATAATCAATATTTTAATATAATTTAAGGTATACAGTGTATACCTTTTTTATTTATTGAGGTATCCTTTGTATACCCTAAAATATAGTGTATACCTACTATTTCACCCCATTTATCTTCTCCGTTAAGTATCTTTTTTTAAAACTTTTTTTAATTTATTTCCACCCCAAAGTCGGTATTTATAAATGGGCAGAAATTTTATTGGATATAATTCCATTAAATTTTATTTATGCTGGTGCTTTTTAAGCACAAAAAAAATCATTTTGTATAATTAATATTAAAAAAAAACTAGCAGATAAAAGTTCAAGAAATATTCGTCTTGATATAAATCTGCTAGAATTTTACTAAAATAACTTAACTAACTACATATATGCTAATTATGCCATTAGCGCTATATCATAATAATACACTTGAATTTTTGTTAATATCCTGGATTTTGAGTCAAATTTGGATTATTTACTAGTTCTAGTGCAGGGATTGGAAATAACAAATGCTTCTCCTCTAGAGATTTATTTGTACTAAGAATAGTATGGCCTACAAAATTATCAAAACCACCTGTTTTGCTATTAAATACCT
>JAQCFO010000007.1 GCA_027619415.1 Bacteroidota bacterium
AGAAAACAAAAAACCCCAGTATTTACTGGGGTTATGAGAGGTCGATGTTGAAAAGACTACGGACTGTAGTCAGGACAATTAATTGTTGTAAAACATTAATTAAACTTTTTTAATTACATACTCTACAATTCCCCAAATGATCAACTCATTTTCTTCTTTTAATTCAATAGGCTTATATTTTTTATTTTCGGGCATTAAATAAAGTTTATTTTTTTCCTTTTTTATTCTTTTAACAGTAAACTCTCCATCTACTAAGCAAATTGCTATTTTTCCATTTTCTGGATTTTTTGACCTATCAATTACCAGTAAATCTCCATCGTCAAGTCCTGCTCCAATCATTGAGTCTCCACTAACTCTTGCGTAAAAAGTTGCTTCTTTATTTTTTACTAATTCTCTATCAAGGCTAATCCTGGCTTCTTTAAAATCATCTGCTGGTGATGGAAATCCCGCTGATATTCCTTCTTCAGCAAGCCATTGTCCTATCCCATTTTCTTTTTTGGGAGTAAAAAAATTAAGTATTTTTTTTTGTTTCAACTTTTTATTTTAATGATATTATTTCATTTAACTCCGTAGTGTATCTTGAAGATAATTTAGTTTGCTTCATTTTCCAAACTCTTTTAAGATCCTGGCTAGCTAACTTTATTTTGTTAGGTCCTTCTTTTTTTGTTATAAAATCTAATGTTTTCATCAGAACTTCATGTTTGGGATTTTCTTTTTCGAAAATATTTAGTTGCAGTCTTCTATTAGGGATTAGTCCTAAAACTATAACCCCGGCTTTTTTATATTCAATTCCTTTTTTATAAATCTTTCTTAATCCTTCTACAGCATATTTACTTATTGTTATACTAGAGTTGGATCCGTAAGGTAGAGTCATTACTAATCCATTTTGGTACTGTGATTTGTTTTTTTGATTCCTATTGCTTTTTATAAACACATAAATAGAATTACAACTGCTTTTTTGAGAGCGTAATTTTTCAGAGCAACAAATAGAAAAAGTAGAAATCCGTTCTTTTAAATCTTCAAAGCATGTCAAATTTTTTTCAAAACTTCTAGTTGTTGCTATTGCTTTTTTAGGCGATCTATTTTCTTCAAGTGACAAAACTGATTCTCCTTCCAATTCTTTTTTTAATCTTAATCCAACAACGCTCATTTGTTTTCTAACCCAATTGTCAGGTAGTTTTATAAAATCGTAAGCTTTATTTATATTATGATTTTTTAACCGTTCACTATGCTTATAACCTATCCCCCAAACATCTTCTATTTTGAGCCATTTAAGTGCCTTTATTCTTTTTTCTTCTGAACTTATTACATAGACGCCCTTAGTTTTCTTATCAAATTTTTTAGAAATCCTATTGGCTACTTTGGCTAGTGCTTTAGTTTGTGCTATGCCAACACTAACTGGAATTCCAGTCCATTTTAATATTTTTTTTCTAATCTCTTTTCCGTATTCTTCTAAATCATAATTTTCAAACCCTTTTAGCTCTAAAAAAGCTTCATCAATACTGTAGATTTCTATATTTGGAGTGTAGGTGCTTAAGATACTCATCACTCTACTGCTCATGTCTCCATATAATGGAAAGTTTGACGAAAAGACATGAACTTTGTTTTTTTTAAAAAGAGGATTGTATTTAAATGCAGGTGCTCCCATAGGTATTCCAAGAGCTTTGGCTTCATTGCTCCTTGAGATTACGCACCCATCATTATTTGATAAAATGACAATAGGTTTCTTGTTTAATTTTGGATTAAAAACCCTCTCACAAGACGCATAAAAATTATTACAATCAACCAGTGCAAACATTCTTTAAATGTACATTTTAGATATTTTTAATTAAGCAGATTACTTAATAAAAGTTTTTAACAATTGTTGTTGTAAATTTGAGCCTTATTTTAAGTAACTAAATGAATTATTTTAATCAAATAGAAGAACTGATAAAATCACTTGGATTTAATGTGGTTTCAAAAGATTTTAAAAGACCTTGGGGAGGATTTTTAGTAATTGATGAGAATCAAGCTCAAAGCTTTTCAAATCAATTTTTTAAAGGAATTAACATAGAAGACTTAAAGATTAGCGGTAAACTAAGTCCCAAAATATTGATTGTAAACCCAGACTCTAGACTTTCTTGGCAGTACCATCATAGAAGAGCAGAAGTATGGAGAGTTTATAAAGGCGAGGTGGGTGTCATCATAAGTGAAAATGATAGTCAAAAAGAAATGAAAACTTACAAGGAAGGGGATCAAATTACGTTAAAACAAGGGGAAAGACACAGGCTAATTGGATTAAATAATTATGGTGTTGTTGCTGAAGTATGGCAACATACAGATAAAAATAGTCCAAGTGATGAGAACGATATAGTGAGGGTTCAGGATGATTTTGGAAGATAAAAAAATAAAAAAAATGCCCTATAGTTTTTATAAAATCGTAATTTTATAAAAATATTAATTACATCTGTTTTGATGGATCCTTATTCTTTTTTAAATACCGCACACACTGCTTATTTTGCAGAGCTTTATGATCAATATCTTATCAACCCGGATCAAGTTGAGCCTAGTTGGCGTGCTTTTTTTCAAGGTTTTGAATTTGGAATAGAAGAGTCTGAAAAAGAAAACTCATCTCATAAAACAGCAGAAATTCCGCACAATATCCTCAAAGAGTTTAAAGTAGTTAAACTAATTAATGCCTATAGAACTAGAGGGCATTTGTTTACTAAAACAAATCCTGTAAGAGATAGAAGAACTTACGAGCCTAATTTAGAAATTGAAAATTTTGGGTTAAATAAAGAAGATTTAGAAGAGGTATTTAATGCTGGAGAAATAGTTGGCTTAGGTCCAACAACACTCGCTAATATTTTAATTCAATTGGAAACAATTTATTGTAACTCTATAGGAGTAGAGTATATGTTTATTAGAACACCTGAAAGAATAAACTGGATTCAAGAAAAATTAAATATTAACTCTAATCATCCTAATTTTTCAAAAGATGAGAAAAAACAAATTCTAAAAAAAATTATAGAGGCTGTTACTTTCGAAAAATTTTTACATACTAAATATGTGGGTCAAAAAAGATTTTCTTTGGAAGGAGGGGAGTCTCTCATACCTGCTTTAGATGCTTTAATAGAAAAAGCAGCTTTAGGTGGTGTCAAGGAATATGTTGTGGGAATGTCTCACAGAGGAAGATTAAATACCCTTACTAATATTTTTGGTAAGCCAGTGGAAGGAATTTTTAATGAATTTGATGGAAAAGATTATAAAGAAGAAGTGTTTGATGGAGATGTCAAGTATCATTTAGGATGGACTTCGGAAAGAAAAACAGACTCAGGAATAAAAGTATATATGAACATTGCTCCAAATCCTTCTCATTTAGAAGCGGTAGGACCAGTTGTTCAAGGAATAGCTAGAGCGAAACAAGAAAAATACCATCCTGAAAATATTGAAAACGTGCTTCCTATAATTATTCATGGGGATGCCGCTATAGCGGGTCAGGGGGTAGTATATGAAGTGATTCAAATGGAAAGGTTAAAAGGGTTTAAGACAGGCGGAACTATTCATATAGTAATAAATAATCAAGTCGGATTTACTACTAATTATTTAGACGGAAGATCTTCAACCTACTGCACTGATGTTGCCAAAACAACTTTATCACCAGTATTGCACGTAAATTCTGATGATATTGAAGCTGTTGTACATGCTGTTACTTTTGCGTTGGATTATAGAATGAAATTTAAAAGAGATGTGTTTGTTGATTTGTTAGGTTATAGAAAATATGGACATAATGAAGGAGATGAGCCAAGGTTTACTCAACCAAAACTTTATAAAGCTATTTCAGTTCATTCTAATCCAATGGAGATTTATTCTAAAAAATTGATTGACCAAGGAGTTGTATCAAAGGATGAGGTTGAATTAATCGAAGATAATTACCAAAAATACTTAGAAGATAAGCTAGAGAGTTCTAAAAATGATAAGAATATAGTCATTACTCCATTTATGAGTTACGAATGGGAAGGTTTTGAAAGGGTTAAAGAACAAACCATGTTAAATGAATTTGAAACACGTGTTTCAAATTCGAATTTGACTAGTATAGCAAATACTATAACTTCTTTACCCCCTAATTATAAATTTTTAAGAAAAATAGAAAAACTCATAGGAGATAGAAAAAGAATGTTTTTTGAATCTGATAAACTTGATTGGGGTATGGGGGAATTACTGGCTTATGGCTCTTTATTAAAAGAGGGGTATAATGTTAGAATTTCTGGTCAAGATGTTGAAAGAGGAACCTTTTCTCATAGACATGCTGTTTTAAAAGCGGAAGATTCTGAAGAGGAAATTATTCTACTAAACAATATAAGTAAAGATCAAGGAAATTTTAATATTTATAATTCTTCTTTATCAGAATATGGGGTAATGGGATTTGAATACGGATATGCACTTACTAGCCCTAAAACTCTTTGTATTTGGGAAGCTCAGTTTGGAGATTTTAGTAATGGCGCGCAAATTATAATTGACCAATATTTGTCAGCTGCTGAAGATAAGTGGAAAATCCAAAATGGACTGGTTTTACTTCTTCCTCATGGATATGAAGGGCAAGGTGCAGAACATTCTTCGGCTAGAATGGAAAGGTACTTACATCTATGTGCAAAAGATAACATGTATGTCGCTAATTGCACTACTCCTTCAAACATGTTTCATATACTAAGAAGGCAGTTGGTTACCACTTTTAGAAAGCCACTTATAATTTTTACTCCAAAAAGCCTATTAAGACATCCAAAAGCAGTTTCAGAAATAAAAGATTTTGTAGATGGAAGGTTTCTGCCTTTAATAGATCAACATCTATTTGATTCTGATCAGATAAGAAAAGTAGTATTTTGTTCTGGAAAATTTTATTATGACTTATTAGATCATCAAGAAAGAAATGGGATTGAAGAAGTGGCTTTAATAAGGCTAGAACAACTTTTTCCTTTACCAATAAAAGAAATCAACCAAGTTTTAAATAAATATTCAAAAGCTAATGATATAATATGGGCACAAGAAGAGCCAAGAAACATGGGTGCTTGGAGTCATTTATTATTACATCTTCCAAGAGCTACAAGTTTTAGAGTTGCTTCTCGAAGATTTTATGGCTCTCCTTCTGCAGGGAGTAGTGCAAGATCAAATAAAAGGCATAAAGAAGTTATTGAATATGTGTTTGATGAAAATAAAAATAATATGAGATAATAGTATATAAGAATATATATATATATATTTGTATTAATTAACAGAGGAAAATTTTGACTGATTGCCACCTCAATAAAAAAAGCTAAAACAGATATGAATTCATTTCCTACTATTTTTTACCCAATTCAACTACACTTTTTAATTTATTAAATATGACTAAAATAAATTTATCATTTACTGGAATTATCTTATTGATATTATTTGCCTCTTTTACAAGAATTATTCCTCACATGCATAACTTCACACCAATTGGAGCCATGGCTTTGTTTGGAGGAGCTTATTTAAGTAATAGATATCATGCTTTTATTATTCCAATTTTATCATTGTGGTTTAGCGATCTTATCATAAATAATTTCATTTTAAACTATTATGATCAATTTACCTGGTTTTACCCTGGTTTTATTTGGCAATATGCCTCTTTTGGAATAATTATTTTGTTTGGTTATTTCTTGTTAAAAAAAATAACCTTTAAAAAAGTATTAATGACTTCAATAGGATCAAGTCTGGTCTTTTTTGTTATTACAAATTTTGGTGTATGGGCGACAGGCTCTATATATCCCTTAAGTATTAACGGCTTGATTAGTTGCTTTGTCCTAGCAATTCCATTTTATAAAGGAACATTATTAGGCTTTTTATTTTATTCATCATTTTTATTTGGAGTATTTGAAATGTCAAAACTTAATAAAAAACCAATCAAAATTTAAATTTACTTTCAATGCAAAACCTTTTCGAAATTTTAAAAAGCAGGATACTAGTTCTAGATGGAGCGATGGGAACCATGATACAACAGTACAAGTTTAGCGAATCTGATTATAGGGGAGAGCGTTTTAAAGATTACCCAAGTAGCGTTAAAGGGAACAATGATCTTTTGTCTTTAACTCAACCTGAGGCTATTAAAACAATTCATGAAAAATATTTAGAGGTTGGTGCTGATATTATTGAAACTAACACTTTTTCATCCACAAGTATTGGAATGTCAGACTATGACATGGAATCAATAGTTTATGATTTAAATTATGAATCAGCAAAAATTGCTAAAGAAGCAGCTAATAAGTACACTTTAATTGATTCAAGTAAGCCTAGGTTTGTTGCGGGCTCAATTGGGCCAACCAATAGAACAGCCAGCATGTCTCCTGATGTTAATGATCCAGGATATAGAGTGGTTACTTTTGACGACTTGGTTATAGCTTATTCAGAACAGATTAATGCACTTATTGACGGTCAGGTAGATATATTGTTAGTGGAAACTATTTTTGATACGCTTAATGCTAAGGCGGCCTTATTTGCAATTGATCTTATTTTAAATGAGCGAAATATTTCGTTACCCATTATGGTTAGTGGAACTATTACCGATGCTAGTGGTAGAACGCTTTCAGGACAAACTGTTGAAGCTTTTGTAGCTTCTTTATCTCATATCCCACTTTTGAGTATAGGATTTAATTGCGCTTTAGGGGCTGACCTTCTTTTGCCTTATATGAAAAGATTGAGTAATGTAACAGAATTCTACACATCAGCCCACCCAAATGCAGGTCTTCCTAATGCATTTGGCGAATATGACCAAAGTGCTGAAGAAATGAAATTATTAATTAGAGAATATTTAGAATCTAAATGCGTGAACATAATTGGTGGATGTTGTGGAACTACACCAGAACATATTAAACTTATTGCTGAAGAAACAAAGAATTTTTCACCTAGAATAATAGAGCAATTATGATAGATAAAAACCTTATACTTTCTGGATTAGAACCACTGGTGGTTTCAGAAAAATCAAATTTTATCAATGTTGGTGAAAGAACCAATGTAACTGGATCAAAAAAATTTTTAAGACTAATTGAAGAAGATAAGTTTTCAGAAGCTCTGGAAGTTGCTAGAGATCAGGTTGAGGGAGGGGCACAAATTATTGACATCAATATGGATGAAGGAATGATTGATGGAGTTGAGGCAATGACTAGATTTTTAAATCTTATTGCTTCTGAACCGGATATTTCAAGAGTCCCTATTATGATTGATAGTTCAAAATGGGAAATAATTGAAGCAGGCCTTAAAACAGTTCAAGGAAAAAGTGTTGTTAATTCCATAAGCTTAAAAGAAGGAGAAGAGGAGTTTATAACCCGCGCTAGCCTTGTCAAAAGATACGGTGCTGCTGTTATTGTGATGGCTTTTGATGAAAAGGGTCAAGCAGATAATTTAGATAGAAGAATAGAAATTTGTAAAAGATCCTATGATATATTAGTTAATAAGGTGAATTTTAAGCCTCAAGACATAATCTTTGATCCGAACATATTCCCTGTAGCTACTGGAATGGAGGAGCATAGAAAAAATGCATTAGATTTCTTTTTAGCCACAAAATGGATTAGAACTAATTTACCCTATGCTAGTGTTAGCGGAGGAGTGAGTAATGTTTCCTTTTCATTTAGAGGAAATAATTCGGTTAGGGAAGCCATGCATTCCGCGTTTTTATATCATGCTATTAAACATGGTATGAATATGGGAATAGTTAATCCTAATATGCTTGAAATTTATGATGAAATCCCTAAAGATTTACTTGATCGTGTTGAAGATGTTTTATTAGATAGAAGAGAGGATGCAACTGAAAGATTACTGGATTTCGCAGAAAGTGTTGTAGGTGACAAAAAAGAAAAAAAATCAGTAAATAAAGAGTGGCGTAATTTTGAGCTTAGAGAAAGAATTTCTTATTCATTAATTAATGGGAAAGATGAATTTATTGAAGATGATGTAGAGTTAGCTAGATTAAGTGTAGAAAGACCAATAATGGTTATTGAAGGTCATTTAATGGACGGTATGAACGTAGTAGGAGATTTGTTTGGAGAGGGAAAAATGTTTTTACCTCAGGTTGTAAAGTCAGCTAGAGTAATGAAAAAAGCGGTTGCTTATTTACTGCCATATATTGAAGCTTCTAAAACAGATGGTTCAAGTAATTCAGCTGGAAAAATTTTAATGGCCACGGTAAAAGGGGATGTTCATGATATAGGTAAAAATATAGTGGGTGTTGTTTTAGCTTGTAACAATTTTGAAATTATTGATTTAGGAGTCATGGTGCCTCCAGAAAAAATCATCAAAACAGCTGTTGAAGAAAATGTAGATATTATAGGCCTGTCAGGATTAATTACTCCCTCATTAGACGAGATGGTTTTTCTGGCACAAGAACTTAAAAGATTAAATATTAAAATACCTCTTCTAATTGGTGGTGCAACAACCTCCAAAGCTCATACAGCAGTTAAAATTTTTCCTGAAATTGATTCGCCAGTAGTTCATGTTAATGACGCTTCTAGGGCTGTTGGGGTTGCTAGTAGTTTAATTAATAAAGATTTAAAGGAAGATTACTGGAATGGAATTAAAAAAGAATACACTGATTTTAGAGTAAAGTTTTTAAATAAAAAAAGTGAAAAAAGATATATAGATTATAAAACTTCTAAAAACAATAATCTTCAAATTGATTTTAATAAATATAGCCCTGTTAAGCCTAAACAATTAGGAATTGAGGTAATTGAAGAGATTTCATTAGAAACCCTAGTTCCTTATATTGATTGGTCGCCATTTTTTAATACATGGGGACTTCATGGCAAATATCCTGATATTTTTGATTACGAATTGACAGGAAAACAAGCGAAAGAATTGTTTGAAGATGGGCAGATAATGCTTAAGAAAATTTTAAAAGAAAAATCTCTTACTGCAAAAGCTATATTTGGATTATTTCCGGCTAATTCTGTTGATGATGATATTGAAGTTTATAACTCAGAAAAAACAGAAACTATCGCTAAGTTTTTAACTCTAAGACAGCAATTAAAAAAGAAAGAAGGAGAACCAAATATGGCTCTATCAGATTTTATTGCACCAAAAGATTCTGGAATAGATGATTATATAGGTTGTTTTTGTGTCAGTACTGGTTTTGGATCAGATGAACTTTCAAAAGAATATGAAGATAAAATTGACGATTATAGTTCTATAATGGTCAAGGCTTTAGCTGATAGATTCGCTGAAGCATATGCTGAATACTTACATAAGCATGTAAGACTAGAGAAGTGGGGGTATTCTTATGATGAAAAACTTAGCAATAAGGAATTAATTCAAGAGTCTTATAAGGGAATAAGACCAGCTCCAGGATATCCAGCTTGTCCAGATCATTTAGAAAAGAGTACAATTTGGGATCTATTAAAAGTAGAAGAATCAATAGGGGTCAAATTAACGGAAAGTTTAGCTATGTGGCCCGCTTCTTCAGTATCAGGGTATTATTTTGGATCTGAAAAAGCAAAATATTTTGGATTGGGAAATATTAATCAAGACCAATTAATAGATTACTCAAAAA
Organism: Bacteroidota bacterium; assembly: GCA_027619415.1. GTDB lineage: Bacteria > Bacteroidota > Bacteroidia > Flavobacteriales > Flavobacteriaceae > MAG-121220-bin8. The sequence continues at coordinate 9,536 of JAQCFO010000007.1, forward strand.
GAAGAAACATTTCAATTGAAAAAGCTGAAAAATGGCTTGGTCCTAATTTGAATTAATAATAATGAAAGTAACAGAACATATTAAAAAAGCTCAAGGAAAAACCCAATTTACTTTTGAAATTTTACCCCCAGTAAAAGGCCATAATGTACAGTCTATTTTTGATAATATTGATCCTTTGATGGAGTTTAATCCTCCTTTTATTGATGTCACTTACCACAGAGAAGAGCATGTCTATAATGATTTAGGGAATGGACTATTGCAAAAAAAAGTAGTAAGAAAACGTCCAGGTACAGTTGGTATTTGCGCTGCTCTTCAGAATAAATATAATGTAGATGCGGTTCCTCATATTCTGTGTGGAGGTTTTAGTAAAGAGGTAACGGAAAACCTTTTAATTGACTTAGATTTTCTAGGGATAAACAATATTGTAGCCTTAAGAGGTGATGCTATTAAGTCAGAAACTTATTTCACACCAAATAAAGAAGGGCATTCCTATGCAAGTGAGTTAGTTAATCAGATTTCAGACTTAAATAAAGGAAAATATTTGGAAGAAGTTGAGGTGTCCTCTAAAACTGATTTCTGTATAGGAGTGGCCGGTTATCCTGAAAAACACATGGAAGCTCCAAGTCTAGAAAGTGATATTCACTTTTTAAAAGAAAAAATAAAACTAGGAGCCGAATATATAGTAACTCAAATGTTTTTTGACAATAAGAAGTTCTTTGAATTTCAAAATATTTGTAAAAAAGAAGGTATCAAAGTGCCAATTATCCCAGGATTAAAGCCTATTTCAACAAAAAAACAACTTAATATTCTTCCGCATAGATTTCATTGTGACCTTCCTGAAACTCTAATAAAAGAGGTTATAAAATGCAAAGATAACTCGCAAGTTAATAAGGTTGGGATAGAGTGGTGTATACAGCAAAGTAAGGAACTTAAAGAATATGGCGTTCCTTTTTTACACTACTATTCGATGGGGAAAGCGCTTAATATTAAAAAGATTGCACAATCAGTTTTTTAGTTAAATAAAATTTTAATTATATAACATGGCTTAATTAAAAATATTAATAATAATTTTAAACAATAATTAAATTATGAGTTACCTTTTTACATCCGAATCAGTTAGTGAAGGGCATCCAGATAAAGTTGCTGATCAAATTAGTGATGCACTAATTGATAATTTTTTAGCTTTTGATCCTAATTCAAAAGTAGCCTGTGAGACTTTAGTAACAACAGGGCAAGTCGTCTTAGCCGGAGAGGTTAAATCTAATACTTATCTTGATGTTCAAGCAATTTCTAGAAAAGTAATAAACAAAATTGGCTACAATAAAAGCGAATATATGTTTGATGGTAATTCTTGTGGAGTTTTTTCTGCTATACATGAACAATCATCTGATATAAATCAAGGTGTAGAGAGAAAAAATCCAGAAGATCAAGGTGCTGGGGATCAAGGAATGATGTTTGGATACGCTTGTAATGAGACAGAAGACTATATGCCATTAGCTTTAGATTTGTCTCATAAAATATTAATAGAATTAGCAGAATTAAGAAGAGAAAATAATGAAATAACTTATTTAAGACCTGATTCTAAATCCCAAGTAACACTGCAATATTCTGAAGATAATAAGCCTGAAAAAATTGTGGCTATAGTAGTTTCTACTCAACATGATGATTTTGATATTGAAGATAAAATGTTAGCTAAAATTAAACTGGACATTACTTCAATTCTAATACCAAGATTATTAAATAAGTACCCAGATTATAAAACTTTTTTCAATAATGAAATTGAGTATCACATAAATCCAACTGGAAAATTTGTTATAGGTGGCCCACACGGAGATACCGGTTTAACAGGAAGAAAAATTATTGTAGATACTTATGGGGGAAAAGGTGCACATGGAGGAGGTGCTTTTTCAGGAAAAGATCCTAGTAAAGTAGATAGAAGTGCGGCTTACGCGACAAGACATATCGCTAAAAATTTAGTTGCTGCAGGTGTGGCTGATGAATGTTTGGTTCAAGTTAGTTACGCTATTGGAGTGGCTAAGCCAATGGGCATATTTGTTAATACTTATGGAACATCAAAGATTTCTATGAATGATAGTGAATTAGCTAAAATTGTTGAAGAAATTTTTGATATGCGCCCTTATTTTATTGAAAAAAGATTAAAATTAAGGAATCCAATTTATACAGAAACGGCTGCTTATGGACATATGGGAAGAAAATCAAAATTTGTTACTAAGACTTTTATTTCTCCAAACGGTGAATCAAAAACTTTAGAAGTCGAGTTATTTACCTGGGAAAAATTAGATATGCTAGATAAAATTAAACTAAAATTAAAACTATAATAAATGAGTAAAGCAAAATACATTCCATTCAAAGTAAAAGATATTTCTTTAGCTGATTGGGGAAGAAAGGAAATTAGATTAGCAGAAGCAGAAATGCCAGGTCTTATGTCACTTAGAGAAGAATATGGTAAAACAAAACCATTAAAAGGGGCTAGAATAGCAGGCTGTCTTCACATGACTATCCAAACAGCAGTTCTAATAGAAACTTTGGTTGAATTAGGGGCGGATGTTACTTGGAGTTCATGTAATATTTTTTCTACTCAAGATCATGCAGCAGCAGCAATAGCAGCAGCAGGGATACCTGTTTATGCATGGAAAGGTATGAATGAAGAAGAGTTTGAATGGTGTATAGAACAAACAGTGTTTTTTGGAGAAGATAAAAAACCGTTAAATATGATTTTAGATGATGGTGGAGATTTAACAAATTTGGTGTTAGATCATTATCCTGAATTAGTAAAAGGAATAAAGGGTTTATCTGAAGAAACAACCACTGGTGTTCACAGGTTGTATGAAAGAGTGAAAAATGGAACTTTACCCATTCCTGCAATTAATGTAAATGACTCAGTGACCAAATCAAAATTTGATAATAAGTATGGGTGTCAAGAAAGTGCAGTAGATGCTGTAAGAAGGGCGACTGATATAATGATTGCTGGTAAAAGAGTAGTTGTGGCTGGGTATGGAGATGTTGGAAAAGGTACCGTTGCCTCATTTAGTGGAGCAGGAGCTATAGTAACTGTTGTGGAAGTCGATCCAATTTGCGCCCTACAAGCTTCGATGGATGGACATGAAGTAAAGAAAATGAAAACAGTAATTGGAAATGCTGATATAATTGTAACGGCAACTGGAAATAAAGATATTTTAAAAGAAGAACATTTTAGGTTAATGAAAGACAAAGTAATTGTTTGTAATATAGGACACTTTGATAATGAAATTGATATGGCATGGTTAAATAAAAATTACGGAAATACAAAAGATGAAATTAAGCCTCAAGTCGATTTGTATAATATTAATGGTATAGATATTATTGTTTTAGCAGAGGGCAGGCTTGTTAACTTAGGTTGTGCTACTGGACACCCTAGCTTTGTAATGAGTAATTCTTTTACCAACCAAACTTTGGCCCAATTAGAATTGTGGTTAAATACAGATAAATATGATAATAAAGTACATATGCTGCCAAAACATCTAGATGAAAAGGTTGCTAAGTTACATTTGAGTAGACTTGGTGTTGAACTAGAGGAACTGACTGATGATCAAGCAAAATATATAGGCGTTAAAGTCGATGGACCATATAAGCCTGAATATTATAGGTATTAATTTAAGAAAAAAATTGTTTTAATATAAAATAGTATGATTTTAGAAATGAAAGTTCCTTCCCCTGGTGAATCAATTTCAGAAGTTGAAATTGCTCAGTGGCTAGTTAAAGATGGAGACTACGTTAAAAAAGATCAAACGATTGCTGAAGTGGATTCAGATAAAGCAACTTTAGATCTTCCTGCTGAACAAAGTGGTGTTATCACGTTAAAAGCGAATGAAGGAGATGCGGTAGACGTAGGAGCGGTCATATGTTTAATAGACACTTCTGCTAAAGCCCCAATTTCTAATGATATAAAATCAACAGAAAAAATTGTTGAAAAAACAATTCAAAAACAATCAGAGCCAATTGAAACTAAAATAGAAGTAAGTAGTTTCGCTAGTGGAACACCTTCACCTGCAGCAGCAAAAATATTAGATGAAAAAAAGATCCCTGTATCTAATGTTTCTGGTTCTGGAAGAGGTGGAAGAATAACCAAAGACGATGCGCTTAAAGCACTTCCAAAAGTAGATGTGGATACAATAGTTAAAGGGAGGAGTATAGAATCGAAAAAACTTTCACTACTTAGAAGAAAGGTAGCTCAAAGGTTAGTGGCTGTTAAGAATCAAACGGCGATGCTAACTACTTTTAATGAAGTTAACATGACTCCAATTTTTGATCTTAGAAAACAATATAAAGAAGAGTTTAAAGAAAAACATGGTGTTGGTCTTGGTTTTATGAGTTTTTTCACAAAAGCGACTGTTCAGGCTTTAAAGGATTTTCCAGATGTTAATAGCATGATAGATGGAGATCAACAAATTAAATATGATTTTTCTGATATAAGTATTGCTGTTTCCGGACCAAAAGGACTCATGGTACCTGTAGTTAGAGATGCACAAGGTTTGACTTTTTCTGGAATTGAAAAAGAAATAAAAAGATTAGCAATAAAAGCTAGAGATGGAGAAATTACGGTTGATGAAATGACAGGAGGCACTTTTACTATAACTAATGGTGGAGTGTTTGGATCAATGCTTTCTACTCCAATAATTAATCCTCCTCAGTCTGCAATTTTAGGAATGCATAATATAATTGATCGTCCTATTGCAGTGAATGGAAAGGTTGAAGTTCATCCAATTATGTATTTGGCACTTTCTTATGATCATAGAATAATAGATGGCAAGGAATCTGTAGGATTTTTAGTTTCTATTAAAGAAGCTCTTGAAAATCCTATTGAAAAATTAATGGGTGGAAATATTAAAAAGGCATTAGAGCTTTAGATAAAGTCTGTTTTTTTCATAATCTATAATAGCTTTTCCTTTTTTTAAGATATCCGCTCCTATTATCCCATCTACTTTTTGAATTTCTCTTTCACATAATGCTTTATTAATATGACTCATGTCAAATAAGACTATCGAACATGATTTGCTAAACCATTTTCCAACTTGTAATTTATTTTTTTTAGACACCTTAGTTTCTTGCATTAAATCAGTAGCACTGGATGCTTTAATTTCACTAGTTTCTGAAATTAATTTGAATTTTTCTGATTCAGTTAAATTAGTACAGGTACTAGAGGCTCCGGTATCAAGAATAAACAGGCCGTCAATATCATTTATTATCGCTTCTATTTGATAATGGTTTGTAGCTGTTTTTTTAAGATTAATACTGGTGTATCCTTGAAATTTTAAAAAGAAGTGCCTTGTCTGTTTCATTAAAATAAAATTAATCTAAAATATTAACTTAGCCCCATGCAAATAATAGATACTCATACTCATTTATACCTTGAACAGTTTAAAGATGATATCGACAAGGTAATAGCTAGATCAATTAATAGTGGGATTGATAAATTTATCTTTCCAGCAATTGATTCTTCTCATATGAAGGATATGCATGATTTACAAAAAAAATATCCCTCAAATATTCACTTAATGTCTGGTCTTCATCCAGTGTATGTCAAAGACAACTACAAGGAGGAACTAGAAAAAGTTGTTAAAAGTATAGATAAGCATAGCTATGTGGCCATTGGTGAAATTGGGATTGATTTATATTGGGATAAAACTTTTTTAAAACAGCAACAAGAAGCTTTTGAGTTTCAAATTAGACTTGCTATTTCTAATGATTTGCCCATTGTAATACATTGCAGAGAAGGTTTTGATGAGATTTTCGAAATATTAGATGCTGAAAAATGCACAAACCTTCGAGGTGTCTTTCATTGTTTCACAGGCACATTACAGCAAGCAAAAAGAGCAATAAATCTAGATTTTAAACTAGGAATAGGAGGAGTAGTCACTTTTAAAAATGGAGGATTAGATAAATTCATCAATCAAATTGATTTACAACATCTCGTTTTAGAGACGGATGCTCCCTATCTATCACCTGTTCCTTTTCGTGGAAAAAGAAATGAAAGCTCTTATATAACTTATGTGTTAAGTAAATTGTCTGAACTTTATGAGATAAATGAAATAGAGCTAGCCGATATAACTACAAAAAATGCTATTAAAATATTCAATTTATAATATTTAAAATACCTATTTTTGGAGCTTTTAAAAAGAGAGGTGGCCGAGTGGTTTAAGGCGCACGCTTGGAAAGCGTGTATACGCCAAAAGTGTATCGAGGGTTCGAATCCCTTCCTCTCTGCAAAAGTCACATAAAAATACATGCTTAAAAGAATGTCAAAGGTAATTTAATTAATATTACATGTTTGTGTAAAACATTATTTTTATTTAAACTTTTTTATATATATTTATCAACTTAAAATAAATAATTAACACTAATAATAAATTTTAAACAATGAAAAGACTATTATCACTTTTACTATTAGGCGCTGTTTTTTTCTCTAACATTGGAAATTTAAATGCTCAGGATGAAACTGTTGCTGAAGAAGTTGTACAAGAAGAAGTTATGGTTGAAGAAGCTCCAACCGAAAGAGGTTTTACTCAAGAATTAAAAAATCGTTTTATTGAAGGTGGTCCTGGGTTTATGGGAATTGTTCTTGCATGTCTTATTTTTGGTCTTGCAATATCTATAGAAAGAATAATTTATCTAAACCTTGCAACTACTAATACTCAAAAATTAACTGAGGATGTTGAAAGTGCACTTAAGTCAGGTGGTACAGAAGCTGCTAAAGAAATATGCAGAAATACTTCAGGCCCTGTTGCTTCTATTTTTTATCAAGGATTAGACAGAGCTGATGACAGTGTTGAAAGTGCAGAGAAAGCTGTTGTTGCTTATGGTGGTGTTCAAATGGGACAACTTGAGAAAAATGTTTCTTGGATATCTTTATTTATTGCTTTGGCTCCAATGCTTGGTTTCATGGGAACTGTAATTGGTATGATTCAAGCATTTGATAAAATTCAAGCTGCGGGAGATATGCAACCTTCACTAGTTGCTGGTGGTATTAAAGTAGCATTATTAACTACGGTATTTGGACTTGTAGTTGCAATTATTCTTCAAATATTTTATAATTATATCGTAGCTAAAATAGATAGTATTGTTAATGACATGGAAGACGCTTCAATTACTTTAATAGATATTTTAGTAGCTCACAAAAAATAAATTTATGAATATTCAAAAAATAACTACATACACAGTTGCTTTTCTTGGTATTTTGGGCGCTTTTTTTCTAACATTTATAGTTGTAAAGGGCGACGATGCAATTGAGATGAGCGCTATGCAAGGAGATTATAGTAGTATTACTCCTATTATTCTTTTAGCGCAAATAATATTAGCAATAACTGTTTTAATTACAGTATTTTTTTCAGTTAAAAATTTAGCTTCTGATAAAGAAAAGCTTAAAAGTTCAATTATGTCAATTGGTGCCTTTTTAGTAATTCTTGTATTAGCTTTTATTTTTTCTTCTGGAGAAGAGACACCTATGCAAGATGGAGCAGTTTTGTCTGCTAATGGAGCTAGACTTGTAGAGACAGGGATTAAAACGTTTTACTTTTTAACTATTATTGCTATTGCTTCAATGTGCTATGGATCGGTAAGAAAACTAATCAAAAAGTAGATGGCTAGAAAATCACCAGAAGTAAATGCGGGCTCAATGGCCGATATTGCTTTTCTTTTATTAATATTTTTCTTAGTAACTACTACTATAGAAACTGATTCTGGAATCAACAGAAAACTTCCTCCAATGGAAGATGTCGTTGATCCTCCAATAATTAAACAGAAAAATATTTTTACTGTTGTAGTGAACAAAAACAACATGATTCTTGTTGAAGAAAAAGTAATGGCTATAAGTGAAATTAGAAAGGCAGCAGTTAAGTTTTTAGATAACGGAGGTGGAGTAGGAAAAGAAGCTTGTGACTATTGTAAAGGTGAAAAAGACAGGTCATCATCTGACAACCCTGACAAAGCTATTATTTCATTAAAGAATGATAGAGAGACAGATTACAAAGTATACATATCAGTTCAAAATGAACTAGTGGCTGCTTATAATGATTTAAGAGATAGAGAATTTTTATCCTTATATCCAAATGAAAGAATGAGTTTTGTTGAAGCAGATAAAAAATATACAGATCCAAGAACTTCTGAAAGAGTTAAGGCATCTCTTAAGCCTAAACTTAGCTTGGTAAAAGATATGTATCCTCAAAAATTATCTGAGGCAGAACCTAATAAAAATAATTAGTATGTCTAAGTTTAAAAAGAAAAAAAACGGAGAACAACCTGCGATTAATACAGCATCTTTACCTGATATTGTTTTTATGCTTTTATTTTTCTTTATGGTTGCTACTGTTATGCGTGATAACACCTTAATGGTTGATAATAAGCTTCCAGCAGCTGACCAAGTTCAAAAGTTAGACAAGAAAGATCGTGTAATTTATATATATGCTGGCAAACCAAGCGCTAGGTATGAATCTAAATACGGGGATCAGGCAAGGATTCAATTAAATGATAAGTTTTCTGTAGTTTCTGATGTTGGAGCCTATGTACTTGCTGAAAGAGCTACTAAAAGGGAGGAATTACAAAATGTCTTAACAACTGCATTAAAAGTTGATGGCGAAACTAACATGGGTCTTATTTCTGATATAAAGCAAGAGTTAAGAAAAGTAAATGCTTTAAAAATCAACTATACAACTAGAATTGGTGACTATACCCAAAACAGATAAAAAAATATTTAGCTTAAAATTCAAAGCATCCTTATAAGGGTGCTTTTTTTGTTTATATTAAGTAAATTTGTGTTATGCATAAAGTAATTCTTATTTTTTGCACATTATTTATTAGTCTTTATTCTTTTTCTCAGAACAAAGATTTAGATGATAAATACCGTGAGGATCAAATTTATTTTGGTGTCTATTATAATTCATTATTAAATAAACCATCTGATTTTAATCAAAATAAATTTTCTAATTCAATTAATTTAGGGTTTATTAGAGATTTTCCTTTAAACGTTAATAGAAATTTTGGTATTGGAATAGGTTTAGGTATATCAAGGAGTTCATATAATCATAACTTAAAAATAACTAGTGAAAGCAGTGGTTTTAAAGGTATGATTGTTGATGACTTAAGTACATTTAATAAGAACAAGTGGATTTATAATGAGATTGAAGCTCCTTTCGAGATTAGATGGAGAACTTCAAGACCAGAAATTTATAAATTTTGGAGAATTTATTTTGGAATTAAAACCAGTTATATTTTTAGTAGTAAATTTAAATATGATTCAACAAATAAGACTTATTCTTTGTCTAACCTTCCTTTTAAAAAATTTCAATCAGGTGCAACTATAAATGCGGGAAATAACTCTTGGAACCTTGGTATTTACTTTGGTCTTCAATCAATATTCAATGAACAATTTGAAAAAAAGCATTTAGAATTCAAGAATATTAAACAATTTAAAGTCGGATTAATATTCTACATTTTATAATTAACAGGTTTCAATATTATTAAATCTTGGATAAAAGCTTAATAAACTGATAGTTTTACAATTTTATTTATATTTACAAGATTATATTAAAACGAATACAACTTAAAAACTAAAAACAAACTCTATTATGAAAAGTATTTTGTCTATGATTGCAGTACTATTTAGTACTTTAATTTTCGCTCAAACCACGGTAACTGGTACTGTAGTTGACGATAATAATGATCCGATTCCAGGAGCAACTATTGTTGTTGATGCAATGAATGGTACGGTTGCAGATTTTGATGGTAATTTTTCAATTTCTGTTAGTCAGTCCCCACCTTTTACAGTAACAGTATCAAGTGTTGGTTTTGATTCTGCTACATTAAATGTAACGACTTCTAATTTAGACTTTGATGTAAAATTAGAATCTTCTCAAAATTTACTTGATGAAATTGTTATTTCTGCTTCAAGAATTGCAGAAAGACTATTTGATTCTCCGGTAACTATTGAAAAATTTGATTACAAGGATATCGCTCAATCTACTGGCGCTGATTTTTACAGTAGTTTAGATGGTCTAAAAGGAGTTCAGATAAACTCTGGTGGACTTTTCTTGCAACAAATAAACACAAGAGGTTTTTCAACAATTTACAATAATGGATTTGTTCAACTTGTTGACGGAATGAATAATGAAGCCCCTGGATTGAATTTCTCTGCAGGTAATTTACTTGGAATTAATGAATTAGATATCCAGAGTGTTGAATTAATGCCTGGAGCAGCATCTGCTTTATATGGAGCTAATGCAACGAAAGGTATTTTATTTATGAATAGTAAAAATCCATTTGACTTTCCTGGTGTAAGCGTTTCTTATAAACACGGTATAACTTCTCAAAAAGCAGCTGGTGATAACGGTTATTATGATGTAGCTTTTAGAGCTGCCAATAAGTTTAGCGACAAATTTGCTGCTAAAATTACAATGAGTTATCAGCAAGGTGAAGATTGGCATGCGGTTGATTACAGAGATGTAAATCACTTAAATGGTCGTTATGTAAGTGGAACTATTGAAGCTCAAAACCCAAGAGATTTCCCTGATTATGATGGGATAAATGTTTATGGAGATATAGGTCAGAATTTTAATATGACTCAAGTTTTTGCTTATTCCGTTCTTCCTGCACTTGTAGCAAATGGAACTTTCACACCAGCTCAAGGAGCTCAATTTGGTGCAATATTTGGACAGATGAATCCAGATTTCTTTGGATCGACTATGATTAATACTAGTGGATATAATGAGGTAGACTTAGTTGACAATAAAGCTTCAAGTTTTAAGACGGATATAGCTTTACATTTTAAGCCAACGGAAGATTCGGAAATTATATTGAATTCAAAAATGGGTTCAGGTAATACAATGCTACATGCAACTAACAGAAACATGTTAAAAAACTTTGGACTTCAACAGCATAAAATTGAGTACACTAACAGAAACTTAAATTTAAGAGCTTATACTTCTATAGAAGACTCAGGAAACACTCATGATGTATCTGCTTTAGGAGCAGTAATGGCAATTGCTCAGCCTGGTGGATTAGCAGGGTATTTTGGAGCTTACTTTAATGGTTATTTTGGAGCTATTCCTTATTTAATAGATCCAAACCCTATAGTTGGTTTTGGTACGTTGGCTTATTATGCAGCAGCTGGATATGATCTTAATCAAGTATTAAGTGGAAGTCAAATGTTAGCTGCTCATGTTGCAGGTAGAAAAGCTGCCGATGCTAACATGCTTAGACCTGGTTCTTCCGCGTGGGATTCTGCTTACAATACAGCTATTTCAACAGGAATAGATGTTTTTGGAGGTGGAGCTGGAATATTAGATACTTCAAAATCTAACAGTTTTGAGGCTAATTACAACCTTCAAGATTTAGTTAGTGGAGTTGATATTATAGTAGGTGCTTCATATAGAGATTATATATTAAGATCTAATGGTACTTTATTTACGGATTATACTTCGCCAATCGAATTTAATGAGATGGGTATGTATGCACAAGCTCAAAAATCAGTTTTAGGTGGTGCTGTAAAATTAACAGGATCTATGAGATATGATAAAAGTGAATTTTTTGATGGACATATTACACCTAGAATTGGTGCTCTTATTAATCTTTCAGAAAATCAAAATATTAGAATTTCTTACCAAACAGGGTACCAAAATCCATCATCCCAAGACCAGTACATCGGCCTTGATGCTGGTGCAGCTGTTTTAATGGGTAGTTCACCTGATAATGTTGATAGATTCAATATGAGGTTAAGAGGTGGTTCAGGTAATAGTTATTACATCACGGGTAAGCAAGTTCAAGAAAATTCGTTTACTCTTGCTTCTGTTTTGGCTGGAGCTCCTGTTAAGGCTGGAAATCTAGGAAATGTTGAAGCTCAATATGTAAAATCTTATGATCTTGGATATAGAATTAACGGAAAGAAAACAGCACTTGATATAAATGCTTACGTAACAGAATGGGATAACTTTATTTCAGCTGTAAATGTGATTACTCCAATGTATAATACTTATGGAGGTTTGGTAGCTTTAGGCGCAGGAGATTATAAAGTGTTTAGTTATGATGCAAATACTGATGAAGTTGTAAGAACGTATGGAGTTGGTGCTGGTCTTGAAACACAGGTTTTAGATGTGTTTGATTTAAACATATCATATTCTTATAATAAAATGAAATTTGATAATCCTAATTCTGATTATGAAGCAGGGTTTAACACTCCTCAGACTAGAGCAGTTGTAACGTTTGGTTCTACTAAATTAGCTGAGAATTTTTCATTTAATGTATCTGCTAAATATCACGATTCATTTACGTGGGAACAATCAGGTTTTATCGATGGAATAATTCCTTCTAATACAACTTTTGATGCTTCTATGAATTTTGAAATTCCTTCAATCGATTCTAGAGTTAAAATAGGTGGTGTTAATGTTGGTGGTAATGAATATATGGTAATGCCTGGCTCAGGAATGATTGGAAGTCAATTCTATGTTGGATTTATATTAAACCCATAAGCAATAATATTATAATGTTTAAAAAAGGCGACTTAGGTCGCCTTTTTTTGTAAAAAAATTAAAGTATTTAAAGTATAAAATTTTATATTTGCCACATTAAAATTCAGTTTTAATAATTATAGATATATTTAAAATTAAAAATCATACAATGTCAAATTCAATTGGTAAAGTTTCACAAATTATGGGCCCTGTAGTTGATGTCATTTTTGACACTTCTACTAACAAGCTTCCAAAAATTTATGATTCTCTTGAAATTAAAAAATCAGATGGTTCAATTTTAGTCCTTGAAGTTCAGTCTCACGTTGGTGAGGATGTGGTTAGAACTATTTCTATGGATTCTACTGATGGACTTCAAAGAGGAGCAGAAGTGTTAGCTACTGGATATCCAATTAAAATGCCTATTGGTGAAAATGTATATGGAAGATTATTTAATGTAATTGGTGATGCAATTGATGGTTTAGGTAATTTACCTAAGACTGGTAAGGATGGTTTATCTATTCATAGAGAAGCTCCTGATTTTGATCAATTATCTACTTCAACTGAAGTTTTGTTTACAGGTATAAAAGTTATTGACCTTATTGAGCCTTATGCTAAAGGAGGTAAGATCGGTCTTTTTGGTGGAGCTGGTGTAGGTAAAACGGTATTAATTCAAGAGTTAATTAACAATATAGCCAAAGGACATGGTGGACTTTCTGTTTTTGCAGGTGTTGGAGAAAGAACTAGAGAAGGAAATGATCTTTTAAGAGAAATGTTAGAATCAGGCATTATTAAATACGGAGAAGAGTTTGATAAATCTATGGAAGAAGGAGGCTGGGATTTAAGTAAAGTTGATAAAAATGTGATGAAAGAATCCAAAGCAACTTTTGTATTTGGGCAAATGAATGAACCCCCTGGTGCTAGAGCTAGAGTTGCACTTTCGGGTCTTACTATGGCTGAATACTTTAGAGATGGTGCAGGTGAAGGCCAAGGTAAAGATGTTTTATTTTTTGTTGATAATATTTTTAGGTTTACACAAGCAGGTTCTGAAGTATCCGCTCTTTTAGGTAGAATGCCATCAGCAGTTGGTTATCAACCAACATTAGCAACTGAAATGGGAGCTATGCAAGAAAGAATTACATCAACTAAGAATGGTTCGATTACATCTGTTCAGGCAGTATATGTTCCTGCAGATGATTTAACAGATCCCGCGCCAGCAACTACTTTTGCTCACTTGGATGCTACAACAGTTTTATCTAGAAAAATTGCTGAGCTTGGAATTTATCCAGCTGTAGACCCTTTAGATTCAACATCAAGAATTCTTTCTCCAGATATTATTGGATATGATCACTATAATTGTGCTCAAAGAGTTAAAGAACTATTACAAAAATATAAAGAACTTCAAGATATTATAGCAATTTTAGGAATGGAAGAACTTGCAGAAGAAGACAAACTTTCAGTATATAGAGCTAGAAAAGTTCAAAGATTCCTTTCTCAGCCTTTCCATGTAGCAGAGCAATTTACTGGAATACCAGGTGTTTTGGTGGATATTAAAGACACTATAAAAGGATTTAATATGATAATGGATGGTGAATTAGATTACATTCCTGAAACAGCATTTAATCTTAAAGGAACTATAGAAGAAGCAATAGAAGCTGGTGAAAAAATGTTAGCTGAGGCATAATAAATAAATTCATGTATTTAGAAATAGTTAGTCCAGAAAAGACTTTATTTAATGGGGATGTTGATTCAGTATTAGTTCCTGGAACTGACGGATCTTTTCAAATGTTAAATAATCATGCTCCAATAGTTTCTACTCTAATTTCTGGAACTGTAAAAATATTAGGTGAAATTAGCGATTCAACCCAATTAGCAGAAGTTTTTTCTAAAGTTAATTCAAAAGAGACACACTTAAATATAGGATCTGGTGTTGTTGAAATGAATGAAAATAAAGTAATTATTTTAATCGATTAAAGTAATTTTCTTAATATTTTATAATGTATATTACATTAGGATTTAGTTGATTATATGAGATTAAACATTTCTATACTACTTTTTTTAACATTACAATTTTTGTTTTCTCAACAAAAAAATGCTGATCAAGTTTTAGATGAAGTAGTAGTATCTTCTACAAAAATCAATCTACCCTTTTCAAAAAATTTTAGAACTATTGAAATCATTTCTTCTGAGCAAATAGCACTTAGTGCCGCTACTAATGTTTCCGATTTATTACAGCAAACTATAGGAATTGATATCAGAAAAAGGGGTGTTTCTGGTACTCAAGGTGATTTATATATAAGGGGAGGAGGGTTTGATCAAACCTTACTTTTAATTGATGGTATGAAGATGGATGACGCTCAAACAGGTCATCATACTCTTAATATGATTCTTCCACTTTATTTGATAGAAAGAATAGAGATAATTAAAGGCCCTGCTGCCAGAATTTTTGGTCAAAATGCATTTAATGGTGCTATAAACATAGTTACTAAAGAAGTTAAAACAGAAACAAGAAAAGCGTTCGAGTTTGTTTTAAGAGAATTGTCATTTGGGTCTTATGGTCAGAAAAATTTGGCTCTATCTTCATCAATTATAAAAGAAAAAATTAAAAGTATTGTAAGTTTTACTACAAATAGATCTGATGGATACAGGCATAATACAGATTATATAAATAATAATTATTTTTCAAAAACTTCTTTTATAACAAAAACTTCTCCTGTGGATTTAATAAGTTCTTTTTCATACAGGAAATTTGGGGCAAATGGGTTTTATGCAAGTCCTTTAGCTACTGAGCAATATGAAGAAACTCAAGCAAGTTTATTAGGCGTTTCAACTGTTATAAAATCCGAGAACTTAATAATTAAACCTAGACTTTATTGGAAAAGAGGACAAGACGAATATATTTACATTAGAGATAATCCTTCTATATATAGAAATCTTCATAAAACCAACAAAATTTCTGCTGAATTAAGTGGATCTTATTTTACTAAACTTGGAACTACTGGATTTGGATTAGATTTATCAACAGTCAGTATAACAAGTAATAATTTAGGAGAGCACAGTAGAACGACAGTTAATTTTTTTGTAGATCACACTTTTGAGATGTTTGATAAAAAATTAAGCATGTCTCCAGGTATTGCTATTAGTCATTTTTCAGATTTATCTTTTCATTCTTTTCCTGGAATTGACATAGGATATCACTTAAATTCAAAAGTTAAATTATATTCTAATATTGGTAAAACCTACAGAATTCCAACCTATACAGATTTATTTTACAGCAGTAATACGACAATTGGAAATGAAAATTTAATTCCTGAGCAAGCAACTTCTACAGAATTTGGATTTAAATATAATACTTCAAAACTAGATTTTTCAACCACTATTTTTTCTAGAAAAGCTAAAAATATTATAGATTATGTAAAGAAAAATGAAAATGATTTATGGAAAGCAACTAATATAGGTTCCTTAAACACGACTGGCTTTGAATTAGATTTGTTGTATAAATTTGCAAGTAAAGAGGGTTTTTCAAATTCATTTAGTTTAGGATATTCTAATCTAAAGGACGATAATTACGTGAGTAATATAAACTATTCTCAGTATTCATTGAATTCTATAAAAAATCACTTAATCTCAAAACTTAATCTTAATTATAAAAAGCTCTCTTTTTCTACTGTTTTTAAGTATGTTAAGCGCTCCGATGAATCTAATTATTCAGTTTTAGATTCTAAAATATATTATAAATCCTTTTTTGTAAATGTGAATAATATTTTAGATACTACATATTCTGAAACTAATTTAGTTCCAATGCCAGGAAGAAATATGCTATTAGGGTTCTTGTATCAAATAAACTAAATCTCCCGAGACAAAGGTTTTAAGAACTTTGGTTTTATAAGTTTCATCAAGTTTGACACTCATTATATCTCTATCTATTACAATAAAATCTGCTAACTTTCCTTTTTCAATACTGCCTTTTTCTTTTTCTTCAAAATTTAAATAAGCAGCCCAAATAGTCATTCCTTTTAATGTTTCTTCTCTTGAAAGAGCATTTTCGAATTCAAATCCATTTTCTGGATATCCATTCATGTCTTTTCTAGAAATAGCTGCATAAAAAGTATGAAATGGATTTACTTTTTCAACAGGAAAATCTGTTCCCAGTCCAATGACTTTTGATTTATCTAACAGGGTTTTATAAGCGTAAGCTCCTTTTATTCTTTTAGATCCAACTCTGTCTTCAGCCCAATACATATCACTAGTTGCATGGGTTGGTTGAATAGAAGGCAGAATCTTGTTATTGAAACCTTCTATATCATCTAAATCAATAATTTGAGAATGTTCAATTCTCCACCTAGGATCTTCTTTGTTTTTAAGAACCTTTGAATAGGTGTCTATTAATAATTTCACAGTTGAATCTCCAATAGCATGTGTATTCATTTGGAAATTAGCCTCAGCAATTCTGGTAGCTAAATTTTTTAACTCATCTGGTCTGGTAATTAATTTTCCATAATTATGGGGGTCATCGTGATAAGGAGTTTTTAATGTTGCTCCTCTAGAACCTAGCGCACCATCTCCATATATTTTTACAGAACTCACATTTAATCGAGGTGTTTTAATAGGTCCATTTTGAAGAAAATAATCCAGATTATTTTTAGAATTACTAATCATAGCATAAATTCTAATTTTTAATTCTTTCTTTTTTTGAATGCTATCTATTAATAAAATTATTTCTTTTGATAAACCAGCATCATCAACAGTTGTTAATCCATTTTTAAAACATATTTTTTCAGCATTTAACAGAGCTTGTTTTTTTTCGTTTAAAGATAATTCTGGTAATATATTATCAATTAACTCCATCGGACCATCAATTAACAACCCTGTTAATTTCCCATTCTTTTTTTCAATCGTTCCACTACTAGATTTAGTGTCAACCGTAATTTTAGCTAAATCAAGAGCTTTTTGATTAACTAAATAGGCATGACCATCTATTCTTTCTAAAACTACCGGAATATTAGGATAAAGAAGGTCTAACTTACTTTTTGTAGGAAATTCTTTTATATCCCAATCATTTTGATCCCAACCTCTTCCTTTTATTATAGTACTATTAATATTTGAGTTTAACTTAAGTTTAGAGATTACTTCTTTAAATGACAGAGTCCCTACTAAGTCAATGACCTGTTGATTTAAACCCAAGCCATAAAAGTGACAATGAGCATCAATTAATCCTGGTAATACAGTGGCTCCGTTTAGATTGATTGTTTCTTTTGAATTATATTTCTTTTGAATTTCATCTGTTCCAATTTCATAAAACAGACCATCTTTTATTGCTATTGCTTTAGCTACATTAAAATCATGATCAACCGTATAAATATTCCCATTATAAACTATTAGGTCTACTTCAGGTTTACAACCTAAAAAAAATAAAGATATTATTATTAAGTAATTAAATTTCATAAATTTTTTGATAAATTAAACTGCTTTCCCATCCTCTATATAGTAAATATGAAAGTATTTTTCTTTTCTTTATTATAAGAGATAATCCAACCAAAGATGATAATTTTTTATTAAATATTTCTTCAAACTTATTTTGATACTCTAATTCATCAATTTCTTTTAAACCTTGCATGATGATGAATGCAGAAATATTTCTTTTTTTAAGTTCATTAACTATTCTGATTTTCCCCCAATGTTTAATATTGAATTTTCCTCTTACATAGCTTTTAGAAAATCTGGTTTCATTTAAAAAATTTTCACTAATTAAATTTGAAATTATTTGGTTGGCTTCTGCATTAATGATATTAAATGTTCTTAATTTTTCATGAACCTCTTTATGGCACCTGTCTTGGTAAGAGCAATAATATTGTAGTTTTATTTCTATTTCTTTTATTGTAAGGTCACTATTATTCATGTTAGTAAAATAGGATAAATTAAAGCAAAAAAAAAGCGGCAAAAGCCGCTTTTATGCATTGATGATTCTACCATCTTTATTAAAGAATCTAAAATGTAAATAGGTGTATGCGTCTCTAGGGATAATCTTAATCCATCTTTTATGCTCCAAGTACCATTTTAATCTAACGGACGGATATCCGCTTTTTACATATGCAGCTATAAATGGATGCAAGTGTAAAATAATTTTCATATTACTGTACTTTTTGTTGTTTAAAATTTTCTCTAGTTTATCATTTATTTTATCAATTAAAACAATTGGAGCCTCAACAGTTCCGTTAATATTCGGATTTAATTCTACTGTTTTTATATCCATTTCTGATCTAACTCTTTGACGAGTCATTTGAATTAATCCAATTTTACTAGGGGGAAGTATTTTATGTTTAGCTCTGTCAGAATTCATTTCATTTGTAAAATGATCAAACAGTTTTTTTCTATTTAGAGCACTAGATAAGTCTATGAAGTCAATAACAATAATACCTCCCATATCTCGAAGTCTTAGTTGTCTGGCTATTTCTGTAGCAGCAACAATATTCACTTCAAGAGCGGATTCTTCTTGATTTTTCGCTTTAGTTGATCTATTTCCACTGTTGACATCTATTACATGAAGAGCTTCAGTATGCTCTATAATTAAATAAGCTCCCTTACTCATTGTTACAGTCCTACCAAAAGCAGTTTTAATTTGACGCTCAATCCCGTATTCTTCAAAAATAGGGGTACTAGATTCGTGAAGTTTTAAAACAGATTGCTTTTTAGGTGCAATTTGATTTAAGTAATCCTTAATCTCTAAATACATGGACTTTTGATTAACATATATTCCAGTAAATGAGTCGTTAAATATATCTCTAAGTATTGATGAAGATCTGTTTAATTCGCTTTGTAATTTTAAAGGAGTTTCTGAACCTTGGATTTTTTTACAAAGCTCTATCCATTGAGCGTGTAAATTTTGTAGATCTTTATCTAGTTCAGCAACTTTTTGATCTTTAGCTACAGTTCGAACAATAACTCCAAAACCTTTTGGCTTTATACTTTGCACCAACCTTTTTAGTCTACTTTTTTCTTCTCTGCTTTCTATTTTTTGTGAAATAGAAATTCTATTTGAGAAAGGAACTAAAACTAAATATCGGCCAGCAAATGAAAGTTCAGAGCTTATTCTAGGACCTTTAGTAGAGATAGGTTCTTTTATAATTTGAACTAATAAAGATTGGTTTGGATTTATAACATCTGAGATACTGCCTTCTTTGTCAATTTCCGTTTCAAATGGAAATTTATCAAGTGAAAAATTTTTTATTTTACCTGCGCTTACACCTTTAATGAACTTAATTAATGAAAGAATTCTAGGACCTAAGTCATGATAATGTAGAAATGCATCTTTTTCATAGCCTACATTGACAAATGCAGCATTCAAACCAGAAATTGTTTTTTTGGTTTTAGCTAGAAAAATATCTCCGACATTAAATTTGTTTCCATCATTTTGTTTATGAAGTTCAATTAATTTACCGTCTTTTAGTAAGGCAAAATCAACAGCTGAGGAATTCGAACGAATAATTATTTCTTTACTCATAATATTGATTTTTAATATTCATTTTAAAATGAATTGTTATACTATTATACACAGGATTTTACTTATACATTGAGAAATCTTTAGTGATGAATTACGCTAAATTAATCTCATTTCAAAGAACTGAATATTCATTAAGAAATTGTAGTACTATTTGTTTTTGTGACGATTAGCACGGCTTCTCTTTTTTCGCTTATGTGTAGCCACCTTGTGCCTTTTTCTTTTTTTACCACTTGGCATAATTTTCTTTTTTTATTAAATATTAGTTATTTTCTTTTACACCCTTAGTAAAAACTTTCGCAGGCTTAAAAGCAGGAATATGATGTTCTGGTATTCTTATGGTTATATTTTTTGAAATATTTCGACCAGTTTTTTCGGCTCTTTTCTTAACTATGAAGCTTCCAAATCCTCTTAAATAAACATTTTCACCATTATTTAAGGATTTTTTTATTTCAGTCATTAAGTTTTCAACTGTTGATAAAACTTCATCCTTTTCTAATCCTAGGTTATTTGAAATTCTTGATACAATCTCAGCTTTGGTCATATTCTTATTTTTATTTATGTTTACTTTTTTTGTGTGCCAAATATATAAATTTATATTCATAATTCATTTTTTATCTAACCCTAATACATCATTATTATTTTGAACCAAATTTTATTAAAAAACATAAGCTCTACATTTTCTAAGGATCTTATTTCTTGGTATTTAAAAAATAAAAGAGAATTGCCATGGAGAGATACAACAGACCCTTATAAAATATGGTTGTCAGAAATAATATTACAACAAACTCAAATTAAACAAGGGCTGCCTTATTATTTAAGGTTTATAAAAAACTATCCGAATGTTAAAGCTCTTTCTATGGCTTTAGAAAATGATATACTTAAAATGTGGGAAGGATTAGGATATTATAGTAGAGCTCGAAATTTGTATAAAACCGCAAGAATTGTTACAAATGATTTAAATGGATTATTTCCTGTAAAATATTCAGAATTAATTAAACTACCAGGAATAGGTGACTATTCGGCTAGTGCTATTAGCTCTTTCTCTACTAATGAAGTTGTTTCAGTTGTTGACGGCAATGTTTATAGGTTTATTTCAAGACTTCTAGGTATTAGTACGCCTATAAATAACTCTAAGGCCTTGAAAGAGTTTAAAGAAGTAACGATGAGACTAATCTCAAAGGATAATCCTAGTGATTTTAATCAAGCTATTATGGATTTTGGAGCTGTTATATGTAAACCTGCAATTCCAATTTGTAATAATTGTATTTTTCAAAGTAAATGTTATGCTTATAAAAATAATAAGGTGTTTGATTTTCCATTTAAATCCAAAATTAAAAAACCCATAAACAGGTATTTTAATTATTTAGTTTTTGTGACTGAATTAAATGAAACATTTATTGAAAAAAGACATAAAAAAGGCATTTGGCAAAATCTTTATCAATTTCCTCTTCTGGAAACAGATAAAATAATTGAGTTATCTCAAGTAATTAAGTATGTAAAAGCTCAACAAAATATCAAAATAACAGAAAAAAGTGTTAAGCTATTTAATGACGAGAATATTATTCATAAGCTTTCTCATCAGAGACTAACAATTTCTTTTTGGATTATCAATGTCAATAATATAAAATCAAAACCTGTAAATTTTGATAATATAAATTCCTATCCTTTTCCAAGACCATTGTCTAAATTCTTGTCAATCTTCAAGTTGTAATGACAGGATTTTATTATATTTGATTAGTAAAATTTTTAAAATGAGCGGATCTTTAAATAAAGTAATGTTAATCGGTAATTTAGGAGATGAAATCAAAATGCATCATTTTGATGGTGGAGGTTGCATAGGAAGATTCCCAATTGCTACAAATGAAAGCTATACTAACAAGGCTACTGGAGAAAAGGTTTCGAATACGGAATGGCATAATATTGTCGTTAAAAACAAAGCTGCTGAATTATGTGAAAAATATCTTAAAAAAGGAGATAAGATTTACGTAGAAGGAAAAATTAAAACTAGAAAATGGCAATCAGAAGATGGGATTCAAAGGTATTCAACTGAGATTCATGTTATGGAATTTAATTTTTTATCAACTAAAAATGATTTAAGCTCTAATTCAAATCCAATTGAAGATAAATTTGAACAAAATGGAGATGAAAGTGATGAAAACAATTCTAATGATTTACCTTTTTAAATCAACCTTGAATAAATATTGGAGACTCAAATCAGTTTAATTAGTGAAATTTTATTGCTTGACTCTTATGATTTAGTAATTAAGATTTTACTAATCATATTTTTAGTCATAAGCTCTGCTTTGATATCAGGCTCAGAAGTAGCTTTTTTTTCACTTTCTAATACAAAAATAAAAAAGGCAGCTAACTCAAATAGCAGATCTTTAAAATTAATTTCTACACTAAGAAATAATCCTAGAAGACTACTAGCGGTTCTATTGGTCTCAAACAATTTCATAAATATATCAATAGTACTTTTACTTTCTTCATTTAGTAATTTATTTAATTTTGATTCACTCCCTTACTGGGTTAACTTTGCTTTAGAAGTTGGATTTATTACTCTGATTATCTTGTTATTTGGCGAAATACTACCTAAAGTATATGCTAGTAGAAATCCAATTTCTTTTTCTAAAAAAATGGCTTTACCTATTCAAATTTTAGATAAATATGTTTTCTTTTTTTTAACTATTCCAATGAGTACTATGACTCATTTTATTCAAAAAAAATTGATTTATAAAAAAACAAATTTATCAGTTGACAAGCTGTCAGATGCTCTTGAACTTACAGATAAAAGTGAAACTTCAAATGAGGAGAAAAAGATATTACATGGGATAGTTTCATTTGGAAGTCTAGAAGTTAAGCAAATAATGAAACCAAGAATAGATGTTTTTTCAGTTTCAAGTGATATTAGCTTTATAGAATTAATTAAAATAGTTAAACAAAATAAATACTCCCGAATTCCTGTTTTTGAAAAAACAATCGATAAAATTGTTGGAGTAATTTATTTAAAAGACCTGTTTCCTTATTTAAACAAAAATGAATTTAATTGGAACACATTAATTAGAGATCCTTATTTTATTCCTGAAAATAAAAAGTTAGATGATTTACTAAAAGAATTTCAACAACTTAAGATTCATCTTGCGGTTGTTGTAGATGAATATGGCGGAAATTCTGGAATCGTAACTATGGATGATATTGTGGAAGAGATAGTAGGAGATATAAGTGATGATTTTAGTCAGGATGATGTTCCGTATTTTAAAATAGATAATACCAATTATATTTTTGAAGGAAAATCTAACCTTAATGAATTCTATAGAATTATCGATACTGACGATCAAAATGTTTTCGAAAGCAAAAAGGGTGACTCTGAAACTTTAGCTGGGTTTATTTTAGAGCAAATTGGATTTTTCCCAAAGAAAGGGTATTCTATTAAAGTGAATAATGTGCTATTTACGATTAATGAAGTTGACAGAAAAAGAATTAAGAAAATAAAGGTTAGTCTTAAAATATAATGAACAAATTATTTTTTCTTTTTTTCTTTTTTTCTTGTGACCAAGTTTATTTGCCTAAACAAAAAGCATTTTTTGCTCATCAATTTCCCTCTCCAAATTATATACTTTCTAATAATAGAGAAAAAAAATTATGCAAATATAGTTTTCAAATAAACGAACTGTCTGAAATAAAATTTGATAAAAAATGTAATTCAATCATAAAATATAAATTATTGAATTCTAAGCTTTTTTTAACTAATATTAAAATTGATAATAATTTAGAATTAGTTAATCTTGATTTTAATAATAGAGTGGCAGAGAATTCTTTAAAATCTAATGTGATAAAATCTAGTGAATTTAATGATGTAAGTAGAAAAGTATATGCTAAATACTTTACATTTATTGGAGATACACCTTCAAATACTCAGTTTTACATCACAGATTCAATTTCAAACTACATAAGTGGATCACTTTATTTTGATTCAAAACCAAATTACGATTCACTATTGCCGTCAATTAAATATATGAATAATGACATTCGAAAAATTATTCAAACTTTTAAATGGAATTAATATTTTTTAATGTCAAATAACAATAAAAAGTGGCTTTATTTAGCTGTTCTATCTCTAGTTTGGGGGAGTTCTTATATTTTAATAAAAAAATCTTTGATAGGTTTTACGCCTTTTCAATTAGGTAGTCTTAGGATTATTTTTACGACTTTAATATTATCAGCTGTCGGGTTTTCTTCTTTAAAAAAAATTCCTAAAAATAAATGGAAATGGATTTTTATAACGGGTTATATAGGTTCTTTTTTTCCAGCTTTTTTATTTGCTTTTGCTCAGACTGAAATTAATAGTGGTGTAGCAGCAATTTTAAATTCATTAACTCCATTAGCAACACTTTTAATTGGATTAGGGTTCTTTAAATTTGTTGTATATCCAAAACAAATATTAGGTGTTGTAATTGGGCTAATAGGATCTTTCTTTCTTATTTATGAAGGTTCAACAATTAATCCTGATCAAAATTTATTATTTATTGCCTTTATTGTAGTTGCTTCAATGTGTTATGCCACTTCCGTAAACCTTTTAAAAGTTCATCTTCAAGAAGTTCCTGCAATGTCAATCGCTCTAGGTAATTTTCTTTGTATTCTTCCTGTGGCTTTAATTATTTTTTTCAACTCAGGGTTTTTTAGTATTGATTTTACAGAAAATAATGAAGTAAAAAACTCTCTTTTCTATATTTTAATTTTATCAATATTTGGAAGTGCATTTGCTAAAGTATTATTTAATAAGTTTATTCAAATAGCTTCTCCAGTTTTTGCTTCATCTGTAACTTATACACTTCCAATTGTTGCAGTTATGTGGGGATATTTTGATGGTGAGGCTATAAACAACCGTCAACTATTAGCTACTGCTATAATTTTAGTTGGAGTTTATTTATCGAATCGTAAAACAAAGATTACTTAAAAAAACTATCATCTATCTCTTCGTTAAGTTTTATAGATGTAATTTCAAAAACAATAGTTTGAGGCCCTGATACTACTTCTCTTTTATGCGCTAGTAAAACTCCCCCAATCTGCTTATAATTTGAGTATTTATGTTATTTGGGTTTACTTCCATTAATATTGTATTAAATTTTTACTTAACTTTCCGTTTACTTGAATCCATGTATTGAATGTTCTACACGTACTTGATTCGGCCATTAATTCTTTTTTACCATCACCATCCCAATCATATGCTTTGATATAACCAGACCTACATTCATCTTCCATAAACCACTCTCCTTCATTAAATACTTCTTCTGTTTTTAAATCAAAGACATTGTTGTTGTTCTCATAATCACTTATTAAAGTTCCCTCATCTCCGGTTACACCTCGATATGTACTTGTAAATATATCATAATCCCCATCGTTATCCCAATCGGTTATTGCAATATCAAAGGTACACGTATACGATTTTTGTAACCAATTTGATTCACCTACGTAATCATATTGTGGTTCTAATATAATATCAGGCTCATCATTGTAAAAAGGATACGAATCTGTTCCTAAAAATATTATGGTTGATTCGTTATAATTATCGTCATTATAAAAGTTACTATAACCAGGATTATCATAACTTTTCGCTTCTCCTACAATTAAATCCATATATCCATCTTTATTAATGTCAAATAAAGTTTCTGAACAGATAAAGGAACCAACATCAAACCATGCATGGGAATAGGTAAAGTTACCACTACCGTTGTTTAACCAAACTTTTAATTCAGTTGTACCCGCTACTATATCAGGGTAACCATCTCCATTTATATCTGCCAAACTCCCACCATGATAATACATTTGATTACCACCTGATTGGTATGGTACTATTTCATTAAGTTCATACATTCCATCATTGTAAACATAAGAGAATATTCCACCAGATGATTCACCTATATTACCACCATATTCAAATGCATCATCTGCAACGAATATTACAAAATCGGTGTAACCATCTCCGTTTATATCAGTTGTAGAAATCTTACTTGCATAATAAGGAAGTTGTTCTAATATCATTGATTTATCAAATATCCATTGGGTTATACCATTTACACTTCCATTGTTTTTTAAAACACCATATTTAGTCCATTGAGATATATTATTATGTTCGTCTTTTTGTATATTTACAAATACATCATAATCCATATCACTCTCCCAATCAAAATAAGAAAATCCTCTTCTAAACATTATAGTTGAAGTACCTTGGCCCATTTGAGTATATTGAGATAAGTTATCATACCTCCCAGCATTGAACTCGTTATTTTTAATAGAAGTTTTATATTGAGAGATAGGAGGTAGTGTTTCTGCAATAGGAAGTTCATCTATATAGATAAGGTTTTTTTTCACAAGAAGTTAAAAAAGGCAATGTTAAGAGAAGATACACTACTATCTTATAATTTATCCAGTTTTTCATATAAAAAAATTAGATCAACAAATCTATAAATTATATTTTATAGTTATAGTTAACTCAATTTTCAAGCAATTATTTGTTTTTTATTTAAATACATACACTATTATTTATAAAATTATTGGGTTATGTGTTCAATCCTTGTATATTTGCACACGTTTTTGATTAAAAAAAATAAATTATGTACGCAATAGTAGAAATAGCCGGTCAACAATTTAAAGTTGAAAAAGATCAGAAAGTTTTTGTGAATAGGCTTGACGGAAAAGAAGGTTCAAAGGTTACTTTTGATAATATATTATTGCTAGAGAACTCTGGAAAAATAGCTCTTGGTGATCCCTTAGTTAAAGGTGCAAGTGTTGAGGCTAAAATATTGAAGCATTTAAAAGATGATAAGGTCATTGTATTTAAGAAAAAAAGAAGAAAAGGATATAAAGTAAAAAATGGCCATCGTCAATTTTTGACTGAAATTATGATTGAGAGTATTCTTGAAAAAGAAAAAAAAACTCAAACTAAAGTAGAAGATAACACAGAAATTTCTACAACTAAAACAAAGGCTGTAGATTCTAAAGTTGTGAAAGCTCCTGCTAAAAAGGCAGTTGCTAAAAAACCAGTTGCTAAAAAGGCAGTTGCTAAAAAATCTTAATTAAATTTTTACAAAATGGCGCATAAAAAAGGGGTAGGTAGTTCAAAAAACGGTAGAGAATCAGAATCGAAAAGATTAGGAGTTAAAATTTTTGGTGGTCAAGCTGCTATGGCTGGTAATATTATTTTGCGTCAAAGAGGAACTCCTCATAAACCAGGAGAGAATGTTTACGTTAGCAAAGATCACACCTTACATGCTAGAGTAGATGGTATCGTTAAATTTACTAGGAAAAAAGATGACAAATCTTTTGTTTCTATTATTCCTTTTGAAGCTTAAACTCTCAATTTAATTCATTTCAAATTATTTATTAAATATCAGAATAGTTTAATAACTTGAACTATGCCTATATTTAAAGACTTAGAAATTATTCCTAATACATTTATTCTTATTTGGGAAATAACAGAGTCTGAAAGTTGTTTATTAGAAAACTTAAAAAGCTCTAATAAATTAACTTTAAAATTAAATCAACTTAAAAATAGCACTCACAGAAAACAATTTTTGAGTAATCTTCAATTGTTGAATATTAAAGACATTTCTTTTGAAGATTTAGAATACAATAAGAATGGTAAGCCGGAAATGAAAGATAAATTTATTTCATTCTCTCATTCCTTTGATATTTCAGCAGTTATTGTTTCAAATAAAAAAACAGGCATTGATGTTGAAAAATTTAGATCAAAAATTTTAAAAATTTCTCATAAATTCATAAGCAAAAGCGAAATTGATTTGATTGAAAATTTATCAATTGAAAATTTGACTAAAGTTTGGACAATTAAAGAAGCAGTTTATAAAGCTTTTGGATTTATTGGTATTGATTTTAAAAACAATATAAATATTGAGTCCATTAACAGTGCCTTTACAAAAGCAAATGTTAAAATTAATTATCAAGATAAATGTGAGACTTATAATATTGAAATTATTAAATTTTCGCAATACATTTGTTCTTCAGCAATTCAATTAACATAGTTGATGTATAATTTTTTTAATTTATTGTTCGAACAGTATTCGCAATATGAAACTATATATGTTGTGTTAGAAATTACTGCTGTTGTTTTTGGAATTTTAAGTGTTTGGTTTTCAAAAAACAATAATATCCTTGTATATCCTTCAGGAATGATATCGACTGCTATTTTCACTTATTTGTTATATAAATGGTTTCTTTTGGGAGATATGATGATTAATGCATATTATTTTGCCATGAGTATTTATGGTTGGTATATATGGACCAGAAAAAGCAATAATATAGTAACTCCAATCACAACTATTAATACAAAAGAAAAAAAAACATGTCTAGTCATTTTTATTTCCTCAATAATATTTATTTATTTAGTTTACATTTATTTTGATAAATGGAATAGTATTACAGCTTATATAGATAATTTAACTACAGCTATTTTTTTCGTAGGAATGTGGCTGATGGCAAAAAGGAAAATTGAAAATTGGATTTTTTGGATTATTGGAGATGTTATTTCTGTTCCTTTGTACTATTATAAAGGTTTAACCTTTACAAGCTTACAGTATCTTATTTTTACATTTATTGCAATTGCAGGTTATTATTCATGGAAAAAAATCTTAAACAAACCTCTTCAGACTGCTTTAAAGTAGTCCTTTTTGGTCCTGAATCATCTGGAAAAACTACCCTTTCTAGAGAATTAGCCAATTATTACAATACTTATTGGGTTGAAGAATATGCGCGTGAATATTTACAAAACAAATGGAATAAGGAAAAGAGAATTTGTGAATTAAAAGATATTATTCCAATTGCAGCAGGGCAAATTAAACTAGAAAATGAATTTTCTAAAAAAACTTCAAACCTTTTAATCTGTGATACAGACTTATTAGAAACTAAAATTTATTCAGAAACTTATTATAATGGGTTTTGTGACCCTGTTTTAACAGCTTGTGCATTAGAAAATAAATATGATTTATATATTTTAACTGATATAGATACACCTTGGGTTAAAGATGACTTAAGAGATAGACCTAACAACAGAAAAGAAATGTTTTTTGCTTTTAAAGAAGCTTTGATAAAATATAACAGGCCCTATATTCAAGTTTCTGGTGATCTCAAAAGTAGAATAAAAATAGCAACTGAAAAAATTGATAAAATATTAAAATAAAAAATAATGTAATTAATTTTTTAATTAAATTTGCAATAATATTAATGGGGTGCTACGGCTGAGATTATACCCAATGAACCTGCCAAGTAATTCTGGAGAGGGAAGTTGTTATCTACACATAGTATATCCTGTTTTTATAATCAAATTTAAACATGAAAAATAACATATACTTTTTATCATTAATAATAACCTTTAATTTATTTTCTCAGCAAAAAATCAAGGACACCATCCAAGGGACAAAACAGATTTTAGATCAAGTTGTAGTGCAATCTATTCGAGTCAAATATTCCGCACCAATTAGTCACTCTAATATTTCTAAAGCCGAATTATCTTCCCGAAACTTGGGACAAGATTTACCTATACTATTAAGTTTTTTGCCTTCTGTTGTTACTACTTCAGATGCTGGTGCAGGAGTTGGATATACAGGAATTAGAATAAGGGGAGTAAGTGCTCAATCTACAAATATTACTATAAATGGAATTCCTTTTAATGACCCTGAATCTCATGGAACTTATTGGGTTAATTTACCTGACTTCACTTCTTCTATTGAGAGTCTACAAGTTCAAAGAGGGGTTGGAACATCTACCAACGGTTCTGGGGCTTTCGGAGCAAGTGTTAATATACTTACAGATGCAATTTCTAAAAATGCTTATGCTGAAATTTCGAATTCAGCTGGGAGTTATAATACCATCAAGCATACAGTTAAATTTAGTTCAGGAAAATTAAATAATGCTTTTGAGCTTTCAGGTAGATTATCCAAAATTGACTCAGATGGTTATATAGATAGAGCATTTTCCGATTTGAAATCATATTTTTTGCAGGGATCATATGTTCAAGGAAATACATTTATAAAAGCTTTGGTATTTGGAGGGCATGAAAAAACTTACCAATCATGGTACGGAGTGAGTAAGGAACAGATTTTGGAAAATAGACGTCAAAACCCTTATACTTATGAAAATGAAATAGATAATTATAAACAAGACCATTATCAATTTCATTGGAATGAAAATCTAAATCAAAGATGGTCAACTAATGTTGGTTTAAACTATACTTATGGCAGTGGATATTTTGAACAGTTTAAAAATGATGATTCGGTCGAAACTTATAGTGGAATAGTGGAATCTGATATAGATGAAAATGGAGTTAAATTAGGAACAACAGATTTAATTCGAAGACGTTGGTTGGATAATAATTTTTATGTGCTTAATGCCTCTGCTAATTACCAGAGTAGTAAATTAAACATGACTTTTAGCAGTTCATACAGTACATACAGTGGAGATCATTTTGGAGAGGTTGTATGGGCTAGACAATTTGGAGAAAATTCTTCAATCAGAGATCGATACTACGAAGGAAATGGAAAAAAAAGAGATTTCAGTGTATTTGCAAAAGCATCGTATTTTTTAAATAAAAAACTGGAATTTTATGGAGACCTTCAGCTTAGAAATGTTGGTTATAAAACTAAAGGCTTTACATCCGGTTTAGTTAATATGATTATTGATGAATCTTATAGTTTTTTTAATCCAAAATTTGGTTTGTCTTATAAGTTTAATACAAATTCTATTCTTTACGGATCTTATTCTAGAGCAAACAGAGAACCAAGTCGAAGTGATTATGAAAGTGATCCCAATATAAAACGAGAACAATTAAATGATTTTGAGTTTGGATGGCGTTATAGAAAATATGGATTAAAATTTAATCTTAATTCATATTTCATGCGATATAATGAGCAGTTAGTGCTTACAGGAGCGTTAGATGATGTAGGAACTCCGATAAGAGCAAATAGTGGTTCAAGTTATAGAATTGGTATAGAGTCTGATCTAAATGTAAAGTTGTCTAATTTCTTTACTATTAATTCTAATATGACACTTAGTTCAAACAAGAATAAACAGATTTTATCTCCAAAAAATGGCAAAATTTTTGATTTTGGTAAAACAAATATTTCTTTTTCACCAGAATTTATGACTTCAAATACAATTGTATTTAGCCCAAAAGATAATTTCAACCTTAGTTTATTATCAAAATATGTAGGTGTTCAATATATGGGAAATACCGATGCACTTAATTCAAAACTTGACAGTTATTTTGTTAATGATTTTAATGTTTCATACGAAATAAATTCAAATCGTATTTTTAAAGCCATAGTAATTTCAGGGTTAATTAATAATATTTTCGATGTTAAATATATTTCAAACGGTTACTACTACACTTACGATGATACTTGGTCTGTTCCTGGACAGGTGAAAACATTAGATGGAGCAGGATACTACCCTCAAGCAACTAGAAATTTTTTATTTGGTTTAACCCTTAAATTTTAATTTTTATATTTAGTGTATGAAAAAACACTTTTCTCCAATGCAAATCATATTAGCAGTTATAGTTATTTAATTAATTAATTGTATTTTAGAGTTGTGAAAAGAATATTAAGCTTTTTATTCATATGTATTTTAAGCTTACCATCTATATTTGGCTTAAGTCATTTTATTTACGAAGATCATATTGTTTGTAATGAACTAGAAGTTCATATTCACCAATCTGAATTAGATTGTTCTACCTGTGATTTTATTAGAATAAGTTTTGATTATAATTCTAATGAAATTGAATATTCAAATATTCAATTTCATTATTCACAAAGACAGATAACTGCTCAAAGGGAAATATATTTTTCTCGTTTTATTAATGCTTTTGATTCTAGAGGCCCGCCAGCTAATTGTTAATACTTATTATCAATTAAATCAATCATTAATAAAATTATTATCATGAACAAAATTAAGCAATATGCCTTGTTGGCATTAATTCTATTTAGCACAAACACAATTATTTCTCAAATTTTACAAAAAAATGACACCATAATTTCGGTACAACTCGATGAAGTGGTAGTCTCAACCCCTTTTAAAGAGTCATTAAGAAATAACGTATTAAAAGTCAATAAGCTAAACTTAAAAAATTTAAATTATATAAAAAGACAAAACTTTTCTAGCTCTCTTGAAGAAATTCCAGGAATTTCTATAATTTCTACAGGTCCTGGTATTTCGAAACCTGTAATTAGAGGATTATCATCCAATCGAGTTACTATAGTTAATCAATTTATTAGATTAGAAAACCAACAATGGGGATCTGAACATGGAATGGGTATTTCAGGATTTGGAGTTGGATCTATTGAGGTTATTAAAGGTCCAATGTCAGTCTTATATGGTAGTGATGCTATTGGTGGTGTTATATACATAAACCCAGATTCATATTATAATGGAGATGGAACTGAAATTGAGCTTGCAACTATTTACAATTCTAACTTTAATGGTTTCACAAGTAACTTAGGAATTAAAGGTAACTCAAATAAATTATCCTATTTGGTTCAAGCTAGTATTGTGGACAATGACAACTTTAATACACCAGATGAGGAAATAGAAAACACATATTTTAATCAAAGTGATTTAAAATTAGGATTAGGATATACATCCGATAACTTTATTTCTGATTTAAGGTTTAATGTTTCTAGTTCTGAAATTGGAATTCCTCAGGGAGAGGAAGATCATGATGACGATGACGATCATGGTGATGAGGGGAAAAGTTACCAAGATATAACAAACACTACAATTTCATGGAAAAACAGAATACTTTTTGATAATAACTCTAAGGTTGAATTTACTTTAGGTTTTAGTTCAAATAAAAGAAAAGAATTTGGAGAACAAGAGGAAGAAGGGAACGATGATGACCACGATGATGAGGATGATGATCACGAAGACGAAGTTCATATCAATATGGATTTAGAAACTACATCCTTTGACTTTAAATATATGTTTCCAAAATCTAAAAAACTAGAGCTAATAGTTGGAACTAATATGATGTGGCAAACCAATACTAATATTGGTGAGGAAGAACTAATACCCGATGCAGATAAAAAAGATTTTGGAATATATGCTGTATCTCATATTCATACTTCCAAATGGGATATACTATTGGGTTTAAGAAGTGACAATAGAAACATTAATAACTTAAAATTTGATAAAGATTATAATAGTTTTAATACTTCTTTAGGATTTAAAAGGGATTTTTCTGATAATAAGATTTTTAGAATTAATTTTTCTAATGGATATAGAGGGCCTAATTTATCAGAGCTTTTTTCAGATGGTGTTCATCATGGAACTAATCAATACGAGGTTGGAGATAGCAGATTAATTGAAGAGAAGAATTTTCAAACTGATATTTCTTTTTCTGCCTTTGGATCTGATTCTAGTTTTGGAATAGATATTTTCTACAATTCTATTCAAGATTATATCTACTTGAATCCAACTGGAAATTCAATTAATGATTTTTCAGTATATAATTATAGTCAGTCTGATGCTTCTCTAATAGGTGGCGAACTTTATTTTTCTAAATCAACATCATTAAATTGGTTTTCTTATAAAACATCACTAGAATATGTTTCTGGCGAGAAATCTGAAGGAGGTTACCTTCCGTTTATCTCGCCTTTTACTTTTAAACATTCATTTAATTTAGACTTTGATAATAATAATTATAAAGTCAATTTTTTAGCTAAAGGCAAACAGAATAATATTGGGCAGTTTGAAACCTCTACCGATTCTTATTTAGTTATAAACCTTTCGGGGTCTCATGACTTTAAACTTATAAACAATAAATTAGGTTTAGTTTGGTCAATTAACAATTTATTGGACAAAACTTATTACGATCATTTGTCAAGATTTAAAAATATTGGGATTCATGAAATGGGAAGGAATATTTCAATTGGTTTAAATTATAACTTCTAAATATTAAATGGCAATTTAATTCAATTTGATATTCGAATTAAATTGCCATTCTTTTCTGAGTAATATAATAACATTGGATATTGACTGTCATTTGTGTTAGATAGTGTTTGTCCTGTAGCTAAACTATATTTTAATTCTTCACAATTACATTTAGATTGAACTCCTTCTATGATCATGGTTGAACATTGTGATGGATATTGATTAGGGCAACTCGCTTCCCAAGCCATGATTTGATCATTAATATTAAAAAGTAATAAGCCCTTTATTCCTCCAGATTGTAAATAAATAGAGCCGCCACTATACTTTAGATTATCATACTGAGGAAGATTTAAATTTATTACTTTTTCAAAAGAGATGTCTTGTAGATAAGGGTTGTTATTTAATTGATTTTTAGAACAAGAAAATATGCCAAAAAATATGAATAAAAAAAATAATTTATAATAATTCATTTATTTATAAAAATAAGTAAAAATTAATACACTTAATAATTTTGTATATTTGTTTTATATCCCAATTTTAAGGGATTTTTTGTTTTTATATTTATAACGATGAGTAATGTTTCTTATTATACAAAAGAAGGTTTAAAAAAACTTAAAGATGAATTAAGTTATCTTAAAGACATTGAACGCCCTAAAGCCTCTAATGCAATTGGAGAGGCGAGAGACAAAGGTGATTTAAGTGAAAATGCTGAGTATGATGCTGCTAAAGAAGCTCAAGGAATGTTAGAAATGAAAATTTCTAAATTGGAAGACTTTATGTCAAATGCTAGATTGATAGATGAATCACAGCTTGATACTTCAAAAGTTTTAGTTCTTTCTAAAGTTGTGATCAAAAACCTAAATAATCAAATACAAATGAATTATACTTTGGTTGCAGAAAGTGAAGCTGACTTAAAATCAGGAAAAATCTCTGTTAATTCTCCAATAGGAAAAGGATTATTAGGAAAAAAAATAGGAGAAATCGCAGAAATAAATGTCCCTAATGGCACATTAAAGTTTGAAATAATTTCAATAGATAGATAAAGTTTTGGTCTCAATTTTTACTAAAATTATTAATAAAGAAATTCCCTGCTATAAAGTAGCTGAAACTGAAAACTGTATAGCTTTTTTGGATATTAATCCAAATGCAGAAGGACACACCTTATGTATACCTAAAAAAGAAATAGACAATATTTTTGATTTAGATACAGAATTATATAATGAGTTAATGGTGTTTTCTAAAAAAGTGGCAAAGGCTTTAAAAAAAGCTATTTCATGTGAAAGAATAGCAATGTCAGTTATTGGTTTAGAAGTCCCGCATGCCCATGTTCATTTGATTCCAATTAATGAAATGAAAGACATTACTTTTATAAATAAAAAAACTTTTTCTGAAAGTGAATTTAGAAACATTGCTGATAAAATTAAAGCTTGTTTTTAAACTTCAGGAATACTAATCACTATTTCAGTTCCTACGTTAAGTTCAGATTTTTTTAAATATATTTTACCATTATGGTGTTCTGTAATTATTTTTTTTGATAAAGATAATCCTAAACCCCAGCCTTTGTCTTTGGAAGTGAATCCAGAATTAAAAATTTTCTTTTTTAAAACATCACTTATTCCTTTTCCATTGTCTTTAATACAGATATTTACTTTCTCTTTTGATTTTAAAATGGTCACTTTAATAAGCCCTTTTCCTTTCATTGAATCAATACTATTATTAACTAAATTCTCTATTACCCAATCAAAAAGCATTTTATTTATAAGACAGTTAACATTATCGTTAATTGGAGAAAATTCAAATTTTATTAATGAAGAATTTCGCTTTTTTAAATAATTGATAATTAACTGTAAAACTTCATTAATATTTTCTTTTTTTAATATTACTTTATTTCCAATTTCAGAAAATCTATTTGTTATTTTTTTTAATTTTTCTAAATCTTTTTCTATTTCTAATGTAATATTATTTTCAACTTTGTTTTCTTTAAGAATAGTTAACCATCCCAATAAAGATGATAAAGGAGTAGCAATTTGGTGAGCTGTTTCTTTAGCAAAAGACGCCCAAATTTTATTGTTAACGGATTCTATAGTTGATTTAAAGTAATTCACTGCTATTAGGAAAAACAAAACCCCAATTATTAACAGAGCTATTGGGTAATATTTTAATTTTTTAAAAATAGATGAATTACCATAATATAATTTTTGACTTATGGTGTTACTAAATCTTATTTCGATTGGTTCATTTTCTTTTAAAATTTTACTTAGTACAGATTTTAGATGACTTGAATCTATTGATTCATTAGCATCTTCAAATACATTATTATGAGATAAGATTTTGCCATTATTATCTACTTGAATTATAGGGTTCTCAAAATTTTTAGTTAAAACCATGAAGGCTAACTCCCCTAAGTCATCTTCTAAGTTTTTATTTTCAATGAAATTTTTTTGTGCTATAGCCCATAATTCAATTTTTTTCCTTTCTTCTTCCTTTGTGAAGTCTATTATATTTACTGTATTTATTAAAATAAAGGAAACAACTGTAATTAGTCCCAATAACAGAATTATTCTTATTACTCTATTGCTATATTTACTGTTTATCACAATTTGTTAATATTATCTAATATAAAAGTTTTTTTTCCTTTACATAAGCTCTAAAAATTATTTATTTTTATCACAAATATTATAACATGGATATATCAGGTAAATTAAAATTAGTAAATGATACTAAAGAATTTGGAAGTAATGGTTTTAGAAAACGTGAGGTAGTTGTAACAACAGAAGAACAATACCCACAAGATATTTTAGTAGAATTTATTCAAGACAAATGTGACCTTCTAAACTCTTATAAAGCAGGAGATTCAGTGAAAATTGATATTAATTTAAGAGGAAGAGAGTGGGAAAGTCCTCAAAAAGAAATAAAATATTTTAATTCGATTCAAGGTTGGAGAATTGAGAAGCTAGTTTCTGATTCTGGAACTGATGAGATTCCACCTGTTCCTCCATCTGAAGCTTTTCAAGCTGCAGATGAAATAAACGAAAATGAGCCGGATGATTTGCCGTTTTAAAATATATGCATCAACTAACTAGTCAACATATATTTCCTTCTGCATTATCTGCTAATGAAGAAGGTATTGTTGCTTTTGGAGGTGATTTAAGTCCAGAAAGAATTTTACTTGCATATAAAAATGGAATATTCCCTTGGTTTGAAAATGATGATTGTTTAGCGTGGTGGAGTCCAGATCCCAGAATGGTTTTGTTTCCAGAAAAATTGCGAATTTCAAAATCGACTAAAAAAATTTTAAAAGACAATCCTTTTGAAATTACATTTAATAGATCTTTTAATGAAGTTGTAAATGCTTGTGCCAAAGTTAAAAGGTATGGGCAACACGGTACTTGGATAACTAATGGTTTAATGAAAGCTTTTAATACATTACATGAGCAAGGCCACGCATTTTCCGTAGAAGTTTGGAAAGATTATGAATTAGTAGGAGGGCTTTACGGAGTTGATCTTGGGGATGTCTTTTGTGGTGAAAGCATGTTTACTAAGGCGAACAACGCTAGTAAGATTGGTTTTATTTTTCTTGTAAAAGAATTGATTAAAAATGGTTATAAACTAATTGATTGTCAAGTTCCTAGCGCTTATCTTAAAAATTTAGGTGCGGAAGAAGTTTCTAGGTCAGATTTTTTAGAATATTTATCCTAATTTTTTCGAATAATTTCTTCAAATTGCTCTATGCTCACTGCATTTTTTAAATTAAAATCGCCAATAGCCTCTCTTTTTAATTTATTTAGGTATGCGCCGCTTTTTAATTCTAACCCATAATCGTTAGCTAAAGATCTTATGTAGGTCCCCTTGCTACATGTTATTGTAAAATGAATTTTAGGTAAATTTATTTTTGTTATTTTAAATTCTGAAATATTTACTTTTCTTTTTTTTAATTCAACAGTTTCTCCTTTTCTAGCGTATTCATATAGTTTCTTGCCGTTTTGTTTGATTGCGGAATAAATAGGGGGAATCTGATATTGGTCTCCAATAAATTTATTTGTGGATTCTGTTAATAAATCTTTATTAATGTGCTCAATCGGATATGTAGAATTAACTTCTGTTTCTAAATCAAACGATGGTGTCGTAGCTCCAAGGTGAAATATTCCAGAGTAGGTTTTGTCTTGTCCTTGAAATTGATCAATTTTTTTAGTCCATTTTCCTGTACATAGTATTAATAAGCCTTCTGCTAAAGGGTCTAATGTTCCTGCATGTCCTACTTTGATTTTTTTAAGATCATATTGCGTTTTTATTAGCCACCTCACTTTATTAACTATTTGAAAAGAAGTCCACCCAACAGGCTTATTAATTAGCAACATCTTTCCTTCAATAAATGAATTTTTATTATAATCCATTAATTCAAAGAATAAGCAACAATAATAGATCCAACAATCCAGCAATAAATAGAGAAGTAATATAATTTACTGCTTTTAACAAGCCTTATCATCCATTTACAAGCAAATAGTCCAGTTATAAAAGCAGAAATAAACCCTATTAAAAGACTAATAATATTAAAACTCTCAAGATCAAAGTCGTAATCAATCATTGATTTAAACATACTTCCAAAGATTAAAGGAATTACCATGATAAATGAAAAACGAGCAGCTTTTTCTCTATCTATCCCCATTATAACTGAAGTAGCTATTGTTGCGCCACTTCTTGAAATACCAGGCAATATTGCAATTGCTTGAGCTAATCCAATTATAAAACTATTCTTATAAGTAATTTTTTTTTGTTTAAATTTTAAAAAATCAGAAAGAAATAAAAGTAAACCAGTAATATATAACATCGCTGCTACTAATATTAAATTTCCATTAAATAAAGAATTTATAAAATCTTCATAAAGTAGTCCAATAAAAACAGCAGGAATCATAGAAATCAGTATGGATAAAGAGAATTTCTTAGATTCATTCCAGTTCTTTGAAAACAAACCTTTAAAAATATTCAATATGTCTTTTCTAAAAAAAAACAAAGTACTTATTGCTGTTGCAAAATGTAATATAATAGTGAATAACAAACCTTCATTTGGATTAAAAGAAGTTCCTAAAATTACTTTGGATATTTCAATATGACCGCTTGATGAAATTGGTAAAAACTCAGTTAAGCCTTGCACTATACCTAATAAAAAGGCTTCAAAATAGTCCATTTACTTTTTATTTGGGTTTAAAAGAATAGCATAAACTTGAATAGAAAATCCAATCAATACTAGAGTTGGCGCTAGTCTAATTCTTCTAAAACTATAAATTTCAGGGTTAAAAACATTAGGATCATTACTACCACCTCCAGACATTAAAATAAATCCTAAAGCAATAAAACAAAGTCCTATTAACATGGCTAAATAATTTTTTTTCTTAAAAATGAAATCTTCTTTTATTTTATTATTTTTTTTCATTAGTATAATTGTTCAATTTTTAATTTCAAAAATTTCTGTGTAGCAAAATAGGTGCATATAGATGTTATTATAATGCTAAAAATTAATATTGAGGCAAATAAAGAGAGTATTAAAGTAACATCACTTATTAAGTTTAAATCCTGATATAAATCTTCAATATAATAAATGGATAAAGAAAGCATAGCTATAGCTATTAGTGACCCAATTAGCCCAAGGTTTATATGTGTGTTTATAAAAGGTTTTCTTATGAAGCGTTTTGTAGCTCCCACTAACTGCATGGTTTTAATGGTCATTCTGTTTGAGTATATAGAAAGCCTTATTGAACCATTTATTATAATTATAGATATAATTAAGAAAAATGAAGCTAAAACTAAAACCCAAAATTTAATTTTAAGCAAATTGTCATTAATTAAAGAGACTAGAGGAGCATCATATGATATTTCATCTATGAATTCCAAATTTTTAAATTCTTCAGATATTTCTTCAAATATAGATGTGTTGACAAAATTAAAGTTTAGAAAAATATCAATGGAATTAAGCAAGGGATTGCTTCCGTAAAAATCTAAAAAATTTTCACCTATTTCATCAATTAATATTTCTGCGCCTTTTTCCTTTGTGACATAATTAATAGATTTAGTATAGGGCTTTAAATTTATTTTTTTTTGTAATTGAACTGTTTCTATTTTTTTTGCGCTGTTCTTAAAATAGATTGTAATAGGAATTTTTTCTTTAAAGTCATTTGATATTTTTCTTGCGTTAAATGCAATTAAAAAAAATGCTCCCATGATATATAATACAATGGATATGCTAATAGCAACAAAAAAGTAGGATGAAAGTAATCTTCTATTTTTAATCAAAATATTTATTTATTGTATGTAAAAATAAGAAACCTTTTTAACTGTTGTTAACTCATTTAAACATTTTATAGTTCATACAATAAATGTATTTTTGTTTATTATAAATATAGATGGCATACGATTTTATACATATTGAAGAAAAATGGCAAAAACACTGGTCAGACAACAAGGTGTTTAAGGCTGATAACGAAAGTAATCTTCCAAAATATTACGTGATGGATATGTTTCCTTATCCTTCTGGTGCAGGGCTTCACGTTGGACATCCTCTAGGATATATAGCAAGTGATATATATTCTAGATACAAAAGACATAAAGGTTTTAATGTGCTGCACCCACAAGGCTATGACTCATTTGGTCTGCCAGCTGAACAATATGCAATTCAAACAGGGAGACATCCTCTTGAGACCACGAATGAAAATATTTTAAGATATAGAGCTCAACTTGATAGATTGGGATTTTCATTTGATTGGTCTAGAGAAATTAGAACTTCAAATAAAGATTATTACAAATGGACTCAGTGGATGTTCATTAAACTTTATAATTCTTGGTATGATTTGAGTTTAAAAAAAGCTAGATCAATTGAAGATTTAATTTTAATTTTTAACAAAAGCGGAAATATTAATCTCAATGCTTCAAAAAGTGAATCTTCTCTGAAATTTAATTCTAAGCAATGGTGTAGTTTTTCTGAACAAAAAAAAGAAAAAGTACTGTTAGATTATAGAATGGCTTTTCTTTCTGATACTGAAGTGAATTGGTGTCCTGAGCTAGGGACGGTGTTGGCAAATGATGAAATAATTGATGGGCTTTCAGAAAGAGGAGGTTATGAAGTAATTAGAAAAAAAATGATTCAATGGAGTATTAGAATTTCTGCTTACTCAGATCGTTTACTCTCGGGTTTAAATGACATAGATTGGCCTGATCCATTAAAAGAAATGCAAAGAAATTGGATAGGGAAATCCGAAGGAATCTTAGTTAAATTCGATGTTTTAAATTTTGACAAACAAATTCACGCTTTTACAACTAGACCAGACACAATATACGGAGTAACTTTTGTTACTCTTGCACCTGAACATCCATTAGTAGAATTAATTACAACTGATGATAATAAAAATCACATAAATAATTACATTTTAGAATCGAGTAAAAAAACAGAAAGAGATAGAATATCTGATGTTAAATCTATAAGTGGGGTATTTACCGGAGCTTATGTTTTGCACCCTTTAACAAATATTAAAATTCCTGTTTGGATTTCGGATTATGTTTTAGCGGGTTACGGAACTGGAGCAGTGATGGCCGTTCCATGTGGAGATCAAAGAGATTATAATTTTGCTAAATTTTTCAATCTTCCTATAGTTAATATATTTAAAGATATTGATATTTCAAATGAAGCCTTTAAAGAAAAAAATAATTTTGTTTTAACAAATTCAGAAGAATTAAATGGCCTAGACTTTAAAAAAGGATACCTCTTAGCTCTTGAAAAATTAAAAAAATTAGATAAAGGAATACATGAAATCAATTACAAATTAAGAGATGCTGTTTTTAGTAGACAAAGATATTGGGGTGAGCCATTTCCTGTTTATTATAAGGATAATATGCCTGTTATGATTTCTGAAAAGTATTTACCTGTTGAACTTCCAAACGTTGATAAATATTTGCCAACAGAAGATGGAAATTCTCCTTTAGGAAACTCTGCTAATTGGGCTTGGGATTCTTTAAATAATAAAATTGTAAGCAATAAGCTTATTAATAATGAAACTGTTTTTAAAATGGAACTCAATACAATGCCTGGATGGGCTGGAAGCTCATGGTATTTTAATAGGTATATGGATCCAACTAATAAAGATGAATTTGCGTCAAAAAAATCTTTGAACTACTGGAAAGAAGTTGACCTGTATATTGGAGGAAGCGAACATGCAACAGGGCATTTGTTATATTCTAGGTTTTGGCAATATTTCTTATATGATTTAGGCTTAGTTCCGGTAAAAGATTATGCAAAAAAATTAATTAATCAAGGGATGATTCTTGGTAATAGTGCTTTTATTCATAGATTAAATGGCACGAATACTTATATCTCTAATGAGCTTGTGAAGGAACAAAATGTTCAGCTAATTCACATTGAGATTAGTTGTGTTAACTCTAACAATGAATTAGATTTAGAAGAACTTAGAAAATGGCAACCACAATTTAAAAATGCGAAATTTGAATTTTTAAACGATAAATTTATTGTTAAAAGGGAGGTTGAGAAAATGTCTAAATCTAAATACAACGTAGTAAGTCCAGACGAAATATGTGAAAAATATGGTGCAGATACTTTAAGGTTATATGAAATGTTTTTAGGTCCTATTGAACAGGCTAAGCCATGGAATACAGCAGGTATAAAAGGAACGTTTTCATTCCTAAAAAAGTTTTGGAATTTATTTCATCAAAATGAAAATTTCAATGTGGTTAATGATAAACCATCTAGTGAAAGTTTGAAAATCTTACATAAAACTATAAAGAAAATTAATGATGATATTGAAAATTTCTCTTTTAATACTTCAGTTAGCGCATTCATGATTTGTGTTAATGGTTTGAGTTCTATAAAATGTAATAACCGTTCAATTTTAGAATCATTATGTGTTTTGTTATCTCCATTTGCTCCACACATTTCTGAAGAAATTTGGAACAAACTTGGTCATAATGAATCAATTTCTTTTGTTAATTATCCAGAATGTAATCCTGTTTATATAAAAGAAAATAATGTTGAATATCCAGTATCATTTAATGGAAAACTTAAGTTTAAATTAGTTCAAGAGTCCTCACTGGATATTCATCAAATTAAACAAAATATTATTATTGATCAAAGAACAAATAATTATTTAGATGGTCGTGGAATTAAAAAAATTATTGTTGTTCCAGGTAAAATTATTAATATAGTTTGTTAATTATGAGTTTTAATATTGAATTGATTGGGTTTTTGGCAGCTGTCTTAACAACTGTAGCTTTTATTCCTCAAGTTTATAAAGTTTGGCAAACAAAATCTGTTTCTGGCTTGTCACTTACAATGTACTTAATATTTTTTTCCGGTGTATTTTTATGGCTAGTTTACGGCTTAATTATTAATAGTTTACCGATGATTTTAGGAAATTCAATTACACTTTTATTAACTTCTATAATTCTTTATTTTTTAATTAAATCTAAAGGGACTAATTAATAGTTATCTGTCTATCAATTTGTTGCTCTAAAGAAATAAATGTTTCTGTTCTTGAAACACCTTCAATGGATTGAATTTGTTTGTTTAATAACAACATTAGGTCTTCGTTATTTCTACACAATACCTTTATTAAAACGCTCCAATTTCCAGTAGTGTAATGGCATTCGAGTATCTGAGGTATTTTTTTCATTGCTTTTATAGCTTCTTTATTTTTTTCTGCCTTGTCAAAATATACTCCTATAAATGCTAAGGTTGAGTATCCAAGAGCTTTAGGGTTTAATTTTAAATGATGACCAGAAATTAGATCAGATTTTTCAAGTTTTCTCAATCTTTGGTGTATGGCAGCTCCTGATATTCCAATTTTTCTAGAAATTTCTAAAATTGGCATTCTTGAATTATTTGTTAATTCTAGGAGAATTTGTTTATCTATTCCGTCTATTTTCAAAGCTTATTAATTAAGGATAATATCATTTGCAACTCTTTTGCTTGATCCAGAAGATCCTAATTTACTAATTAATTCATCATAACTATGTTTTAAATCTTTTCTTTTATTTAAATCTAAAACATTTTTCAACTCTTTTATTATTTCTTCTTTTGTACATTTATTTTGAATTAATTCTTTAACAATTTCTTTATTCATTATTAAGTTAACAAGTGAGATGAATTTTATTTTGACAAATATTTTCGCCAGGAAATAAGTTAAAAAACTACTCTTGTAACATACAACTTGTGGGACTTTTAAAACAGCAGTTTCAAGAGTTGCTGTTCCACTTGTTACTATTGCTGCTTTGGATAATGATAAAACTTCATAGGTTTTGTTTTTTATAATTTTTACATTTTTATTTTCAACTATTTTCTTTAGAAATTCTATGTTTATACTTGGAGCAGCAGCAATAATGAATTGATAATCATTAAAATTATCAATCACATCTAACATAACT
This sequence comes from Bacteroidota bacterium, assembly GCA_027619415.1. Taxonomy (GTDB): domain Bacteria; phylum Bacteroidota; class Bacteroidia; order Flavobacteriales; family Flavobacteriaceae; genus MAG-121220-bin8. Next base: position 53,888 of record JAQCFO010000007.1, read on the forward strand.
GAAAGTATTTTCTTTATTTCTTGTTTTCTACTCCCAGGAAGTATAGCTATTATAGGTTTTTTGATATCTAAATTATTCTTTTTTATAAACTTTTCTTTTTCATCATTTTTTAAATGAGTTATACTGTCTAACAAAGGGTGGCCTAAATATTTCACCTTATAATTATGTTTGCTTTCAAAAAAATATTTTTCAAATGGAAGAATTACATATAAATGATCAATATTATTTTTTATTTCATGAATTCTACTTTCATTCCAAGCCCATATTTGAGGAGCTATATAATAGTAGGTTGTAAAATTGTTGTTTTTTGATTTGGCCCATTTAGCAATTCTTAGATTAAACCCAGGGTAGTCAATGAATATTATCTTATCTGGATTGAATTTTAATATATCATCTTTGCAAAACTTTATATTTTTTAATATGCTTCTTATATTAATTAGGACTTCATAAAACCCCATAAAGGCTAAATCTTTATAGTGCTTTACAATTTTAGCACCTGATTTTTCCATTTTATCTCCACCCCATGCTCTAACTTCAGCTTTTGAATCAACTTTAATTATTTCACTAATTAACTTGGAGCCATGTAAATCGCCAGAAGCCTCACCAGCTATTATATAATATTTCATTTTAAATTTCCCAATTATTCAATTCTTTAATATTAGAATGATCTGTCATGTCAAATTTAATAGGAACAACTGAAATAAATCCATTTTTTAAAGCCCATTCGTCTGAATCTTCACCATCATCTTGATTTATAAACTCTCCAGTTAGCCAATAATACTCTTTTCCTTGTGGACTTTTTCTTTTATCAAATTTTTCAATCCAATGAGCTTTTGCTTGTCTACATATTTTTATTCCTTTTATATCACCTTCTTTTAGTTTTGGAAAATTAACATTTAATGCATTTCCTTTTGGAATTCCCTGCTTCATTGCTTCAACTGTTATTTTTTTTATAAAAGATTTTATTGATTCAAAGTCAGCATTCCATCTATAATCTAATAAAGAAAATCCTATTGCAGGTATACCTTCAATACTAGCTTCAATAGCGGCACTCATTGTTCCTGAATAAATAACATTAATTGACGAATTTGATCCGTGATTAATTCCAGAAACACATATATCAGGTTTTCTTTTTAAAATTTCATTCACCCCCATCTTAATACAGTCAGCAGGTGTTCCTGAGCATGAATATTCAATTTGTGGTCCGTCATCAATTTTTATTGAATCACAGTATAATGTAGAATTAATAGTTATGGCATGGCCCATAGCAGATTGAGGACTATCAGGTGCAACTACAACAACATCTCCTAATTCGTTCATTACAGATATTAGGGCTCTTATTCCAGGAGCTGTAATTCCATCATCATTTGTTACTAATATTAGAGGTTTTTTAGACATTTTTAAATTTTATCAAAAGTACTGAAAAGAAAAGATTACAAGAATTTATCTTAGACTCCATATTTCATTGATTTCATCTCCTTTACTACTAAACCCATTATGGTGCCATTCATTATTTATAAGCTTATAATTAAATTTCAAACTTAGTCCTGCTTTCGAATCATCTCTAGAGAAGAATTCTATATTTTCTGAATATACACCCTTTATAGTAGTATAGCTCCCGCCACCAGTTCCCATAAATTTTTTTGTTTCGGTATTATAAGCAATCCATTGAAATCGGGATCCTGATAAAATTTTCATAGTTTTTCTAGGTATAGTAATATCCCTTAATTGTTTTTTTCCGTCTCTTATTATTCCTGACATAAGCCATGCGCCTTTAAGTTCACCTGGTTTCCCGTTATCAATTCTTTTAAATTCCATTTCACTTCCCACAATTTTCATCGTAGAATCAGTAATTTGAACTTTAAAAGTGACTTCTAAACCTACACGTTCAGAGTTGCCAGTATCAAATTCAACTTTTTCTGTCATACTATCTCCTTCCAACTTCCATGTCCCTCCATTAGTGTAAATAAACTTTCCGGTTTTTGCATTGTATGTGCTAATGGATTGATAGCCATCTGAAAAAATGACTACACTTTTGAGTTTTTCACCTTTTTCTGAATTATGATATCTTTCCCATGAACCAACAGGACTTTGTGCACTAATGTTAATTGATAAGAGAGTAAATATTATTAATGAGAGTGTTTTTTTCATTTTTTTTCATTTAAATAGGAGATTACTTTTTCTGATGCTCCAATATTGTTTTGTATATATTCAAAATTAATTTTTCCCATTTTATCTCTTTTATGGCTTGATTGAATTAATTCAATAATTTTAGTTTCAAAAGATTGGTAATTATTGACACTAATAATTCCATTTAAATTAATTAATTCAGATACTTCAGGAAAATTTTTAAAATTTTGTCCCACTATTACAGGTATTTTATGGACAGCGGGTTCTAATGTATTGTGCAATCCGGTTTTACCCATTCCCCCTCCAACATATGAAATGTCTGCATAAGAATATAATTTGGTGAGTATACCGACACTATCAACAATAATCAAATTAATATTTTGGGAATTCTCAAAATTTAGTTCAGATAATAATATTGAATTTAATTCAATTTGATTTTGCAGTTCTTTTATATAATTTAAATTAATTTGATGAGGAGCTATGATCCAGCATATCTTTGAAGATGAATTAGAATTTATAAATTTTATAATTATATCATCATCTTTCCTCCATGTACTACCTGCTACTATACAGGTTTTATTATTTTTAAAATTTTTTAAATAGGGAACTTCATTATTTTGATTTAATAACTCCATAACTCTATCATATCTAGAATCACCCATAACTGAACAATTATTGATATTAAATTTTGAAAGTACCTGTTTAGAACTATTATTCTGAACAAAAAAATGAGTAAAAGAACGCAATACTTTTCTCATCCAAAATCCATAAAATTTAAAAAACCAATGATTTTCTCTAAACACACCTGATATTAAATAAGTTGGAACTCCTCTTTTATTTAAAGATTTTAAAAAATTCGGCCAAAATTCATATTTAACAAACAAAGCCATTTCAGGTTTTATTATGTCTAAAAATTTATTTGCATTTTTACTCGTGTCTAGCGGAAGATAAACAGTTATATCACTAATCGGATTATTTAGCCTAGTATTGTATCCAGAAGATGAAAAAAATGACAATACAATTTTATGATTTTTATATAAAGATTTAATATGCTTAAAAACAGGAAGTCCTTGTTCGTATTCTCCTAAAGAAGCTACATGTATCCAAATGTATTTTTCGTTTTTATTAATTTCTTTTTCAAGTATTTGAATAACACTTTTTCTTTCATTTACAAATTTTCTAATTTTTAAATTAAATAATTTAAGTATAGATAAAAATATCTCTACTTTAATCATCAATAAATTATACAGAGTAGTCATAATGATTTAATACTCTGCTAAATTAGTATTTTGTAAAGATATTTACTTTTAAACTCTGTATTTTATTATTTTTACAAAAAATTAGTATATGAAAAAAATCCAAATGGTGGATTTACAAACTCAATATAAGTTTATAAAAGATAAAGTTGATTCTTCAGTTTTAGAAGTAATGCAGAATGGTACATTTATTAATGGCCCTTCAGTTTCAGAGTTTCAAGGAAATCTAGAGTCTTATTTAAACGTTAAACATGTGATACCTTGTGCAAACGGAACAGATGCACTTCAAATCGCTTTAATGAGTCTAGGGCTAAAGCCTGGAGATGAAATAATTACATCTGATTTTACTTTTGCTGCAACTGTTGAAGTGATAGCTTTATTGAAATTAATACCTGTTTTAGTGGATGTTGATATTGAAACTTTTAATATTGATTGTGAAAAAGTTATTCAAGCAATATCTTCAAAAACTAAAGCCATAATTCCGGTTCATTTATTTGGACAAGTTGCTAATATGGAAGAGTTAACGAGAATTGCAAAAACTCATAATTTATTTTTAATTGAAGACAATGCGCAAGGAATTGGTTCAACATATGAATTTTTAAATAAGACTAAAGTTAAATCTGGAACTATAGGAGATGTTGGAACAACCTCTTTTTTTCCATCAAAAAATCTTGGATGTTTTGGAGATGGCGGAGCTATTTTTACTAATAATAGTGACTTAGCTCATACTATTCGTGGAATCGTTAATCACGGCATGTATAAAAGATATCATCATGATATTGTAGGAGTGAATTCAAGATTAGATAGTATTCAAGCCGCTGTTTTAAATTCAAAATTACCTCTTTTAGATTTTTACAATGAAAGAAGAAAACAAGCTTCTTTGTTTTATTCAAAAAAACTTGAAGGAAACAAAAATTTAATAACTCCAATTGTGAAAGGCAATTGTCAATCTCATGTTTTTCATCAATATACTTTAAGAGTCTTAAATGGAATGAGAGATGATTTAGCTGAGTATTTATCAGATTTAAAAATACCTTTCGGCATTTACTATCCCATTCCATTACATAGACAAAAAGCTTATGTTGATGTTAGATACAATGAGGAAGATTTTAAGATTTCTAATTTATTGAGTGAACAGGTAATATCGTTGCCTATGCACTCTGAATTAGATGAAAATCAGATAGATTTTATTTGTGAAAAAATAAATAATTTTTTTAAAGATCAGGGGAACTTATAATCAAATTTCTATTTATTTTCTTTATTAAACCTTGTAATGCTTTTCCTGGACCAATTTCAATAAATTCTGTTGCACCATCCTTTACCATTTGATCAATGCAATGAGTCCATTTAACAGGTGAGGTTAATTGAGAAATTAAATTTTCTTTAATCTTAACTAATGATGTTTCTCCAATTCCATTTACATTTTGATATATTGAACAGGTTGGCTCATTAAAATTAGCATTGTTTATAGCAATAGATAATTCTAATTTTGCATCTTCCATTAAAGGAGAGTGAAATGCTCCACCTACAGGTAGAATTAGGGCTCTTCTAGCACCTGCATCTAATAGTTTTGAACAAGCTTCTTTAATAGCTTTTAATTCTCCTGAAATCACTACTTGTCCAGGACAGTTGTAATTAGCCGCCACAACAATTCCATTTACATCTTCACAAATTGTTTCAATTAATTCATTTTCTAGAGCTAGAATAGCCGCCATTGTTCCTTTTGTGTTTTCACAAGACTTTTGCATTGCCTTGGCTCTAGTTGAAACAAGTTTTAAGCCATCTTCAAAGCTAAGAACTCCAGCAGCTACAAGAGCGGAAAATTCTCCAAGAGAATGTCCAGAAACTTGACCTGGCTTAAAAGAATTTTTAAGTACGCTTAGAATAGCCATGGAATGAATAAAAATAGCTGGCTGAGTTACTTTAGTTTGAGTTAATTCTTCAGCGGATCCATTAAACATTATCTTTGAAATATCGAATTTTAAAATGTCTGCAGCTTTTTCGAACATTTCTTTAAGTTCAGTATGTTTTTGATAAAGGTCGTGACACATTCCTGGGAATTGTGAACCCTGACCAGGGAATACATATGATTTCATTTAATTATTTTTTATTGTATCTGACAAAAGTGAAGTCGTAGTCGTGTTTTTCATCTTTTAATCTTTTTTCTCTGGACACTTCTTCCCATATAGAATGATCAATCTCAGGGAAATAAGCATCTCCTTCTAAATCTGTATGAACCCTAGTTAATTCAATTCTATCAGCAATTTTAATAGCTAGACTATAAATTTCTCCTCCTCCAATAATAAAAGGTTGCTTGTCATCCACGGCTTTTTCTAATGCTTGATTTAATGAGTTAACCACTATAGCATCATTTGCAACGTAATCTGTTTTTCTAGTTATAACAATGTTTGTTCTGTTAGGTAAAGCTTTAGGCATTGATTCGAAGGTTTTCCTTCCCATTATCACAGCATGTCCTTTAGTTAACTCTTTAAAGTGCTTTAAATCATCTGAGAGATACCAAATAAGCTTGTTATCTTTCCCTATAACATTGTTTTCACTCACCGCTGCTATTAAGGTGATTAAATTTTTATAGTTATTTTGTTTAAACAATTCTGATTCTGCTTTTATTCTAGCCTCTTTTTCAAGTTCATTTTTTATTTTTGAAATTTTCAACTCTTGCTTTAGAACTAGTTTTTTTATTTGTTCTTTTTCCCAATCTTTTCCCATAAAACGATTAGTTATATAAACGTTATAGGCGTGAGCTAATAGAATTAGAATCCAAAATATACTAACCCAATATGACCAAGGAATGTCGTAGGGTTTAATATCACCTTTAATCTTAAACAGAATATTTATGATTAATAGAGTAGCAATTCCAAATAACATTACAGAAAAATGATAAAATAATCTTTTTCTTTGTTTCACTCTTTTTTGAGCATCTTCTACTAGCTTGATTTGTTCTTCATCAATATTGGGATTACTTTTACTTTTAAATAGCATAGCTAGCTTAAAATATTAATTAGTAAAAGTAATATTTTTAATATAAATTA
>JAQCFO010000008.1 GCA_027619415.1 Bacteroidota bacterium
AAACTTAATTTTTATAGAATTTTTTTTCTTCAATTGATTTCCAAAGTAATAGAGATGCTGTAGTCTTGTGTGGACTCCAACTTTTCTTTAGAGTATCTAATTTTTTATTTGATAAATCAATAATATTATAATTAACCTTAATACTATTAATTAATGCTAAATCTCCATTTGAAAATATATTTTTTCTAAAAAGAATAAATATTAAAAACATCTCTGCAGTCCACTTTCCTACTCCTTTAATTTTCGTAAGCTCTTTGGTAACTTCAGCGTCAGTATAGTTATTATAATTTAATTTGTTTTCAGAAAAGTGATTATACACATTTTTAATGTATTCTACTTTTTTAAATGATATTCCAATTGTCTGAAGGTTTTTATTGCTTATTTTTAAAACATCTTGATGAGACAACTTTTTAATTAAGCTATTGAATCTTTTTTTAATAGTAATTGCAGCTTTAAAACTCACTTGTTGCTCAATAATCAGCTGTGAAATAGCTTTTGCTAAATCATCTTCATATCTGTCATTAATGGATATTTGATCACCAAATGTATTTATCAAGTAAGCCATGACAGGATCTTTATTAAGATGCTTAAAAGACTCTTTAAATGAATTCATATAAATTATTTCTTATCGTGTGTGTCGTAAAGATAAAGAGGAAGTGCTAAAGAAAAACCCACTAGAAAAAGACAAACGATATACTTTATAGGATTTATTTTTTTTAATTTAAATTGATAAATTAAAAAAATAAGAAATGTACTAGCAGCAACACTTAAATCCATAGAAATCATTGAAACGGGATGTGAGGAGTAGAATATTTCATCCCAAAAACCATTCATTGACCATTGATTTTGATTTAGAAACTTCATCAAATGGTAATAAGGTAGAGCTATTCCTAAAACGCACATTATTAAATATATATTTTTCATTTTGGGATATTATTTTTTCTTTGAAAACTCTAATATTTTCTTTTTTATTTTGTTAATTCTCATTTTTCTGAACTCAACTTTTTCTATATTTCCACTTATTTCTGTCCTGGAAATTCTTTTTTTGAGTTGATTAATTTTGTGACCTAATTTGGAGAGTTGATTTTTATCTAATTTATTCATGAGTTAAAAATTAAATGTTGTCTCTTAAAGTTAAGAAAACAAATTAATAAATTTTAAATTAGATCAGAAGATTTAGTTTTTTCAAAAACTCCCTTTTTAGTATTTTTAGCTACTTCGTTCCAATTAAAATATTGGCCCTGCATAGTTATATAAACTCCTTTATTTAAAGTCTGAACGTAAGAGAGAGCACAGCCTAAGTTGAAAAACCCATCAGATGAACTTCCAAAGGCATAAGGTATCATAGCCCCAGTGAGTATAATAGTTTTGTTTTTTAATTCAGCTTGGGCAATTGCTTTTGCTGTTTCAACCATTCTGTCTGTCCCATGAGTAATTATAATTTTATCAGTATTACAATTTTTACATTTAGAAATTATTTTCTTAAAATGCGAATCATTCATTTCAAGACTATCTATCATCATTAAAGTCTCAATTTTTAAATCCAATTGACATCGACTTCTTTTTAACATTTCAGGAAGATGAGTTTTTTCAAAAAAAAGATCTCCATTTATGTAATTATAGCTCTTATCAAATGTGCCCCCAGTTATAAATATTTGAATCATATGGATTATTTATATTAAAAATAGATATATAATTTTAGATTTCTTTAAAAAGGGAATCAATATAATTTCCAAAAATTTTATTAATAGAATTACTTAATTTCTTTGGCTAGGAACATGTATATAGGAAAATGATCACTGTATCCATCTAAAAATTTTCCACCAGCAAAGCTTCTGAAAGGATATCCTTCATATTTTCCATCAGAATTAATCAAATATTTCTTATTAAAAACTGCTGCTTTTAAAAAGAATATAGAATTTTCATTATTAATTAAACTTTTGGTAATCATAAATTGATCAATCATATCCCACTTTCCTCTATACCTATAGGATCCATATCCTTTTTTATAGAGCTCTTCCATTGGGTTATATAATTGAAATTTTTTAATTTTAGATTTTTTAAAAACAGTATTTAAAATAGGTTTAACGCTTTTATCTTGAGGGTTGTCGTTGAAATCACCCATATTTATTATTTTGGCAAGAGGGTTTATAGAGACAATAGAATCAATAATTTTTTTATTTAATTTCCCCGCTAATATTCTGCCAGGTTCACTTCTCATTTGGCCTCCTGATCTTGAAGGCCAGTGGTTTACAATAAAATAAATTAATTCATTATCTAAATATCCTGAAACTAATAAGTGATCTCTTGTAAAATCGAGATCTCCATTTTTACTTTTTAAATATAAATGGTAAGCTTTTGAAGAAATTGGTTTAAATCTATTTCTATTAAACAAAAGTGCAACATCAATTCCTCTTTCATCTGGCGAATCGTAATGAGCAATTCCGTAACTTTCTTTGATTAGCTCTTCAGAATTGATAAGATCAATAAGTACGCTTTTATTTTCAATTTCACATAGCCCTATAATTGATGGCCCTGTGTTAGTAATGTCCCTTCCAATTTCAGAAATTACTTTTGCAATATTTTTAGATTTTTTTTTATAAACTATACTGGTCCATTTGTCTTTTCCTTTTGGAGTTCTGTCGTCATCAAAAGTCTTGGGGTCATTTATTGTATCAAATAAATTTTCCACATTATAAAAAGCAATTGTATTAATTGAATATTTTTTTGAAGAATCTAATTGTGCAAAAGAAATTAGGGGAATAATAAATAACAATAGAACTGTTGATTTTTTCATCAGACATTTTAATTTTTTATAAAAATAGAATTATTTCTAATACTTTATAGCCTTTCAAAATCCATCAATTTAATTCACTAACTTGATATTTAATATTTTAAATTATGAGTAAATTAAATTGTTCATGTAGTTGCGAAAACTGTAAAGCAGGCAATTGCTCAAGTTGTACTTGTGAAAAATGCACTTGTGAAAATTGCTCTTGCTAATTCATAGTTGGAAATTCATTTATTGTAATTAATTTTACAAATTAATTATATATTGATGAAAAGAAATTTAATTACAATAGTTAGACTTGGACTACGAGCGCACTCTTTTTTCCATTTATTAGAATTTATTGCAGCACTATATGAAGGAGCTTATATTACAGCTTCTATTGCATGTGTTGCGATGGTTTTAGAGTTAGCAGCTAGCTACTTAATCCCAAAAGAACATATTCATATTAAGCCTTTGATTTCTGAGGTTCATGAATCTTGTTCTAATGATGAATGAATTGAATTAAAAAACAATATAAATTTTGTAGCAACTGTGATTTTATTATCTTCTTTATAGAATGTTTAATGTTTTTTAAAATAAAAAGCCTGCTTGAATTTCAAGCAGGCTTTTAATATTGTAATAAAAAAATCTAAATTATTTTCCTTTACAAAATGGAAGTCCTGTTTTTGGACTTTCAACAACTACTTTAGTTGATGGAAGATCGCATGCTTCAGCTCGATTATCTTTTGAAAAATAATAAATAGTTTGATTTCTACCACCTTTTAATTCTACATCTTTAGAATTTAAAAAGTAACTTTTTCCTTTACTGTTTGTGTGTTTGTATCCCATAATTTAAGTATTAAGTTAAACGTTAATTTGTACTAATCTATAAAAAAATATTCTTATCTGGAATTATTTATCTCTCTCTGGAGATATAAATTGTTAATTACTTTTTTTTAATTTAAATTTTATTGATTTTTATTTCTAATAAATATAAGATGGTATTATTTTTTTTTAAAAAAATAAATTACATAAAATGTTGATAATCAATTTTTTAAATAACACTATTGATCTTGTCTTATTTTTTTAAAAATAAATTCTTTTTAAGAAGAACATCACTAAGAAAAATATTTAATTTTTTTTAAAAATGTTGACAACTAATGTTCATTCAAAGTGTTTGCCATCTAAAATGATGTGCTTTTGCTTAATAATTGTTGTACTTTTAAGTTGAATTTACTTAATGATATGATTATTAGAATAGTACCTTTTTTAATTTTAGTTTCCCAATTTGTTTTTTCTCAAGAATATTCTGAAACTCAATTTAAAAAGATTTCGTTAGACATTGTTAAAGAATCCAATTTTTGTGTTTTTATAACTTTAGATAGTCTAGGTAACCCTCAAGCTAGATTAATGGACCCTTATATACCAAATGATGATTTTGTAGTTTATTTGGTTACAAATCCTTTAAGTAGAAAAGTTAAACAACTAGAAAATGATTCAAGAGTTGTTTTAAATTTTCAAAGTATAGATGGAAATTCATATGTAACTATTTCTGGGACCTCTTCTCTACTTAATAATCCAGAACATAAAAAAAAATATTGGAAAGAATCTTGGACTCCCCATTATAAGAACATCAATAAAAGTAGTTTGCTTATAAAGGTTGTGCCTAAATCTTTAGAAATGATAAGTATTCCTAATAATGTGCTTGGAGATTCTATAACCTGGAAGCCAAACAAGATAGATTTTAACTAAATAATATCGATTTCTATTATTGTATCAATATCATTTCTATTCTCTTCACTAATTTTCAATTTTAATGCTGATTTTGTTATATTATAAGTGACCTTTGAATTTGTCCCAAAATAGATCGCTTTTTTAATTTTAAAATTAAAATTTTCTATCAAGTAACTTTCTTTGCTAGAATCCATTATGTGTATATATATTTTTTTCCCCCTTTGAGTTGATGTTATTGCATCACTAGGTTCTATAGGTCCTTTTTTTGTTTTATAAATGGTCTCTCCATTTTTCGAAACCCAATCCCCTATTTCTTTTAGAGATTTAACATGTTCTTCTTGAATTTTACCATTCGGCATTGGTCCTACGTTTAAAAGAAGATTACTTCCATATCCTGCAGCTTTAACTAGGTATTGAATTAACTCTTTTTTTGATTTGTGTTTTCTGTCTTTTAAGTTAAAACCCCAAGATCCGTTTATTGTCTCACAAACTTCAAGTGGTAAGTCCCCAATGGCATCAGATGATGTAGCAAAATCGTTTGTTCCTTTTCCTGGAAGATCTTTTTCGAACATCTGAAAATCTTCACCAGGATTTGGAGCTAAGTGGTGATTACTACCTATTAATGCTTTTGGCTGAAGTTTATGAATAAGGTCATACACTTCGTTTAATTTAAAATCAGCTTTTAACTTACCAAATCTTTTTCCATCCCATTCGTGTTGATCCCATTGACCATCAAACCAAATGCCTCCAATTTCTCCATAATTTGTTAAAAGCTCAGTCAATTGAGCTTTCATAAAATCAATATAATTTCCCCACTCACCTTTCTTTCTCCCTTCTATTCCGTTTCCAGTTCTTCCTCTTGGAAAATAATCATCTCGATACCAATCTAATTGTGAATAATAAAAGAATAATTTAATTCCTTTTTTTTGACATTCTTCTGCGAGTTGCTTCAAAATATCTTTTTTATATGGTGTTTTTTTTACTATTGTGTAATTAGTTGCTTTAGAATCAAACATAGAAAACCCGTCATGGTGTCTACTGGTAATCGTTATGTACTTCATCCCTGCATCTTTTGCCATTTCAACCCACTCTTTAGCGTCAAACTCTGTTGGATTAAAAAAAGAGGGAAGCTTCTCATACTCTTTAATAGAAATATTTTGATTATTCATTACCCATTCTCCGTCTCCTAAAACACTATATACTCCCCAATGAATAAAAAGTCCAAACCTGGCTTCTTCAAACCATTTTCTAGCTTCTAAATTTTCTTCAGAAGGAATATAACTCGATTGAGCATTAGAAATTAGAGTTGTGAAAAACAATAAAAGTATAATCAATTTTTTCATTGTATAGAATTTTCAGTTAAATTTACTCATATGAAATTAATTAGATGAAACTTAAATGGATTTTTTTCGGATTTTTTTTAATTGCCAGCATTCTATGTTTTGTGGTTTTGTTTTTAATGTATAGTAATCTTTCATTTATTGACTACCCATACCTTTATTCAGGATTAATATTCTTATCTCTTTCTATTATGTCTCTAAGAGTATTAAAAAAATAAAATTCAATATATGGCACTTTGAATTTCTTTCCAGCTTACTAATTGAATATTATTTCTTTTTAAAGCTTCTTGAAAATTATCACTTGAAACAATGTTGTAATCTAAATTTCTCCATTTAGATCCAAAATCTGGATGATCAACTGAAATTGATTTCATTTCATCATCATCATAACCTAAGTGAACGATTAATTGACTTAGACCAGGATTAAGGTTATTTAATATGTCTAAGTAAAAAGTTTCCCATTTATCATATTCTAACCCTTTTTGAGCCATGTAAAAGTTTTCAATTACAACAACATTTTTTGGTTTTGGAAAGTTTTTATCAAAATGAACAGCTACCATTTTTGGAACAAAAACAGGTAGTTTGTTTTCCTCTCCAATTTCTAAATAGATTTTAAATAGATTTTCATCATAAAATAAAGCTCCTTCATGACTGTCTATATGAGTTGGTTTTATACCTATAGATTTTGATAAATCAACTTGAGCTTGTAATTCGCTTTTTAACTCTAAAGGATCTGCATTTAAAACAAACTTTTTTTTGTTTTTAAACAATTCACCTTTTTTATTAATCAGAGATGGAGTCTTATTGGGTTGTAAAACCCCGTTCCATTTATAATCTCTCCATTCACTAGTGACAGTCAGGTGAAGCCCTAAATCAATGCTAGGATTTTCAATTGCAAATTGACCTACATCTGAAATATAATCACAAGGCATCATTATACTACCAGAACTAACGTATCCATTTTTTAAAGCTTTAAAACTTGCCTTATTCACTGAATTTGACATACCAATATCATCTGCATGAATAATTAAGAGTTTATCATCTTTCGAGAATCCAAGTTTTTCTGCCAACCCTTCATAAGGCTTGTAGCTAGTCTTTCCTAAAATAAATTTCGTAGCAACTTTTATATTATTTATAGGAATTTCTTCATATTCGAAATATCCGAATATTAACAGAAAAAGAAGAGTAACTGAAATTAAGGTTAGTTTTAGTATTCTAATTAAGATGTTTTTAAATTTCAACTTCTATTTTTTTAATTTTTAATTCCAGGCAAGTTCAATGGTTTAGATTGCTGCCATTTAAACTCAGTTTTCTTTTGGGAAGGGTATAGTTCATCTAAGTTATTAGCGTCATATAATTTTCCATCCATCATTACTTTTTCCACTGTATTGGAATTTCTAATGTCTTCTAGGGGATTTTTTCCCAGTATTACCAAGTCAGCAAGTTTTCCTTCTTCAATACTACCTATATCATTTTCTAATCCAATTGCTTCAGCACCAATTATTGTAGCTACCCTTAAAGCATCGTGCAAATCAAGTCCTCCTGCTTGCATACTCCATAACTCCCAGTGATAGCCTAAACCTTGCAATTGCCCATGTGAACCAACTCCAACAATTCCTCCGCTCTCTACAAGATCTTTAATGAATTTACCTTGTTCTTCAAATACGTATTCTTCTTTATGAAACCAACCATCATTTCTTCTTCTGGATTTATTGTCAAGATGGTCTTTAGGTGTAAAGAAATTTAATTTTTTATCACCCTGAACATCTTCTGTAGCGTAGTAATAGTTTTCAGCCCAAGGTCCTCCGTAAGAAACTAGTAGGGTAGGAGTATAGGCCATTTTTGATTTTGCCATTACTTCTACCACATCTTTATAAACAGGATAGATAGGAATATTATGTTCTTGACCGGGATACCCATCCAGCATTTGATTCATGTTTAGCTTAATGTGCAATGCACCTTCAGTAGTTGGCATTAATTTTTGTTCTTTTGCGGCCATTAAAATCCATTGCCTATGTTTTCTGTTTCCAGTACGATACATTTTAATTGTTTTGGTATTGTAGTATTTGGAATATTGTTTTAAAACATCTTTGGTATGATCTAAGCTTTCAAGATTATAGCCCCAATAGCCAACTCCTGGGCCAGTTGAATAGATTCGAGGCCCATGCATTAAACCTGCGTTTACCATATCTCCATATGTGAGTATGTCGGTGGTACCCGTTTGAGGGTCTCTAATCGTAGTTACTCCATAGGCCAAGTTCGCTGCAAACGACCAAGTTTCTGTTCTATGAATATTTCTAGAAACTCTTACATGTGCATGAGTATCAACAAAACCAGGAACAATAGTTTTTCCAGAAAAATCTATTTCTTTTATTGAATTATCATTTTGAATTTCACCTGATTTACCAACTTTTTTAATCCTGTTATTTTCGATTAGAATATCTCCTTTTTCAATAATTTCCTTTCCTTTCATCGTTATTATTCTTGCATTTTTTAAAATAACGGATCCAATAGCTCTGTTTTTTTCTATAAATGTTTTTATTTCAATTTCGCTAGCCTGATAGTTTTTTACTTTGTCTTCCTTTTGTTCTTTATCTTTTTTCTTGTTTTTCTTTTCTTTTTTTATTCTTTCTTCGTCGGCTTTGGCAAGTGGAATATTATAATTAAACAGCGATTTTCCTAAGGAGAAATAAACGTTATCTCCATTTGTCCCCCATGATGCAAACTCACCGCCAAACTTAGTTAACTTCCTTGCTGGGAACGCTGAGCTACTTGGTTTAGCAACATTAATAGAAAAATCTTTTACTCCTGTGTAAGGTATAGTAACCACATAAACATCATTATTTATAACTGCTAAAGCTTTTTCATCAACAGGGGATTTAATTATATATGAGGCAGAAGAGGGAGGAGTTTTTCCTCCTGGAGTTCCATAAACAGCAATTCCTGTAATTTTTAAAATGTTTTTTTCATCAGTTCCATCCCACCTAATAGAACTTAGTCCATTAGATCGGCTATATAAATGTATTCTGTCAGAATTCATAACAAAATGAGGATGTGATCTTCCTTTAGTTTTATCTATAAAAATATTATTTCCTCCGTTAGAAGAAACCCACATTATTTGAGAATCTACTCCTGCATTCCCGTATTCAATAAAATCATTTTCTGAGGACTTTATAAATACAATTTTTGAGCCATCATTATTCCATGAAGGGTAAGAGTAAACGCCATTTTCTTGAGTTAATTTTGATATTTTTTTTCTATTCTTTAAGCTTACTTTATAGATAGCACCACCTTCTGTTTCATCCCATGTAGTAAAGGCAATTTCATTACCATCTGGGCTCCAAATAGGCATATTTTCGGTATAACTTAAATTACTTAACCTAGTTGGCTCTCCGTTAGGGAGTTGTTTTATATATACTTTTTGAAATGAAGAATAAGCAATTTTCGTTCCATCTGGTGAAACTTTAGGGTTTCTAATTTGATTTGAAACAACTTTATCTTCATCTTGAATAGGATAATTGAATTTTAATTGTGGACCTAATTCTATTTCTTCTTCAACTTGAAATGGAATGTTAATTGCATCCCCACCTTGAATAGGTATTTTATTTATTTTACCTCCATAAGAAGCAATTACAAATTTACTGTCGGGTGTAAAAGTCATAACCGGTAATGTTCCCAAAGTATTTTGAGATTCTATATCATCTCTTTGAATAGGATAAGCTAACCATTTTTCTTTTCCATTTTCAAGGTTTCTTGCGATTAAACCAGTTTGATCGTTCCACCTAGACCCATAAACTAACCATTTGCCATTAGTTGATAAGGTTGGAGAAAACGCTGAACCATATCTTGAGGCCACACTTTCAACTAATCCAGTATCTCTATCATATCTTGCCAATGAAATTTGAGGAAATTTTGCATTATACTGCCAAGCATTTGTTTTGCTAGAAAACCAAATGTATCGATCATTTTTACCAACGGCTATATCACTAACCTTTAAATTAGAAGGCTCCTTGATTAATTCAACACCTTTACCGCCTGACTTATGATTTAAAAATAATTTAGAATTTCTGCCGCCTTTTGTGCTAATAATATACTCCCCATCATTTGTCCATTCAGCAGTTTCCATAAAATGATCATCACCCTTAGTGATTTGAATAGAATCCCCATTTTCTAAATCTAAGACCCAAGCATTTGGCCCTCCTGATCTATCAGAAACCATTAATAACTGTTTTCCATCTGGAGAAAATTTTGGATGAGAATCAAACGCTAATCCACTTGTAATTCGAGTAGCTTTTCCGCCTTCGATTGGTAATGTATAGATGTCTCCTAACAAGTCAAAAGCTAAAGTTTTTCCGTCTGGACTGATATCTAATGACATCCAAGTTCCTTCATCAGTATTTATTTTTATTTTCCTTTCAACCTTTAATGGAAGCCCAATTTCTTTATTTTTAACTTTTGAAGTGTCTTTTTCTTTCTCGTTATTATTGTTTTGAGCTGAAAGACTCATTGAAAGCAAAAAAGCTATAAGTAAAATTATTTTTTTCATTTTTATTATTTATTTGTGTAATTAAGGTAGTTATTTAATTGGAAACAATATGAAAATAATTTCTTCAAAAGGATTTTAAAAAATAAATTTAAGAGATATATTACTAAATAAAGAAACTATTTTTTTAAATTTTAATTTGTATAATACAATAGAGTTTTTGTATGTTATTGAAAATGCTTTTTATAAATTTATATACTGAGAAAAATTAAATAATCTCTTTTAAAAATGAAAAATAAAAATACTAGAAGGGATGCGTTAGTTTATCACGCTAAGCCTAATCCAGGAAAAATAGAAGTAGTGCCAACTACTAGCTATAACACTCAAAGGGATTTATCTTTAGCTTATTCTCCAGGAGTTGCATTTCCCTGTATTGAAATTGAAAAAGACGTAAAAAACATTTACAAGTACACCTCCAAAGGAAATTTAGTGGCGGTTATTACAAATGGAACTGCTGTATTGGGTTTAGGAGATATTGGCCCAGAAGCTTCTAAGCCTGTGATGGAGGGAAAAGCGCTTCTTTTTAAAATTTTTGCAGGCATAGACGTGTTTGATATTGAGATTGATGCTAAAGATCCTGAAAAGTTTATTGAAACAGTTAAAAATATTTCTCCAACGTTTGGAGGGATTAATTTAGAAGATATAAAAGCTCCAGAAGCATTTGAAATTGAACGAAGGCTTTCTGAAGAGTTAAATATACCTGTCATGCATGATGATCAGCATGGAACTGCTATAATTTCATCTGCCGCTTTAATAAACGCTTTAGATATAACTAAGAAAAAAATAGAAGATGTTAAAATGGTAGTGTGTGGAGCTGGAGCAGCAGCAATTTCTTGTACAAGAATGTATAAAGCTTTTGGTTTAAATCCTAAAAATATAATTATGACTGACAGCAAGGGAGTCATAAGATCTGATAGAGAAGATTTGTCATCGGAAAAGAAAGAATTTGCTACGAGTAAAAATATCAACACACTAGAAGAGGCCATAAACGGTTCAGATGTTTTCATTGGACTGTCAAAAGCCAACATGTTAACTCCGAAGATGTTGCTAAGTATGGCTAAAGACCCCATAGTGTTTGCTATGGCTAATCCTGACCCAGAAATAGATTATTCACTAGCTATGAATACTAGGGATGATATAATTATGGCTACAGGTCGCTCAGACTATCCAAATCAAGTAAATAATGTCCTTGGGTTTCCGTTTATTTTTAGAGGGGCCTTAGATGTGAGAGCTACTAAAATTAATGATGAAATGAAGATGGCTGCAGTAAAAGCTTTAGCTTCGTTAGCAAAGGAACCGGTCCCTGAATTTGTAAACATTGCTTATGATAAGACTAAATTAATTTTTGGCAGAAACTATATTATCCCTAAACCTTTTGATCCTAGGTTAATAACTAAAATTCCTCCAGAAGTGGCTAAAGCAGCAATAAAATCTGGAGTAGCTTTAGAGCCAATAGAATGTTGGGAAAAATATGAGGAAGAGTTACATAATAGACTTGGAAGTGATAAAAAAATCATAAGATTGTTAATGAATCGCGCAAAAGAATCTCCTAGAAAAATTATTTATGTTGAGGCTGATCATTTGGATGTTTTAAAAGCAGCTCAAATTGTTTTGGAAGAAGGAATTGGGCTTCCAATACTTTTAGGAAATAGGAAAGTGATAAAAGAATTGAAAAAAGAAATTGAATTTGATGAAGATGTTTTGATAATTGATCCTAAATCTAAGGAAGAACTTTCTAACAGAGAGAAATATGGTAAGAAATATTGGGAAATAAGAAAAAGGAAAGGAGTTACATTGTTTACAGCAGTCAATAAAATGAAAGAGAGAAATCTGTATGCTGCTATGATGTTGCAAAATGGAGATGCTGATGCCTTAATTTCAGGGTATTCTAGGAGTTATCCAGTTACAGTTAAGCCCATGTTTGAAGTAATTAAAAAAGCTTCTGGAGTAAATAGAGTAGCAACTACCAACCTAATGATTACAAGTAAAGGGCCTTTGTTTTTATCTGACACTTCTATTAACATTGATCCTTCAGCAAAAGATTTAGCAATAATTGCTAAAATGACTTCTGAGACAGTAAAGATGTTTGGATTAGAGCCCAATGTTGCAATGGTTTCTTACTCTAACTTTGGGTCATCTAATCACCCCATGGCATTAAAGGTAAATGAAGCCGTAAAGTATTTGCATAGAAACTTTCCTGCGCTCGTGGTGGACGGACCTGTTCAATCAGATTTTGCATTGAATAAGGAAATGTTTAAGAACAATTTCTCTTTTTCTAAATTGTCTGGAAAAAATGTAAACACTCTTATTTTCCCAAATTTAGATTCTGCTAATACAAATTATAAATTAATAAAAGAATTAGATAATGCTTTGTCGATTGGTCCAATCATGATGGGAATGTCTAAAGCAGTTCATATCATTCAATTAGGTGCAAGTGTTGAAGAAATGGTAAATATGTCTGCGGTGGCCGTAGTAGATGCTCAAAAAAAATTAAAAAAATGATAACACAATTAAAAGGTAGAATGGTTGAAAAATCTCCAACAGAAGTTGTGATAGACTGCAACGGAGTAGGATATATGGTTCATATTTCGTTAAATACTTTTTCACAATTAACGGATTCAGAAAACATCACTTTATTCACTCACTTACAGGTGAAAGAGGATTCTAATACTTTATTTGGTTTTTATGAAAAAACAGAAAGGAACTTATTTAGACAACTTATTTCAGTTTCAGGCATTGGAGCCAGTATTGCTAGAACCATGCTGTCTTCTTTAAATCCCAAAGAAATTCAGAATGCTATAATCTGTGGAGACGTTTCCACTATACAATCAGTAAAAGGCATTGGCCTTAAAACTGCACAAAGAGTAATTATAGAACTCAAAGATAAAGTAAGTTCAATTTCAGGATCTGATGAATTTATTGGAAATATTAGCAATACAAATAAAGATGAAGCGTTATCTGCTTTAGAAGTGTTAGGTTATAGTAGAAAGCATACTAATAAAATAATTGAAACACTTCTAAATAATTCACCAGAAATATCTGTTGAAGAGTTAATTAAAAGCGCATTAAATAAATTATAAAGAATTGACAATATTTCCTTTAAAAAGAAAAATATTCATCTTATCTTTTTTTGTAGTTATATTATATAACCAGAATATACTAGGTCAAAAAATTATTACACTAGATACTATTGAAAATACCGTCTATTTAGGAAAGTTTAAATTAACTCCCCCATCATTTTTTTCTTCAAAATACACTTATTACCCTTTAATAGACCGATATATATATTCAACTAAAGCAGGTGAAATTGATGTTGGAATCCCATTAGTGCTAACTCCTAATCAATATAGAAAACTTGTAAAAGAAAATAGTATTAAAAAATATTTTCAAGAAAAAATGAGTTTTATTGAAGATGAGGATTCAGAAAAATCTTCTAAGCTTAAAAACTTACTTCCTAACCTTTATGTCAATTCTAGGTTTTTTGAAACGATTTTTGGAGGCGATAATATAGAACTAACTCCTCAAGGATCTATTTCGATGGACATTGGAGGTCGATACCAAAAGAGTGACAATCCCTCCTTGTCGTCTAGAAATCAAAGCAATATTAGTCTTGATTTTAACCAAGCTATTAGTTTGAGTATGAATGGAAAAATAGGTGAGAGATTAACTATTAGGTCCAATTATGATACTCAATCAACTTTTGATTTTCAAAATTTATTAAAATTAGATTACACTCCAACAGAAGATGATATAATTCAAAAAATTGAATTAGGAAACGTTAGCATGCCTTTAAGCGGTTCTTTAATCTCAGGGGCTCAAAGTTTATTTGGGTTTAAAACAGAGTTAAAATTCGGAAATACTAATATAACAGCTATTTTGTCAGAACAAAAATCTGAATCACAAACGGTTGTTTCAAAGGGAAATGGAAGTTTTGAAGAGTTTTCAATTTCACCTTTAGATTATGATGAAAACAGACACTTCTTTTTAGGACAGTATTTTAGAGATAAATACGAAACTACCGTTAAAAATTATCCATATTTAAATACTCCAATTCAAATTTCTAGAATTGAAGTTTGGGTAACTAATAGATCAGGTCAAACTCAAAATGTAAGAAATGTATTGGGTCTACAAGATCTTGGAGAATCAAATCCTGAAAAAACTAATCTAGGCGAATCTATTGAATTTTTAGGAGCAGATGATAAACCTGATAATTCGGCGAATAAACTAGATCCGGAATCCATAGTTAATGAATTATCGTTAGATTTTTCTAAACTCCGAGATATTTCTAACGTAAAACAAGGGTTTGGTGATATTAAAAGTTTGGTGAGTGAGGGCAATGATTATTCTATTTTAGAAAATGCTAGAAAATTAGAAGCAAATGAATATAAATTGCATGATAAGCTAGGCTATATATCCTTAAATCAACCTTTGAATAATGACGAGATATTGGCAGTAGCATACCAATATACTGTTAATGGAGAAGTTTTTCAGGTTGGAGAATTTGCTAACGATGGTGTAGAATCAACAAGCTCAGATGGAATTACGATTTCTAACAATAGTTTAATAGTTAAGTTATTAAAAAGCAGTTTGACCAATATTAATCAACCTGTTTGGAATTTAATGATGAAAAATATTTATTCTATTGGCTCTTTCCAAATAAATAAAGATGATTTTAAACTAAATATCTTTTACTCAAACCCATCACCTATAAATTATATTGAAGCTGTAGATCCCTCAGTTCCAATTGAAAGAAAAACTTTATTGTCTCTTTTTAATTTCGACAAATTAAACAGGAATAATGACATTCAGGACGGAGGAGATGGATTTTTTGATTTTGTGCCTAATATTACAATTGATTCTAGAAACGGATTAATTATTTTTACATCTGTTGAGCCTTTTGGGGAATATTTATTTAAAGAGTTAAAAAACCCCAATTCATCTAGTGAGAATTATAAAGACATTAATTCTTTTAACTTAAATCAGCAAAAATTCGTTTATAATGAAATGTATGATTCTTCAAAAAATGAAGCCGAAAAAGTATCAGAAAAGAACAAATTTTTAATAAAAGGATCTTATAAAACTACTGAAGAGGTTGGAGGAATTGCGATAGGACAGTTTAACATACCTAGAGGTTCTGTTAAGGTTGTGGCTGGAGGAAGAGTTCTTCAAGAAGGGATGGATTATACGGTTAATTATCAAGCAGGAAGAGTACAAATTTTAGATGAATCACTAAAGAATTCAAACGTTCCAATTGAAATATCAACTGAGAGTAATTCTTTTTACTCTCAACAAAAGAAAAGATTTTCAGGAATTAATATTGAACATAAGTTTAATGATAATTTTATTATTGGAGGAGCATTAATTAATTTAAGTGAAAGATCAGTTAGTCAAAAAGCTAATTATGGAGTTGAGCCAGTTAATAATACAATGATTGGGTTTAATGGAACCTTTTCTTCTCAGGTTCCTTTTTTAACTCGATTAGCAAATAAATTACCAAATATTAATTCAGATGTTGAGTCTAATATTTCTTTTAAAACAGAATTTGCTTATTTACATTCTGGAATACCAAAAAACTCAGGCTTTGATAATGTTGCAACAGTTTATGTTGATGATTTTGAAGGCTCAGAAACAAATATTGATTTAAAAGACATTTCTTCTTGGAAACTTTCCAGTGTTCCTGCTAGAAATGTCAAAGGGTCTAATTATGGTGTGGATGAATTAGAACTAGGGCATTATCGAGCTAAACTAGCATGGTATAATATTGATCCTATTTTTTACACCAGACAAAGGCCAAGTGAAATAGATGAAGGTGAGCTTTCTAAAAATGAGACAAGAAGGATTTTTATTGAAGAGATTTTCCCTCAACAAGATATAATCCAGGGTCAATCAAGAATTCAAAATACTTTTGATCTTAGCTTTTATCCTAGCGAAAAGGGACCATATAATAATAACTTAAATCAAAGTTTTTTAGATGATTCAACAAATAATTGGGGAGGAATTACTCGAGATTTATCTTCAACTAATTTTGAAAGAGCTAATGTCGAATTTGTCCAATTCTGGCTTTTAGATACTTTTTCTGAAAACAGTTCAAGTGATATTGATTTAGGCGATCTAGTTTTAAATCTTGGAAACATTTCTGAAGACATATTAAAAGATGGAAAGAAATTATATGAAAATGGTTTGCCAACAGGTAATTCAAATGAGATAATTAATGAATCTAATTGGGGAAAATCACCTGGAACACAATCTTTAATTTATTCCTTTGATGCAGATACAAATAAGAGAACTCTACAAGATGTGGGTTATGACGGAATGAATGATACAGAGGAATTAAAAAAATATTTTAATGGAGAGAGAAGTGATCCAGCAGGTGATAACTATCAATATTATATAGATGCTAATGGTGGAATATTAAATAGATATAAAAATTATAATGGAACTCAGGGTAATTCACCTATAAATGTTGGAAATTCTGGAAGAGGATCAACTACAATTCCAGATAATGAAGATGTTAATCAAGATAATACCATGAATACAATAGATAGTTATTTTGAATACTCTATTCCAATAAGAAAAAACATGACTGTTGAAAATCATCCTTTTATTAGTGATGTTAGAAATGAGGTTAAAGTTGATCTTCCTAACGGGGAATCAATTACAACCAGGTGGATACAATTTAAAATCCCTGTTTCTAGTCAATTTTATAATAGCAGTAAATACAGTTCGTTTTTTGATCGTGTTGGTGTTATAGATAACTTTAGATCTATAAGGTTCATGAGAATGTATTTAAAAGGGTTTTCTGACCCTGTAACTTTTAGATTTGGAACTTTAGATTTAGTTAGAAGTGAATGGAAGAGGTACACGAAAAATTTAAATAGTAGTAATACTCCCAATCTAAATCCATCGATAGAAATAGGTTCAGTTAATATCTTAGAAAATGAAAACAGAATTCCAGTTAATTACATTCTTCCACCTGGTTTGGAAAGGGAAAAAATCTCTTCTAATAATTCATTAATTAGACAAGATGAACAATCGCTTTCAATAAAAGTTAATGACCTTCAACCAAAAGCTTCTAAGGGAGTTTATAAGATTGTTGATTTTGATATGAGACAATATAAATCATTAAAAATGTTTATTCATGCAGAGTCTATTGATAAAACCTCTAAGCTTTCAGAAGAATTAGATAAAAGATTGATTGCATTTTTGCGTTTAGGATCAGACTTAACTGATAATTATTACCAAATTGAAATTCCTTTAAAACCAACCCAATACGCTGAAGGAATTCCAAACAGATTAAGTGCTGATGAAGTTTGGCAACCTGATTCTAATTCCATTGATTTTTCTTTAGCAACCCTTACAGAATTAAAAGCTCTAGCCATTTCTAATAACGCCAATTTATCAAACGTTTTATACTTCAATGAAGATCTAGAGATTATTAACGAATTCACTTCTATTTCGAGTCTTCCAGGAAAAAAAAAATATAAATTTTCTATAAAAGGAAATCCTACAATTGGTGGTGTTAAAAATTTAATGCTGGGAGTAAAAAATCCATCTGAAGATGTACTTTCAGGTGAGATTTGGTTTAATGAGTTAAGACTTTCAGAAATAGAAGTAAAGGGAGGATGGTCGGCATTAGCGTCTCTAGATGCAAATATTGCTGATTTTGCAAATATTTCATTATCAGGAAAAATGTCAACGATTGGATTTGGATCAATTGATAAATCGCCAAACCACAGAAGTAGAGAGAAATTAAATCAGTACGGTTTAATTACGAGTTTAAACTTAGGGCAGCTTCTTCCGAAAAAATGGGAAATAAAAATACCGTTATCATATGCTATTTCGGAAGAATTCACGACTCCAGAGTATGATCCTTTTTATCAGGATATTAAACTAGAAGATCGTTTAAATTCAACAAATTCTGAAAAAGATAAAGAATTTATAAAAAACCAGGCAATTAGTTACAGAAAAGTAAGTAGTATTAATCTTCTGGGAGTTAAAAAAAATAGATCTGCCGAACAAAAAGAAAGAGTTTATGATATTGAAAATTTTGATTTTTCATATAGTTATAACCAAGAGACACAACACGACTATGAAGTAGAAAATTTCACAAAGAAAACAGCAAGGGTTAATTCACAATACAGCTATTCATTTAATCCATTTGTAATTACACCATTTGAATCAATTAAATTTATAAATGATAACAAATATTTAGAATGGTTAAGTGAATTTAATATTAATCCCCTATTGTCAAGTATTACGTTTGATGCAAATATTAATAGGACTTTTAATAGTCAAAGATTTCGAGATGTTTATGTAAAAGGAGCTAAGTTCTCGAAACAAATAGCATTACCTGATATTCAACAAAGAAACTTTCTGTTTGACTGGAGTCTTAATTTAAGTCAAAATTTAACTAATTCTTTAAGAATAGATTTTTCAGCTTCAAATAATAGTATAGTTAAAAATTACTTTCAAAATGATCCTGATGAAAATAGAGTTGTTAATAAAGATTTAGATATATGGGACGGATTTTGGAATACTGGTGAGGCCAATTCTCATAATCAATCCTTCCGATTATCGTATCAATTGCCTTTTAAGTTCTTTCCTTTAATTAATTTTGTTAATAGCAGTTATAATTATTATGGAGATTTTAATTGGGAAAGAGGATCAGATGCAATGGCTCAGGTTCAAGACGATTCAGGAAAATTTTTAGGCAGAGTCAATACAATTCAAAATGCCAACACACATACTTTTAATACATCTTTTAATATGTCTAAATTTTATATAAATTTAGGATTAATTAAAAAGAAAAATCCAAAATCAGTTCAGCATAAAATTCTTAATTCAGTTATTGGATTGGCAACAGGACTTACTAGACTTAAAGTTAACTATTCTGAAAATAACGGAAAAGTTTTGCCTGGATACACCCAATCTCTTGGATTTTTAGGAACTGCTAGACCTTCTTTGGGTTTTGTTTTTGGAAGTCAAGCGGATGTAAGATTTGAAGCTGCAAAAAATGGATGGTTAACTGATTTCCCAAGCTTCAATGAGCAATTTACTCAAGTTCATAATACTAAGTTTGATTTAGTTGCTGAGCTAAGTTGGATTGAAGATTTGAAAATTGATATAAATGCCAACAGAGTCTATTCAGAGAATTTTTCTGAAAACTTTATAATAACTGATAGTCAATACAATTCGTTATCTCCAAATTCATTTGGAAATTTTGCTATATCTACTATTTTGATTAAAACATCTTTTCAAAATAGCAATGAAAATCAATCAGTAACTTTTAATGAGTTTGAAGAAAATAGATTGATAATCGCAAATAGATTATCTTTAATTTACAGTGATACGAGTGGTAAATTGGATCAATTTGGTTACCCATTAGGGTACGGGAAAAACAACCAAGCAGTTTTGATCCCTGCCTTTATTTCTGCTTATTCTGGCAAAGATCCTAACAGCATTTCATTAAGTGCTACTAGAAGTACTCCTCTGCCAAACTGGTCTTTACAATATAGCGGGTTAATTAAGCTAGAATTTTTTAAAAATCGCTTTAAAAGATTCAGTATCGGACATTCATACCGTTCTAGTTATACATTAAACAACTTTAAATCAAATTTAGAATATGATTCTTTAGACCCTGATTTAAAAGATAGTTCAGGGAATTTTTTGAATGAAATACTGTATACTAATATTAATTTGGTTGAGCAGTTTAATCCTTTACTAAAAATTGACATGGAATTAAAAAATTCCATAAGATTAGTTGTGGCATTAAAAAAAGACAGAGCTCTTTCGTTGAGTTTAGATAACAATTTACTTACTGAAACTTCTGGTACAGATTATTCAGTAGGTTTTGGATATAGAATTAATGATTTAAAACTTAGAAGTGGTTATGGAGGAAGTCAAACGTTTTCTAAAGGAGATTTAAACATAAAGGCTGATGTAAATTTAAGAGATAATATTACTATAATAAGAAATTTAAATATATCTGACAATAAAGTCATAGCTGGACAGACTATGTGGTCCTTAAAGTTGTCGGCGGATTACGCTTTAAGCAAGAGTTTTAATGCGGTTTTCTTTTATGATCATTTATTTTCAAAATTTGCTATATCAACAGCTTTTCCAATGACAACCATAAGGTCGGGAATGACTTTTCGATATAACTTTGGAGAATAATATTTATGAAAAAATATTTTTTAGAATTACATTTACAAAAATTAAAAACATCAAATGGAAATAAAGCCAGATTTAAGATACACCAAAGATCATGAGTGGGTTAAAATTGAAGGAGATATAGCTATAATTGGCATTACTGATTACGCCCAAGGCGAGCTAGGTGATATAGTATATGTTGAAATAGAAGCTTTAGGCGACGAGCTTAATAAAGAAGATGTTTTTGGCTCTGTAGAGGCGGTTAAGACAGTTTCTGATTTATTTATACCCGTTTCAGGTAAAATAACTGAAATGAATGAAAAACTGGAAGATAATCCAGAGCTTATTAATGAGGACCCGTATGGTGAAGGTTGGATTATTAAAATGGAAATTAAAGATCTATCAGAAACAGAACAATTACTAACATCTGAAGCATATAAAGACTTAATAGATGGGTAAAACTTTATTTAAAAAAGTAACATTCGCTTATACTTTTTTAATTATAATAATTTCATTAATCCCAATTCCTGGTAATTTTCCTTTTCCTGAGTTTAAACTTTTTGAGTTTGATAAGCTTATTCATTTGTCTATGTATTTTGCTATGTCGATTATGTGGATTCGCTTGGAATCCTATTCAAACAGTTCATTTCCTGTAAAAAGTTTATTGTTTGTGTTGTTAATAGCAAGTCTAACAGAACTTTTACAAGGAATCTTGCCTATTGACAGGTATAGTGATTGGGCAGATTTTATCGCAAATTCAAGTGGCATCTTATTAGGAATAGTAGCATATAGTTTATATATTTCTAAAAATAAACAATATTAGCTTTTAATTTAAAAAAAAAAAATTATTTTAGCTCAAGAATAATTAGAACTTATGCAGCCAAAAAAAAACCCACAATCTGATTTAAGAAACTATAGTAGTTTACTATTTGCTTTTGGATTATGTATTGTTTTGTTCGTTTCATGGAGGGCTATTGAAGCTAAGACATTCGAAGCGCAATACGATTATGAATCGTTAAATATAGATGATGATGATGATGATGAAATTCCTATCACAGAACAATTAAAAACACCACCACCACCACCACCACCACCAGCACCTGAAATTATTGAAGTAGTTGAGGATGAGAAGGAGATAGAAGAAACGATTATTGAATCAACTGAAACTGATCAAGAAGAAATAGTTGAAGAAGTTGAGGTTATGGAAGAAGAAATGGATATAGACATTCCATTTGCTATAATAGAAGATGTTCCTTTATTTCCAGGTTGTGAAAAAGTTGCTAATTCTGAAAGAAGAAATTGTTTTCAGGAAAAAATGAATGATCATATTAGGAATAACTTTAGATACCCTGAGATTGCTCAAGAAATGGGAATTCAAGGAAGAGTTTTTGTTCAATTTATGATTGGAAAAGACGGTAATATTAGCGGAATTAAAACAAGAGGACCAGATAAAAATCTCGAGAAAGAAGCTAATAGAATTATTGCTAAATTACCTAGAATGACACCTGGAGCACAAAGAGGAAGACCCGTTAGAGTTCCTTTTAGTATCCCCATTCAATTTAAATTACAATAATACTTTTTGTAAGATTTTAAATACAAAGAAAATAATTGTTTTCTCTATTATTCTGCACTAGATTTGCGCTCTATTTGAATTCATGACTAGCAGCTCATTAAAAACAGAACTACGATCTAATCCTGTTAAGGAAATTTTTATTAATTTTTTTGAACTAACTAAAGCTAGATTAGCCATAAGTGTAGTTTTTTCTTCAATTGTAGGTTATTTAATAGCCTCTGATTCATTTGATCTTTCAACTGTTTTATTACTAACATTAGGAGGGTATTGCATGGTTGGAGCATCAAACTCGTTCAATCAAATTATTGAAAAAGATATTGATAAGTTAATGGAAAGGACTAAAAACAGACCTATTCCATCTGGAAAAATGAGCGTTAATACTGCTTTTATTATTTCTATTATACTAACACTTATTGGCGTTATAGTTTTATATAAAATAAACCCTAAAACAGCTCTTTTTGGATCTATTTCAATATTTATTTATACATGTTTATATACCCCTTTAAAGACTATTTCCCCTCTTTCTGTTTTTGTTGGAGCCATTCCTGGAGCTATTCCATTTATGCTTGGTTGGGTTGCGGCGACAAATAATTTTGGAATTGAGCCTGGAACACTATTTATGATTCAATTTTTTTGGCAATTTCCTCACTTTTGGGCTTTAGGATGGATGCTTCATGAAGATTATGGTAAGGCGGGAATCAATATGTTGCCTACTAGAAAAAAAGACAAATCTACTGCACTTCAAGTTGTGCTTTATACTATATGGATGATAATAATTTCTATTTTTCCTGTAAGTGGATTAACAGGTGATTTAAGACTTTCAATCGTTTCTGCAGTTGTGGTACTAGCTTTAGGTTTAGGGATGCTTTATTTTGCAATTAATTTATATATAAAAATGAGCACTTCTGCTGCTAAAAAAGTATTTACTTCAAGCATAGTTTATTTAACCCTTTTGCAAATAACTTATTTAATTGATAAAATTTATATATGGATTTAAATTCTCAAGATGACAAAAAAAAACATGTGAGAGCAAAAAAAATGATGCTCTTGTTCTCTATGTTGAGTATTGCAATGACTTTTGCGGGGCTAACTAGCGCTTATATTGTTAGTAAATCAAGACCAGATTGGATAACTGATTTTAAATTACCCTCCGCTTTTTTTGTTAGCACTATTGTTATTATAATGTGTAGCGCATCAATAGTAATGGCTAAAAAAAATGTAAACAAAAACAATACAATAGCAACATCTATTTGGCTAGGAATTACATTTTTATTATCTGTTGTTTTTGTGATTTCTCAGTTTTCAGGATTTGATGATCTTATTTCTAAAGGATATTTTTTTACAGGACCACAAAGCACAGTGACAACCTCATTCTTGTATGTGTTAGCTGTGCTTCACTTAGCTCACCTTTTTGCAGGGATGATCGTTTTATTAGTGGTGTTTTACAATAATCATAAAAATAAATATAAGATAGATAAATTAGGTTTCGAATTAGCGGTTAACTTTTGGCATTTCCTAGGTTTTCTGTGGTTGTATTTGTTTGTTTTTTTATATTTCTTTAGATAGTAAAAATATGTAACTTTGTAACCTTAATTTATAAAAATAAATGAGCTCAACTATTACAACATCCACTAATAATGAGGAAGATTTATGGGGAGGCGGAAACAAGCCTTTGAAAGCTAGCTACGGCAAGCTAATGATGTGGTTTTTTATTGTTTCTGATGCCTTGACTTTTTCAGGGTTTCTTGTAGCCTATGGTTTTTCTAGATTTAAAAATTTAGATTCTTGGCCGATTGCTGACGAAGTGTTTACTCACTTTCCTTTCTTACACGGAGTAGATGCTCCAATGTATTATGTAGCATTAATGACTTTTGTTTTGATTTTTTCATCTGTGACGATGGTTTTGGCTGTTGATGCAGGTCATCATATGCAAAAAAAGAAGGTAGCAGTATATATGTTACTTACAATAATTGGTGGTGCTATTTTTGTGGGATCGCAAGCTTGGGAATGGAGTAATTTTATAAAAGGAGAATATGGTGCTGTAGAGACTAAAGGAGGGCAATTATTTCAGTTTATCAATCAAGAAACTGGAAAAAGAATAGCTCTTGATGAATTCGCGATAGAGAGTCATTCAGATAGAACTCAACATGAAAGTAAAAATGGAATATGGTTTTTAGGAGAAGGATCTTTACCTTCTTTTACTCCTGATGAAGTTATAGCAGGAGTTATTGCAAACCCTTATGTGGTTATTAAAACGGAAAAAATTGATGCTAACGGACATAAGATTATTTTAAGTAGAGAAGAATCGTTAGATAAAATAACTCAAGCTATATATGTGGTAGAGGGAGCTAATCTTGTGAATAATGAATACGGAAATAGGTTATTTGCTAATTTTTTCTTTTTTATTACGGGATTCCACGGATTCCATGTATTCTCTGGAGTTATAATTAATATAATCATTTTTTTCAATGTTCTTGTTGGAACATATGAAAAAAGAGGTCATTATGAAATGGTTGAAAAAGTAGGATTGTATTGGCATTTCGTTGATCTAGTCTGGGTATTCGTATTTACTTTCTTTTATCTTGTATAATAATTTATAAATGGAAAATAACACACATAAGCTAGAGATTTTTAGAGGTCTCCTTAAGTTCAAGTCTAATGAGTCTAAAATATGGGGAGTATTAATATTTCTTTCAATAGTAACTGTAGTTGAAGTTGCTTTAGGGATTATAAAACCGGAAGTTTTAGTAGTGAACTCTTTTTTAAGTATGAAAATGATTAACTGGATTTTTATTATTTTGACTATTGTTAAGGCCTATTATATCGGATGGGATTTTATGCATTTAAGAGACGAACTTCAAGGCTTACAGTTTTCTGTAACAATTACCCTTATGTTCTTAATTGCTTATTTAGCTTTTATTCTGTTAGTTGAAGGAAATTACATTTTTGACGTGATTTATGAAGGTTTTGTGAGCTGGAATTTCTAAGAGTCTAAAAATTTCTTAATGAAAAAGTATATTGTATTAACCGTTCTTTTCGTTTTACCATTAGTAGTGTATCTTTTTTTTGCTTCAGGAATTAATAATTTTGCAAAGCTTCCAGTTTTGACTGATGAAGTATATGACATCTCAAAAATATCAACTACTACTTTTGATAATAAGATAACAATTTTAGGATTTTTTGGACATAATGTAGAAGACAAGCATGGGGATGCATTAAATTTAAATCAAAAAATTTATAAAAGATTTTATAAGTTTAAAGATTTTCAGTTTGTAATGATTCAGCCAACTGGAACAGAAAGTTCAACAGAAGCTTTAAAAAATGAATTAAGATTAGGGACTAATACAGACCTTATTAATTGGAACTTTATTTCTGCTACTGATTTAGATCTTTTAAACATTTTTCAAAGCTTAAAAACTGACTTTAATCTAGATTCAAATTTAGGAACACCCTTTGTTTTTATTATCGATAGAAATGGGAATTTAAGGGGGCGTGATGATAAAGAAGGGACTAAATTTGGATATGATTCTAGATCTGTTGCAGATATAAATAATAATATGTTAGATGATGTGAAAGTTATTTTAGCTGAATACAGGATGGCTCTTAAAAAAAACAATATTTATAAAGATCAACTTAAATGAAAAAGTATTCTTATGTAGGTATTTCATTTGTTATTTTAATTTTTGGAATTATTTTTTTCCCCAAAGTAATGGACCGTATTGAAAATCAATCTATTTCAGAAAGCACGCGACTTGCTAAATCGGAAAATTTAAGTTTTATCAAACTAAATAGCGAAAAAAGAAAAGTTCCTGAGTTTCTTTTTTTAAATCAAGACAGCTTACTGATTAGTAATGAAGATTTTATAGGGAAGGTTTTTGTAGTCGAATTTTTCTTTACAAGATGCCCTTCTATATGCATCGAAATGAATAAAAACATGAAAATTTTAGATGAAATATATGGAGATAGAAAAGATTTTGGAATAGCTTCTTTTACAATTGATCCAGATAATGACACGCCCACTACATTAAAAAAATATTCAGAACTTCTTGAGGTTAAATCTAAAAATTGGCATTTTTTAACTGGAGACAAAAAAGATATTTATGAATTGTCTAATACAGGTTTTAATATTTTTTCTTCAATTAATGAAGCAGTTGATGGAGGTTTTGAGCATCAAGGATTTTTTGCTTTAATTGATCAAGATGGTTATATTCGTTCAAGAGTTAATGATTATAACGTTCCTTTAGTTTATTATTCAGGGATTAATAATGAGAATAGCGAAATTCAGGGTATCGATATGATTAAAGAAGATATAAATAAACTATTAAAAATTAATTAATGGCTAATAATAAATATGGAATTTTGATTAAAATAGTTTCAGTATTAATTCCTGTTGTAGTAGCAATTTTATTTACTGTTCGAATCCCTGATGTAGAGCCTTTATCTTTTTTGCCTCCTATTTATGCTAGTATTAATGCTTTAACTGCCTTACTTTTAATTTTAGCACTAAGAGCTATTAAGTCTGGAAAAAGATTACTTCATGAAAGACTTATGAAGACTTGTATCGCTCTGTCTTTAATTTTTTTAGTTATGTATATAGCTTACCACATGACTTCAGACCCTACTCCATTTGGAGGAGAGGGATTTGTAGCGTATGTATATTATTTTATACTTATTTCTCATATAATCTTGTCAATAATTTTAATACCTATGGTATTAACGAGTTATGTTAGAGCGATTCAATCACAATTTGATCCACATAAAAAAATAGCAAAAATCACTTTTCCAATATGGCTTTATGTTGCTATAACAGGCGTGGTTGTTTATTTAATGATTTCACCATATTATTAAAATGAGTTTAATTAGTTTACAATGCGCTATGTGCCGAGCAGTTTTGGAGTCTGGAGCTGATCAAAAAGCCGCAGAAAGCTTAAACGATGGGATAGTTTATTTGATGGCGATTCCTTATTTACTGGGTGCAGTTACATTTTATTTTATTTATGTAAGGTTTTTTAAAAAACAAGGGTAATTATATTTTTTTGTATATATTTGCTACTATGTATAAAAAAGTACCTTGCGATGTACTCTAATTAAAATAATGCAATGACTTACAAAATAATTTTTTTTATTATAATGATAACATCACTTACTTGCGCAATTAAAAACAACTTAAATAACCAAAAATGAAAAAAAAACTCTTAATTTTATTTGCTTTTAGCTTATCAATAACTTCCTGTATTTCTGTAGAACCTAACGTTGATGTTAAAAATGATATTCACTTAACAATTGATGGGGAAAATATTGACGGAATTCAAGGGGAATGGACTATCATTTCAGAAGAAAAAGAAGAGAATGGTAAAGAAATAATTATAATAAGAATTGAAAAAAGAGAATTAGAATAACCTATATTTTTAAAATAAATTGAGTATAAATAATTTTAAAATTCAAATAAGAAAAGGACTTTTGGAGTTTTGCATTTTGCAAATTATTTCAAGAAATGAAGTCTATACATCCGATATTATAGAAGAATTAAAGAATTCTAAAATAATAGTGGTAGAGGGAACGGTTTATCCGCTTTTAAACCGTCTTAAAATATCTGGATATATTAAACATGAGTGGAAAGAATCCACTCAAGGACCTCCAAGAAAGTATTATTCTATTACTGAGACAGGAATCAATTACATAAAAGATTTAATAATTTCTTGGAATGAAATAAACAGCTCAGTTAAGAAGCTTTTAAACATAAAAAACTCAAATGAATAAGACATATACAGTAAATATTGGAGGCGTTATTTTTAATATTGATCACAATGCGTATGAGATATTAAATAGTTATTTAGATTCTGTAAAATTATATTTTTTCACTCTAGATCAAGAAGGTGAAATTATTAAAGATTTTGAGCTAAGAATTGCAGAAAATTTTTCATCAAAAACTACATCAGATAAAAATATTATTTCTTTAATAGATGTGAAAAAGATGATTTCTGTAATGGGAACTTTAGAAGATTTTGAATCGGCACATGATTTTAATGAAGAACAACAAGACTCAATCTTTAAAGATGAAAGCCCTAAAAAAATATTTAGAGATAGCAGCAATAAAATTTTAGGAGGAGTATGTTCTGGAATTGCACGATATTTAAAAGTAGACCCCGTATTTATAAGAGCAGGGTTTGTTATTCTGACAGTAGTTGGATTTATTTCTTATTTAATATGTTGGATTAGCCTTCCTTCAAAAGAATTTAAAGGGAATTATAAAAAATTATTTTTTAGAGATAGCGAAGATCAAGTTATTGGAGGGGTAGCTAAAGGAATATCTAATTACCTAAATCTTGACGTGACTCTTATAAGAGTTATACTTATTATTAGTATTTTTTTAAATGGTTTTGGAGTTTTAGTATATTTAATTTTATGGTTTTTCACTAAAGAAGCTAAAACAATTGGTCAAAAGATGAACATGTCTGGATATCGAGTGACTATTTCTAATGTTGAAGAGTTTTTTAAAAAAAAAACTAAAAAAACCGATGAAAACGAGAAAATATTAATCAAAATTTTACTGTTTCCATTTAGACTTATTTCACCTATTTTAAATAAGATCATTTACATTTTATCAAAGTTTTTAAAAATTATTTTTTTATTTTTTTTATTTTTTTTGACAATTATCCCTGTAATTTTAATTTTTTTATTGGCAGCGACTCAACTAGGTTATTTGGAAACATTTTATAATGATTTTTTTGAGTTTGAATTATTTAATGAAATTCCAAATTATTTTATTACAACAATGTACATAAGTTTGATTTTGACTGTCCTTTTACTTGTTGTAGTTTCTGTCAAAGTTTTATTTAATAAATCTAATATTTATGTATTTATTTTGGTTTTTACAACTTGGTTGATTTTTACTGCTTTTAATATAGTTGCAACTGTAAAAGTTTTTGATGATTTTCAGGAGAAGGGATTGATTTCAAAAATGATTATTATAAAATCTTTTAAAAGCAACAAACAAAACTTTAAAATTAAAACATGAAATTCGTAAGTTTGGGCATTATTTTTGAGAACAATTTAGAGATGTAATTATAAAAACACTATGATATCAATTAAAGACCTGCATAAGTCATATAAAATGGGATCGAACTCT
This sequence comes from Bacteroidota bacterium, assembly GCA_027619415.1. Lineage (GTDB taxonomy): Bacteria > Bacteroidota > Bacteroidia > Flavobacteriales > Flavobacteriaceae > MAG-121220-bin8. The sequence goes on from JAQCFO010000008.1 coordinate 29,239, forward strand.
TTACACGTTTTAAAGGGTATTAATTTTGAAGTAGAAGAAGGAGAACTAGTGGCTATAATGGGATCTTCTGGTTCTGGCAAGTCAACTCTTTTAAATATACTTGGGATGTTAGACCTGTTAGATAAGGGTTCTTACGAATTAGATGGTGTGCCAATAAAAGATTTGAACGAAACAAAAGCAGCTAATTATAGAAATAAATTTCTTGGTTTTGTATTTCAATCTTTTAATTTGATCAATTATAAAACTGCTTTAGAAAACGTAACACTTCCGCTTTATTATCAAGGAGTAAAAAGAAAAGAACGAGATGCTGAGGCTTTAAAGTATTTAGAAGATGTTGGATTAAAAGAATGGGCAACTCACTTGCCTAGCGAATTATCAGGAGGTCAAAATCAAAGGGTGGCTATTGCTAGAGCTCTTGTTTCCAAACCAAAGGTTCTTCTTGCTGATGAACCTACTGGAGCTTTAGATTCTAATACTTCCAAAGAGGTTATGGCTCTAATTCAGGATATAAATAAGAATGGTAAAACAATTTTAATTGTTACTCATGAAGAAGATATTGCTAAAATGTGTTCAAGAATTGTCAGATTAAAAGATGGAGTAATTGTGGAAGACAAAAAAAATAAAATGATTAAAGCTATTTAAATGTTTAATAGAGACCGCTGGCTAGAAATATTTCAAACAATTAGAAAGAATAAGCTTAGAACTTTTCTTTCTGGCTTTACAGTTGCCTTAGGTATCTTAATTTTTGTAGTATTATTTGGTTTTGGAAATGGTCTTAAAAATACGTTTGATAAATTTTTTAAGGACGACGCTCTAAATACTATGTGGGTTAGACCAAGTAGAACTTCAAAACCATATATGGGTTATGAAGCTAACAGACGAATAGAATTGGATAACGCTGATCTTGAAGATATATCCAAAAGGTTTGAATTTTATATTCAAGGAATAACTCCTAGAATTTCATTTAGTGGAACATTAGGATATAAATTAGAATCTAATAATTATCCCATAAGAGGAGTTGGCCCATCTCATCAAAACAACGAGATGACCATTATGATGAAAGGAAGGTTTCTCAATGGATTTGATATTGATAATAAAGAACGAAACGTAGTTATTGGAAGACTAGTTGAACAAGATTTATTTAAAGATGAAGATGGTATTGGTAAATTCATTTCAGGAGGAGGTAGATCTTGGAAAGTTATTGGTGTTTTTCAAGATGATGGAGGAGACAATGAAGAGAGAATAATTTACGCACCATATTCTACAATTCAAATGATACAAAAAGGCACTGACGATATCGGCCAAATGATCATATCATACAAACCTGAAATTGGATATGGTGGAGCTGTAGCTTTTGAAAACCAATTGAAAAAATATTTAAAACAAAAGAAATTTATTGATCCAACTGATCCTAGAGGTCTTTTTATTAGAAGTGCTGCTTCAGACCTTAAAGAGAATGATCAGTTTGCGTCGGTTTTACAATACATAATATCATTTGTAGGGATAGGCACTCTTTTAGCTGGAATCATAGGGATTTCAAATATTATGGTTTTTGTAGTTAAGGAAAGAACTAAAGAGCTAGGAGTAAGAAAAGCAATTGGAGCAACGCCAAAATCTATCGTTGGAATGATCTTACATGAGGCTATTTTTATTACTACCATCTCTGGATATTTTGGGTTATTCGCAGGAATTGCTTTTTTGAACTTTGTAGGAGATAAACTAGAAGAAGATTATTTTATTACTAATCCGTATATAGATTTTTCAACAGGAATATCTGCTACTATAATATTAATAGCCTTTGGAGCTTTTGCAGGCTATTTACCGGCTAAAAGAGCGGCGAGTATTAGACCAATTGAAGCATTAAGAGACGATTGATATGAAAAGATTATTTGACAAAGATACTTGGCAAGAAATTTTTGGTTCAATCCAAAAAAATAAGATTAGAACTATAATTACTATGATTGGAGTATTATGGGGGATCTTTATATATATAACGCTTTCAGGCACCTCTAAAGGACTTGACAATGGTTTTGAAAGACAGTTCCAATCTATAGCTTCTAATAGTATTTTTGTTTGGGCTCAATCAACAAGCTTGCCTTATGCTGGGTATAAATCTGAAAGAAATATTACATTAAAAATACACGATGCAGATGTATTAAAGAAGAAAGTAAAGGATATAAAATTTATAGCTCCAAGAATTGTAGCGGGTGTTTTTGGAAGTCCAGGTGGTAATATAGTTAGAGGAACTAAAACCGGAACTTATTCTGTGTATGGCGAATATCCTGAGTACATTAAAATTGCGACTTCTAAAATTTATGATGGCGGGAGGTTTATAAATGAATCGGATATAAAATATGAACGAAAAGTTTGTGTTATAGGAGAAAGAACTCAATTAGAACTTTTTGAAGAAGAAGAAGATCCTATTGGAAAATTTATTAGTATTAATAAAATTAATTTTAGAGTTGTTGGAGTACATAAGTTTGTTCAAGGTGGAGGTTTTGGCGATGACGGAGATATTTATATACCTTTCGCAACTTTTAAAAAAATATTCAATACAGGAGATGATGTGGCATTTTTTATGATTGCAGCTAATGAAAACGCCGATGGAATTAAAGTAGAAAAAGACGTTAAAGCAACATTAAAAGAAATTCATAAAATTGATCCAAATGATGAAAGAGCTATTGGAGGGTTTAATTTAGGAGAAATTTTTAGAAAAACGATGAACTTCGCTAACGGGTTAACTTTTTTATCACTTGTTGTAGGAATAGCTACTATTTTGGCGGGTATTATAGGTATTGGAAATATCTTACTCATTTCTGTAAAAGAAAGAACCAAAGAAATTGGAATTAGAAGAGCTTTAGGAGCAACTCCATCAGAAGTAAGATCACAAATTATTTTAGAATCTGTTTTTTTAACAATTTTATCTGGAATAATAGGAATTATTTTAGGAGCCTTGGTTTTGTATGGAATAAACGCAGCTACAATAGATCAAACTGATTTTCCTTATACCAATCCCACCGTACCAATCCCTTATGTTTTAGGAGCTTTAGGTCTTATGGTTATACTAGGAACATTAATAGGGATTATTCCAGCTCAAAGAGCTGTTAGCATAAAACCAATAGACGCATTAAGAGAAGAATAATAGAATAATAAATTAATTATATAATATGAAATATTTAAAATACATAGGAATTGTTGCCCTTATTGGGGGAGTTTTATTTGCAAGTGCATTTTTCATCAAGTCTAATAGCACTTCATCAATAGTATATGATACAGAAACTCTAATAACCGCTACTATTGAAGACAAAATTGTAGCAACAGGAAAGGTTTTACCTGAAGACGAGGTAAATATTGTCCCTCAAATAGCTGGTATTATTGAAAAAATATTGGCTGAAGAAGGAGATGAGGTAGCAGCAGGAGATTTGATAGCTAGAATTAAAGTTGTTCCAAACGAACAAACTCTTAATAGCGCTGAAGGAAGAGTGAAGAGTGCGCAAATTGTTTTGAAGAATTCTAAAATTGAATTTGAAAGAAATGAAGCTCTTTTTACTAAACAAATTATCTCAGAACAAGATTTCAACTCAGTCACTCTAAGGTACAATCAAGACATGCAAAATTTGTCAAATGCTAAAAGTGATTTGCAAATAATTAAATTAGGATCCTCAGGTGGTTCAACTATAACAAACACAAATGTTAGAGCTACTGTTTCAGGAACTATTTTAGAAATTCCTGTAAAAGAAGGAGATCAAGTTATTCAAGCCAATACTTTCAATGCCGGAACTACAATAGCTACTATTGCTGATCTAGATAAAATGATTTTTGAAGGACAAGTAGATGAAGGAGAAGTTGGAAAGTTAAGTGTAGGTATGCCATTAGTAATAACTTTAGGTGCGATAGAGAATAAAGAATACAGTGCTAAACTAAGGTTAATTGCTCCAAAAGGAACAGAAGTTGGTGGGGCAATTCAGTTTAAAATTGAAGGAGAAGTTTATTTAGATGATGAGTATGTTATAAGAGCAGGCTATAGTGCCAACGCTTCAATAGTGACTCAAAAAAAGGTTGATGTAATTGCTATTAGTGAGGCATTATTGCAATACGATTCAAAAACTAAAAAACCATATGTAGAAATAGAGACTTCTAGTCAAAAATTTGAAAGAAAAGATGTGAAGCTTGGTATCTCAGATGGCATTAATGCTGAATTAATTGAAGGAGTCTCGAAAACTGATAAAATTAAAGTGTGGAATAAATCTGAACCTGATAAAAGAGGAGATGTTGATAATGGTAATTAAATCAAATAGAAAAATAATAAACATGAAAATTTTAAAAACATTAATATTATTTCTTTTCTGCTCAAGCACACAATATGCACAAGAAGTATGGACATTAGAAGATTGTGTAAAAAGAGCTCTTGAAAAAAATATTTCAATTAAACAATCCCAATTAGATTACGTTGGTTCTGAAATTGATAAGCAAGGAGCAATTGGAAATTTTCTTCCAAATGTTAATATAGGTAGTAGTCACTCTTGGAATGTTGGTTTAAATCAAAATATTACCACTGGTCTTTTAGAAAATTTTACAACTCAATTCTCTTCAATGAACCTAAATTTAAATGTGAACATTTATAATGGTCTTCAGAATGTAAAAAGATTACACAGAGCAAACCTAGCTATATTAGCTAGCCAGTACCAGTTAGAAGATATGACAGAGAATGTTGCTCTAAGGGTGGCGAATTCGTATTTGCAAATACTTTTTAGCAAAGAATCATTAGCGGTTCAGTTGCTTCAGCTAGAAATTACAAAAAAAGAGTTAAAGCGAGTTAAAGAACTAGTTTATGGAGGAGTTGTTCCCAAAGGAGATGCTTATGAAATAGAAGCAAATTTAGCATCCCAAGAAAAAAATGTAGTAGATGCACAAAATGCTTATTTTTTATCTAAAATTGTTCTTGCTCAACTTATTTTAATTGAAGACTACGAGAATTTTGAGATTGCTAATGAAACTATTGATATTCCTATTACTAATATCATGAATAAAACACCAACAGAGATATTTAATTATGCTGTTGGAAATAAAAAAGATATAATGATTAGTGAAACTAATGTTGAGATAGCGAAAAAAGATTTAGAGCTTTCTAAATCATTATTACAGCCAAGGCTATCGGCATTTTATTCTTATAGCACAAGAATTGGGTATAGTGATCGATTTGTTCCTACAGGTGAGTTTGGGACTAACACTATTGGCTTTGTTGAAGGATCTAATGAAAAGGTATTAGCACCATATGCAAAATATAAATCGGTAGATCCATTGTCTTTTTCTCAACAATTTGATTTGAACGCAGGGCAAAATTTTGGATTAAGTCTCTCAATTCCGATTTTAAATAATTTATCTAATAGGACAAATGTTAATAGAACTAAAATAAATATTTTACGAAGTGTTAACTCTTTAGAGCAGAAAAAATTAGACTTAGAAAACACAGTGAATCAATCTTATAATGATTCAAAAGGAGCTTATAAGGCTTATGTAGCCTCTCAGAAGTTAGTTGTAGCTAGAAAATCAGCTTTTGAATATGCTCAAAGTAAATTTGAAGTTGGAGCTATGAATTCGTTTGATTTTACTCAAGCAAAACAACGATTTGAGTTAGCACAATCTGAACTAATCAGAACTAAATATGATTATATTTTTAAACTTAAAGTTTTAGAATTTTATTTTGGAGTTCCTATCAACGTCAACTAATGTGTTACATTTTAAATATTGAATCTTCATCGACAAATTGTTCAATTTCATTAGCATATAAAGGAATAGTAATCTCGTTTAAGGAAAAAAATGATGAAAATTATTTTCATTCAACCAAATTACATGCTTTTATTCAGGAAGTTTTAAAAGAATCAAACACTTCAATTAACGAATTATCTGCTATAGCCGTAAGTAAAGGTCCTGGATCCTATACGGGTTTAAGAATAGGAGTTGCCGCGGCAAAGGGATTGTGCTATGCTTTGGATATTCCATTGATTTCACTATCAACTTTACTAATTCTTTCAAAACAGGTTAAAATTAAAAAAGGATTAATAGTTCCTGTATTAGATGCCAGAAGAGATGAGGTCTATTCAGCTGTTTATGATTTTAATTATAATTTGATTCAAAAAGAAAAACCTGAAATTATAAATGATGATTCATTTAAGGGATTATTATCAAGTTTTAAATTACACTTTATAGGAAGTGGTCAGGAGAAATGCGAGAGATTAATCAAGAAAAATTTAAATCTCAACTTCTCAGCTAATGATAATTTTCCATCATCTAAAGAAATGGCTAATTTATCTTACGAAAATTTTATAAATTCTAATTTTGAAGACTTAGCCTACTTTGAGCCAGCTTATCTAAAAAATTTCGTTCTCAACAAATAACATCAACCATTAACAGCGTTAACACTAGAAATCATTCCAGGAAGCATTTCTTTTAACATATTTTCTATTCCGCTTTTAAGAGTTATAGTGGAAGACGGGCATCCACTACAAGCACCTTGAAGGATTACATTAACTTTTTTAGTTTCGTTATCATATGATTCGAAAACAATATTACCTCCATCAGATGCCACAGCAGGCTTAACATGTTCTTCAATAATTTCAATAATTTTTTTAGAAATATCATCTAAATTTTCTATAATTTTAGGATCAGATTTTTTAATAAAATTTTCTTCAAAAATAATAGTATTATCATCTTGAATAAATGATCGAATAAACTCTCTAACGTCCATTATGTTTTCATCCCAATTTGAATCAGGTTTTTGTATTATTGAAATGAAATTAAAATCAAAAAATATTTCTTGAATAAAAGGAAAAGTAAATAATGATTTAGCTAAAGGGGCCTCCTTGGTGTCTTCAACTTTTTTAAATTCATAAACATCATTAAAAAGCTTCTTGTTGACCACAAACTTCATTGCATTAGGGTTTGGAGTGCTTTCTGCGTAAACAGTGATAGGAGATGTTTTTTTCAGTTCAACTTGGCTAACCAATCCTCCGTCATTCAAAAAATCTTCTAATTGTTTACACAATTCATCCTGAACATCTTTCCACTCTAAAATGTTTAATTTTTCTATATAAACAGAGTGCTTATTAAGGATCACTTTATTAACAAATGGCAAATAAAAAATTTGTTGAATTAATGGAAAATTTTTTGCCTGTTCAATTTTTTCAAATTCAATTCTTTTTTCAGATAAAAATATATTGGAGTAAAATTCTAATTCACCTTCTCTGCTTGTTTCTTTAAACTTAATGTTATGTTTTTCCATTAGATTCTTTTGAGTTCAAATTTATGATTTAAAACTTTATTTAACGTTGCTGAGTCGCCATTATAATAAAAAGAATAATGACCTTGCTTACAATTGCTCTCAATTTTATTATTTATCAATAAAGCTTTTGTTTGCCTAGCAACAGCCTCTCCACTATCAATTATTTTAACCGAGTTTGGTAATATTTTTGAAATCACTTTATTTAAAAACGGGTAATGTGTACACCCTAAAACTAAATGATCTATTTTTTTATTAATCATAAAATCAAGATATTCATGTAGTAAGTTTTCAATTTCAATTCCTTCAAAAATTCCATTTTCAATTAACTTAACCAATCCATCACCATTTTTTTCTATAATTTCAATATTTGAAGCATGGTCCGCTGAAGTTAAATTAAACAAACTACTAGAGAGTGTCCCTTTTGTAGCTAAAACTCCTATTTTACCTGTTTTAGTTTTCATTGCTGCAGGTTTAATGGCAGGTTCTATCCCTACAAATGGTAAATTAAATTTATCTCTAAGGTTTGAAATACTATTTGTTGTTGCTGTATTGCATGCCACCACAATTAATTTACATCCTTTTTCTAGTAACCACTGAGCGTTATTGTAACTCAGTTTTTGTATTGTTTCTATCGGCTTATTTCCGTAGGGAGAATTTAAGTTATCAGAAAAATATATAATATTTTCTTTAGGTAATAGCTTCTTTATAGAATTAAAAATAGTAATCCCTCCTATCCCAGAATCAAAAATACCTATTGGTGAATTATTCATTAAATAAAAATAAAAAAAAACTACCTAAATCTCTTTAGGTAGTTTTTGTTTTTTATTAAAATAAAAAAATTAGAATCCTAATTCTTTCTTTACTTCTTCCATTAAATCTTTTCCTCCAGCTAAAATTAAACTTCCACCTTGAGTAGCATCTATAACATAGTCAAATCCTTGTTCCTTTGCAATTTTTTGAATAGCTGCTTTAGCTTTATCGATTAAAGGTTTAAGTAAATCAGCTTGCTTTTTTTGAACATCTTGCTGTGCTGTTTGCTGATATTGTTGAATGTTTTGTTCCATTCCAGCTAATTCTTTTTGACGAGCTTGATTGGTAACTTCTGTTTGATTTTGAGCATCAGCAGAGTATGTTTGAAGTTTTGTTTGGTATTCTTTCATTGAAGCATCAATTTCAGTGGCATAAGTTTTTTGTAATTTTTCAAGTTGAGCTTGAGCCTCCTTAACTTCAGGCATTGAACTGATTAATACTTGCGAATCAACATGTGCAACTTTGCTTTGAGCCGTCATTGTCATTACTGCGAATAATAATAAAATTGTGGTACTGAGTGTTTTAAAAACTTTCATTTTTTAACTTTTTTTAAGGTTATTTTTTCTTTTTAAATTTAAAAGACTATCTCTTTTTCGTTGATACTCTTTTCTCTTTTCTACTTTTTGTTTTAAAAGCAATTCTTTTTTAGAATTAATTTCAACAGCTTTTTTAGCCTTTTTTTCTTCTATTTCTTTTTTTCTGGCTTCGTATTCAGGATTAAATCTTTCATCCTCAAATTCAATATTAAGTTTTTCTAATTCTTCTGTTCTTAGAATACTTTTTAAAACTAGGTCGCTAATATCGTATTTTTTTTCGGAATATAGCATAATTGCATCTGCAGATTGATCAAAAATTTTATCAAACTTTTTTTGTTTAGCAATTGTTTGTACTACATTCATTACTTGATCTTGAATGGGCTTGATTAGCATTAACTCTTGCACTATCCAATCACCATTTACTCCAAATCGTTTTATTTGATAATCATTTAATTGTTTTTCCTCAAAATCTATTTCAGACTCTCTATCTTGAATTATTTCAAATGTCAGAAGAGGCTTTTCTACATTTAAGCTGTCTTTCAGAATTTTAATTTCACTTTTTTTTTCTTCTATTTCTTTTTTCCATTCTCCTATTTTTACTTCTAATTGTTGATTAGCGAGCTTGTAATCTTCCAAATTAGAAAGAATGTATTCCATGTTTACATAGCCAATTCTTTCTGTTTTTTGAGAAAAGCATAGTTGAATACTTATTAAAGTAATGAAAATTAAATATGTGATACCTTTTTTTATCACTTATGATTTTTTATTCTAATAAAGATAACGATTCTAGAACTGTTGGCCGATTACAAAATGAGTTTCCCAACCATGAGGTTCTAAATCACCAGTAACATCGCTGTCTAATCCATATCCAAAATCAATACCAAGAAGCCCAAAAGCTGGCATAAAAATTCTTATCCCAAGTCCAGCAGATCTTTTAGAATTGAAAGGGTTAAAATCTCTAAAAGTATCATACCCATTTCCTGATTCTAAAAATGTTAATGCAAATATTGAAGCTGATGGTTTTAGAGTGATGGGATATCTTAATTCCAAAGAAAATTTATTATATATAGTTGAACCTTCTTGACTAGAAAGAGATTGATTAGTGTACCCCCTTAAAGCTACAGTTTCTCTTCCGTCCATTGCATATTGAGACATTCCGTCACCACCTAAATAAAATCTGTCAAAAGGAATAATTCCTCTATCATTGTTGTAAGCTCCTAAGAAACCAAATTCAGCATGAGTTCTTAAAACGAATTTGTCTACTATTCTAGTATACCAGGTGCCATTAAATTTTATTTTATAAAATTCTAGCCATTTAAATCTTTCCTGATCAATTTTTGCTTGATCTGCATTTCCATCATCATCTTGATACGCTGTTTGATTTCCTAAATCTGCATAATCGATATCGTTAAACAAAGAATAAGGCAACGAAAATTTTCCGCTTAGCGTAAATTGAGAACCTCCCATTGGAAAAACTGGGTTTGTATATGTATTGTCTCTAGATAATGCGATGGTATAGGCTATGTTATTAGATTTTCCATCTCCAAAAGTAAAAAGACCAGTATAATAGTTGTTTAAATTATAGTATTGGTATCCAATGGATTGTTGTAGAGTGAAATAATCATCAGGAACTGTCAGTCTTTTTGCTAATCCAATAGTAGCTCCAGAAATTTCAAAAAATTGATTTTTGTTAGCTAACCCAGTCATGTAGTCATATCTAAATTGTTTTGTTCTAGATATAGATGCAGAAAACGAAACGGGTTGTCTTCCCCCAAGCCAAGGTTCAGAAAACGAAAAACTAGAAGTATTGTAAAATCTATTTGCCTGAAACCTCAATGATAGGCTTTGACCATCTCCCATTGGAACAGGTTTGTATGCCTCTTTGTTGCGTAAATTTCTAGCAGAAAAGTTATTAAAAGAGAGGCCAAGAGTTCCGATAAAACCACCTCCGCCATAACCACCCTGAAGTTCAACTTGACTGGCACCTTTTTCAACAACACCATACTCTATGTCAACAGTTCCCGCGTTAGGATCAACATTTTTGAAATCTGGACTAATTTGCTCGGGATCAAAAAACCCCATTTGTCCAAGCTCTCTAACAGTTCTTACAACCTTATCTTTACTGTATAGTTCTCCAGGCTTTGTTCTTAATTCTCTATAAATTACATGGTCATTGGTTCTGGTATTTCCAACAACAGTAATTTTATTAAAATAAGCAGGTTTTCCTTCTACAACTCTAATTTCAAAATTTATTGTATCATTTTCAACAGCAACTTCTACTGGGTTTATACTGGAAAATAGATATCCGTTATTTTGATATAAATTTGTTAAATCCTCTCCATCAGGCTTTGTATTGTCAGCAATTCTTTTCTTCAATAATACTCCATTATATGTATCCCCTTTAAAAAGACCTAAAACTCTTGATAATTGATTGTCAGAGTAAACAGAGTTACCTAGAAAAGTTATATTCCCAAAGTAGTACTTATTACCTTCTTCAATATCAATATTTAAAGTGATATTGTTGTTATTAGTAACAACGGAGTCCATTTTTATTCTAGCATCACGATATCCTTTTTCTTTATAAAAATCAATAATTGATGTCAAATCTTCTTTATAATCTTTTTCGATATATTTTGATTTTTTCCAAAATCTTCCCAAGAGTTTTGTCTTGGTGTTTTTCATTTTCTTTTTTAATTTCTTGGCTTGAACAATTTCATTGCCAACAAAGTTAATTTTATCAATTTTAACTTTATCACCCAAATCAACATGGATTAACATTTTACTGAAATTAACTTCACTGCTATCAGCTTTTATATCTATTGATACTTTTGTGTTTAAAAAACCAACTTTTTTATATTTATTTATAATATAGTTTCTTGTTGTTTTGATAAAATTTTCAGTAATTTTTTTTCCTTTTTTTAATTCAGTATCACTAACTATAGTTTCAATTTTGGATTTTTTTAATCCAGTAATTATGAATTCAGAAAGAGTAGGAAGTTCTTCTATTTGAATTTCTATACTTGCTTTATTGTTTTCAACCTTAGTAAGGTAAAAGTTTATATCACTGAAAAGATCAAGTTTCCATAGCTTACTTATTATCGAGCTTATCTTTTCACCTGGAATTCTAATTTTCTGACCAGGCCTTAAACCAGTATAGGTGATTACGGTCTGTTCATTAAAATTTTTTAATCCAGTTACTGAAATTTCTTCTATAACATATTCGTTTCCTTTATTGAATTCAATTTCTTGAGCTTTTGAAATATAGCTCAAGATTAAAAACATTAACAGGGTGTAGTTTTTTAAAGTGTTATTAAAAAATACCCTTAATTTATTTTTGTTCACTAATTTTTCCAAATCTTCTTTCTCTATTTTGATATTCAATTATTGCCTTAAAAAAATCTTCTTTTCTAAAATTAGGCCAAAGAATATTAGTAAAAAATAATTCAGCATATGCAATTTGCCAAAGTAAAAAATTACTAATTCTATATTCTCCTCCAGTTCTTATTAAGAGATCTACGCTTGGTAAATTTCGGGTGTAAAGATGCTCATTTATTATGTTTTCGTCAATGTTTTCATCAGAAATTATGTTATTTTTAACTTTATTCGATATGGCCCTGATAGCATTCACCAATTCTTGCCTTGATCCATAGCTAATAGCTAAGTTAAGATTAAGCTTATTGTTCCCTGAAGTTTTTGAAATAACTTCATTTAGTTTTTCTCTAGTATTAGGGTTTAATGATTCAAAATCTCCAATTACTGTTAATTTAATGTTTTCTTTGATTAAAGATTCGAGCTCATTTTCTAATGACTTAACTAGCAAATGCATAAGTGCTTTAACTTCAAATTTTGGTCTTTTCCAATTTTCTAAAGAAAAAACATAAAGTGTTAAGTTTTGAATCCCTAGATTCAGTACGCCTGAAATACAATCTTTAACTGATTTAACTCCATTTTCATGACCAAAAACTCTTTGCTTATTTTTATCTTTAGCCCATCTACCATTTCCATCCATTATTATTGCTACATGATTAGGGAGTTGGGATTTTAATATTTCTTCTATCATTATATTTTAATTTGGACAATAACGTGGTTGGTCGTAATCTTTAATCCAATCACAAAATTGTTTTACACTTAAATTTATAAACTTTAGAAATTGTTTAAACATATTATAGAAGTAAATATAAAAAATTCAAAAGCCATAAGAGTTAGAAAAACAAAATAATTATAAATTTCTCCTGTCCTCTCCCCAAAGTAATTTGTTCCTTAAAGATTTATAAAAACTATTTTCATCGAAATATGCAAGATTAATTTTAAAACTAGCCTTTTGAATAGTAATTAAACTTTCATTTTCAACAGAAATTATTCTTGAATCAAGAGAAAGAAGGTGAGATTTTTCTCTTCCTGAAACAGATAACTCAATTTTGGTTTTATCAGAAATAATCAAAGGCCTAGCATTTAAATTATGTGGGGCTATTGGAGTTAATGATAATGTTTGACTTAACGGACTCATAATAGGCCCTCCGCAACTTAAAGAATAACCTGTAGACCCAGTTGGTGTAGAAATTATTAGCCCATCTGCCCAATAGGAGTTTAGATATTCTCCATCTAAAATTGTTTTAATTTTAATCATCGAAGTAGTGTTTTTTCTTCCAATAGTTACCTCATTTAACGCAATTCCAAACTCATTAATTAATTTACTTCCTTGAATTTTAACTTCCAATAAAGTTCTTTTTTCAATTCTATATTTTCCAAGAAGAATTTTACTCATTTCAGGTTTTAATAAATCTTGATTTATAGTTGCAAGAAACCCTAACCTTCCTGTGTTAATTCCAATAATAGGGATATCTAAATTTCTAACAAATGAAACAGACCTTAGTAAAGTACCGTCTCCCCCTATAGTAATCATTAAATCAAACGAGTTATTCAAGTCTTTGTGAGATGAAAAAGTATTTTCAGCCGAAAGAATATTGGAATTTATATTTAATAGTGTGTAAAAACCACTTTCTAAATAAAACTTTATATTATGTTGATTACCTATATCTAAAAGATCTTGCATCACTTTTTTAGTAGACTTGTCATAGCTTTGACTATAGACGGCAATTTTCATATAAACTAATTTAATTCTGTTGCAAATTAATTAAAAAACGATAGATATAATTAGACTAAAGCTCTATTTTTGAAAAAAATACAGAATGGTTAAATTAAGTGTTAATATCAATAAAATTGCAACTATAAGGAATGCAAGAGGAGGAAATAATCCTGACTTAATTTTAATGGCTAAAGACATTCAGTCTTTTGGTGCTGATGGGATCACTATTCATCCTAGACCTGATGAAAGACATATAACTTATAATGATGCTATTATTTTACCAACTGTAATAAATAAAGAATTTAATATTGAAGGTAATCCCATTGATAAATTCATCAGTTTAGTTAATAAAATAAAACCCGATCAAGTTACTCTTGTTCCTGATAAAATAGATGCTATAACGTCAAACTCAGGTTGGGATACTATTAAAAACAAAAATTTTTTACAAGAAGTGATTTCCGAGTTTAAAAGTAATGGAATTAGAACATCAGTTTTTGTTGACCCTGAACTTAAGTTTATTGAAGGGGCAAAAGAAAGTGGAGCAGATAGAGTTGAACTATATACTGAGTCATTTGCAGTTAATTTTGAAAAAGGCAACCTTAATGAAATGAACAAATATATTGAAGCTTCAATTTTAGCAAATAAATTAAATATGGGAGTAAATGCTGGGCATGATTTAAATCTTAATAATATTAATTATTTTGTTTCTGAAATCCCATTTTTAGATGAAGTTTCTATAGGGCATGCTATTATTTGTGAATCATTGTATTTAGGGATTGAAAATGTAATAAATTTATATTTACAAAAAATAAAGAATGCTGTTAAAAAGTAAAATATACGGTGAAGGAAGTCACATTTTGGTTGTTTTGCATGGATTTTTAGGAATGTCTGATAATTGGAAATCTTATTCTAATAAAATGACAGCAAATGGGTTTAAAGTTCATTTAATTGACCAAAGAAATCACGGAGACAGTTTTCACAACGAAAACTTTAGTTATGAAATTCTAGCAAATGACTTAAAATACTATGTAGATTACCATAACCTTACAAAATTTTCATTAATAGGTCATTCAATGGGCGGAAAAACAGCTATGATGTTTTCTAGCTTGTTCCAAGAAAATATTAGAAAATTAATTATTGTAGATATACTACCTATATATTATAAAAATGATCACATAAACATATTAAAATCTTTAAAAAGTTTAGATTTTAATAAAATTAATTCAAGGTTAGAAGCGGATATTTCACTTTCAAAATCTATTCCAGATCGATCTTTTAGAGCATTTTTATTAAAAAATTTATTTAGAAAAAATAATTCAAAACTTGCATTTAAAATTAATTTAGATATTATTTATGATAACTTAAGTGAAATAGAGAAGGCTCTTCCATCCGATTTGTTTTTTCAGGGTGAAACACTATTTATTAAAGGAAAGAAATCGAATTATATAAACGATAAAAACATTTCAAAAATTCATGAACATTTCCCAAATTTTAAATTAGTAAATATATCTGATTCCGGTCATTGGGTTCATGCGGAAAACCTTAAAGATTTTGTTACAGAAACATTAAATTTTTTAAAATCTTAAAAGTTGGTCACCTTTGTAAAAAGACCTATTTTTACTCACTAATTTTTAGATTAAATAATGAAAGTTTCAAGAAAAGATATAGACAAGCTTAATTCAATTTTAACAGTTTCTATTGATAAAGTAGATTATAATTCAAATGTAGAAAAAGTTCTAACTGATTACAGGAAAAGAGCTAACATCCCTGGTTTTAGAAAAGGTCACACTCCAATAGGTTTAATTAAAAAGCAATATGGCCTTTCTGTCAAAGTAGATGAAATTAATAAGCTTATGCAGAAAACCTTAAATGATTTTTTGAAGGATGAGAAGATAGCGGTCTTAGGAAATCCTATGCCAATTGAACAAGCAGGTTTGGATTGGAATTCTGAGAACTTGGCATTCGATTTCGAAATTGGTCTTTCTCCTAAGTTTGAAGTTTCTTTTAAAAATAAAAAAGCCATTCCTTCTTTTGAAATTGAAATTGATTCTAAAATGATAGAAGATCAAATTAAGAACATGCAAAATCAATACGGAAAGTTAGTTTCTAAAAATATAATTGAAGATGGATTTGAGATTACAGGAACTTTTACTAACGAAGAATTAGAGGTGAATAACCCTTCAACTTTTCAATTAAAAAACATAAAAGAAAAATCAAATAAAGAAGCTTTTAAAAATTTAAAAATAGGAGAAAGCATAGATTTAAAAACCAAAAAACTTTTTAATGAGGATTCTGATTTGTCGTTTCATTTAAAATTAAATGATCAAAACAAAGATCAAATTAAAGAAATTAAATTTTTATTAAAGGAAATTAACGAAAGACAGCCTGCTGATTTAGATCAAGAATTATTTGACAAACTATTTGGAAAAAATGCAATTAAATCTGTAACTGAATTTAAAGATAAATTAAAGTCAGATGCTCAAGCTAATTTTGTTAATCAAACTGATCAAAAACTTTTAAACGATATTAATGATTATTTAATAGAAAATACAAAATTTGATTTGCCTGTTTCTTTTCTGAAAAAATGGATGATGACAGCTGGAGAAAATAAATTGTCTGAAAAAGAAGCTGAAGAGGAGTATGTGAAATCTGAAAAAGGTTTAAGATACCAGCTGATTGAGGGGAAAATTATTGAAGAAAATGAAATTAAAATTGATTTTGAGCAAATTAAAAACTTTTCAAAGGATTTAATCAAAATTCAAATGAAACAATATGGTCAAAACAATCCTGACGAAAAAGAATTAGATTCTATTTCAGAAAGAGTTTTATCTAACAAAGAAGAGGTTAAAAGAATTTCAGATCAATTGTTAAGCCAAAAATTAATTAAGTTATTTAAGTTAAACCTTAAATTTAAAAACAATAAAGTTTCATATGAGAAATTCATTGAAATGGCCTATGCTAAAAATTAATTAACTTTATTTCAATAAGATAATAACTAGAACTATGGATTACTCTAAAGAATTTAAAAAATATTCTATAAAACATCACGGTATTAACTCCCTTTACTATGATAAATTAGTCAGTAGTATGACTCCGTATATTATAGAAGAAAGACAGCTTAATGTTGCTCAAATGGATGTCTTTTCAAGACTGATGATGGATAGAATCATTTTCTTAGGAACTGGAATTAACGACTCTATAGCTAATATAATTCAAGCGCAATTGCTTTTTTTAGAAAGTACAGACAAAGATAAAGACATACAGATATATATTAATTCTCCTGGAGGCTCTGTTTATGCAGGGTTGGGGATTTATGATACAATGCAATTTATTAACCCAGAAGTTGCTACAATTTGTACTGGGATTGCAGCTTCAATGGCAGCAGTTTTGTTGTGTGCTGGTCAAAAAGGAAAAAGATCAGGACTCACTCACTCAAGGGTAATGATTCACCAACCTTTAGGAGGAGCGCAAGGACAAGCTTCAGATATTGAAATTACTGCTAGAGAAATAGGTAAATTAAAAAAAGAATTATACGATATAATTGCTAATCATTCGGGTCAAAAATATGATAAAGTTCATAGTGATAGCGATAGAGATTACTGGATGAAGGCTGAAGAAGCAAAAAAATATGGTATGATTGATGAAGTTTTAAAAAGAAAATAATATGTCAGATAAAAATTTAATCTGTTCTTTCTGTGGATTAAGTAAGGTCCAAACTAACTTACTTGTTGCAGGGCAAGAAGCCCATATTTGTGATAGTTGTATAGAACAGGCTTATGGCATTATTTTAGAAGAATCTAAGAAAGAGGATAGTAAATCATCAAAAGAAGAATTTAAGATTTCTAAACCAAAAGAAATAAAACTTTTCTTAGACGATTATGTTATAGGACAAGACCATACTAAAAAAATCTTATCTGTTGCCGTATACAATCATTATAAAAGATTGAATCAAAGAGACTCTAAAAACGATATAGAAATTGATAAAAGCAATATTCTTATTGTTGGACAGACAGGTACCGGTAAAACGTTAATTGCTAAAACTATTGCAAGAATGCTTGACGTTCCATTAGCGATAGTCGATGCAACAGTTTTAACAGAAGCAGGGTATGTAGGAGAAGATGTAGAAACTATTTTAACTAGACTTTTACAAGCTTCTGATTATGATCAATCTAAAGCTGAAAGAGGAATAGTTTTTATAGATGAAATTGATAAAATAGCCAGAAAAAGTGATAACCCGTCTATTACTCGTGATGTTTCTGGAGAAGGAGTACAACAAGCATTATTGAAGTTGTTAGAGGGAGCGGTAGTAAATGTTCCACCTAAAGGAGGTAGGAAACATCCGGATCAAAAGTTTATAGAAATGGACACTCAAAATATATTATTTATAGCTGGAGGGGCCTTTGATGGAATTGAAAGAATTATTTCCAAAAGATTAAATATGCAAGTAGTTGGGTACAAAAATGCATCTAAAAAAGAAATAAACTCAGAAAATTTACTTACATATATTTCTCCAAAAGATCTTAAAGATTTTGGACTTATACCTGAAATTCTAGGAAGATTACCAGTATTGTCTTATATGAATAATTTAGACAAGAAAGCCTTAAGGTCTATTTTAACAGATCCAAAAAACGCTTTAATTAAACAATATCAAAAGCTTTTCGAAATAGATGAAATTAAACTTTCTTTCGATAATGAAGGTCTGAATCATATAGTAGAAAAAGCTTTAGAATATAAATTAGGAGCCAGAGGCTTAAGATCTATTTGTGAAGTGATCCTAAATGATGCTATGTTTGAAATGCCTAGCACAAAAAGAAAAAAATTACATATTGATAAAAATTATATTGTAAGTAAATTATCAAGCTCAAGTTTAAATGTTTTAAAAGCAGCCTCTTAGTTATTTAATTCTAATAATTCTCTAATCAAATCTCTGTTATCGCATAGTCTAGGGATTTTATTCTGTCCTCCTAATTTTTTCTTTTTCTTAAGCCAATCATAAAATAAATCTTTTCGTGCTACTTTAATTACTAGCTCGGACATTGTGATGTTTTTAAATCTTTTTGATTTATAGTCTGAGTTTAATTTTTGAATATTTTTGTCTAAATCACTAGTGAATTTTTTTAAATCTTTTGGAATTTTTTTAAATTCAATTAACCATTCGTGATGTCCAGAACCTGATTCTTTCATAAAAAATGGTGCCGCAGTATACTCTACTATAGATGAGTTATGATCTGTGAGTGTTTTTTCTAATGCATTTTCCGCATTTTCAATAATTAACTCTTCTCCAAATGCATTAATAAAGTTTTTAATTCTCCCGGTAATTTTAATTCTAAATGGGAAAGTCGAACTAAACCTTATGGTGTCGCCAATAACATACCTCCAAAGACCAGAATTAGTAGAAATAATCATAACGTAGTTTATGTTTTTTTTGACTTGCGAAAGATTAATGATTTTTTGATTTAATTTTCCATAATACTTGCTTTCAATAAACTCGTAATAAATTCCATAATCAAGCATTAACAATAATTCATTTGAATCATTTCTGTCTTGTATAGCAAAAAATCCTTCTGACGCATTGTAAATTTCATAAAACCTTACATCACTAGAAAATATTTTTTTAAATTCATTTCGATAAGGATTAAAGTTTACACCACCATGAAAATATACTTCTAGATTTTCCCAAACTTCATTGATACTGGTTTTTTTACTTTTAACTAATATGTTATTTAATAGTGTTAGCATCCATGAAGGGACACCAGCTAAACTTGTAACATTTTCATTTAAAGTATTATTTACAATAGCATCAATCTTCTCATCCCACTTCTCCATAAGTGAAATCTCATTATTTGGTGTGCTAATCATTTCAGCCCAAATAGGTAAGTTATCTATTAGAATCGCTGATAAATCTCCAAAATAATGGTTGTTATTTTCATATAATTTTTTACTTCCACCTAGCCTAAGAGATTTTCCAGAAAACAAATTAGAATTTATATTATTTTTGATATACAGACAAAGGACATCTTTACCTGCTTTAAAATGACAGTTTTCAAGGCATTCATTGCTTACCGGAATAAACTTACTAACTGAATTTGTAGTTCCACTAGATTGTGCATACCATTTAATTGGACTGCCCCAAAAAATATTTTGTTCTCCTTTAATAGATCTATCGATTAATTTAAAAAAATCTTCATAAGTAGTGATAGGTACCTTCTTTGAAAACCCATCATAATTTTTTATTGATTTAAAATCATGTTTTTTTCCAAATTCCGTATTTACTGCACTTTTTAATAAAGTAGTCAATACTTCGTCTTGAACTTCTAATGGATATTTCATGAACAGTTCAATTTGGTGAATTCTTTTTTTTAGAACCCAAGTCATTACTGTATTAAGAAAAGAAAAAGGCATTTTTGTGTTATCTTTAATTATATAAATTTAATTTATATTTTTTAATATGTTCCAAGGTGTTTTAATAAAAATGATGGTAGAGAATAATAATCAAGTTGATTATTTTCTAAATTTTAAGAATGACCTTATTCATGTGAATCAATTAATTGATAAAACAATAAAATTGAAATTTAAGGGATATGAATGTTTAAGTTGTCAGTCTAACTTAGAAACTTATAGACAGGGATATTGTAAAAGATGTTTTTTTGAACTTCCAAGTACTGCACAATGGATTATGAAGCCTGAGTTAAGTAAAGCTCATTTAAATATAGAAGAAAGAAATTTAGAATATGAAAAGTCAATTCAATTAAAACCACATATTGTTTATTTAGCTTTTTCTAGTGAAATTAAAGTCGGAGTAACAAGAAAAACCCAAGTTCCCTTTAGATGGATTGATCAAGGAGCTATTAAGGCAGTGCAAATTGCAGAATTACCAAATCGTTATTTAGCAGGGATTACTGAAGTTGAACTTAAAAAACACTATTCAGATAAAACCAATTGGAGAGAAATGCTTAAAACAGACAGCACTAAAATTGATCTTGAAACGGAAAGAATAAATTCATTAAAATTATTGCCAGAAGAGACTTTAAACTTATGTAAAGAACAATCATATAAAGAGTTTAACATAAATTATCCAGTCAAAAGACATCCTGTAAACCCTAAAAGTTTAAATATTATCAAACAAAATAGCTTTTCCGGAAAATTAGTTGGAATTAAAGGACAATATTTGATTTTTGACGACGATACAGTTTTTAATGTAAGGTCTAACGAAGGATTAGTTGTAAATATTGAGATTAACTAAAATTTAATTTCTTCACCAATTTTTAAATCAAATTTTTTCCTAAAAAAATAAACAAAAAGATATAGTAGCGGAGTATCTAATAATGCCATAACTATTTTAAAAACAATTCCAGAGATTATTAAACCCCAAAAACTATCCCAGCTTAATACTTGAAATAAACACAGTAAAGAAATTACGGTTACTGTATCAATTATTTGAGAACTAAAAGTTGAAAAATTATTCCTAAGCCATAACATTTTTCCTTTTGTTAAAGTTTTCCAAAAATGATAAATCTTAATATCAATAAATTGAGCAAACAAATAAGCTGACATTGAGGCTAGTACAGCCAATCCAGATAAAGAAAACACTTTAGAAAAAGTTTCATTATCTAGCGGAGATGAAGATAATGCAGGCACACTGTCAGAAATTAATATTATGAGTAATGAAAAAAATGAAGCAAAAATGCCAGCTATAACAACTTGATTAGCTTTCTTTTGACCATAAATTTCTGAAATTAAATCTGTGACTAAAAATGTTATTGGATAGGGTAAAATACCTACAGAAAGTTCAAATAATTGAATTCCCCCGATTGATAAATCAAAAGGATACCAGTAAAAAAATTTTTGAAAAATTAAATTTGAAACAACTAATGAAGTGATAAATAAAGCAGCAAGATATAAGTATATTTTATGAGCTAAATTTTTTTTTGATTCTGACATTTTTAATTCTAAAAATTGAATTAGACTACACTAACAAAGATAAGATATTATAAATTCTTTTCTTTATTTTGGCTTTATGAATAAGTTTAGAGTCTTGTTGTCAATTGGAAGTAATTTAGGTGATAAAAAAAAGTATATACAATCAGCTATTAGCTTAATTGACAAAAAAATTGGAGATGTTGTTTCAATTTCAAAAACTTATCAAACACCTGCTTTAGGTTTTGTGGGTGAAGATTTTTATAACTGTTGTATAGCGGTTAATACAGACTTATCACCCTTAGACTTATTAAAAAACTTAATTAAAATTGAGAAAGATGGGGGAAGATTAAGAACTAGCGATAAAACCTATGAGTCAAGAACAATTGATATTGATATTTTATTCTATGAAAACCAAGTAATTGAATTACCAGAGCTTCAAATACCTCACCCTCGTCTTCACCAAAGGGCTTTTGTTCTTCTTCCTTTATTTGATATTGCAAAAAGTAAAGTTCATCCGATATTGAAAACTACAATATTAGATTTAAAAAATAATTTGACAGATTTGGATTCAATACAGGAACTAGAAGTGGGTTTAAAAATGCCCGTAATGGATCTTATGAATTCATTTGATAATTTAGTTGTTGAAGGAAACATTGGAGTCGGGAAAACAACTTTATCAAAAAAACTTTCAACTGATTTAAACAAAAATTTAATATTGGAAGAATTTAAAGAAAATCCTTTTTTAGATAAATTTTATAAAGATCCAAAGAGATATGCTTTAAATCTAGAGCTTACTTTTCTTATTGATAGGTGCAGACAGTTAAATGATTTTAAAAATCAAATGGATTTGTTTAAGCCTGGTGTAGTTTTTGATTATGACATATTTAAATCATTAATTTTTGCCGGAGTTACTTTATCTGAAGTTGATTTTAAATTGTTTAGAGATATTTATTATTTCATGACTAAAGATTTATATAAATCGAATCTCGTTATTTATCTTTTACAAAAAACAGAAAAATTACTTTCAAACATAAATAGCAGGGGAAGAGACTATGAGAAAGATATAAGTAAAGATTATTTAGATAAAATAAATAATGCTTACATAAATTATTTAAAGAACAGGGCTGATTTAAATATAGTATTTATAGATATTTCAGATTTAGATTTTGTTGAAAACCATGCTGATTATCTAGAATTACTATTTAGAATAAAAAGAAAATTAAGATAAATTCTTAAAGAATTCCCAAATTAGAATTCCAGAACAAATAGAGACGTTTAAAGAATGTTTGGTTCCAAATTGAGGCACTTCTATAACGTCATTTGATAAATTAACTACACTTTGAGAAATTCCTTTTACTTCATTTCCGAAAATTAAAGCGTGTTTAATATTTCTAGAAATAGTTAAATTTCCTAACTTTTTAGAGTCATCAGCCTGTTCAACACTCCATATGAATATTTTTTCTTTTTGAAGATTTTTAACAAGATCTTCAATGTTTTCTGAATATTCCCAATCAACACTTTCTGTAGACCCTAAAGCTGTTTTATGAATGTCTTTATTGGGAGGGCATGCAGTAATTCCACACAAATAAATTTTTTCTATTAAAAAAGCATCTGATGTTCTAAATATTGAACCAATATTGTTCAAGCTTCTAATATCATCTAAAATTATAATTAATGGAGTTTTTGGAGTTTTTTTAAATTCATTAATTTCAATCCTTCCAAGCTCACTATTTTTTAATTTTCTCATTTAGAATAATATACTTATTGTTAAGATTTTACAAAGTAATAGATTAAATTTCTAAATAATAGTAAATTAGCTTTTAATCATATATAAATTGAAAAAAGAAATAAAAAAAGTTACTCCCTTGATGATACAGTATAATCAAATCAAGAAAAAATACCCTGATGCATTATTACTATTTAGGGTAGGAGATTTTTATGAAACTTTTCACGAAGATGCAGTTAAAACTTCCAAAATTTTAGGGATTGTTTTAACTAAAAGAGGGGCCGGAAGTAACAGTGAAACTAAGTTAGCTGGGTTTCCTCATCACTCTTTAAATACTTATCTACATAAACTAGTGAAGGCTGGAGAAAGAGTCGCTATTTGTGATCAATTAGAAGACCCTAAAACAACTAAATCTATTGTTAAAAGAGGAGTTACTGAACTTATAACACCTGGTGTCGCTTTAAATGATGGAATTTTAGATAAAAAATCAAATAATTTTCTTGCTTCAATATTTAATATTAAGGACAAGTATGGGATTTCTTTTTTAGATATTTCAACAGGAGAATTGTTGATTTCAGAAGGAGAATTAGATTACGTTAAAAATTTACTTCAAAGCTTTGAGCCTAAAGAAATATTAATTTCTAAAAAAATTAAAAAAGATTTTAATTCACTCTTTGGAAATTATAATTCAATTTTTTATTTAGATGATTGGGTTTACAATAAAGATTATGCATTAGAAAAAATAAAAAATAAATTAAATGTAACTAGCCTTAAAGGCTTTGGAATTAAAAAAGATAATTTAGGCATATTATCTTGCGGGTCAATCCTTCATTACCTTGAAGAAACTCAGCATTCAAAACTTTCACATATTACTAATGTTAATTTAATAATTGATGAAAATCATGTCTGGATGGATCGTTTTACAATGTCTAATTTGGAACTTTTAAGTAGTAATTCCAGAGATGGAGTTTGTCTATTAGATGTAATAGACTATACGTCTACTCCCATGGGTGGTAGAATGCTTAAAAGATGGATTATTCATCCAATTTTAAACATTAAAGAATTAGAATTCAGACATGGAACTGTTGACTTTTTTGTAAAAAATAATAATTGCTTAACGGATGTAGCTTTTAAACTAAAATCCTTTAGTGATTTAGAAAGAATAATGGCTAAAGTAGCAACCTCAAAAATTTATCCTAGAGAATTAGTCCAATTAAAGCATACATTAAATAATATAAAGCCCATAAAAGAGCTGCTAACATCATACTCAAATAAGTTTATTGAAAAAATCGAGAACTCTTTAGATAATTGTGACTCTTTAATAAGTTTAATTGGCTCCGTATTAGATGATGATGCCCCTGTTATTATTTCGAAAGGAAATGTCATAAAAACTGGGTTTAATATTGATCTTGACAAATTAAGAACCCTGTCTAAATTTGGAAAAGATTACTTAGATCAAATTTTAGAAAAAGAAAAAGAAAAAACAGGAATTTCATCTTTAAAAATTAGTTTTAATAATGTCTTTGGATATTATTTAGAAGTAAGAAACATTCACAAAAATAAAGTCCCTAATGAATGGGTTAGAAAGCAAACTTTAGTAAATGCTGAGAGGTATATTACTGATGAACTAAAGGAATATGAATCGAAAATTTTAAGTGCAGAAGAAAATATTTTAAAGCTTGAAAATAAAATTTTTGAAGAATTAATTCAAAAGGTAATTCCTTTTATCCATTTGATTAAAGAAAATTCGAATTGGATAGCAGTTTTAGATTGCTTGTGTGGTTTTTCTGAAAAAGCGCTAATGAGTAACTATTCAAAGCCTTTAATTGATAATTCAAATGAATTAAAAATTATAGAAGGAAGACATCCTGTTATTGAATCTCAATTGACATTTGAAAACCCTTATATTCCCAATGACATTTTGTTAAATAACAAAAAAGATCAAATTTTGATGATAACTGGACCAAATATGTCTGGTAAATCAGCTATTCTTAGACAAACTGCCCTAATTGTTTTATTGGCTCAAATTGGAAGTTTTGTTCCTGCAAAACAAGTTAAAATGGGGGTAGTAGATAAAATTTTTACAAGAGTTGGTGCTAGCGATAATATTTCGATTGGAGAATCAACTTTTATGGTTGAAATGAATGAGGCAGCAGCAATTATTAATAACATTTCAAGTAGAAGTTTGATTTTGTTAGATGAGATTGGTAGAGGAACGAGTACTTACGATGGAATTTCTATAGCATGGGCTATTACAGAATTTTTACATGATCATCCTTATAAACCTAAAACTTTATTTGCTACTCATTATCATGAACTTAATATGATGGCAGATTCATTTAAAAGAATTAGTAATGCAAATGTTTCGATTAAAGAGACAGCAGATAATGTGATTTTTTTAAGAAAACTAGTTCCAGGTGGAAGTGCTCATAGTTTTGGAATTCATGTAGCTAGAATGGCGGGTATGCCCAAGCAACTTATTTTATCAGCAAAAAAAATATTAAATAAGTTAGAAAAATCTCATGAGTTTAATAAAAACAGTAAAACAATTGAAGATTCAGATCTTCAATTAAGTTTTTTTAATCTTGATAACCCCAAATTGGAAGGGCTAAAAGAAGATATTTTATCTTTAAATATAGATGAATTAACGCCCGTTGAAGCACTTATTAAATTAAATGAAATTAAAAGAATTTTAAACTCTTAAATATGGAAACTTATTTAAGTGAGTTTAATTTATTTTTTTTAATTTTTTGTTTTACATTTGCAATCCAATTTGCGAAAGTAGCTCAGGGGTAGAGCATCACCTTGCCAAGGTGGAGGTCGCGGGTTCAAATCCCGTCTTTCGCTCTGAACCATATTAAGCTCGAGTGGTGGAATTGGTAGACACGTTGGACTTAAAATCCAATGATCAGTAATGGTCGTATGGGTTCAAGTCCCATCTCGAGTACGAGAACCCTTGTTAATCATCTGATTTTCAAGGGTTTTTTTGTTATATTATAAATTATTTGTACGATTATTGTACGGCTAGCACTACTAAAAACCCAAAAGATTTCAATAGTTATTATTAACTAAAGCTTACCTAATTTATAATATAAGCAGATATTGATAAAAATTATATATTTAATAAATGAGAATATTTATAATTTTAGTTGTTTTCTCGCTTACACTTCAGTCATGTTTCAAATCTATTTATGAACCTAAATTGGGGAATTATAGAGCAGAAATGATTACAAAAGATGGTTCGATTTTACCTTTCAAATTTGAGTTATTAAAAGTGTCGAACCAGTTAACAATGAAAGTTAAAAATGACAAAGAAACACTTCTTTACGATCAAATTGAGTATATAGGAGATTCTATAAGAATTTATATGCACCCTTTTGATGCAGTGATTATTGCAAAAGCTGAAGATGGATTTCTTAAGGGAAGATATTTAAAGGAAGAATCAGGAAAGGAAACTCCCTTTAAAGCAATAATTAGCGATGCTCCTAAATTTGAATCTAGTAAAAAAGCTAATCTTAATTTAAACGGTAAATTCAGAACACTTTTTAGACCAGAAAAACCCTATCCGGGATTAGGAGTTTTTACCCAAAAAGGTAATCAGGTTTCTGGAACTTTCATGAAAAATTCAGGTGATACAAGGTTTCTTTCTGGAATTGTTTATGGAGATTCTATTAAGCTTTCAACTTTTGATGGAGCACACCCTTATTTAATTAAAGCTGCCAAGTTAGGTGATACAATTTTCGGAAGTTTATATTACCAAAGTAGTTCAATCACTAAATTCTGGATGATTCAAGATGAAAACTATGAACTTACAAATTCAAAAGAGCTTACTAAATTAAAAGATGGTTTTGATACAATCAATTTTAGTTTTAAAGATAGTAAAGGTAAATTAGTAAGTCTAAGTGACAAACAATTTAAAAACAAAGTAGTAGTTGTTCAGATTATGGGAACTTGGTGCCCCAATTGCTTAGATGAAACTCAATTCTTTTTATCATATATAAAAGATAATCCAACTGACGAGTTAGCTTTTGTAGCTCTTAGCTTTGAAGCTGCACGTTCAGAAGAAAAAGCTATAACGAGAATACAAAACATGATTGATAGATTTAAAATTCCCTATCCAGTTTTATTGGCTCAGTTCGGCAGTATAGATACCAAACTTGCTCAAGAAAAACTTCCAATGCTTAGAGAAATTCGTTCATATCCAACCACAATAATAATTAGTAAATCCAAAAAAGTTAACAGTATATATACAGGATTTAACGGTCCCGCCACTGGTCAGGTATTTGAAGATTTCAAAAAAGAATTTGATTTAAAAATTAATAGTTTACTAAAAAATGATTAAAAAATGGTTGTTGAATTAAAAGAAGAAGATATGCCTATGGTTTAGGGATTTTTTTCTTTAGTTGTGACTTCTCAATTTTTACGTAAAATTTTTTCCATTTTTCGTCCTTTTGCTAGTTCATCTACTAATTTGTCTAAAAACCTTACTTGTTGAGTTAATGAATTATCTATTTCCTCAATTCGATAACCACATATTACTCCTTTAATTCAGCAACTTCTCTATAAAGAGATTAGATTAATAAGGTTTAAAGTTTATTCTATAGATACTGAAATAACGGTCTTTCCCCAGCCCATTTTTAATGTCATATCTTTATCAAAAATCATTGAAAAAGCGTCAATATTTTCCTCTGTTTTAGAGGTTTTACCAGAAACCCGAATAACATCTTGGTCTTGCTTATAATAATATGAGCCCCAAACATTTCTTGCTCTATTAATAATTACTGTCCAATCTCCATCTAAAGAAGGTATTGTAAATAGAGAATAAGTCCCTGCCTTTAATGCTTTCCCTCCAAAAATAACATCTTTATAAAATGTGATTTCTGCTGCTTCATTTGCTCCTGTTCTCCAAATCTTTTCAGGGGGTGCTAATTTCACTAAATCTCTTCCTTTTAATTGAGGGCGACTGTATATTACTTTTACTATTTTGTCTGAAATTGTGTAACTACTAGGAAATGCTGCCACATCCATTGGGCTTTTATCTAAGCTTTTGAATTCTTGCGCAGTTAGTTGTAACGAGCTAATTAATGTTATTACAAAAACAGCGAAAGATAAAATTGAATTTTTCATATGTATTTATTTTTTAATAAAGATATGCCTATGGTTTAGTTTAAACAAGAACCATTAGAATATGTATTAACCCCTCCATAACGCAAAGCAACGCACGCATTAGAATATGTATATCCATCACATCCACAAACAGGTTGATATTCTTTAGTGCAAGCTATTTCAGAAGAAATATTTTTAGGATTAACACAGTCTATATCAGAATTGCCTTTTTTGAAATAATAAGTTATTTCATCATCTGCAATTTCAGGAATATCAATATAGTTTAAAATCAAAGTGTCATCTTTAATTTCAACAGTGAATTTTTTATTGTTGGATGATAATGTTAAAATATTATCATCAAGAGTGTATTTTTCAGGTTTATTCAAACTGGATATTGATACTTCATTGCCATCAATTCCCTTGCTTAATAGTATATTTTCATTTGGGAAAAACCAAAGTTGGTTATCAATAAATTTATAGTTGTCAAACATACAATAACAACTCACATCTTGAAGAATATATTGACCTTTAAGTTGATTTGATTCAATAATGTTAGATTTTTCACATCCAAAAAATATGAAAAATAAAAAAAGTGAGTAAACTAGCTTTTTCATAATCTAAATATAAGAATTATCTAAACCTTATTAATCTACTGCCTTTATAGAGGATTAGAAGTTGCTGAATTAAAAGAAGAAGATATGCCTATGGTTTAGGTTAAGCGGAGTCACAAACCATTAACTTGGGA
>JAQCFO010000031.1 GCA_027619415.1 Bacteroidota bacterium
AATAATGATATTATTGTACCAGATTTAATTGGATTTCAAATTGAAGAGTTTGAAGAAATTTTATCTAACAGAAAGCTAACATATGAGATTGTAGATTCAACATTTTATAACCCATCTTTTGCTAAGCAATCTGTTTTGGAGCAGACACCATTAGCAAATTCTAAAGTAAAAAAGAATAGAACTATATATTTAACTATTAATCCAAATAATTATGAAAATGTAGTTATACCAAATATAATTCAGACTACAAAAAGAAGTGCAATTTCAGCTTTATTAGCTTCAGGTTTAGAATTAGGAAATGTTTCTTATGTTGATAACATAGGAAGAGATATGGTTATTGAATTGTCATATAAGGGAAAAGTTGCTGTACCTGGAATTATGATTCCCAAAAAATCTAAAATTGATTTAGTACTTGGAAACGGTAATAATAATTAGAATAAATGAGTAATAACAATGTAGATGATTTAGAAAATAATAATGATTTGTTTGAGCATCATCAGTTTAAAGCTAATAAAGGACAAGAACCTTTAAGAGTAGACAAATTTTTAATGAATAGAATAGAAAATGCAACAAGAAATAAAATTCAACAAGCTGCAAAAAACGGTTTTATTTTTGTAAACGAGAAGAGTGTAAAATCTAATTATAAAGTAAAACCAGGAGATATAGCCAAAGTTATGTTTGCTCATCCTCCTTATGAAAACTTACTTGTTGGAGAAGAAATGTCATTGGAAATAGTATTTGAAGATGATTACTTGTTAGTGGTTAATAAACCTCCTGGTCTAGTAGTTCACCCTGGTCATGGAAACTACAGTGGGACACTTTTAAACGGATTAATAAATCATTTCGAAAACTTACCATCAAATAAAGATGGTAGGCCAGGTTTAGTTCATAGAATTGATAAAGATACTAGTGGATTGTTGGTTATTGCTAAAACTGAAGAGTCCATGACTCACCTTGCAAAACAATTTTACTTAAAGTCATCTAAAAGAAAATACAATGCCCTAGTCTGGGGAATAGTAGACAAAGAAGAAGGAACTATAGACGAGAATTTATCAAGAGATCCTAAAAATCGTTTAATTATGAGTGTTCCAGAAAACAATGAATTAGGCAAAAAGGCTGTTACGCATTATAAAGTTTTGGAAAGATTTAATTATTTGACTCTTCTTGAATGTCAACTAGAAACAGGAAGAACTCATCAAATTCGGGCTCATATGAAGCACATTGGTCATCCAATTTTTAATGATCAAAGATATGGAGGAGATAAAATTTTGAAGGGCACGATTTTTAATAAATACAAACAATTTGTACAAAATTGTTTTAAAATTATGCCTAGACAAGCTTTACATGCAAAATCGTTAGGCTTTGTTCATCCTTCTAGTGGAGAAGAATTAAATTTTGAATGTGAATTACCGTATGATTTTTCAGAAAGTTTAATTAAATGGAGAAATTACTCTACTAATATTTGAGTTTTTAATTTTTATGAATTATTTTAGTTCTTATGAAGATTATTATTTCTCCTGCCAAATCATTAGACTTTCAAAAAGAATTACCAACTAATGATTTTTCAATACCATTGTTTTTAGAGGATTCTATTTCTATTAATGAATCTTTAAAATTAAAGTCGCCTTTACAATTAAAAAATTTAATGAGTATTTCAGATAAATTAGCTGATTTAAATTGGCAGAGGAATAATGATTTTAAAACCCCGTTTAATGTTAAAAATGCTAGACCTGCTATTTTTACCTTTGATGGAGATGTATATAGTGGTTTGGATGCGTTTAGCCTCAATCAAAATCAAATAAATAAAGCCCAAGAGTCTTTAAGGATTTTGTCCGGTTTATATGGGTTTTTAAGACCCCTTGACTTGATGCAACCATATAGATTAGAGATGGGCACTAAATTAGAATTAAAAAATTCATCTAACTTATACGAGTTCTGGAAAGAAAAAATAACGGAAAATTTAAATAATGAATTAATTAAAAAGGAATTGTTTGTCAATTTAGCAAGCAAGGAATATTCATCAGTAATTGACTCGAAAAAACTAATTACTAAAATGGTGTCCCCAATTTTTAAAGACTTTAAAAATGGAAAGTTAAAGATCATTTCTTTTTATGCTAAAAAAGCAAGAGGGATGATGGTGAGATATATTTTAGATAATGAAATTAATAATGAACAAGAATTGAAAGGGTTTAATTATGGAGGGTATTCTTTTAATGGTGAAGAATCTCAGACTTCAAAAGAGCTTGTTTTTATTAGATAATTAACTTCTTATTTTTTTTATAAAATCTGATATTTTATTAATTCCATATTGTTTAATGAACTTTATAAAAGCAGACCCAATAATTGCTCCTTGGCTATAATTTATTGCATCTTTAAAAGTATTATTATTGCTAATTCCAAAACCAATCAATAAAGAAGATTTAAGTTTTAAATCATTAATTCTTTTGAAGTATTTTCGCTGTTCTTTACCAAACGAATTAATAGTACCAGTTACACTGAAACTACTTACCATATATATAAAACCGTTTGAAATTTCATCAATTAATCGTATTCTTTTGTTACTTGTTTGAGGAGTAATTAAAAACATGTTAAGTAGATTATGTTTTTTAAAAACTTTCTCATATTTTTTAATATAAACATCAGCAGGAAGGTCTGGAATTATTAACCCATCGATTCCGACTTCTTTACAATCTTTACAAAAATTCTCCACGCCATATTGTAATATTGGATTAAAGTATCCCATTATAATTATAGGAATACCAGTAATGTTTCTAATGTTTTTTAATTGTTCAAATAATTTGAAGGTATTCATTCCGTTTTTTAACGCTTTAGTTGAGCTTTCTTGAATTGTTGGACCATCTGCTAAAGGATCACTAAAAGGAAGTCCAATTTCAATCATATCTATTTTTGAACGATCCAGTTGTTTTATAATCTCTACAGTATCATCAATATTTGGATATCCTGCTGTGAAGTAGATAGAAAGTATATCTTTTTTTTCTTTTAAAACTTTATTTATTCTATTCATCAAACTATAATTTAAAATAATTTATATAGGTATCTAAGTCTTTATCTCCTCTCCCTGAGCAATTAAACACAATTATATCTTTTTTCATGAATTTTTTCTTATCTAAAACTGCAAATGCATGTGAAGTTTCTATAGCAGGAATGATACCTTCCATTCTTGATAACTTTAAGCCCCACTCCATAGCTTTTTTATCTGTTATTGAAATAAAATCAGCTCTTTTAGATCTAAATAAGTTTGCATGCATAGGACCAATACCAGGGTAGTCTAGTCCTGCAGAGATTGAGTAAGGTTCTGTAATTTGACCATCTTTTGATTGCATAAGAAGTGTTTTAGATCCATGAATTACACCTTCTTTACCTAATATAGATGTAGCGGCACTTTTTCCAGTTTTAATCCCCATTCCGGCTGCTTCTACGCATATTATATTAACTTTTAGATCATCCAGATAAGGATAAAACAATCCCGCGGCATTACTTCCCCCTCCGACACATGCTACAACATAATCTGGATTTTCTTTTCCTTCAGCTTCTAGTAATTGTTCTTTTACTTCTAAACCAATTACTGATTGAAATCTTGCAACCATGTCTGGATAGGGGTGAGGTCCAACGACTGAGCCAATAATATAGTGAGTATCAATAGGGTTGTTTATCCAATCTCTAATAGCTTCATTAGTTGCATCTTTTAGAGTCTTACTGCCAGAACAAGCTGGTTTAACCTCAGCACCTAACATTTTCATTCTCGCAACATTAGGAGCTTGTCTTTTGATATCTACTTCACCCATATAAACAATACACTTTATACCCATTAACGCACAAACTGTGGCTGTTGCTACTCCGTGTTGACCAGCACCAGTTTCTGCTATTATTCTAGTTTTCCCCAGTCTTTGGGCCAATAATATTTGACCTATAGTGTTGTTTATTTTGTGTGCTCCAGTATGGCATAAATCTTCTCTTTTTAAATAAATTTTAGAATTATATTCTCGTGAAAGTCTTTTGGAAAAATACAAGGGAGTTGGTCTTCCTACATATTGTTTGAGAAGCTCATCGAATTCTTTTATAAAATCTGCTTGTGAAGATATTTCAAGATACTTAGACTTTAATTCATTTATATTAGAATACATCATTTCAGGAATATAAGCCCCACCAAAATCCCCATAGTAACCATCGCTATCAACATTATATGATTTATGCATTTTTCAAATTTTTTATTAATAATTTAATTTTATTATAATCTTTTTCTAATAATTTATTTTCAAATTGACTATTAATATCAATTCCAAGCAAAGGAAGTTTAGAATTGAAAATTATTTTTATTTCATCAATATCATCAAGACTAATTCCGCCACTCAAAAAAAATGATTTTTTAGAATTATAATTATTTAAAATAGTCCAATCGAATTTTTCCCCACTTCCACCATAAGAGCTACTTTTAGTATCAAACAAAAAATAATGGCATAAGTTTTCAAAAGGTTTAGAGTCTTTAAATTCAAAACCTTTACTAATACTAAATACTTTGATTATTTTACAATGATCTTTTATTGCCCTACAATATTCTTCATTTTCCCCACCATGTAACTGTACGAAGTCTAAATTATACTGTTTTATTTTTTTTAAAACTTCTTCGATTTTTTCATTTACAAAAACCCCAACTCTGTTTATTTCACTTGAAATTGATATTGAAGTCTTATCATAATGCCTAACAGATTTATTCCAAAATATAAATCCCATAAAGTCTGGCTTTAAACTTTCAATTTTTATAATATTTTCAGGAAACTTCATCCCGCAAACTTTTAATTTCATTTTAATTTATTTATAAATTTCAAAGCTTCTAAACCAGGATCTGTATGTTTCATGAAATTTTCTCCTATTAAAAATCCATCAAATCCGAATTTTTTTAATTCTTTTAATTGTATTGGACTAGATAATCCGCTTTCAGAAATTTTTATAAAATCACTTGGGATGTATTTTATTAAATTTTTGCTAGTCTGTATATCGACTTTAAAAGTTTTTAAATTTCTATTATTCACTCCTATTATGTCTATCGAATCTATTAAACATCCATTTAATTCTTCTAAATTGTGAATCTCTATAAGCACTTCTAATCCAATTTTTTTTGCACATTCACTTAGATTTTTTATTTTTTTATCAGAAAGGCAAGAGGCAATTAATAATATTGCATCGGCACCATAAGCTTTAGCTTCAATTATTTGATATTCATCTATTATAAATTCTTTTCTTAAAATAGGAATGTTTGTAACATTTCTTGCGATCAATAAATCGTCGAGAGATCCTTTAAAATATTTATTATCTGTTAAAACTGAAATACCACAAACTTCCGCAAAATCGTACCCTTTAATCACCTCATTTATAGAGATAGTGTCATTAATAATAGATTTTGATGGAGATTTTCTTTTGTGTTCAGCAATAATTCCATGAAAACTATTTTTGATATTTTTAGATAAAGAAACTGTAGTGCGTTCAAAAATTGGGAATTTTTCTAATTCTATAATTGAGTTATTAAACTTTGAGAGTTTTAATTCAATTTTTTTTGTTTTTATTATTTGATCAAGTATAGTCATTATTCACCTAATTTTTTTAACGTATTAAATGCTTTTAACGCATTTCTAGAATCTAATGATTCTTTTGCCATGTTAATCCCATCGTCTATTGAAACTTCAAGAGCCGTAGATATGGCTAGGCCTGAATTAGCAACTACAACTTTTTTTTGTGATTCAGTTCCTTGATTTTTTAATATTTTTATAAAGATTTTTGCAGACTCTTTTATCGAATCACCTCCTTTTATTGACTTAGCTTCTAATTTAGTAAGATTAAAATCTTCTGGAAAAAATATTTTTTCAGAATTATTAGAAATTATTTTGACTCCTCCAGTTAACGAGATTTCATCGTATCCATCTAGTGAGTGAATTATTGAAAAATTTTTATCAGTTTTTTGAAATAAATAAGCATAGATTCTAGCTAGTTCTAAACTAAAAACTCCAACAACTTGATTCTTTGGAAACGAAGGGTTAACTAAAGGGCCTAGCATGTTGAAAAAAGTTTTTAATCCTAGCTCTTTTCTAATTGGCGCTACATGTTTCATTGCAGGATGAAACAAAGGAGCGTGTAAAATACAAATACCACTTATTTCAATACATTTCCTTAAATAATCCCCGTCATTTGAAAATTTTACTCCTAAACTCTCCATTACATTACTTGACCCACATGAAGACGAAACCCCATAATTGCCATGTTTCGCAACCTTTACTCCTGCACCTGCTGTTACAAATGCAGATAAAGTAGATATATTAAACGTGTCTTTATTGTCCCCCCCAGTTCCGCATAAATCAATAGTGTCATAATCACTTAAATCAATTGATAAACATAATTCCAAAAGGGCTTCTTTGAATCCTTCAAGTTCATTTAATGTTATGTTTCTCATCATAAATACTGTAAGAAACGAAGCTACTTGACTGTTATTGTAATCTCCTTTAGATATATTAATTAATATTTTTTTAGCTTCCGACTTAGAAAGTGTTTTATGAAAACTCAATTTATTTAGGATATCTTTCATTAATTAATGTTTAACCAATTTTCAAGTAAAGTCTTTCCTTGTTCAGTTAATATTGATTCTGGATGAAACTGAACACCTCTTATTTTAAATTTTTTATGCTTTAAAGCCATGATTTGTTTATTTTCGTCAAGAGCTAATACTTCTAAACATTCTGGTAATGGATCTTTTACAACCCATGAATGATATCTGCCGACTGTTAGCGGATTATTTAATCCTTTAAATAAGGGATCACTTTTTATAATATTTATATCTGAAGACACTCCGTGAAATACTGATTTTAAATTTTCTAATTTTCCTCCAAAAACTTCAGCAATAGCCTGATGTCCTAAACAGACTCCTAAAATATTTTTTGTTGAAGAATATCTTGAAATAATTTCTTTTAAAAGTCCTGCTTCATTAGGTATTCCAGGACCAGGAGAAAGAACTATTCTGTCAAAATTTTCAATTTCAGATAGATTAAGTTGATCGTTTCTTTTTACCGTTACTTCACAATTTAATTCTTCTAAATAATGAACTAGATTATAAGTAAAAGAATCATAATTATCTATAACTATTATCTTCATAACTATATTTTTTCTGCCATTTCTAATGCTTTATTTAAAGCACCAAGTTTGTTATATATTTCTTGTAACTCATTTTCAGGACTAGATTTTGATACTACCCCTGCTCCTGCTTGAAATATTAGCTCATGATTTTTACTTAAAAAAGAACGGATTATGATAGCATGATTAAAATTTCCTTCAAAATCCATGAATCCAATCGCTCCACCATAAAATGATCTATTACAATTTTCGTACTCAGATATTAATTGCATTGCTCTATGCTTTGGAGCACCTGATAAGGTTCCGGCTGGAAAAGTGTCAGCTGCTATTTGAAAAGTTGATGAATTATTTTTTTTAATAGCAGTAACTTTTGATACTAAGTGTATAACATGCGAATAAAATTGAATTTCACGATCTTTTTCAACTTTAACATTATTTCCGTTTCTGCTTAAATCATTTCTAGCAAGGTCGACAAGCATCATGTGTTCGCTGTTTTCTTTTATGTCTTCAGAAAGTTTTTTTGCCTTAATTGCATCTTTTTCATCATCACCAGTTCTTATAAAAGTTCCTGCGATTGGATGAATCTCTGCTTTATTGTCTTTAACTACTAACTGTGCTTCAGGTGAACTCCCGAAAATCTTATAACTACCGTAGTCAAAATAAAAAAGATAAGGGGATGGGTTGACAGATCTTAAAGCTCTGTATAAATTAAATTCATCACCTTTAAATTTTTGAAAAAACCTTCTTGACAATACAATCTGAAAAACATCTCCTCTGTCACAATGTTTTATTCCTTTCTTTACAAGATCAATAAATTCTTGATCATTCATGTTTGAATTTAAATTTCCTGATTTTAAAAAAGGATATTTAGTTGAATTATTAGAGTTTATATAGTCGAAGATAACCTCTAAGTTAGTTGGCTTGCTAAAACTGTGATGAAATAAAATAGCTTGATTATTAAATGCGTTTATTACGATTATATTAGAGTAAAAAGCATAATATATTTCAGGTATTTCAATATCATTTTCTTTTGAATTTAAGTCGATATCTTCAAAGTGTTTTACCGAATCATAATTCATATACCCAAATACACCATTATTTATAAATTTCTTATCATTTTTTTTGCATTTAAATAATTTAAAAAACTTGTCTATTTCATTAACAACATTAACGTTCTTGTTAATTTCTATTTTTTCTTTACTTCCGTCAGGCAAAGATTTTATAATAAAGTTGTTTTCAATATAAATCTCTGCTATGGGATTAAAACAAATATAGGCGTAGCTATTATCGTTAACTCCGTAATCACTGCTTTCTAATAATAGAGAGTTTGAATACTTGTCTCTAATTTTTAAATAAATACTTACAGGAGTTAACGTGTCTACTAGTATTTTTTTTTCAGATGTTGATATTTTATACAATTCTTCGGTTTGTTTAATTAAAAAAGGCCTGTCGCGAGACAAGCCTTAAATTTATATTTATAATTTATTTGGATTATCGCAACATATCGAATGATATACTACGCCACCAAAAATTTAATTTCACTTTGTTTAACATTCCCCAAATATATAAATCATAGTCATAGTTTACAATAAATTAAATAAAATTTAATTTTTTATTATATAAAGCAATTCCTATATATATTTGACTAACAAAAAACCGAACCATGAATCTAGATGAAAAAAAGTGGACTGAGTCAATCAAAAATTCAGAAAACAGCAAAATATTAGATGTTAGAACACCAGAAGAATTTGATGGTGGTTATATAAAAGAGTCCATTAATTTGAACATATATGATTCTCATGGTTTTTTAGAAGGTATTAAGGATTTTTCAAAATCTGATTGTATTCATATTTATTGTAGGTCTGGTGCTAGGAGTTTTCAAGCTTGTGAATTAATGAAGCAAATGGGTTATAAGAGTGTTTATAATTTAGAAGGTGGAATTTTAGATTGGGGTGGAGATATAATTAAGTAAATTTAAAATGTTACATATAAGATATTTTTTTGAAAGGCATGGTTTTTCTGTTTGTTCAAGATTAGCTGAATTGATGGGGATAAGAGTAAAAAATGTAAGAATTTTTTTTATATATAGTAGCTTTTTCTCAATAGGAATAGGATTTATTTTTTATTTAATATTAGCTTTTTGGCTTAAAATTAAAGATTTAATTTCTACAAAAAAATCTTCAGTTTTTGATTTATAAAAAAAACATTTGAATTATTGTTAATTATTTGCATCTTGTTGATTAATCAATAAAATTATTTTTAATGAAAAAAATATTCCTCAGCTTAGTTTTAGTTTTTTCGTCTTTCTTTTCTTTTTCTCAAGAAAAGGGGATGGATCAAAAAATTGATGAAGCATTTGCTCCAATTTCTGATTTTTTCAGCTCAGTAATATTTTTTGAAGTTATGGGATATCCATTTGTTATTCTCCTTCTGGTTGGTAGTGCGTTATTTTTTACTATTTACTTTGGGTTTCCAAATATTAAATATTTTTTTACTGCAATTAATGTTCTTAGAGGAAAATATGATGAAATTGATAAAAATGATGACAAATCAGATGATGGTGAAGTTTCTCATTTCCAAGCTTTAGCGACAGCAGTTTCTGGTACAGTTGGAAACGGTAATATAGCAGGTGTTGCTTTAGCAATAGCACTAGGCGGTCCTGGAGCCACATTTTGGATGGTTGTTTGTGGACTTATAGGGATGTCAACTAAATTTGTTGAATGTACCTTAGGAGTTCAGTATAGAGATGTAGATGAGGATGGGGTAGTTTATGGTGGCCCAATGTATTATCTAAGTAGAGGTTTAAAAGAAAAGGGTTTTGAAACTTTAGGAAAAATTACAGCTGTAATTTTTGCTATTTGCTGTATTGGGGGATCTTTTGGTGGAGGAAATGCAGCGCAATCGAATCAAGCTACAGTTGTTGTTAAACAATTACTTGGTTTTGAGAGTACAAGTGCTGGAGCAATTATAGGTTTAATATTAGCTATAGTGGTTGGTGTAATAATTATTGGAGGAATTAAAAGAATCGCATCTGTTACAGAAAAAGTGGTTCCATTTATGGCTTTGCTTTATTTATTTGCTTGTGTATATATTTTATTAATTAATTTCTCTTTGGTTGATAATGCTATCAATTTAATTATTACTGAAGCATTTAACCCAACTGCCATTGGAGTTGGAGGAATAATAGGTGTTTTAATGGTAGGGTTTAAAAGAGCAGCATTTTCAAACGAAGCAGGTGCAGGTTCTGCTTCTATAGCTCATTCAGCTGTAAAAACTAAATATTCTGCTTCAGAAGGATTAGTAGCCTTGTTAGAGCCTTTTATAGATACGGTTGTTATTTGTACAATGACTGCCTTAGTTATTATAATTTTCAATTTTGGAGGATATTTTGAGTATGGTGGAGATGGAATGGGTAGTGTGATGATTGAAGGTGTTTCTTTTGAAGGTGCAGGAATTACTTCTCAAGCATTTGCTGAATATATTCCATATTCAGACTTATTTTTAACCATAGCAGTTGTTCTGTTTGCGGTTTCTACAATGATTTCATGGTCTTATTATGGTCTTCAGTCTTGGAAATATTTATTTGGAAGAGGACAGGCGGCTGATTTAACATATAAACTTTTATTTTGTTTGTTCATTATAATAGGTGCTGCAGCAAGTATGAATTCTATTTGGGCATTTTCAGATGCAATGATTTTTGCAATGGTATTTCCAAATATGGTAGGTTTGTTTTTCTTATTTCCAGTGGTTAAAGTGCAGTTAGAGAAATATTTAAAAGCGATTAAGTAGAAATACTTTAAAATAATTTCTAAGGAATAAAAAATGTTTCTATATTTGCCACCTATTTAAAATTATTTATGTTAATTATTCCAGTTAAAGAAGGCGAAAACATAGACAGAGCTCTTAAGAGATTCAAACGTAAGTTCGACAGAACTGGCGCTATGAAAAGTCTTAGATCTAGACAAGCTTTTATCAAGCCCTCAGTAAGAAATAGAGATAAGATAAAGAAAGCTGCTTACGTTCAGGGCTTAAGAGATCAAGAAAATATCTAATATTTATCTGAATTTATTCTCCTTAAAAGTTCTTAACTTTATTAAAAGCTAAGAACTCCTTAATGTACCTATCAAATTTTTTTGATTATTTATCTAAAGAAAAAAATTTTTCAAATAACACCATTTTAGCATATAAAAATGATATTCAGACTTTTTGTTCGTTTTGTGAATCTGAACATAACATTAAAGATGTCTCAATTGTAAATTATTCTATAATTAGAAGTTGGGTCATTAACCTTTCGGATTTAAAACTTTCTTCCTTAACTATTAATAGAAAAATTTCCTCGCTAAATAAATATTATGATTTTTTAATTAAAATTGAAAAAATCATCGAATCTCCTACGAAAAATCATAAAAGATTAAAAGCCCAAAAGAAAATTATAATTCCATTTTCTGAAGATGAAGTTTTTAAAGTTATTGATGTTTTTGAAATTAATTTTGAAGGCAAAAGAGATCTTTTGATAATAGATACGTTATACTCTACAGGTATTAGAAGAGATGAG
The DNA here is from genome assembly GCA_027619415.1 of Bacteroidota bacterium. GTDB lineage: Bacteria > Bacteroidota > Bacteroidia > Flavobacteriales > Flavobacteriaceae > MAG-121220-bin8. The sequence continues at coordinate 11,693 of JAQCFO010000031.1, forward strand.
TTAATTGGGATGAAAATGAATGATGTTTTTTTGAAAGAGAATATGATTAAAGTTCTTGGAAAAAGAAATAAGGAGAGGTTAGTTCCAATGTTACCTTCCTTAGCAAAAAGAATGGAGGATTATTTTATTTATAGATCAGATATTTCTTTTAACGTAGATAATGTTTTTATAACATCTAAAGGAAATAAAATTGGACCATCTTTAGTTTATAGATTAGTGAAAAAATACTTTTCTAAAGTATCCACTAAAGTTAAAGCAAGTCCACATGTCTTAAGACATTCTTTTGCTACACATTTATTGAATAATGGGGCAGACATAAACAGTATAAAAGAAATATTAGGACATTCTAGCTTGGCTTCTACGCAAATTTATACGAAAATTAAGCTTCCTAAAATCATCAGTGACTACAAGAATAATCACCCAAGAGAAAGAAATAATTGATTATATATTTTTTTTTAAAAAATTCAGTATTTTTCTTTTGATTCAAAAAAAATAAATCTTTACATTTGCCAACCATTTAAAAGTGTAATAAGCCGATGTAGCTCAGCTGGCTAGAGCAGCTGATTTGTAATCAGCAGGTCGTGGGTTCGAGTCCCTCTATCGGCTCTTATAGGTTCTTTAAAATATTGGGGAGATACTCAAGCGGCCAACGAGGGCAGACTGTAAATCTGCTGTTTTTAACTTCACAGGTTCGAATCCTGTTCTCCCCACAAATTTTAAGCGAGAGTAGCTCAGTTGGTAGAGCGTCAGCCTTCCAAGCTGATGGTCGCCGGTTCGAACCCGGTCTCTCGCTCAATTTTTTTCTGCCGATGTAGCTCAGGGGTAGAGCGTTTCCTTGGTAAGGAAAAGGTCTCCAGTTCAAATCTGGACATTGG
>JAQCFO010000032.1 GCA_027619415.1 Bacteroidota bacterium
AACTCTAATAAGAATATTTACCTCCTCATCATCCTCGTAAAGTTCTTTTGATTTTCTAAAATGTGGTATTAAAAGTATAATCATATTAGGTATACATTGAGTACCGAATATACAAAAAAACCATAAAAAGGTATACCTATGGGTATACATTTTAGTTTTTGGACACAAAAAAACCCATAACTAACTGATATTCAGTGTGTTATGGGAATTAAATGTGGTACCTCCAGGAATCGAACCAGGGACACAAGGATTTTCAGTCCTTTGCTCTACCAACTGAGCTAAGGTACCAATGCTTCTTTTTAGAAAGAGCAAATATAAATTGTTTTATGAAAGCAGCAAAAAAACATGTTAAAAATCTTCTGTATTTTTGTCAAAAAACATATATCAATTGAATTTAGTCATAGATATTGGGAATACTCTTTTAAAAGTTGCAGTGTTTGATAATACTTCATTGATGAAAGCTTGTAATTTTAAAAATAATTTTATATTAAATATTGAAAGTATTTTAGAAAAATATCCAATTACCCATTCTATTGTTTCTAATGTGTCTGACTCTAATAAAGAATTAGATTGTTTGTTATTAAAAAGAACTAATCTGATTTCTTTTAATCAATCTATCAAAATTCCTTTTAAAAATAATTACTCTACAAAAAACACTTTAGGAACAGATAGGATTGCGCTTGTTAGCGCTGCTGCAATAAAATTTCCATTTGAAAATGTTTTAATTATTGATTTAGGGTCTTGTATAACCTACGATTTTAAAAATTCAGATAATGATTATTTAGGAGGAAGTATTTCACCAGGAATTTTTATGAGATATAAGTCTTTAAATTATCATACAGCTAATCTCCCTTTGCTTAATCTAAAAGATATTAATTATTTTATTGGAAAATCTACTGAAGAATCTATTCATTCTGGTGTTATTAATGGTGTTATTAAAGAAATAAACGGGGTAATTCAGCAATATGAGAATGAATTCAAAGAAATTAAGATAATTTTAACAGGAGGTGATTCTAAATTCTTGCTCAAGAAAATAAAAAATACCATCTTTGCTCACTCGAATTTTCTTCTAGTTGGACTAAACTTATTAGTTGAATCGAATAAAAAAAAATGAAAAAATTATTTCTTTATATTTTTATTATTTCTAATACATTCATAATGTATTCTCAATCACCTTATTCTTTTTATGGTGTTGGAGTTAATACTTTTAAAGGTACAATGGATAATCGTTCAATGGGCGGCTTAAATGTTTACAGTGATAGTATTCACTTAAATTTAACTAACCCAGCTTCTTACTCTGAATTAAAACTAGTAAATTATTCTGTTGGTGTAAATTATAATAAATATAATTTCAAAACAGATAACACTAATGAATCAGCTTCTAGCGGAAATATTAATTATTTAGCTGTAGGCATCCCTACAAAACATTTTAATTTTGGATTCGGTATTATCCCTCAATCTTCTGTTGAATATTTTCTTACAAGTACAGATGAAACTGCTGTGCCAGAACGAGTTAATAGATATGAAGGAGAAGGGGGTGTAAATACAGCTTTTTTGACCTTTGGATTTAAGTTGTTTAAAAGAGTTGATCTAGAAACTAAAGTTGGTAAATTTATAAAAAATATTGGTTATGGAGTAACAGCTAATTATGAATTTGGAAATTTAAGGCATACGGCTTCTCGTTTTTTAAAAGACATAGAACTTTCAACAAGACTTGAAAATAACTCTTCTTTAAGTGGAGTCAATTTTGTTTATTCAACTTTAATAAAAGAAAAAATATTCAAGAATTTAACGTTACAGGCTACATATATTTTTAAACCAGCATCAAAATTAAGTTCTAATAATACCCAAAGACTAGGAACAATTCCTATATCGGGTGGATATGGTGGAGATTTCGAAGACATTGATTTAGCCGCCTTAAATCTTGAGAAAACTAAAATAACCATTCCAAAATCTAATTCTTTTGGAATTGGAGTTGGTGAAGAAACTAAATGGTTTATTGGATTTGATTACACAAAGGTAGATGGTGGAGGATTAGATAATAAATTATTTAAACTTGAAAATGTTGAGTTTAAAAAAGCTTCTAAAATAGCATTTGGTGGTTTTTGGATTCCTAAACATGATTCGTTTACAAGCTATTTTAGTAGAATAGTCTACAGAGCAGGTATTAGAATTGAAGAAACAGGATTACATATTCAAAATCAAGCTATAAATGAATTTGGAATTAATTTTGGATTTGGTTTGCCTTTTCAAGGATTTTCTAATCTAAATTTAGGTTTTGAAGTTGGAAGAAGAGGCACGAAAAATGCTGGATTAATTCAAGAAGATTTCTTTAGTGTTAGACTTGGTATTTCACTTAATGACCGTTGGTTTGTTAAAACCAAGTATAATTAATAAATTGCTCCTCGTTTATATATTTAATTTAACATAGTAGTCAATAATTTTTTTAAAATATTTATAAATGAAAAAAATATTAATTAGTGGTTTAGTTTTAATTTTTTCAGCTGGCATCTATTCTCAATCAAACGAAGAATGTTTTGCTAATCTTTCAATTTTCGCAGAATATGTAAAAGTAAAAAATTATTCTGCTGCTTATGAACCATGGTTGAAAGTTAAAGCTCAATGTCCAAAATTGAATTTAGCTATTTATGTTTATGGAGAGCGTATGTTGAAAAATTTCATTAATAATTCTGAAGGCAATAATAAAGTTAAATACCAAGAAAACCTTTTAAACCTCTACAGCGAATGGTTAAAATATTTTCCAAAATCTAAAGGAGGTATAAATGAAACTGGAAAAATACTGGCAATTAAAGCACAATCAATGATAGATTATAATTTAGCTGATGATCAAGCTATTTATGATGTATATGATGAAGCTTTTACTACGGACCCACAAAGCTTTAAATCCCCTAAAGGATTATACAATTATTTTAATATTTATTTTAAACTATATAAAGAAAATAGTTCAAATGTTAGTTTAGAAGAAGTTTTTGAAAAATATGAAGAATTAACTGAAAAATTTGAATTTGAAATGGAAGTTTATACTTCCAATCTTGATGCATTGCTCAAAAAAGAAGAAAATAATGATCCTATTTCATCAATAGAATTACGAAACAAGAAGGTTTATGAAGTAAATATGATAGCATGTGATACTTACCTAAATAATTTAAATGCTATTATAGCAACAGAATCTACTTGTGAAAATTTAATTCCTCTTTACAAAAAAAGTTTTGATAAATTTAAATCAAATTCAGTTTGGCTTAATAGAGCTGCTAGTAGAATGGATAGTAAAGATTGTTCAGATGATCCTCTGTTTGTTGAATTAGTTGAGGCTTTACATGATTTAAATCCATCTGCTAATTCTGCGTATTATTTGGGTTTATTAAATGATAAAAAAGGAGAAACAAAATTAGCAATAGATTTTTATAATGAATCAATTGAGTTGGAGACTAGTTATCTTAAAAAAGCAAAAACTCTTTATAAAATAGCTCTAAAGTTTAAAAATACAATACAATACAGTCAATCAAGAGAATATGCTTTAAAAGCTTTGAAATATCAACCTTCAATGGGAAAAGCTTATTTACTAATAGGAAATCTATACGCATCTAGTGCTAATAATTGTGGGACCACACAATTTGAAAAAAGATCTATTTATTGGCTCGCTTCTAAAGAAGCTAAAAAAGCGGCTTCTGTTGATGCTTCAATAAGAAATATTGCTAAAAAAACTGCACTTAGTTATGATGGCAGAGCTCCCTCTAAAACAGATATATTTAGCGAATCAATGGGAGGGAAGAATATTACAATCAAATGCTGGATAGGAAAGACCATTACGGTTCCATCTTTATAATCATGAAGCCTTATAAATTATTAATAATTTTTTTTTGTTTTATTTCATGTAAAGACAACTTTCAAGAAATAAAAAACATTAATAATTATTCAAATTATCCAATAGGAATTGCTGAAAACCTTAAATTAATTTATACTGATTCAGCAAAAGTTAAAGCAATTCTAACATCCCCTTTAAATAAGGATTTTACAAACCAATCATTTCCATATTCTGAGTTTCCAAATGGAGTTAAGATTACTTTTTATGATAATAATAATCAAGAAACTACCGTGATATCTGATTATGCCATAGCCTATAATAAAACAAATATTGTAGACTTAGTTGGGAACGTAGTTATTAACACTTATGATGGTTCTGTATTAAAAACTTCTCAAATTTATTGGGACCCAGAACAAGAGTGGTTGTTTACTGAAAAAAAATTTACTTTTAAAAATATAGATTATGATATTTCTGCTACAAGATTAGATGCTAATAGATCATTTACTATATTTAATTCTGGAGAGCTTGAGGGTCAGGTTCTTATTGAGGATAAAGAAAAACAAATTAATGAAAATTAGAAAAATATCTGAATATATATACTTAATTATTTCAATAATCGCTACGTTAGATTACCTTTTTGGAAATAACATTGATCAAAGAAAAAATATTTTATTGCTCTTTGCAATTATTTCATTGGGAATGTTTTTTTTTAGAAGATATTACAGAAAAAAAATTCAAAATAGAATTAAATAATCTTAATGACCTTCCAAATATCTGTAATACTTATTTCAATTTTATTTTCTGCTTTTTTTTCTGGAATGGAAATTGCTTTTGTATCGTCAAATAAAATATATATAGAAATTGAAAAGAAGCAAATAGGATTTTTTTCATATTTATTAAAAAAAATAACTAAAAAGCCATCTAAGTTCATTGCCACAATGCTTCTTGGTAATAATGTAGCATTAGTTATATACGGAATTTATTCAGGTCAATTAATTCTAGATATTTTTTTTCCAAACTTAAATGCTTCAGAATCTTTAGATTTTACACATATATTTTATCAAACTTTAATTTCAACATTAATAATTTTAATAACAGCAGAATTTTTACCAAAAGTTTTTTTTCAAATTTATGCCAATAGTTTATTGAAGTTTTTATCTTTTCCCGCTTACCTTTTTTATGTTACATTAAGTCCAATAACCTTTGTATTGAACTGGGTATCAAATAGTGTTTTAAGTAAATATTTTAAAACTAAGAAAGATGAAATGAGAGTGGTTTTTAGTAAAGATGAATTAGGGGATTATATCAAAGAAGAGTTAGGTAATGAAACTAAAGATAATCTAATTGATTCTGAAATTCAAATTTTTAAAAATGCATTAGAGTTTTCAAAAGTTAGAGCTAGAGAAGTGATGGTCCCTAGAGCTGAAATTATTTCAGTAGATATCTCTATTACTGCTTCAAGATTAAATAAAATTTTTATTAATAGCGGATTATCTAAAATATTAATTCATAGAAATGATATTGATGATGTCTTAGGGTATGTTAGTTTAATGGACATATTTAAAGATTATAAAAATTTTAAATCAATAATTAAACCAGTTGAGTACATCCCAGAATCTATGTTTATTAATGAGGTGTTAAACATGTTAGCAATAAAAAGAAAAAATATAGCTTTAGTAATTGATGAATATGGTGGAACATCTGGAATTATTACAAAAGAAGACATTATAGAAGAATTATTTGGTGAAATTGAGGACGAACATGATTCTCAAAATTTTCTTGAAAATCAAATGGAAGAGAATAAATTTCTTTTTTCAGCCAGATTAGAAATAGACTATTTAAATGAAAAATACAGATTAAATATTCCAGTAAGTGATCAGTATGAAACCTTAGGTGGTTTTATTATTTATAAAAATCAAGATATTCCTTTAATTGATCAGATTTTAAAAATTAATCAATTTGAAATTAAAATAAAAGAAGTTTCTAATACGAAAATTGAATCTGTTGAATTAAAAATTCAAAATTAAGTTAAACACTTTTTTTTATTGATAAGGATATCGTATTTTCGTTTGCTACAAAAAAAATAATATGGCTGTTTTAGGAAAAATAAGAGAGAAATCAATTTTTTTAATATTAGTAATTGGTATGGCTCTTTTCGCTTTTATTATATCCGGAGTTTTTACAGATCCCGGAATGACTTCGCAAAAACCAATAGGTGTCGTAAATGGCGAGGATATTTCAATTGAAGAGTTTAGAAATCAAGTTGATTTTTTAGAAAGAAATTACAATCTTTCAGGGATGGCTCCTGTAAATAACGTTTGGGATCAAATGATTAGAACGAAAATATTAAATTCTCAATACAAATTAAGTGGCATAGATTCTGGCAAGGATCATATTGAATTTATTTTATCACAAAACCCTAGTTTCAGTTCTGATCCAAGATTTTTAAATGATGATGGAATTTTTGAAATAGAAAAATTTATTGAATTAATTACAGAAATTAAGACCACAAACACTCAATCATATGAGCAATGGAAAAATCAAGAAAAAATTTTTCAAACCCAGTCTAATGAACAAATTTACTTTAACTTGATTAAATCCGGAATTAATTTTACTCAAAAAGATGGTGAAAATGAATATTTACTCCAAAATGATAATGTTGACATTGAATATATTCAAATACCATTTTCATCTATTGCTGACAGTTTAGTTTCTTACAAAAGATCCGAAATAAAACAATATATTGATTTAAATGAAAATGATTTCAAAGTTGAGGCTTCTAGAGATATTCAATATGTTATGTTTGAAGAGAAACCTTCATTAGAAGATGAAAATGCTATAAAGGATAAGTTGAAATCTTATTTAGTTGAAAAAAATGAGTACAACAATGTTTCTAAATTTGAAGAGATAATTCCTAGCCTTTTAACAACTAAAAATATATCTGAATTTGTTAATAGAAATTCTGAAATTAAATTTGATTCAATTTACCTTCCTAAAGGTTCACTTGCTTCAGATCATGCCAATATATTATTTGATTTAGATGAAAATCAAACTTATGGTCCATATCTAGACGGAGAGTATTTTAAAATTTCTAGAATGTTGGATAAGAAGAAAAATGGAACAGCAAGAGCAAGTCATATTCTTGTTTCTTTTAAAGGGGCTAAAAATGCGAGTACACAAGTAACAAGATCTAAAGCAGAGGCAAAAAAAGAAGCTAACCGAATTTTAAGACTAGCTAAGGTAAATACAGACACTTTTTATGAATTGGCTTTTGAATTTTCTGATGGACCTTCAAAGTCTAGTGGAGGTGACTTAGGATTTTTTCAGGAAGGTGGAATGGTTAAGCCTTTTAACGATTTTGTTTTTGCTGAAAGAATAGGGAGTATAGGATTGGTTGAAACTGATTTTGGGTTCCATGTAATTAAAGTTGTAGCTAAAGAAGATGTGGTATTATTAGCCTCAATAGCTCAAAAAAATATACCATCTGATGATACAAGTGACAGAGTATTTAATCTAGCAACTAAGTTTGAAATTAACTTGTCAAAAAAACTAAATTTAAATGATCTAGCAGCTGAAAACGACTACATTGTTAAGTCAGTTAATGGAATTAAAGTTTTAGACGATGTTTTGCCCGGTTTATTAAGCCAAAGGAGAGTAGTTCAATGGTTGTTTTCAAAAGAAATTAAACTAAATGATTACAAACGTTTTGACTTATCAAATGGAGGGTATATTATTGTTCAAGTGATGGATATAACTAATGACGGTCTATCGTCAGTTGCAAACGCCTCATTTAGAGCTCTTCCTAAAGTGCTTAATTCAAAAAAAGCAAATTTAATTATTAAGCAAAATGACAATAAACTTTCTTTAAAAGATTTAGCGTTGAATAATAATTTGGAAATTAAAAAAGCTTTAGCTCTTAATCAAAAAAATGCTACAATTAGTGGGTCAGGAAGAGAGCCTTTGCTAGTAGGTCACGCCTTTGGTTTAGATATTGATCAAATTTCTGATTTTATTATTGGAGAAAATGGCGTTTATAAAATTAAAGTTTTAAAAAAGAATATAGTTTCTAATAACGAAAATTATAAGTCAAACAAATCAAACTTTATAATTTCATATCAGAACCAATTGCTTAACGCATCTAGGCCCAATCTTAATAATTTAATTTATCAAGCGGTTAAGAAAAAAGCAGGTATAGAAGATAACCGTTCATTATACTATTAAAAATTAGTATTAATTACGTTAAAAAAATATTTTTTACTTCAATTAAGAAAAAAATAAAATAAATAAGAGATATTGAAAATTTCATTGCAACTCCAGCAATAAATCCTATTAAGGATCCAATGGAAGCTTTAATTGCTTTTCTGAATTTTAAGCCACCTAAAATTTCTGAAGATAGAGCGCCTATAAAGGGCCCTATGAGTATTCCAAATGGGCCAATTATAAAAAGACCTAATAGTAGTCCAATTGTAGCTCCTATCATTCCTTTATTAGTTCCTCCAAATTTTTTCAAACCAATAAGGGGGATTATGTGATCTAAAATGAATACGAATACAGCTATTATAAAACTTAATATTAGAAATGAATAATTTAATTCTACGTAAGAGGTGAAACTTATGGTTAATAAACCCAGCCAGCTTGTAATAGGACCAGGTATTATTGGAACAAAACTTCCTATAAGCCCTAGAAGACAGAAAATTAATCCTAAGATGATAAATAATTGGTCCATAATATTTTTGATTAACTAAAATATATAATCTACTTTTTTGTAATTTACACCATGATGAAAATAATAAAAATTTTTCTTTTAATATTTTTAATCTTTGGATGTAATAATAATACTAAAAGTTCAGATATTACAATTCCTTCAATTAAATGGTCTAAAAATGATGAGCCTCCTTCAATAGAGTTATGTGACGAACTTAATAATGATCTTGAGAGAGTAAGTTGCTTTAAAAATAAATTGATAACTCTAATTTCAGGTAATTTAAATTTTAGTAAAACAAGGGTTAATAAAGAACTTAACGATACTCTGTTCGTTTCAATCTTAATTGAAAAAAACGGAAAGATTTCTTTATTAAATATATCAGATAATTTTAATATTAAAATGGAAATTCCATTAATTGACACAATTATTAGTAACGCTATTAGTAGATTACCTTATATATTGCCTGCTACTAAAACGAATATAGGGGTACAAGTAAGTTCAAAATTTGAATTACCTTTAATTATAAAATCAGACTAATTCATTTAGCGTCGTGAATTCAAAAAACGAAAAAATAATTTTAGGTATAGATCCAGGAACCTCTATTATGGGATTTGGCCTGATAAAAGTTGTAAACAAAAAAATGAAATTTTTACAGTTAAATGAATTGGTACTCAAAAAATATGATGATCATTACTTAAGATTAAAACACATCTTTGAAAGAACTATAGAGTTAATTGATGAGTTTCATCCTGACGAAATCGCAATAGAGGCTCCATTTTTTGGTAAAAATGTTCAATCTATGCTTAAGCTAGGTCGAGCCCAAGGAGTAGCAATGGCGGCTGGTCTTTCTAGGGAAGTTTCTATTACTGAGTACTCACCAAAAAAAATTAAAATGGCCATAACGGGTAATGGAAATTCTTCTAAAGAACAAGTGGCTAAGATGTTACAAAGTCTACTAGGATTAAAAGAACTACCTAAAAATTTAGATTCAACAGATGGTTTAGCTGCTGCTGTATGTCATTTTTATAATTCAAATAATAAAATAATTCAGAGTAAATATAGTGGGTGGGATTCTTTTGTTAAAAACAATCCTAAAAGATTAAAATAACATATCATTGGCTGGAATTTATATTCATATACCATATTGTAAGCAAGCTTGTCATTATTGTAATTTTCATTTCTCAACTTCTTTTAAAAATAAAGAAAGTGTAATTGAATCTATGCTGAAAGAAATTCAAATTAAATCAATTGGTTATAATGAATTAATTGAAACTATATACTTTGGAGGCGGAACACCATCTTTTTTAGAAATATCAGAAATAAATAAATTAATTAAAACGGTTTTTAAAAATTTTAAAATTTCATTAAATCCAGAAATAACCTTAGAAGCTAATCCGGAAGATTTAAACGAATTGAAATTGAAAGAACTATCGGATAGTTTGGTAAATAGGCTTAGCATTGGTGTCCAATCTTTTATTGATAAAGATCTTAAGTTAATGAACAGGTCACATAGTTCTATAGACTCTAAAAAGTGCATAGAAAATGCTATAAAATATTTTGACAATATTTCTATTGATTTAATATATGGAATGCCTGATAGTGATTTAAAAAGCTGGGAATATAATTTAGATTTAGCATTAAGTTGGGATCTCAACCATATTTCAGCTTATGCATTAACTGTTGAGCCAAACACTGCTTTATATAAATATGTTACAAAAGAAATTATTAAACCGCTTGAAGAAGAACTAGTATTTGAACAATATAATTTTATGTTTAACAAAATGTCCAATAAACAATATGTAAACTATGAATTATCAAGCTTTGCTAAGCTAGGATATTTTTCAAAAAACAACACGGCTTATTGGTTAAGGAAAAAATACATAGGAATTGGGCCTTCCGCTCATAGCTTTGATGGAACTTCTAGAAGTTGGAATGTTTCTAATAATAGCTTATACATTAAGGCCATAAAAGAGAATCAAATGTTTTTAGAAAAAGAAAATCTATCTGAAATAGATCAGTATAATGAATATATTATGACTGGATTAAGAACAATTTGGGGGGTTTCTTTAAATTACTTAAAAGAAAATTTTGGTATTAACTACAGAAATCATTTTAAAAATAATTCACAAAAATTTATAAATTCAAATCATTTAATATTAAATGAAGGTATAGTAAAAACAACTATAAAAGGAAAGTTTTTGTCTGATGGAATTGCTGCAGAATTATTTTTGATTAATCATTAGATAGCTTGGCGAAATGATGATAAAATCTAGAAATTGTTTCAATACCTAACAGAAAATTAGAAACTCCATAGTGTTCATTTGGAGAGTGAATAGCATCACTATCTAATCCAAATCCCATTAAAATAGTTTTACTTTCTAATTCCTTTTCGAATAAAGCAATGATAGGAATACTCCCTCCATCTTTAGTTGGAATAGGCTTTAAACCAAACACGTCTTCATATGCATTACTTGCTGCTTTATATGCTACTGTATTAGTAGGAGCAACATAGGGTTGACCGCCATGATGTTCTATCACTTTAACGCTAACTGTATTTGGAGTAATATTTTTTATGTGTTTTGTAAAAAGTTTGTTAATCTCTTTCCAATTTTGACCAGGGACTAATCTCATAGAAATTTTAGCTGTTGCTTTACTTGGAAGAACAGTCTTAGCGCCCTTTTCAGTGTAGCCACCCAAAATTCCATTTACATCTAAAGCAGGTCTAACAGACTGCCTTTCAATGGTAGAGTAACCTAATTCGCCGTGTTCTGAATTAAGACCAATTGAATTTTTAAATTCATCAATATTAAATGGAATTGAAGCTATTTCTTTTCTTTCCGCTATTGATGGTTCAGTTACGTTATCGTAGAAACCTGGAATAGTAATTCTATTATTAGAATCATGAAGAGAAGCTATCATTTGAGACAAAATATTAATTGGATTTGCTACCGTTCCTCCATAATGGCCAGAATGCAAATCCCTGTCTGGTCCAGTCAATTCAATCTCCATGTACGAGATGCCTCTTAAACCTGTAGTAATTGAAGGGATAGTTTTGCTAATCATTCCTGTATCAGAAACTAAAATAATATCATTAGAAAGTTTTTCTTTATTATTTTTCACAAATAATTCAAGATTATCGCTACCAACTTCCTCTTCGCCTTCAATCATAAACTTAACATTACAAGGTAAGTTGCCATCCTCCAATAAAACTTCAAGTGCTTTAATGTGCATAAACATCTGTCCTTTGTCGTCGCAGGCGCCACGTGCAAAAATGGCACCCTCAGGATGAATTGCAGTTTTTTTTATGTAAGGTTGAAAGGGATCTTGATCCCATAGTTCTATGGGATCAACCGGTTGAACATCGTAATGACCATAGACTAGAATAGTAGGAAGATCTTGGTTTATAATTTTTTCACCATAAACAATAGGATGTCCTTCAGTTTCGCATATTTCACAATTATCTAAACCTAATTTTGTAATGTGTTTTTTAATTAAATCAGCAGTTAATTTTGTGTCGAAATCATGATCTGAATTGGCACTAATAGAAGGAATTCTTAATAATTCAAATAATTCGTTTAAAAAACGATTTTTATTTTTTTCGATATAATTTTTGAAATTTTTCAATTTATAATATTTTATGTAAATGTAATTAATTATACTTTTTTAACATAGTAAATTCAATAGTGATTTTTTATACAATCTTGCTTATATTTGCTTCCCTTTTGCGGGTGTGGTGAAATTGGTAGACACGCTAGACTTAGGATCTAGTGCTTCGCGGCTTGGGGGTTCGAGTCCCTTCACCCGCACAAAAAAACCT
>JAQCFO010000033.1 GCA_027619415.1 Bacteroidota bacterium
TTAAAAAAAGTGAACTTATTAATAATCAGGTGGCCCCTGGTTCGAGCCCAGGTGGGACCACAGAAACCATCCTATTTTCGGATGGTTTTTTATTGATGCAAATAATTTCATAACCAAACTTATAGTATGTTAAAATTTAATTCTATTCAAATTGATCGAATAATCGAAATGGCATGGGAAGATAGGACTCCCTTTGAAGCAATTTCATTCCAATTTAATTTAACTGAAAAGGATGTTATTAAATTAATGAGAGTTAATTTAAAAGAATCTAGTTTTAAAAGATGGCGTAAAAGAGTGAACAGTGGAGTTAGTCAAAAACATTTAAAAAAAAGAAATCCTGAAATTAACAGATTTAAATGCAGCAGACAAAAATCTATTACTGGAAACAAAATAAGTAAAAGGTAACTAACTATAGTCTTTTAATCATTGCTCCTAAAGCTAATAGTCTCACATCAATATTTTCATAGCCTCTGTCAATTTGCTCAATGTTATGAATAATACTAGTTCCTTTTGCAGAAAGTGCAGCAATTAATAAAGAAATTCCTGCTCTAATATCTGGAGACACCATAGTAGTAGACTTAAGCTTAGACTTAAAGTCATGTCCAATTACGGTAGCTCTATGCGGGTCACAAAGAATAATTTTGGCTCCCATATCAATAAGTTTATCAACAAAAAACAATCTACTTTCAAACATTTTTTGATGTATTAAAACACTTCCTCTAGCTTGGGTAGCTACAACTAGAACAATACTAAGTAAATCAGGTGTGAACCCCGGCCACGGAGCATCAGAAACAGTTAATATAGAACCATCTATATAATTTTGAATTTCGTACCCATCAATATGTTCAGGTATATATATATCATCACCTTTTTTTATAATTGTTATTCCTAACTTTCTAAAAACATCTGGAATTTGACCCAAATTCTCCCAGCTAACATTCTTGATTGTAATTTCACTTTTTGTCATAGCTGCCATTCCAATCCAACTACCTATTTCAATCATATCAGGTAGAACTTTATGACTACATCCTCCTAAAGATTCAACACCATTAATTACTAATAAATTTGAACCAATTCCTGAAATATCAGCTCCCATACTAATTAGCATTTTACAAAGCTGTTGAATATATGGCTCACATGCTGCATTATATATTTCTGTTTTACCTTCAGCTAAAACTGCAGCCATAAGTACATTTGCTGTACCTGTAACAGAAGCTTGATCTAATAAAACAAAAGATCCTTTAAGTTTTCTTGACTCAACTCCGTAAAAATGTTCTTCTTTATTGTACCTAAACGATGCTCCGAGCTTTATTAAACCTAGAAAGTGAGTATCTAGCCTTCTTCTTCCAATTTTATCACCACCAGGTTTAGGAATATATCCTTTTCCAAACCTAGACAGCAATGGACCAACTATCATTATAGATCCTCTTAAACTACTTCCTTTTGATTTAAAAGAATCGGATTTTAAATAATCCACATCAACTTTATCTGCTTTAAAAGAATATTTATTTTTAGATATTTTGTGAACTTTAACTCCAAGAAAGGATAATAAATCTATTAATTTAACTACATCAATGATTTCAGGAATATTATCAATTAAAACTTCTTCACTAGTTAATAAACAAGCGCAGATAACCTGTAAAGCCTCATTCTTTGCTCCTTGAGGGTGGATATCACCCTTAAGTTTAAAGCCGCCTTCAATTGAAAAAGTACCCATTTAATTATTAATTTCGTTTTTTAAAATTACGATAAGGTTTTTTATGATTCTTGTTAAGAGGTGTTTTTATAAACTTTTTATTTGTTAATTTTATCAAGTTATGAGATTCAGATAATGGCATATCACTTGAACTCAAAGAAATTTTACCACCTGAAAGGTCTAATAAATGCTTATAAATAACATCATCTTCAACTGTATCTTTATTCCAGTTTAAAAAACACTTTTTCATATGATTAGCTATCACATAAATTAATTGTTTTTTCATTTCTCCATCTTCCCAATTAACAGCAACATCGACCATCTTTTTAATATTATTTCCATAAAATCTATATTTTGGAAAATTTTGTGGATAATTTAATTTTCCTGGCTTTTCTAAGAAGACTTCCTTAGATGGTAAAGGATATGGTGACTCAACTTCTAGATTAAAGTCAGACATAATAAATAACTGGTCCCATAATTTATGTTGAAAATCTGGAACATCTCTTAAATGAGGATTCATATTTCCCATAACTCCAATTATTGCTTTTGCTATGTTATTTCTTTCATTTTTATCTTCGCAAGCTAAAGCCTGATCAATCATTTTATGAATATGTCTTCCATATTCTGGAATAATTAGTTTAGTGCGTTCTGTATTGTATTGTAAATTTTCAATCAAAATAAGGGGGTTTAATTATGAAGATAGACAAATTTACTAAATTTTAATCACAAAGAAATAATTCCTTCAATTTTAGCAGCTAGTTTATATTTTTCAATTATTAAAGAAGGTGATTTCATTTTTGCTTTAATAGTAACACTTATAAATTTTTCAGATGAAGAAAGTTTAGTGGAAATTTCAGAATCAATTTCTTTAAATAAAGATTTAAGTTTAATTACACTCTTATTTTCTGACTTTAAAATAAATTTAAACATATATAAAGTTGGCCAATCAGATGATTCTAAGAGCTGTTTTTCAAGCCTAATAAAAAAATCTTTATTATCTTTTAACATGGATTCAAATATATATATAAAGTTTTATTAATTGCTTAATTTGCGAATCATGAATAATTGCTATAAAATATTGATTACAGGAGGGCCGGGTTCTGGTAAAACATCTATAATAAATGAATTAGAAAATAAAAACTATAATTGCGAGCATGAAATAGTAAGAAGTTTGACTTTAATAGGAAAGGAGAGTGGAATTGATCAATTATTTCTGAAAAATCCTTTAGATTTTAGCAAGAATCTTTTAGAATTGAGAATTAGTCAATTTAATAAGAAACAAGATCATATTCAAACATTTTACGATAGAGGAGTTCATGATGTTTTAGCTTACCTAAACTATATAAAAATTAAATTTCCAAAAGAACTTACAGTGAAAGCTGAAAAGATTAAATATAACAAGGTTATCATACTGCCACCATGGAAGGAAATATACATTCAAGATGATGTTAGATATGAAAGTTTTAAAGAATCTATAAAGATTTATAATGAAATAATAAAAACATATAATCATTTCAAAATGAAACCTATTGTGTTAAGTAAAGGGTCGCTAAAAGATAGAATTAAAAATATATTTGAAATAATTAATACTAATGAATAAATTAAAAATTGTTTTTATGGGTACTCCAGATTTTGCAGTAGGATGCTTAAATACTCTTATTAAGTCAAGCCATAATGTAGAAGCAGTAATAACGGCACCCGATAGAGCAGCGGGAAGAGGTAAAAAAATAATTCAATCAGAAATAAAAAAATATGCTAATAGTAACAACTTAAGATTATTACAGCCTACAAACCTAAAAGATGAGAAATTTGTAAATGAGTTAAAGTCAATTAATGCAGATATTTTTATTGTTGTAGCATTTAGAATGTTACCAAAGATTGTTTGGGAAATCCCTAATAAAGGAACAATGAATTTACACGCCTCACTCCTTCCTCAATTAAGAGGAGCAGCTCCGATTCACTGGGCAATAATTAATGGATTAAATGAAACAGGCGTTACTACATTTTTTATAAACGAAAAAATTGATTGTGGTAATGTAATCGAAAGGTCAAAAGTTAAAATAGATGATTATGAAAATACAGGTCAACTCTATGAAAAACTCAAAACAAAAGGAAGTGAATTACTGCTTTCTTCTCTAAAAATTATTGAAAAAAATAATTTTAAATCAATAAAACAAACTAATCGAAAAGAACTACTATTAGCTCCAAAACTAAATAAAAACAACACTAGAATCAATTGGAATAATTCGGGAGAATCTATATTTAACTTTGTTCGAGGGCTAAATCCTTATCCATCAGCTTGGACAAAAAATAAAAAAAATGATAAAATTTTGAAATTATTCAACGTTATCTTTCATTTAGAAAAAAACAATACAAAAAATTTAACAGGAACAATACTATTTGAAAATAATTCTATAAAAATAATTACTATTGATGGCTATTTGGAAGTATTAGAGTTGCAAATAGAAGGAAAAAAAAGAATTAGTAGTTTAGAATTTATTAATGGATATAAGTATTTTCACTTGGAACATCTTTTATAACACAGTAAAATAGATAATTTAATAAATCTAATAATTTGAATTCTATAAAAAAAGGGGATTTACTTTTTGCTGAGCCCTCAGTAATTGGAGATATGAATTTTAATAGATCAGTTATTCTAGTGGTAAACCACTCAGAAAAGGGTTCAGTTGGCTTTATTTTAAATAAAAAAACAAACTACAATACTTCAGAACTAATTCCTGAGCTAAAATATGAGTTTCCTATATATAACGGTGGACCTGTTGAAAGAGAAAATTTATATTTCATTCATTGCTTTCCAGAATTAATAAAAGATAGTGTAAAAATTAAAAATAATATTTATTGGGGAGGAAATTTTCATAAAATTATAGAATTAATAAATAATAATAAAATTGGAAAAAATCAAATTAAATTTTTTCTTGGATATTCAGGTTGGGAAGAATCTCAATTAGAAACTGAATTAAATTCATCTTCATGGATATTAGAAAAAAAAGAAACAAGTGAAAAATTAGTATTTAAAAAAAGAGGCAATATTTGGAAAGAAAAATTAATTGATTTAGGAGGTGAATATTTAGTTTGGTCTAATTCTCCTGAAAACCCTAGTCACAACTAAATATTTTTAATTTTCATATTGAATAGTTCAATAATACGTTTTGCTTTATTGTTGGAGAATTTCTTATTTCTATAATCAGAAACAGCTATTACCCCACAAATGGAGTTAGTTAACCATATTTCGTCTGAAGAAATTAATTCGAAAGGAGATATTTTAGTTTCATTTATTTCTAAATCTGAACTAGCGTTAATCATCTCAATTATTTTTTTTCTCATTACTCCATTTAAACAACCTGAAGTTAAAGGGGGTGTTAAAATATTAGAGCCATTAACAATAAAAATATTTCCATTTAAAAATTCCGTAACGTCTTTGTTATCATTTAGTAAAACACAATTATCTAATTCATTTTCACTTGCATAAACACTTCCTATGACATTTAAAATTTTATTATTAGTTTTTAGATTAGATAAAAAATTTGGTTGTATAAAATAATCTTTATATAAATCTACTTTATAAGGCTTATCATGGTTTTTAAAAAGCAAATCTTTCGATTTTTTAGATTCTATTACATAAGATGGATCCGAAGACTCTGGTGAGTAAAGTCCTCCTCCAGATCTAAAAACAGATAATCTAACTCTTCCAGAAAAGTTACTATCAATTTGTGAATTAGTTTTAAAGATTTCTTTTTCAAGAAAATCAGGTGTGAATTTGTCAGGTATTTCCATTCTCAACACTCTTATTGAAGACATTAATCTAAGGTAGTGCTCTTCCCAAAAAAGAATATTGTTATTTACAATTTTTAATGTGTCAAAAACACAATCCCCGAATAAGAAACCTCTATTAATTAAATTAGTATTAGATTGATCAATAAAATTTCCATTATAATTAATCATGAAAAATTATGAAGAACCTACAAGCTGCTTTAAGTCAGAAATTTGATTATCCCACAACATTTTTGACTCTTCAACTTCATCATCAAAAGCGAAATCAGTTACAATTAAAGAAACATCTTTAGTAATTTCATCGACAAGAATACGTATTTGAAAAAAACATTTATCTTGATCATCACTATCATCTAGCCATTTAAATTTTACAAATAAATTTGATTTACTAGACAATAACTCTGCTTTTTCATATGAACCATCCCAAAAAAAAGAAAAAATTATTCCTCTTGAGTTGACGTCATCTGCAAACCACTCACAAAGACCTGAAGCTGAAGAAATATATTGATATAACATCTGCGGGGAGGCTTGGATTGGAAACTCTAATTCAAACTTAACTTTTAAATCCATAGGCGGCAATATATTGATTAAATTGAAGTAAAAAAAGAATTTTAAATATTTTTTATTCTTAGTTTGAGTCTAGGTAATTTGTTTATATATTTACCCTCATTTTAATAAGGCGAGGTAGCTCAGTTGGTTAGAGCGTCGGATTCATAACCCGGAGGTCGGGAGTTCAAATCTCCCTCTCGCTACTTTATTAAAACTATTCTATTACTATTCTAATTTTCCGGCTACAAATCCAGTACTCCATGCTGCTTGAAAATTATATCCACCTGTTATTGCATCAATATTTAAGACCTCTCCTGCAAAATAGAGATTTGAATGAATCTTACTTTCCATAGTGTTTACATTAATATTTGACAAAGCTACTCCTCCACAGGTTACGAACTCTTCTTTAAATGTTGTTTTTCCAGAAACCGAATATGAGTCTTTTGTAAATAACTCTATCAAATGTCGCATTTTCTTTTTCCCTAATTCACCCCACTTTTTATTTGTGGGCACACCAAATTTACTAACTAGAAATTGCCAAAGACGATTAGAAAATGGAAATGGATTTTTATTAATAACTGTTTTTTTTTCAAAAGATAAAGAAAACTGTTCTAATCTTTTATACAATAATTCTGTATTACTTTCTAACAACCAATTGATCTCAATATTAAAACAATAATCACTTTCAAACAAATCACGTGCTCCAATTGAAGAAGCTTTTAAAATTACAGGACCGCTCATTCCCCAGTGTGTTATTAAGACTGGGCCAACTGTCTCTATCTTAGTTCCTAGAATTTTAATTTTAACATCTTTAACAACTAAACCCATCAAATCAATAATTGATTCGTTAGGCATGTTAAATGTAAAAAGAGATGGTATTGGATTTACTATTGAATAGCCAATATTTTTTAACCAATCAAATCCTTTAAGCTTTGGACTCCCTCCGGATGCTACAATGACACTTTCATATCTATTTGTAACAAGACTATCATTAAAACTCAGAGTCCATTGGGATTGAATTTTTTTTAAATTTCTAACTGATTTTTTATAATAAATAGAAATTTTTTTTTTTGCATTCTTCCATTAAACAATCAATTATAGTTTGTGAATTGTTTGAAACTGGAAATACTCTTCCATCTGGTTCAGCCTTTAGTGATACTTTTCTATCTTCAAACCAGTTTTGAGTATCTTGAGGGCCAAAACGATAAAATATATTTTTTAGTTCTTTCCCTCCTCTTGGATAAGCATTACATAAACTAGTAATATCATTATTTGCGTTAGTAACGTTACAGCGTCCTCCACCAGAAACCTTAACTTTAGAAAGAACCTTAGAACTCTTTTCAAATAAAGTGACTATAGCTAAAGGATGATGTGTTTTTACTGAAATAGCAGCAAAAAAACCGGCGGCTCCTCCTCCAATAACTGCTACATTTTTAACATCACTCATTTTAATAAATAATATTTTTTTGAAAGAAATTTTATAAAAACTAATCGAATTGTCTAACTAAAATGAAATTGAGTTTACATTATTTAACGAGTAAGTCAATTGGCTTCCATCAGTCATGTTTTTAATTACGATTTCATCATTATTAAATTCATTTTCACCCATAATAACAGCAAATGAAGCATTGTGCTGGTTAGCGTATGAAAATTGCTTATTAATCTTAACCTCATCAGGATAAACAAAAACTTTTTTATTTTGTTTTCTAAACATATCAATAATTGGAAACATTTTTTTTAAATATTTAATTCCAAAGTTTATTATTATAATATCAAAACTATTTTCTAAGTAATCAGGAAATAGATTTTTTTCATCCATTAAAAGGTAAATTCTATCAAGACCGAATGAAATACCTACACCACTAGTATTTTTCATATTAAAAAGTGAGGTTAAGTCATCATATCTTCCACCTCCACCTAAAGAGCCTAATCTGGAGTTGGCTTTAGAAACAACCTCGATTATAGTACCTGTATAGTAATTTAACCCCCTTGCTAAGGTTAAATCAAATCTAATTTTATTGTTTAGTGATTTTTCTAAAGAAAAAAATTCCAGAATAATACTTAAATCGTCTAATCCTTTTTTTGCAGGTGTAAAGTCTTTAAATAAAGTTGATAATTTTTCAATACTAATATTTTGATTTTCTAATAGCATTTGAAGCTCAGAAATTGATAAGTTATCATTTATTTCTTTAATTTCTTTTATTACTAAATCTATACCAACCTTGTCTAACTTATCAATAATTGAAATAAAGTCATTTAGATTGTTTTCTAATCCAATATAATTAGCCAAACCTTTTAATATTAATCTATGATTAACATTAAAGACTAAATCATTAAAACCTAATTCAGTAAATATTTTATCATATAATTTTATTAATTCAATTTCTTGAATTATTGAGTTACTACCAATTACATCCGCATCACATTGAGTGAATTCTTGAAATCTTCCATGTTGTGGTCTATCTGCTCTCCAAACATTTTGAATTTGAAAACGTTTAAAAGGGAAAATAATATCATTTTGATGTTGAGCCACAAACCTGGCTAAAGGAACCGTTAAATCATATCTCAAGCCCTTTTCTGATATTGAATCAGAGAATGAGGAAAGATTATTTTTTTGTAAAGATTCAATATCTGCTTTTTTTAACTTTTCACCAGAATTTAATATTTTAAAAATAAGACGATCACTTTCACTGCCATACTTCCCAAGAAGAGTTGCGTTTTTTTCAAGTGCAGGCGTTTCAATCTGTGAAAAACCAAAAAGTTGAAAATTTTTCTTTAAATTATCAATAATATAATTTCTTTTTGATAATTCTGAAGGTAAAAAATCTCTAGTTCCTTTTAGGTTTGAAGGTAATTTTGACATGAATTAATTTATAATACAACAAATATCTAATTTTTTATAAGAAACTAGAAATTAGTGTTAGAAAAATTAATAAAAGAATTAGATGAAAGTTAGTCTTCAGATTTAACTATTTCAAAAGGAATTTCATGAATTACATCTTTATGTAATCTAATTGAAGCTGTATATGAACCAAGTCTTTTAATATTTCCCCCTTGGATCTTAATTATTTTTTTATCAAAGTCAAAACCTTTATTAGCCAATTCACTATTTAAATCAGAGTTAGAAATTGATCCAAACAATTTACCTCCAGTTCCAGATTTAACAGAAATCTTAATCTCTAACTTACTTAGTTTTTTAACTAATTTTTGAGATTCATCAATAGCCTTTTTTTCTTTAAATTCTCTTTGTTTATTATTTTCAGCTAACACCTTCCTTGAAGATGTAGTGGCTAAAATTGCTAATTTTTGAGGAATTAAAAAATTTCTCCCAAAGCCATTCTTTACAGAAACTATATCGTCCTTAAAACCTAAATTAGGTACGTCATTTATAAGAATTAATTCCATAATAATTATTTTAACATGTCAGCTTGATAAGGTAAAAGTGCCAAATGTCTTGCTCTTTTAACAGCAACAGAAACCTTTCTTTGGTATTTTAAAGAAGTACCTGTTAAACGTCTTGGTAAAATTTTTCCTTGTTCGTTAATAAATCTAAAAAGAAAGTCTGGATCTTTATAATCAACATACTTGATGCCAGATCGCTTAAACATACAATATTTCTTTGCAGTTTTAGTTGCAATATCTAAAGGAGAGAGGTACTTGATTTCACCTTGATTTCCTTCTTTTCCCGCTTGTTCTAATGATGACATAATTATGCTTTTTTATTATTACGTTCTCTTCTCTTAATTGCCCAAGCACCTGAGTCCTTGTCCAATTTAACATTTAAATAACGCATGATTCTTTCGTCTCTTTTTAACTCAGTTTCAAAATCGTTAATTACAGTGTGAGGAGCTTTAAAATCAATTAAGTTATAAAACCCACTTTGTTTATTTTGAATAGGATATGCTAATTTTTTCAATCCCCAATGTTCGATTGAAATAATTTCTGATCCTAGTTTCTTTAAATGGTCTTCAAATTTTTTCACTGTCTCCTTTACCTGATCATCAGATAAAACGGGATTTAAAATGAAAACAGCCTCGTAATGATTCATAAATCTTATTAAAAAATTGGTCGCAAAAGTACATTAATAATGTTGACTAACAAATTTATTTTTGTTTTAATTGTATGGATCAACGTCTATTGAAATATTGACATTTCTAAAATTAGAAATTGAGTTAAAACTTTTTAACACTTTAGTAATATAAATCTTAGAATTTTCAAGACTTGTGTTAATAGGTATTTTGATTAAAATATTTTTAATAAATTTATTATTTACTCTAGAAACAATAGGTGATTCAGGTCCTAATAATTGATTTTTAAATTGATTTTTTAAAGTTTTTGCTAACCAAATAGAACTTTTTTGAACAATGATTAAGTTCTTATGTCTTAAAGTTAGCTTTATTAGTCTAGAATATGGAGGGTATTCAAATGTGAACCTTTCGTTCAATTGCTCATTGAACATTCCTAAAAAATCATTTTTAACAATTTTTTTCATTAACTGATGATTAGGGTTAAAGGTTTGAACTATAACTTCTCCTTGCTTATCTGATCTTCCTGATCTTCCTGCTACCTGTTGAATTAATTGAAAACATTTTTCCTGTGATCTGAAATCCGGAAAGTATATTAAACTGTCTGCATTAACAACTCCAACTAAAGCAACATTTTTGAAATCAAGTCCCTTCGTAAGCATCTGCGTTCCTACTAATATTTGAAATTTATTATTTTCGAAATCACTAATAATATTGCTAAATGCATTTTTATTTCTTGTAGAATCATGATCCATTCTTTCAATTTTGCAATCAGGAAAATATTGTTTCAACTCCTCTACTACTTGTTGAGTTCCTAAGCCTTTTTTAATTGAAGTATCACAAGAGCAAGTAGGACAAATTGTTTTGTTTTCTACTTTGTATCCACAATGATGACACTTTAATTCGTTAGAAATTTGATGATAAGTTAGGCTAACATCGCAATTAATGCATTCATAAACATAGGCACAGTTACTACATTCTAAATAAGGGGAATGCCCTCTTCTGTTTTGAAAAATAATAACCTGTTTATTATTGTCAATTGTGGTTCTAATTTTATTAAGCAATAATTCAGAAAAATTACCCGATATTTTTTTTTCAATAATTGCTTTTTTCAAATCTTTTATAATAATATTTGGTGGCTCTATCCCTCCAAATCTATTGTTAAGATTAATCAACCCATACTTGTTAGTAATTGCATTAAAATACGTCTCTACGCTTGGTGTAGCAGAGCCTAAAAGAGTTTTAGCTTGATGTAGCATTGCTAAATATATTGCAGAGTCTCTTGCATGATACCTAGGTGCAGGTTTAAATTGTTTAAATGCATTTTCATGTTCCTCATCAATAATAATCAAACTTAATCTATTAAAAGGAAGAAAAATAGAAGATCTAGCTCCAATAATAACTCTAGCATTTTTATCATTATTTAATACTTTTCTCCAAACTTCAGTCCTTTGATTTAAAGAATATTTAGAATGATAAACAGCTAAACAATCTCCAAAATATTTTTTTAATCTACTAATTAATTGAGTAGTTAATGCTATTTCTGGAACCAAGTATAAAACTTGTTTGTTTTCTTTAATTTGATTTTCAATTAGCTTAACGTAGATCTCCGTTTTCCCTGATGAAGTGACACCATGAAGTAAAGAAACTTCTTTTTCTTTAAAAGTAGATAAAATGCCTTCAAACGCTACTGTCTGGTCAAAACTCAAATTTTTAGACTTAGATTTTTGATCTATTTCAAACTGAATTCTATCAACAACTTCTGATTTTTTGATTAAAACACCAGAAACAACTAATGCATTAATTGTAGCCCTTGAAACGCCAGAGTTAATAATTAATTCAGTTACCGTTGGGTTAGATTTTTTTAATAATAAAAATAGGCACTCAACAACTATTTGTCGAGATTTTTTTCCATTTAAACTCTTTAATAATAGATCTAAATCAGAATCATTTATTTTTTTATAAAAAAAAATTTTAACAACTTTTTTTGGTTTATAATAATCATAAACTTCCTCCTTGAGTTTTACAATAGAATGATTCAATAACTCATTTATAGTTTGTGAAATATTTTTTTTATTTAGTAAAGATATTAGCTCACGATAGGTTAATTTTTTATTTAAAATTAAATTTCTATATATTAAGTCTGCACTTTTT
>JAQCFO010000009.1 GCA_027619415.1 Bacteroidota bacterium
TATCTGTAGTGGGCGCTAGAAATTTGAGTGGATCTGACTCTAGTACGAGAGGACCGAGTTGGACTGACCGCTGGTCTATCTGTTGTTCCGCCAGGAGCATCGCAGAGTAGCTACGTCGGGAAAGGATAAGCGCTGAAAGCATATAAGCGCGAAACCTACCACAAGATGAGATTTCTTTTAAGGGTCGTAGGAGACGACTACGTTGATAGGTCACAGGTGTAAAGGCAGCAATGTCATAGCCGAGTGATACTAATTACCCGTAGGCCTATCGTGCAACTTTTTCTTATAATTGTGTTTTTATTATGTTACTTTTTTTTTATAAATCTTAAATCTTAATATGTTAACTTATTGTGTTAAGCTTATAAAGCCTAACAACTCATCATTTTGATGAGAAACTTAAGGGTGGTTATTGCATTAGGGCTCACCTCTTCCCATTTCGAACAGAGAAGTTAAGTCTAATTGCGCAGATGGTACTGCCATTGGTGGGAGAGTATGTCGCCGCCTTCTTCGAATCCCAGTCATTTATTTGGCTGGGATTTTTTTGTGTTTAATATTTAAATTTTGATTAATTTAAACTCAAATTTCATTAAATGTATTATATAGGATATGATTTGGGAAGCTCTTTTTTAAAAATTGCTTTAGTCAATTCTGATGATGGAAAAAAAATTGATATTATTCAAGAACCATCTCATGAAATGGAAATTATTTGTTTAAACCCAGGTTGGGCTGAACAAGATCCTGAATTTTGGTGGAAATGTTTATGTATAGGAACAAAAAAAATTATCAACAAAAACAATATAAATTCATCTCAAATATTAGGAATAGGTATTTCTTATCAAATGCATGGTCTAGTTTTAGTTGACAAGTTTGGGAATAGTTTAAGAAAATCTATTATATGGTGCGATAGTAGAGCTGTAGAAATTGGAAACAAAGCTTATTATGATTTAGGAAATAATAAATGCGAATCTCATTTATTAAATTCACCTGGAAATTTTACTGCATCAAAACTTGCATGGGTTAAATTAAATGAACCTGAAATTTATGCTAAGGTTGATAAATTCATGCTTCCTGGAGATTATTTAGCCTATAGACTAACAGGTTTAATTAATACTACAATTGGCGGATTGTCGGAAGGGATTTTTTGGGATTTTAAAGACAATAATACAGCTAATTGGTTGTTAGAATATTTTGATATAGATACATTTTTAGCACCTGACATAATAGGTAATTTTACTAATCAAGGAATAGTTAATGGATTAGCTTCTGAGGAAACTAATTTACCTAAAGGGATTCCAATCATGTATAGAGCAGGTGATCAACCAAATAATGCTTTTTCCCTTAACGTATTAAATTCAGGAGAAGTTGCAGCTACTGGCGGGACTTCAGGAGTTTTATATGCCATAACAGATAAATCTATTTCAAATGAATCTTTAAGGATAAACAACTTTGCTCATGTTAATTATTCTCCAAAAAATCCAATTATTGGCAAATTGCTTTGCATTAATGGAGCTGGTATTCAGTATAAGAAATTAAAAAATTCAACAAATTCTAAATCTTATAACTTAATGAACCAGAAAGCCTCATCAATTAATGTAGGTAGTTCAGGTTTAGTTGTTCTGCCTTTTGGAAATGGAGCTGAAAGAATGTTTAATAATAAAGATATTGGATCGCATATTATAAACTATGATTCCGCTATTCATAATAATAACCATCTGTTTAGGGCTACTTTAGAAGGAATTGCTTTTTCATTTGTGTATGGAATGGAACTTTTAAAAAATGATAATTTAACCCCTTCATTGATAAGAGCAGGTAATGACAATTTATTTCAATCAGAAGTATTTTCAACTACTATTTCAACACTTCTAAATAATGAAATTGAAATTCATAATGTGTCAGGCGCCTATGGAGCAGCTAGGTCAGTAGGGATTAAAAATCAAGATTTTAAGTCCTATAGTGAAGAAATTTCAAAGGGTGACTATATTAAATCCTTTGAACCAGATACTAAATGTCAAAAATATATTGATGCGTATAATATTTGGAAAGAAAAATTAGAAATAAAAATTTAAAAAATATAAAATGGTAAGTATTGGAAATAAGGAATATTTTAAAGGAATTGGTGAAATAAAGTTTGAAGGAAAAGATTCAAAAAACGCTTTGTCTTTTAAATATTACAACCCAGATCAATTAGTTGCTGGTAAATCTATGCGTGATCATTTTAAATTTGCAATAGCTTACTGGCATTCCTTTGGAGGACAAGGTACAGATCCTTTTGGTGCTGGAACACAGAATTTTCCATGGGATAAATCACAAGACCCAATTCAGGCTGCAAAAGACAAAGCAGATGCAGCTTTTGAATTTATTAGTAAAATGGGCTTTGATTATTTCTGTTTCCATGATTTTGATTTAATTCAAGAAGCAAATTCATTTAGTGAATCGGAAGAAAGACTTAAGTTAATAACTGATTATGTTAAAGAAAAAAAATCAAATTCAGGTATTAAATTACTATGGGGAACAGCTAATTGCTTTTCAAATCCGCATTATATGAATGGTGCAGCAACCAACCCGGAATTTGATATTCTAGCAAGAGCTGGAGGCCAGGTTAAACTAGCTTTAGATGCTACTATATCATTAGATGGTGAGAATTATGTTTTCTGGGGAGGAAGAGAGGGTTATATGTCATTGCTAAATACAGATATGAAACGAGAGTTAGATCATATGGCGGAATTTTTAAAAATCTCCAGAGATTATGCAAGAAGTAAAGGATTTAAAGGAACTTTTTTTATTGAACCTAAGCCGATGGAACCAACTAAACATCAATATGATTTTGATACTTCAACTGTAATAGGTTTTTTAAAAGAATATAATTTAGATAAAGATTTTAAAATCAATATAGAAGTTAATCATACTACACTTGCAAATCATACCTTCCAACATGAACTTACAGTTGCTGCTAAGTCTTCAATGTTAGGCAGTATTGATGCGAATAGAGGAGATTATCAAAATGGTTGGGATACGGATCAGTTCCCAATCAATATTCAAGAAACTACTGAGGCAATGTTAGTGTTATTAAAATCAGGGGGACTTCAAGGTGGTGGAGTTAATTTTGATGCCAAATTGAGAAGGAATTCAACAGATCAGGAGGATTTGTTTATTGCTCATATTGGAGGAGCTGATACTTTTGCAAGAGCTTTATTGATTGCCAATGAATTACTTACAGATTCGCCATATAAAGACTTTATTTCAAACAGGTATGAGTCTTTTGATATAGGTTTTGGTAAAGACTTTGAAAATGGGAAACTTAACCTAGAAGACCTTTATAAGATTGCTCAAAAAAATGGTGAGTTAAAATTGAAAAGTGGAAAACAAGAATTTTTAGAAAATTTATTATTTAATTACGTAAAATAACAAAGTGAATTAATTAGTGTATTTTTAAAATATATTAATTTAAAATCAAATATTCATACAATGGTAAAATCAGGATTTTCATTAAATTATGCGGAAATATTATTATTGGTCATTCCTGCCTTTATGATTTTGATTTTAGTTGAGATTCTATATGGTCATTATACTAAAAAACAAACCTATTCATTTATGGATACTCTTTCTAGTTTAAGTTCTGGAATGACCAATATCCTTAAAGATTCTTTAGGTTTAGTTTTAATAATTGTTTCTTATCCATATATCCTTGAAAGTATTGCTATTGTTAATTTGGAATCAAGTCTAATATTATATTTAGTTGCTTTTATATGTGTAGATTTTGCTAGTTATTGGAATCACAGGCTTAATCATAAGGTTAATATTTTCTGGAACAGACACGTCATACATCACAGTAGTGAGGAATTTAATTTGGCATGCGCTTTAAGACAAAGTATTTCATCTTGGATAGGATTTGGCGCTTTATTTTTAATTCCTGCAGCTTTATTTGGTGTTCCGGCTAATATCATTGCATTACTAGCTCCATTACATTTATTTGCCCAATTTTGGTATCACACTCAGCATATAGGAAAACTAGGTTTTTTAGAATATATAATAGTTACACCTTCACAGCATCGAGTTCATCATGCTGTTAACTCAATTTATATTGATAAAAATTTATCAGCTATTTTTTGTATTTGGGATCGTATTTTTGGGACTTTTCAAGAGGAATTAGATGAAGAGCCTCCGGTTTATGGTGTTTTAAAACCTGTAAATAGCTGGAATCCTATTTTAATAAATTTTCAACATGCATGGAATGTTATTCAAGATGCATATAACACTAATAATTTTATAGATAAACTAAGAGTCTGGTTCATGCCTACGGGATGGAGGCCTGAAGATGTAATTGATAAGTTTCCAAGACCCATTAATGAAGACATCATTATTAGAGTGAAATATAACCCTCATTATTCATTATTATTAAAAGGAATTGCTCTTTTTCATTTTATTTCTATAAATCTTTTACTTACTTTCTTTTTATATAATTTTTCAGATTTAAGTAATGAATTTAGATTAACTTATGGTTTCATTATAGCCATATCAATTTTTGGTTTCACTTCTTTAATGGATTTTCACTCATGGGCACCATTTTTTGAAGTTTTCAGATCGATGCTTACAATTATTATTCTTTATTCATTTAGTGATCATGCTTTATTTATTAAGCATCCAACTGAGTTTTTAATAATAACAACTTACTTTATTTTAAGTAGTGTAATTTCATTTGTTATAATTTTTAATAAAAATCAATCCATGATTAAATTTAATAATGCAAGCTCTTAAAATTCTATTTATATTATTAATATTTTCTAACGTTTTCTCTCAGGAAAACTGGAAGTCTTTAATTAATAATGACGACTTAAACAACTGGGAAATTAAACAAGGCTCTGCCAAATTTGTTTTAGAAAATGGAGTTATTTCAGCAACTTCAATTTTAAATACGCCAAGCACATATTTAGGAACAAAAAAACAATACGATGATTTTATTTTAGAATTTGAGGTATTTGTTGATGAAGGTTTAAATTCTGGTGTTCAGTTTAGAAGTTCAATTAATAATAATGTTCCAGTACATAGTCGAGTTTATGGATATCAATTTGAATTGGATACAAATGAATATAGAGGTTGGTCTGGTGGTATATATGACCAGTCAAGAAAAAACTTTTTTTTATACCCTATAACAAGAAATGAAAAAGGAAGAAAAGCATTCAAAAATGGTCAATGGAACAAAGCTAGAATTGAAGCTGTAGGTAATTCTATTAAAACTTGGATTAATGGAGTACAGTGTGCTAACTTGATGGATCCATTATCAAAAAACGGATTTATAGCTCTCCAAATACATAATATCAGTGAAGAGTCATTAGTTGGTAAAATGGTAAAATGGAAAAATATTAGAATATTAACTAAAAATATAACACAATATTTATCTATCTCAGAGGATTATGCTACGGAAATTAATAATGTTGATAATGTTTTGAGTGCGACTCAAATAAAAAATAATTGGAGATTTTTATGGAATGGAGATACATCTGAAGGGTGGAGAGGAGCAAAGCTTAATGCTTTTCCTGAAAAAGGTTGGGAAATAGAAAACAATATTTTAACAGTTTTAGCAAACGATGGTTTAGAATCCTCTTTTGGAGGTGATATAGTAACTTTAGAAAAATTTTCAAATTTTGAATTAGAATTAGATTTTAATATGTCTAAAGGAGCAAACAGTGGAATTAAATATTTTGTTGACACTAATTTGAATCAAGGAGCAGGTTCTTCAATTGGACTTGAATATCAAATTTTAGATGATAAAAACCACCCTGATGCAAACAAAAAATTTAAAATTTTAGAATATTCAAATAACGATTGGGTTTTTCATAAGGATGGAATTAAAAAAAACAGAACTGTTGGTTCTTTATATGATTTAATTGAAGCTGAAAATTTAAATGAAGAAAGATCTAAAAGACCTGTTTATCCTGATACTTGGCACAGAGCCAGAATTTTAGTTAAAAATGGACATGTTGAGCATTGGCTCGATAACATTAAACTTTTAGAGTATAATAGATATTCTCAAATGTTTAAAGCATTAGTTGAATACAGTAAATATTCTAAATGGAAGAATTTTGGTCAATCAAAGTCTGGACATATATTATTGCAAGATCATGGAGATAAAGTATCTTTTAAAAATATTAAAATAAGAGAATTGTAAATTAAGATTATGAAAAACAGAAGAAGTTTTATTAAAAAATCATCAATGGGAATTATTGGTGTCTCATTATTGACACCTTTTAATAATACTTCTGCGAAAAGTTATTCTAGAATATTAGGTTCTAACGATAGGATAACATTAGCTTTTCAAGGATTGGGAAGAAGATTTCCTGGTCTATTAAACTCTTCTCTTAAAATTAAAAATGTTGGAATAAAATATTTTTGTGATGTAATGGATAAGCAAGTTGATAAAGCCAACAAAAGATATTTTAATCTAACACAACAAGAAGTAAACTCAGAGAAAAATATTCACAAAATAATAGATGATAAAGATGTAGATGCTTTAATTATTGCCACTCCAGATCATTGGCATACTTATGCAGCCTGTAAAGGAATGGAAGCTGGAAAGCATATTTATTTAGAAAAGCCCTGTAGTCATAACTTAAGAGAGAGTGAACTTTTAGTTAATTATCAAAACTATTATAATAAATCAGTTCAAATGGGTAATCAACAAAGGTCCTCATACGAAACAGCTGATTTAATTAAATTACTTCACAATGGAATAATTGGAGATTTAAATAAAGCTGAAGCTTATTATAATAATAACAGACCAAGAGTTCCTAATCAGGTTAATGTTCCAATTCCTAATGGGTTAAATTGGGATTTATTTCAAGGACCTTCAAAAAGAAAGTCTTATACTTTTGATACTTGGGATTATAATTGGAGATGGTACGGATGGGATTTTGGAACAGGTGAGGCAGGTAATAATGCTACTCATGAACTTGATGTTGCTAGATGGGCACTTGGAGTTCATTACCCTGAAAGTGTTGATGTTTATTCTAGTAAAAATCATTTTATCGATGACGGCTGGACTATGTATGATACTATGGAAGCAAAATTTCATTTTCCCAATAACTTGAAAATTGATTGGAATTGTCATAGTAGAAATGCTCATCATAAAAAAACTATGGGTGGAAGAGGAACAGTGATCTATGGTTCAAAAGGTTCTGCTTTTGTAAACAGAAATGGCTACTCAATTTTTGATTTGAATGGAAAAGAAATTAAAAACAGTGTTTCAGATGACAAAGAATCCGGCACTGAACTTGGAGGAGGTGGAAACATGACAACTAAACATTTTAGAAATTTTTTTAATTCTATTAGAAATGGAGAGACACTCAATTCTCCAATAGACGATGCCGTAATTAGTCAAAGCATGGTGCATTATGCAAATCTTGCACATAGATCAGGAAGATCTTTCAAAATAGATTCAAAAAATGGTAATGTTTTAGATAAAAAAATAAAGAAAAAGTTTTGGTCTAGGGAATATGAAAAAGGCTGGGATCTTAGTTTTGTTTAATATTTTTTGAATATTTTTTTGGAACGCTAAATAAAAATTTTTCAAACCTTTTCATTACAATTAAATGTAATTTTGCTTGAGTATATTTATATATATACCATGGTAAACTTGGAACATATTCGTGTATTCCTGCTATCATGTATTCATTATTTAATACCGACCTGAACTCTAACCATCCAAGTGAAGTTCTTTTAACAAGCCAACCTCCAGTTATATAAAATAACTTTCTGTTATCGTCGCTTCTTGACTTTATTACTTTAAGCTCTAAAAGGGGAATTAATAAAAAACTAAATTTTATAAATTTTCCATCATAGTTAGCCTTTAATAAATCAGCGAATCTTTTTTTTAGCCAAATCGGATAAATTCTAGCAACAAAATCTATAGATCTATTACTTGGGTTAGCAATTCTTTGTACACTTCTGACTGTGTTTTTTTCTTTTTTTAAATTAACAAATTCTGGGTTTATTGGAATCTTTTCTTTGCTGTTTAATGCTTTTTCCACACTGTCTTCAACAGAAATATAATTAATATTAAAACCTATACTATTTTCTGGGTTTATTGTCATTTTATGCTTTAGACTTTCTATAAGGGGGGAGACTAAAAACTTACTAGTGCCTGTAATTAAGCTTACCCATAATTTAGAAAGACCAACTGTTATGAATGACAATGAAAATATTAACCTTTTTTTGTTCATTTTTTTTGCTGTAATCTTTAAAAGATCCATGTATGTAATAACTTGATCTCCTCCAATTTCTAGTGGTTTGTTAAATGTTTTTTCGTTTCCAATACAAGATTTAATTATTTTTAAAGCATCCAATATGTCTATAGGTTGATTCAATGATTTTGTCCATTCTGGGCAAGCCATTACTGGAAGATTTTTTACAAGTTTTTGAACTATTCTAAATGATGATCCATTGGGGCCAATTATAATACCAGCTCTAATTGACGTCAATGGGGTGGTTCTAGAGCCTAGTGTTTTTTCAACTTCATATCTTGACTGCAGGTGTTTAGAGATGGTATATTCATCTTTTGGAAGTATTCCTCCAACATAAATTATTTGTTTTAAATTACATTGTTCAGAAGCTCTAGAAAAATTATCAGCAAGTAAGATGTCCGTATCTTCAAAACTTCCTTGATTTAAACGAGTTGATGGCATCATTGAGTGTACTAGATATATAGCAATATCAATATCAGCAAGTGCTTCAGTTGTACTAGAAATTGAATAAAGATCAACTTGCTTCCATTTCACAGTACCTTGATTATTATTTGCTACTTTTTTTCTACTTAAAGCAGTGATATTGAATTCATTTTTATATCTGTCAATAAACCATCTACCGACAAATCCTGTAGCTCCCGCAATTGCAATATTTTGCTTCAAATTTTAATAATTTACTTCATTAAGTACAATAAGTAGATTCATAATAAAGTATATAAATGCGGGTGAAGATTTTAAAACTCCATCTCTCAGTTTTAATCTTAAAATAAATCCTAAAAACATCAATATACTTAATCCAATAGCGGCTAACAAGGTAAATAATGGGTATTGGAAACCCAGTATTAAACCAATGCTTCCTACTAACTGTGAAATACCTACTATTAATCTGAAACGAGATATGCCCCATCTTATAAATTCATTTTTCATTTTATGAGATGTAAAAGATAGTATTCCGTAAAATAAAAATGAAAAAGAAGTAAATAGTTGTAGGTATTCAAAATTAGAAAGCTCCATTTATTTATGTTAATTCATTATATTTAATATATGAAGAATCTTTATAATATTTCCAAAATAATTTTTATACTATTTATTTCACATTCAGCTAGTTCTCAGCAAGATGCAATTTCAAAGTTAAGTGAAATTGCCGTTGTAGATCAAAAAGTTATGATGCCAATGAGAGATGGGGTAAGATTAGCTACTGATATTTATCGACCAAAGGGTAATAATAAGGTTCCAATTATTTTTTCAAGAACTCCTTATAATTTTAATACTTGGAGAGATGGTAAAGAAAATGAAGGAACATATAAAAGAGCTTATGAAGCAGTAAAAAGAGGTTATGCCTATGTTGTTCAAAATGAAAGAGGAAGATATTTTAGTGAAGGAGAGTGGGACATATTAGGAACTCCTTTAACTGATGGATATGATGCGTTTTCATGGATGAGTGAACAATCTTGGTCTAATGGAAAAATAGGGACTCTTGGATGTTCTTCAACTGCTGAATGGCAAATGGCGGTTGCAGCATTAGACCACCCATCTCATGCTGCGATGGTTCCTCAAGGTTTTGGTGCAGGTGTAGGAAGAGTTGGTGATTTTTTTGAACAAGGAAATTGGTATAGAGGAGGAGTAGAGCAATTGTTATTTTCTACTTGGTTATATGGCGTAGAACACGATAAATTTAAACCAAGAATTCCTAAGGGAGCAACTCAAGAAGATTTAATTAGAATTTCAAGATTTTACGATTTGGCCCCTAAAAATCCAACTGTAGATTGGTCAGAAAGTATAAAGCATTTACCTCTTCAAGATCTTTTAAAAAATGTAGGAGGAAAGAAAGAAATTTTTGATAAAATGATAGTTAGAAAACCTAACGATAAAGATTGGTATAAGGGAGGTTTATATCATGATGATATGGATTTCGGGGTTCCGAGTTTTTGGTTTGTTTCATGGTATGACGTTGCAACTACACCAAACATTGCTTTATTTAATCATGTAAGAGAAAATTCAGTGGACCAATATGTAAATGATAATCAGTATTTAATTATTGCTCCTACATTGCATTGTGGCTTTACTAGAGCAACTGAAAATACAATTGTAGGTGAAAGAAGCGTTGGAGATGCTAGATTAAATTATGATGAACAGATTTATGATTGGTTTGATTTAATGCTAAAAGATAAACAGAACGATTTCAAAGAAAACACACCTAGGGTTCAGTATTATACTATGGGATCAAATAAATGGCAAAATTCTGAAGTATGGCCCCCAGAAAATACAGAAATGACTACTTTTTATTTAAGTAGTAATGGTTCTGCAAACACAATGTATGGTGATGGAAAACTTACTACTATTAAAAGAAAAATCCAAAATAATAGTGACTCTTTTTTATATGATCCTATGGATCCAGTAACCTCTTACGGAGGTGGTGTTTGTTGTATGGGTAATGCTGTAAAAGGTGGTGCATTTGATCAACAAGAAATTGAAACTAGAGATGATGTTTTAGTTTATACTTCTGAACCATTAAATAATGGATTTGAAGTAACGGGATTTATAAAATCCACGATATATCTTTCGTCTGATGTAAAAGACACAGATATTACAATCAAGCTTATAGAAGTATATCCGGATGGAACTGCTTACAATATTGATGAAACTATTCAAAGAGTTAGGTATAGGGAAGGTTATGAAAAAGAAGTATTTATGGAAACAGGTAAAGTATATAAAGTCGATTTATCTCAGATGTCTACTAGCAATTATTTTAAGAAAAATCATAGAATTAGAATAGAAATATCAAGTAGTAATTTTCCTAGATTTGCTAGAAACCTAAACACTGGTGGAGATAATTTTAATGAATCTAAAGGAATTATAGCTAAAAACACTATTCATCATTCAAAGAAATATCCTTCTAGTATAACATTACCAATTGTTAAACAATAACATACAAACATTTTATGGAAAGTAATTATGATGCAATTGTTATTGGTACTGGTATAAGTGGAGGCTGGGCCGCTAAGGAACTTTGCGAAAAAGGATTAAAAACTCTTGTTTTGGAAAGAGGAAGAATGATTAAGCATATTGAAGATTATAAAACAGCAAACAAAGAAGATTGGGAATTCCCAGCTGGAGATGTTATAACTCAAGAAATTCAAAATAGACAACCAAAACAAAGTAGAACAGGATATGTAAATACAGAATCAACAAAAGATTTCTTTGTTGATGATATTGAACACCCTTATAATGAGGAAAAAAAATTTGATTGGATTCGTGGATATCATGTTGGAGGAAGGTCATTACTTTGGGCAAGACAAAGTTATAGGCTAACCTCTTATGATTTTATGGCTAACAAAAATGATGGGTATGGGGTTGATTGGCCTATTAGGTATAAAGATTTAGCACCTTGGTATGACTATGTAGAAAATTATATTGGAGTTAGTGGTGAAAATTTAAATTTAAATCAATTTCCAGATCAAAAACTTCTTAAACCAATGGAATTAAATTGTGTTGAAAAAGTTTTACAAAAATCAATTTCAAAAAAATACTCTAACAGACATATGACAATTGGAAGGGTTGCTCATATAACAGAAGGCACTAAACCTGGGCTTGGAAGATCAAACTGTCAATTTAGAAACAGATGCAGAAGAGGATGTCCTTACGGAGCTTATTTCAGCAGTAATTCATCAACATTACCTGCTGCTGCTGCTACTGGAAATATGACGTTAAGACCAAATTCAATAGTCTATGAAATAATTTATGATGAACAAAAGAAAAAAGCAACAGGTGTAAAAATCATTGATTCAGAGAGTAATTTAACATATGAATTTAAATCTAAAATTATTTTCATGTGTGCATCAACCGTACCTACAACTTCTATTTTGATGCAGTCAAAATCCAATAGATTTACAAATGGACTTGGAAATGATTCGGGTGAACTTGGACATAATGTTATGGATCATCATTTTCAAATTGGAGCAGATGCTAACTATGAGGGTTTTGAGGACAAATATTATACAGGAAGAAGACCAAATGGGATTTACATTCCAAGATTTCAAAATATAGGTGGAAAAACTAATAGTAAAGATTTCTTAAGAGGCTATGGCTATCAAGGAGGTGCAAGTAGAACTGACTGGACCAAATATGTTAAGGAGGCATCATATGGCGAAAAATTAAAGCAAGCAATTATAAAACCAGGAAAATGGACCATGGGTCTAAATGGTTTTGGGGAGGTTTTGCCATATCATGAAAATAAAATGTATTTAAATTATGATAATACAGATAAATGGGGGCTTCCTACAGTAACTTTTGATGCAAAAATTAGAGAGAATGAATTAAATATGAGAAAGGATATGCAACTAAAAGCGATGGAAATGTTGGACAATGCTGGTTTTAAAAATGTAAAACCAATGGAAAGTTCATATGCTTTAGGATTAGGGATTCACGAAATGGGTACTGCTAGAATGGGAAGAGACCCTAAAACATCAGTTTTAAATGGTTTCAATCAAATTCACTCTGTTAAAAATGTATTTATTACCGATGGATCATCTATGACTTCATCTGGAAACGTTAATCCTTCATTAACTTACATGGCACTAACTGCCAGAGCTGTTGATTATGCTGTTAAGGAACTTAAAAACAATAAACTATAAAATGAATAGAAGAGATTTATTAAAAAAAGTTGGTTTAGGAGTCGGCACATTGGCAGTAACTCCACTAACTGTTAGTTTATTTCAATCATGTCAAAGTGATTTAGACTGGAATCCAATATTTTTTAAGGAATATGAAATTAATTTTTCAATTGAACTATCTGATTTAATAATCCCAAGTTCAAAGGAAATTCCTGGAGCTAAAGAGTTGGATTTAATTAAATTTGTAGATACTTATATTAGTAAAGTTTTAAGCTCAGAAGAGCAAAAAGTACTTAGAAATTCATTCAAAAAATTTAAGTTAGAATATTTAAAAAACTCAGAAAAATCAAATTTAAATGACATTAATTTAAACTCAATAGTTAAGTTATTAGATTATTATTTATTAGATAATAAATCAAAGTATGATATTTGGACTAATGATTTCATGACATCTAACGATTCTTTATGTTATTTATTTTTAAACTCATTTAGAAAACTTCTTATAACAGCATTTAAAACAAATCAATATATTGGAGAAAATGTATTAGCGTTTAGTCCAATTCCCGGGGAACAAAAAGGTTGTGTTGATTTATTGGAAACTACAAATGGTAAAGCTTGGACAATTTAGAATTTGATAAAATGAAAAAAACTTTATTTAGACTTATTGTAATTTTGTTTATTCTTTTTTGTGCAAATGAAATTAATTCTCAAGAAAAAGAAGATCTATTTACCCTTATTTCTAAAGAAGATAAACAAATTGAACTACTTCCTGAAAGAATTGTTTTTACTCAAAGTCTACTTTGGGGTAAAAATGGGTTACTTAGAAAAACAGGAATTTCTCCACTAAATATTGAAAATAGAGAAAAAGAGCTTAAAATTAGAAAAACTATGCTAACTGTCCATCAGGTTATTGGCTATGTAACTTTAGCTTCCATGGTAGCTCAAGGTATTATTGGCGGAAAATTATATAATGGACAAGATGACTTATATAAGACGCATAAAACAATGGGGAGTATTGTAAATATAGGCTACTTTACTGGAGCAGGGCTTTCGTTATTTGCTCCTCCTCCTTTAATAAACAAAAAAGTAAGAGGACTTAATTCTATTAAAGCTCATAAAATGTTAGCAACACTTCATTTCACAGCTATGGTTGCAACTAATTATTATAAAGATAAAAATAAAGATTCTCATAAAGCGGCAGCTTACACAGCTTTTGCCAGTTATGCAACAGCAGTATTAGTTATAAAATTTTAAAATGAAAAAGTATCTTATATTATTTGTATTATTTACCATTCCATTGATTAAGTGTTTTTCTCAAGATGGTGAGAAGTGGATGTTAAATACTAAGAAATCTTTAATTCAATATGAAGCAAAACATTTACTTCATAATTGGAACGGTATAAATAAGGCTGTTAAGGGAGTTTTTGTAATACAGGGTGATAGTGTGAAAATTGCTGTAGCTGCAAATATTGCAGATTTTGATAGTGGTATTAGTAATAGAGATTCAAATACTTTAAGAGTTTTAGATGTGTTTAAACATCCACAAGTGAGATTCTATTCAGATCAAATTTTAATTTCAGAAAACAACATAAGTTTTGATGGAGAATTAGATTTTCATGGAATTAAAATTAAAAAAAAATTAGAGGCATTGTATACTATAACAGAAAAAACAATGACTATTCAAGGTAGTTTCGCTGTTGTTTTAACTGATTTCAATATTAAACTACCGTCATTAATGCTTGTGAAAATGGATGATGTAGCAGACGTGTCTTATGAACTTGTTTTTGAAAAAGACACAGATAATTAAAATAATACTCTTATTAAGCTATCAAGCTTAATCCTGCCACTCAGCAATAAACAAGTTTGTATCTCTAGTCCCATTGTTATTTCTGTTTGAAGAAAAAGCTAATTTTTTACCATCTCTTGAAAATACAGGAAAAGCATCAAAAGTTTCACTGTGAGTTACCCTTTTAAGATTTTTACCATCTATATCTATAAGATAAAGATTGAATGGAAACCCTCTTTTAGCTTCAAAATTAGATGAAAAAAGTATTTTTTCTCCATTAGGATGAAATACCGGGCTCCAATTAGCATTTCCTAAATCAGTTAACTGTCTAAGATTAGTTCCGTCAGAATCACAAATATATAATTCCATGTTAGTTGGTTGAACTAAACCTTGATCTAAAAGACCTTTATATTCTTTAATTTCCTTTTCAGTCTTAGGTCTTGAGGATCTAAAAATTAATTTTGACCCATCAGGGGAAAAAAAAGCTCCCCCATCATACCCAAGATCAAAAGTTATTTGTTTTACATTAGAACCGTCAATATCCATTGTATATAAATCTAGATCACCATTCCTAGTTGATGTAAAAACAATTTTATCTCCAAGTGGAGATACTGTAGCTTCAGCATCATAACCATTTTGATCAGTTAATCTCGCAGTTATTTTACCTTCTAAATCAGAAATGTAAATATCGAATGAGTCATAAATTGGCCACACATATTTGCCTTCTTTTCTTAGAGGAACTTCCGGACAATTATCATCATTTAAATGAGTAGAAGCATAAATGATATGTTTGTTGTCAGGCAAAAAATAAGAACATGTAGTTCTTCCTTTTCCAGTACTCACCATGTTTGGTTGAGTAGTATCAAATGTATCATTTAAATTCATTACAAACATTTGATCACATTCCACACCCCAATCATTATTGTTAGATTGAAATACTAATTTTTCATCATCAAAACTCCAGTAGGCCTCAGCATTATCTCCTCCAAAAGTAACTTGTCTTATTGATTTAAAATTAGTCTCATCTTCAAATATCAAGTTTGACTTTTCTTTCACTTCAGATTTGCAAGAAACAGATGAAATAACAATTAATAATATAAATATATGTTTCATTAAATAAATGCTTTGTATTTTTGGCTAAAATATGGAAATTATGAGATTATTATCGTTATTATTTTTTTTAATTTTTCTTCAATCATGTTCTAATAAAAGTATTTATGAAAACAAAATTAATTTAGATGTAGAATATCTTTCTTCTGATGAACTTGAAGGTCGCTATACAGGAAGTAAAGGCGAGAAACTTGCTGCTAATTATATTAAAAAAAGATTTGAAGAATTGAATGTTGAGTCGATCGGTGAAAATGGATATTTTCAAGAATTTTCATTTAAACCAAAATCTCATCCACACGAAATAATTGTCGCTAGTGATTCAATTCAAGATAATTCTATAATTGGTAAAAATGTAATTGGTTTTATTGATAATAATTCAGATAATACGGTCGTTATTGGAGCTCATTATGATCATTTAGGTTATGGAGGAGAAGGCTCGTTGTATAGAGATAGCGATACTAAAATTCATAATGGTGCAGATGATAATGCAAGTGGAGTTTCGTTAATGTTAGATCTTGCCGCTAAATTAAAAGGTAAAGACAATAATAATTATTTACTCATTGCCTTTTCTGGAGAAGAGTTAGGTCTTTTAGGGTCAAACTTTTTTGTTAAAAATTCTACTATTGATATAAAATCAATCAATTACATGATTAACATGGACATGGTTGGTAGATTAAACAATGAGAATGCACTAGCTGTATACGGATTAGGAACTTCACCAATATTTAAACAAACTATAAAATCTAATAATCAGGATTTTAAAATTATAGAAAATGAATCTGGAGTTGGTCCTTCAGATCACACCTCTTTTTACTTAAATGATATTCCAGTTTTACATTTTTTTACAGGTCAACATGCGGATTACCATAAGCCAAGTGATGATTCACAACTTTTAAATTACAAGGGAATGAATTTGATTTCTGATTTTATTTATACTGTTATTTCAGATCTTAATGATAATGGGAAACTTCCTTTTAGAGAAACTAAAAATGAAAGTCAAGAAACTCCTCGATTTAAAGTTTCGTTAGGAGTTATTCCTGATTATTTATACGATGGAATAGGAATGAGGATTGATGGAGTTTCTAAAGGAAAGCCTGCCGAAAAAGCTGGTTTTCAAAAAGGAGATA
Source organism: Bacteroidota bacterium (assembly GCA_027619415.1). Lineage (GTDB taxonomy): Bacteria > Bacteroidota > Bacteroidia > Flavobacteriales > Flavobacteriaceae > MAG-121220-bin8. The sequence continues at coordinate 16,874 of JAQCFO010000009.1, forward strand.
TTGTAATTAAGTTAGGTGATAAGGAAATTAGTGATATGATGTCTTATATGAAGGCTTTATCAAATTATAAAAATGGTGATAAAGCTGAGGTTCAGATTAGTCGAAAAAACAAGCTTTCAATAAAACAAGTTACTTTCTAATAACAAAACTTTATTTAGTAGTGTTATAATTTCGTTTACTTTAAGACTTAAGTTGTTATATTTAAGTTATGAAGCAATTAATCATTTCATTTCTAATAATCACCACACTTTCCTGTTCAAAAAAACAAATCAATTTAGATCATAAATCTTTATCAGAATATACAATCGTTACTGATAACAGAGCAATTGCAGATACATTAAATGTTTATTTAAAAAAATCTTTAGGAATTGAATTGCCTATTAAAAATGACTTTAAAGAAAATAATAAGTACATACATTTAAAATACAACTCAGATATTATTAATGATTTCATTTCATTAAGTTTCTCTAATTATGCAATTACTATTCAAGGAAATAATAGTAAAATGTTAAATTATGGTGTCTATGAATTTCTTGAAATGTATTTGGGAGTTAGGTGGTATTCTACGGATTTAACGTTAGTGCCTGAAATTAGTAGTATTACTATTCCTTTAGAAAAAGAAATCGTTTATAAACCTTCTGTAACTACTAGAACAGTTCATTCTAGACTTTTTTATGATGATTCATCATTTGCTGATAAACTAAAAGTAAGTAATGAAGCCTTTCCTAACTACGTCCCTAACGCAAGAGTCCATACTTTTCATAGATTTATTCCTTATAATAAATTTCATGATGATCATCCAGAATATTACGCACTAAGAAATGGAAAACGACTTGCTACCCAACTGTGTTTAACTAATGAAAAAGTTTTAGGAATAGTTAAAGATAGTGTAGCCTCTTTTTTTAAAAAAAATGATTTATCTTCTGTAATATCTGTTAGTCAAGATGACAACACTCAATATTGTATGTGTGATGCTTGTTCTGAAATTGATAAAAAAGAAGGTAGTCCAGCTGGCTCTATGATTTATTTTGTAAATAAAATTGCTAAATCTTTTCCAGAAAAAACTATTTCAACATTGGCTTATCAATACACTAGAAAACCACCTATAACAAAGCCAGAAAGCAATGTGCTGATAACTTTGTGTTCTATTGAATGTGATAGAAGTATCCCAATTAGTGAGGGTTGTATAGATTTTCAAAACGATCTTAAAGGTTGGTCAAAACTTACAGAAAATATAAGAATATGGGATTACACTACTCAGTTTACTAATTTTTTAGCGCCATTTCCTAATTGGGCTACAATTAAACCAAATATTAATCTGTTTGTTGAAAATAATGCTAAATGGATTTTTGAACAACATAGTAATAACCCAAGTGAATTGTTTGAGTTAAGAAGTTATTTGATGGCCAAATTATTATGGAATTCTGATTTGGACGTTAATATGATTATAAAGGATTTTACAGATGGATACTACGGCTTAGGAGGTGTTTTTATTGCTAAATATATTGATGAAATTCAGTTTCAATTAAATGAGGCTAAACCTTTTTTTCTTTTTTTATACGGAGATCCCTCTCAAGCTTTTGATAGTTACTTAAGTCCTAAAAATTTAACTTATTATGACGATTTGTTTGTTCAAGCCTTGGCTAGTGTTTCAAAACAATCAGATTATTACATTAGAATAGAAAGAGCAAGGTTGTCAATTGATTATGCTATACTTGAAGCTTATAGAAAGAATTTCTCTACACAATATCCTTTAAAATTTATTGACAACGAAGTCACTATAATTAACCCTAGTGTAATAGATAGGCTTAATAATTTTTATAGGGTTACTAGTAAAAATGATATTGTTTTAATGAATGAAATGGGCTTTACTGTTGAAGAATATGTAATTAATTATAGAAACGCATTAAAATTGGCTAGTAAAAACAATTTAGCTAGCTATAAAAAAGTTTCTCTTTCAACAAATCCAAAAAAATATGCTAATGAAGACTCTCAAGTATTGACTGATGGAGCTTTAGGTGGAAATAGCTTTTACTCAAATTGGTTAGGTTTTGAAGGTAATGATTTGGACGCAGTCATTGATTTGGATTCAATACAAGTAATTAATAATCTGAGCATTAACTTTCTTCAAGTGACTAATCACATTGTTTTTTATCCTTTACATGTTCAGTTTGAAATTTCAAACGACAGTGTTAGTTGGAGAAGTTTCCCTGTTATTTTAAATAAGTCTATTCTAAATCCTAAAAGTAAAGTGAATGACATTCAAACTTTTTCCCAAGTTGTTAATAATGAAAAGGTTCGTTATATTAGAGTTAAGGGTGAAAACATAAAAAAAGCACCGCTTTGGCATCATGGAGCAGATTTGCCTTCATGGATTTTTGCGGATGAATTAATAGTTGAATAATTTTATAATATGAAGAAATACATTCTTGCCATTGACGCGGGTACAACCAGCTCTAGAGCTATTTTATTTGATAAAAAGGGAGCTCAGGTAGCGATATCACAATTTGAGTTTACACAAATATTCCCAAAAGAATCTTGGGTTGAACATAACCCTATGGAAATTTGGGAAACTCAATTAAAAGCAATTAAAGAGGTTGTGAGTAAAGCAAATATTGAAGTAGATGAAATAGATTCAATTGGAATTACTAATCAGAGAGAAACTACTGTTATATGGAATAAAAATACAGGAAAGCCTGTATACAATGCAATTGTTTGGCAAGACAGACGTACTGCTTTTATTTGTAATGAGTTGAATGATTCTGGAAAAGCAAATGTTTTTTATGAAAAAACTGGACTGCTTTTGGATGCGTATTTTTCTGGAACTAAAATAAAATGGATTTTAGATTCAGATCCAAAAATAAGACAAGCTGCAAATGATGGAGAACTTTTATTTGGAACTGTAGACACTTGGTTAATCTGGAATTTAACTAACAGAGCAATTCATGCCACAGATTGTACTAATGCTAGTAGAACTCTTCTTTTTAATATTCATACCTTAAAGTGGGACGATGAATTATTGGATATTTTAAAAATTCCTATTAGAATTCTTCCAAATGTTTTTGATAGTTCGCAAAAAATTGGTTGTACTCATTCAGATATATTGGGAAAAGAAATTCCAATTTGTGGAATAGCTGGAGACCAGCAAGCAGCTTTATTTGGACAAATGTGCCTAGAACCAGGTGATGTTAAAAACACTTATGGAACAGGCTGTTTTTGTATGATGAATACGGGTAATATTCCTGTTAAATCTAATAATAGAATGCTAACTACAATAGGTTGGAAAATTGGTAATGATACTGTTTATGCTTTAGAAGGGAGTGTCTTTATAGCTGGTGCTATCGTTCAATGGTTAAGAGATCAATTAAATATAATTAAGAATGCATCTGAAATTGAAGATTTGGCTAATACTGTGGAGGATAATGGAGGAGTTACTTTTATTTCTGCTCTTGCTGGTTTAGGAGCCCCTTACTGGAATCCTGATGCTACTGGAGCGATAATGGGTATTACTAGAGGAACTCAAAAAGGACACATCGCTAGAGCTGCTTTAGAAGCGATTGCTTTAAGGTCGAGAGAAATAATTATAGAGATGCAAAAAGACTCAGGAACTACATTTCATAATTTAAAGGTTGATGGTGGAGCTAGTAATAATAATCTTTTAATGCAAATTCAATCAAATTTATTACAAGCTAATGTCATTAGGCCAAAAGTCACTGAGACTACAGCTTTAGGAGTTGCTTTTTTTGCAGGATTGGCTTCTGGATTTTGGAATTCAATTGAGGATATAAAAGGTATTTGGGAAATAGAAAAAAAATTCAATCCTCAAGTATTAGAAAAAGATAAAATGGTTATTTCTAACTGGGAAAATCGAATAAAAAAAGTGCTTTAAAATTGAATAGATCATCCAACCTAAAGTTATTAAAAGAGAATAAATCAATATTTGACTTTATAATAATTGGGGGAGGTGCTACTGGTTTAGGTTGTGCTCTTGATGCTTCATCTCGAGGTTATTCTGTAATTCTGTTAGAAAAATTTGATTTTTGCAAAGGAACCTCATCTAAAAGCACCAAGCTTGTTCATGGTGGAGTTAGATATTTAGAAAAGGGGCAAATAGGTTTGGTTTATGAAGCACTTAAAGAGAGAGCTATTTTAAAAAAAAATGCTCCTCATTTGGTTAAGCAAATAGGATTTTTAATTCCAGCATATAATTATCTTCTTAAATTTTATTATTTTTTTGGACTAAAATTTTATCATTTCATTTCAGGAAGCCTAAGCTTTGATAAACCTCAAATTTTAAATAAAGAAACTGCTTTAAAATTTGTTCCAAATGTTAATAATGAACGATTAAAGGGTGGTGTTATTTTTTTTGATGGTCAATTTGATGATTCTAGAATGGGAATAGATATTGCCTTAAGCTCAGATATTAATAAAGCCTTGTTGTTTAATTACATGTCAGTAGAATCATTAATTAAAGAAAATGGCAGATCTAAAGGAGTGGTGGCTGAAGATACTCTAAGTAAAAATAAATTTTCAATTAATGGAGCTAGTGTTATTAATGCTACTGGAGTTTTTTCGAAATCTATAATGGATATGGACTCTTTAAAATATAAAGCTATTATCAGACCAAGTCAAGGAATTCATTTAGTAGTTGATAAGAAATTTTTAAAAGGAAACATTGGAATACTCGTTCCTAAAACTTCAGATGGAAGAATTCTCTTTGCTGTTCCTTGGTTAGATCATGTTATTTTAGGCACAACAGATACTTTAGTTGATACGCCCTTAATTGATCCGATTCCCTTTGATGATGAAATTGATTTCATCTTGGAGAATGCTCAAAAATACATGTCTATTAAACCAAAAAGAGAGGATGTGAAAAGTGTTTTTGTTGGATTAAGGCCACTAGTTGCGAGAGATATGAAATCTAAATCTAAAGATATATCTAGAAAACATAAGATAATTATAAGTGACTCAGGATTAGTGAGTGTTATTGGAGGGAAATGGACAACCTACAGAAGAATGGCAGAAAAGGTTATTGATAAATCTATAAATATTTCAAAATTAGATTATAAAAAATCGGTAACAGCAGATTTACAAATCAATAATGGACTTATAAATATTGATTATTCAAAAGAATCCTTAAGTAAGTGTTTCTATTTGTCTGAAGATTTAATTATTCATTATGTAAGAAACGAAATGGCAATAAATTTAGACGATATTATGTCACGTCGTTCACGTTGCTTATTTTTAAATATAAAAGAGAGTATTTCTATTGCGCCAAAAGTGGTTGAGATTATGGCAAAAGAACTTTCAAAGAACAAGGAGTGGGAAGAGGAGCAATTAAGGCAATTTTATAAACTAACTAAACTATATTTGATTTAATAATGAGTAATCTATTAGCTGAGTTTTTAGGAACCGCAATTCTTTTATTATTAGGAATAGGAGTGAACGCAAATACTTCTTTAAAAAATACAATAGGAAATAAAGATTCAGGTTGGGTTTTAGTTTCTATGGCTTGGGGGCTTTCAGTCTTTATAGCAGTATTTATAACGGGTCAATTTAGTGGTGCTCATTTAAATCCTGCTGTAACTATAGGACTCGCAGTTACTGGAAAATTTTCCTGGTCTTTAGTTTCAGGATACTTAATAGCTCAATTATTCGGGGCAATTCTAGGTAGTTGGCTGGCCTACATCACTTATATTGACCATTACAGAATGACTAAAGATGAAGAAACTGTTCGCGGTTCTTTCTGCACAGGACCAGCAATTAGAAATTATAAAAATAATTTTTTCAGTGAATTGATTGGAACATTCATTTTAGTTTTTGCTATATTTTTTATTGCTAAACCTAATCTTGAAATTGAAGGTGAAGTTGTGAATTTTGGTATTGGAGCTCTTGATGCTTTACCTGTTGGTATCGTTGTTTGGGTGATTGGTATGACATTGGGAGGAACTACAGGGTTTGCTATCAATCCCGCAAGAGATTTTGGCCCTAGACTAATGTATTCTCTTCTGCCGAGAAAAAATAAAAAGCCAGATTGGGCTTACAGTTGGATACCTGTTCTTGGACCTATTACTGGAGGTGTATTGGCCGGACTGTTATTTAATTTTCTTATATAAATGAGAGAAAGAAATGAAATCCCTTGCGTGGCTGGCTCAACAGGATTAGTAGGATCTTACATCGTTAATAATCTTACTGAACTTTATCCAAAAGTCATTTCTTTAACTAGAGAAAAAGTAGAGTACTCTTCAAATAAAATTCAAAATATTGTAATTGATTATGATAATTTGAAAAATGAAAACATATTTCAAAATGTAAATCATTTATATATTGCTTTGGGATCAACTAGAAAAAAAGCTGGTAGTGCTAAAAATTTTATAAAAGTAGATTATGATTATTGCTTAGAGCTAGCTAACAATGCTCTTAAAAACGGGGTTAAACGAGTTTCTATAATATCATCGGTTGGTTCAAACCCTGACTCAACTTTATTATACCCTAGAACTAAAGGACTCACTGAAAGAGTTCTTTCAAAATTAGCTTTTGATCATATAAGTATCATGCGACCAGGTCTGATATTAGGAGAGAGAAAAGAACGCCGAATTCCTGAAAAAATAGCTATATATATATTTTCTATTATTGATCATTTTCTTTTTGGAAATTTAAAAAAATACAAAAGTATTTCAGCAAATGATATTTCAAAAGCTATGATTTATCAATTAATAAATGGTGAGAAGGGATTACACATTTTAGAATATAAAGAGCTAAGTGCTAGTGCTGAAAAATTCGACAGTATTAATTGATATTTTTTTCTTTTGATTTTATAGACTTTATGACAAATTTTTAATAATTAATATTTAGAAAATTATTAAGTTGATCACATTGAATTTAACAAGAATAATATTTTTTATTTCCACTTTAATTGGGTTGGTTTAAGATAGAATATTCATTGGAAACTCTTTGACTTTAGTAGATTATTGGTTTAGATTGTAAATAGAATATGGAGAGAATTTAAACCGAATTTTAACTTAGTTAGATGCTGGTAAAAATAAATTTTTTTCAATTCCTTTTTAAATTAACTTCGCAGCTCTTTAAAACCTATTTTTTAAATGCTAAATATCCATAATCTTTCAGTTTCTTTTTCAGGTGAATACTTGTTTGAAGAAATTTCATTTAAGTTAATTTCAGGTGACAGAGTAGGCCTTATTGGAAAAAACGGTGCAGGTAAGTCCACCTTACTTAAGCTTCTTTCAAAAGAAATGGAGTTAGATTCAGGTTCTATAGCATCAGAGAAAGATATTAAGATCGGCTTTTTAAAACAAGATATTGATTTTGAAAAAGGAAGAACGGTTTTAGATGAAGCTTATCAAGCATTTTATGAAATCAAGCAAATTGAATTAAAGCAGAACGAAATTAATATAAAACTTACTGAAAGAACAGATTATGAAAGTGAATCTTATTTTGCATTAATTACTGAACTAAGTGATGTAACTGACAGATATGAACTTATAGGTGGGTATAATTATCAAGGTCAAACAGAAAAAATATTACAAGGTTTAGGATTTAATAGAGAAGATTTTAATAAATATACGGACACTTTTTCTGGTGGATGGAGAATGAGAATAGAGCTTGCTAAGTTGCTGCTTCAAACTAATGACCTTTTACTTTTAGATGAGCCAACTAACCATTTAGATATTGAATCAATAATATGGTTAGAACAGTTTTTAAAAACTTTTCCAGGCGCGGTAGTTATAGTTTCGCATGATAAGATGTTTTTAAATAACGTGACAAACAGAACAATCGAAATATCTTTAGGAAGAATTTATGATTTCAACAAGCCTTATTCAAAATATTTAATATTAAGAAATGAGATTAAGGAGCAGCAAATTAGTGCTCAAAAAAATCAAGAAAAGCAAATACAGCAAACCGAAAGATTAATCGAAAAATTTAGAGCTAAAGCTTCTAAAGCATCAATGGCTCAGTCTTTAATAAAAAAAATCGAAAAAATAGATCGTATAGAGGTTGATAAAGATGATAACAGTGTCATGAAGTTAAGATTTAATGTTTCAATTAATCCTGGAAAAGTAATAGCTGAAATAGAAGACTTATCTAAGAGTTATGATACCAATCACGTTCTTTCAAGTATTGATTTATTAATTGAAAGAGGAAGTAAAATAGCATTTGTTGGACAGAATGGACAAGGTAAATCTACTTTGGCTAAAATAATGGTTGGAGATATTAAGGCAAGTGGCAAACTAAAATTAGGACATAACGTTCAAATAGGCTACTTCGCACAGAACCAAGCAGAATACTTAGATGGTAAGAAAACTGTTTTAGACACTATGATTGATGCAGCTAACGAGACTAATAGAAGTAGGGTTAGAGATATATTAGGTTCTTTTTTGTTTCAGGGAGATGATGTGGATAAATTCGTCAAGGTTCTTTCTGGTGGAGAAAGAAATCGTTTAGCATTAGCTAAGATGCTTCTACAACCTTTTAATGTTTTAGTTATGGATGAGCCAACAAATCATTTAGACATCAAATCTAAAAATGTTTTAAAACAAGCTTTAAGAAATTTTGATGGTACTTTAGTTTTAGTTTCTCATGATAGAGATTTTCTTCAAGGTTTAACAAATAAAGTTTATGAGTTTAAAAATCAAAAAATTAAAGAATATTTAGGGGATATTGATTATTATTTAGAACAAAGAAAAATAGATGACTTTAGAGAAATAGAAAAGAAAGAAAAGGTTCATATTCCAAAACAAAAATCTGTTTTTAAAAAGAGTATCGATCATGACCTAAAAAAGAAGCTAAATAATGTTGAGAGTAAAATTTCTAAACTTGAAAAAGAAATTTCACTATTAGATAACGATTTGTTAATTAATTATGATAAAACTGTTTCTCAATCTAATTTTTTTCAAACCTACAAGCAAAAGAAAAATGAATTAGATTCTTTAATGGAGAAATGGGAGAAAATCACTTCTTCTATAGACTAAATTTTGAAAATTATATAATTTTATTAAAAAATTGTTTACATTTATAGTTCTTTGTATAACATAGTACTATACATTAACATATGCGTAGATTTTAATTAATAGTTTAACAATTTTAAAAAATAATAATTAGTGGAAACACTTAACAAGAATTGGTTTGCAGTTACTTTACTAGCTATTGTTTTTTTTCTTTTAGGATTTTTAATAGGAAAACAATCTCCTAACCACCCTAAAATGAAATTACATAAGGAAATGATATTAAACAAGGGTATTATGCATGGGATGAATGAAAATTTGGATGATGATTTTATCTTTATTTCAGAAGATGGTAATATTTCCATTGATTCTTTAATTCATAAAGAAAATAATAGAGTTAAGGTTCTGGTTAAAAAAACACCTTCTAAACATATTATTAAAAAGGATTAATTTCTTTTTATTTAAAACAACATCTTTTATTAATATATGAATACACATAATAATAAACCGTTTATAATCATTTTATTGCTAATGCTTTTTTATCACGGATTTTCTCAACAAAAAATTAAGGATGAAATAAAAATTGATGGGATAATGAACCCTAATGAATGGAAGGGTGCTAAAATATTTGATTTAAAATATGAAGTTGAGCCAGGGGACAATACTAATGCTCCATTTAAAACTACTGCTTTTGTATTATACTCAGAAACAAAATTATATATAGCATTCGATGCAAAAATAAGTGATATCACACTGCAAGCTCAAACTAGTTGGATTTTAATGACTCCTATTGTTTATTTATTGTCAATTTATTTTGATAAAAAATATAGTTCTTAAAAACTCATTCTTTTAAACTTTTTGATAATTCAACAAACACAGCTTGTTGTTCTTTTGTTAATCCGTCAGCAGTAAATATAGAAATTCCTTTTGCCCCATTTTTTTTAGAAATTAAAATAGCTTTTTTTAAATCTTTAGGGTCTCTCAATGCAGGTGAATAAAGCCCCGAAATTATAGGAAAATCCACATCATTGAATCCTTGTTTTGTAGCAAAACCTATCCAATTAATATTCTCTCTATAAAAATTTTGATATAACATTGGATAGGCTTGATCAAGATTCCAATCGTTCCATGCCTGTCTAACCATTTGCCTTGACATTTCAGGAAATGGAAATACAGCCGCTGTGACTTTTTTATTTTTAGAATGAGCAACGGTAATAATTTCATTTACAAGACTTGTAATAGCATTTAGCCTAAACTGTCTCCATTCTGTTGACAATTCTGGATTTTCAAATTCTATTGGATCTTTATTAAAAATTTTTTTAAACTCTTCTCTAGCAAAAGGGTGGTAGCCAAAGTCATATTCTGGCATTTCAGTTTTCTGAATAATCTTGTATTTTGGTTGTAAGTCGGCTCCTAAAATAACATCAGGAAATCTAACATAATCTAAATGTACAGATGCTAAACCCTTAACTTCCATTAACTTTTTAGCATTATTTATGATATGACTCCTTGCTTCTGGATGAAAAGGACTTAGCCATTGGTAATAATCGACATAAGCTCTGTAATCTAAAGAGTTATCTCCATTTTTGTTTACTGCATACCAGTCTGGATTTTTATTAGCAATTGTATCACCTGGACGGTTTAAGGTCCACATCCATCCATGAACTTTTATTTTTTTTTTATTAGCTAATGAAATTATATTTTTTAAAATTTCAGGAGATCCGCTGACTAAAATTTCACTTATTCCCAAAGAATCGTAGTAGTTAAGTTTTTTCTCCCAATCTTTTTTATTAAAATTTTTTTCAGCACTAGTCCAAGTACTAAAAGTAAAATTTTTCTCATCTGTATTTACTTCATTATTACAGGATGTTATTATAATAGAGAGAATTATAATTAATATTTTTTTCATTTTAATCTGTTTAATAATCCGTTTTCGCTTATAGAATAAACCACTCCATTAATGTTATTTGTTTTTAAATTAAAGCCAGTATAGGTCTTTAAAAAATTAACTTTAACTGTTTTTTTTGGTGAATGTAATGCGTTAATGTTGACTTCAGTCCCAATTTTTGTTTCTTTTAATTTTTTAAAATTTTTAAATGAGATTTCTCTGAATAAAGCATGAATCACCTGCTCAGTTAAATAATCTGTTTGATGTGTGAATTTTGTTTTGGAATTGCTGTTGTTTGTGGAAAATTGAATATATCCCCAGTTTTCAGGGACATGCATATCAATCACTCCTTGATTGGACCAAACCCAATTGTATTCAGGCAATAACTTTCCATCTTGTTTCTTTCTTGAATATTTTTTGTTAATTAATTCAAAATCCCAATTAACTCTTGAAAAATTGATTCTCCATTGCTCATTGTTTACAGGAATTTCCTTAGGTGTGTTTTTTAGTTGTATAAAAGGTTGTAATGGAATCGCTAGTTCTATTGACCAAAACTTATCTAAATCATTAGGGTTATTTAATGTTCCTTCGACATATATGCCAGTTTTTAAATATTTTAGGTCCCATTCATTTTTTGCTTTTCCTCCAAGTTTGTAAGGTTTGTTTAATAGTAAATCCCAAACAGTTCCTAAAGCATTAATCTCGATTTCACCATAGTTATGAGTGTCATTTGAGGGACTAATGAATACTTCGAAATCATTATTTTTGAAAATTACAGCATCTTTCTTGGTTATGTCTGCCCAAATATGTTGTTCCTCTAATTTTGCAAATATGTATAAATACTTTTTGTCCCAAAGCATTTTTATCCTTGTTTTTTGAAGGGGAGATTTTACCCCCTCTATATCGATAAAATATTCACTATAACTTGTGTTTATCCAGTCTATTTCATTGTCTTTACCATCAATAGTAATTGTGTTTGAGGTTTTGTTTACAACATAGGTTTTTGGAATCACCGTTTTATTACTTAAATCAATATTGATTTCTCTTTTAGATTCACAATTAATAAAAAAATAGCTTATAATAATTACTAATAAATGTCTGATCATAGCCAATAAATATATTAAATTTAAATCATGAATAATATACTGTATATATTTCTAATTTTTTTATTAAATAACACTCAAAATATAAAAGTTATTTCTTATAATATACGTTATAACAATCCTAATGATAAGGTTAATATTTGGAGCAACAGAAAATCAACTGTTATAGAATTTATTTCTAATGAAAATGCAGATTTTGTTGGAATGCAAGAGGTCTTAAGTTCTCAATTAATTGACTTAATGAATTTGTTGCCACGTTATAATTACATAGGGGTGGGCAGAGATGACGGCAAAATCAGAGGGGAGTATAGTCCGATTTTATTTAATAATAATAAATATGAAGTCTTGGAATCAGACACCTTTTGGTTGTCTGAAACTCCAAACGAAATTTCTGTAGGCTGGGATGCTTCAATGGAAAGAATCTGTACTTATGGGCTTTTTAAAAATTTAAATTCAAATAAAAAAATATGGATATTTAATACACATTTTGATCATGTTGGTACGTTAGCTAGAGAGAAATCTGTTGAATTAATTATTGATAAAATAAATAAGCTAAATGAAATGAATTATCCAGTATTATTAACTGGAGATTTTAATTTGGAAGATGAAAATAAATCAATAAAAAAACTTCAAAATGAATTCATAGATTCTAAAAAAGATATACTAAAAAGTAATCATTTTTATGGAACATATAATGGATTTAATAATGTTAAGTCTAATAAAAGAATTGATTATGTATTTTTCAAAAACTTGATTTTAATCAATTCTAAGCATGTCTATATTAAAACTAAAGCTGAGAATTGGGCATCAGACCATCATCCTGTAGTTGCTTATTTAAAACGCATAAATGAAAATGATTAAAAAATTAATTTTTAGTTTTCTGATATTCCTTGTTATAAACAGTTAAAAAAGAATATGATAAACTAGAAATTAAAACGACGGGACTTTGTAAAGATTAATGTAATTTTAGATTAGAATAAATAAAAAATTATAAATATTAATTTAGATGATAAATAAAAAAGTATTTAATGTTAAGGATGCTTTAGAGGGTGTTAAGAGTGGAATGACTCTAATGGTTGGGGGTTTTGGTCTTAGTGGCATTCCAGAAAATGCTATTGAACAATTAGTGAAACTTGAATTAACTGATCTTATATGTATTTCAAATAATGCTGGTGTAGATGATTTCGGTCTAGGCTTATTGCTTAAAAAGCATCAAATAAAGAAAATGATTTCTTCTTATGTTGGTGAAAATGACGAATTTGAACGCCAAATGCTTTCAGGGGAGCTTGAAGTGGACTTGATTCCTCAAGGAACACTAGCTGAAAAATGCAGATCTGCACAATCAGGTATTCCAGCGTTTTATACGCCTGCTGGATTTGGAACTGAAGTGGCTGAGGGAAAAGAGACTAGAGCTTTTGGTAACAAAATGTATGTTTTAGAACATGCTTTTAAAGCAGATTTCTCATTTGTCAAAGCTTGGAAAGGAGATGAAGCAGGAAATTTGATTTTTAAAGGAACAGCAAGAAATTTCAATCCAAATATGTGTGGTGCAGCAAAAATAACAGTAGCTGAAGTTGAAGAAATTGTTCCATTAGGAGAGTTAGATCCAAATCAAATACATATCCCAGGAATTTTTATTCAACGTATTTTTCAAGGTTCTAATTATGAAAAAAGAATCGAACAGAGAACTATTAGAAAAAATTAATTTATGTTAGATAAAATAGGAATAGCAAAACGTATTGCTAAAGAAGTTAAAGATGGTTATTATGTGAATCTTGGAATAGGGATTCCTACTTTAGTAGCAAATTTTGTCAGAGACGATATTGAAGTTGAATTTCAAAGTGAAAATGGAGTTTTAGGTATGGGCCCTTTTCCATTTGAAGGTGAAGAAGATGCTGATATTATTAATGCAGGTAAACAAACAATTACAACTTTACCGGGAGCTAGTTTTTTTGATTCTGCCTTGAGCTTCTCTATGATAAGAGGTCAGCATGTTGATCTTACTATTCTTGGTGCTATGGAAGTTTCAGAAAATGGTGATATAGCTAATTGGAAAATTCCTGGCTTTATGGTTAAAGGAATGGGAGGAGCGATGGATTTAGTGGCTTCTGCAGAAAATATAATAGTAGCGATGATGCATACAAATAAAAAAGGTAAGTCTAAGCTTTTAAAACGATGTTCTTTACCACTTACGGGTGTTGGATGTATAAATAAAATAGTAACAAATTTAGCTGTGATCGAAATTACTGATGGTGGTTTTAAATTACTAGAAAGAGCCCCAGGTATTTCTGTAGAAGAAATTGTAAGCAGCACAGATGGTCGCCTAATAATAGATGGTGATATTCCAGAAATGATAATTGACTAGCATAATAAAACCTGTATACAACTTTTAAGTTTTCAGTTAAAACGAAAAAAGTAATAATAAAACATGAGTTATTTTTAAGATAACTAAACTACTTTTGGGTGTATTTACAATTAATTTTATCATCTAACATTTGAATGGCAAAACTTCCAAAAAAATATCAATTTTTAGATCTATCTGACTACGGACGCCCAGCTGGTCGTTGGATTGCTAAACAGCTTCAGAATACGGATATTACTCCAATTCATGTTACGACCATGTTTATTATAGCTGGACTTATTGCTATTGTATTCATGCTTAATGAATACAATATAATAGCTTCTTTTTTTATTATATTAAAATCTATTTTGGATGCAACCGATGGAGAACTATCACGCTTAAAAAATATGCCATCTTATATAGGGCGTTATTATGATTCAATAGCAGATATCTCACTTAATTTTTGTTTTTTATTAGCTTTTTGTTATATCTCGGATAGTTCAATAATTTATATGTTGATAGCTTTTTTTGGAATTCAACTTCAAGGGACAGTCTATAACTACTATTATGTTATTTTGCGAAATTCTGTGAAAGGCGATTCAACCAGTCGAGTTTTTGAGGATTCTGCTCCAAAAGCTCTTAAGGGGGAGAGTCAACATATGGTAAATATTTTTTATAAAATTTACGATATATTATATATTTCTTTTGATAAAATTATGTATCATATGGATAAAAATGCAAGAGATAGTCAGCCATTTCCAAAGTGGTTTATGACCATAGTTTCTATTTATGGTCTAGGATTTCAATTGCTAATTATGGCTCTTATGTTGGCCTTTAATCTTCATAACTATGTAATCCCTTTTTTTATTATCTATTCAGTTTTTATAGTGGTATTTGTTGGAATGAGAAAAACAATTATTAAATCCTTTGGAAATAAAGATTTTTAGATAATAGAACTATTATTTTAGTTAAATTGTATTTATAAAGTAATTACTATATAAAATTAGCTCTCTTTTTATCTTTTCTATTTGTTATATCGTGTACTAAAGATCCTATGGTTTAACTAAAACATCTGTTGATATCAAGTTTTGACCATCTTTACTTCTTAACCTATAAAAGACCTCAGATTCACCTTTTTCATTGATTCGTGACCTCCTAAGAAATAGAGTGAGTTTCATACCTAAAGATAGTGAAAAAGTATCAATACGGATACCGATACCAAAAGAAAAAACTCCTTATAAAACACTGAAAATGAGTTAATTATAAAGAGTTTTGTCGGGGTGGCAGGATTCGAACCTGCGACCTCCGCGTCCCAAACGCGGCGCGATAACCGGGCTACGCTACACCCCGAGGTGAGCGGCGCAAATATAGTATTATTTCAAAAATCATCAAACATTATATGACATTTATAAGATAATAATTTATGATGATAACTTTTTATACTTTTTTACTCTTAAAAGTCTCAATTATTTTAAATTTATGTTTTAAAAATTATACTATGTCAATAGAAAGAATTAAAACATTGATTATTGGATCAGGACCTGCAGGTTATTCAGCAGCTATTTACGCTTCAAGGGCAGATTTAAACCCAGTTTTATACACTGGTATGGAGCCAGGAGGTCAGTTAACTACTACCACGGAAGTAGATAATTTTCCAGGTTATCCGGAAGGAGTGGATGGACCCTCAATGATGGTAGATCTTCAAAAGCAAGCTGAAAGGTTTGGAACTGAAGTTAGGATAGGATTAGTAACTAAAGTAGATTTTAGTAATAAAATTGGAGGCATTCATAAAGTTATAGTAGATGAAAAATTAGAGATTGAAGCTGAAACTATAATCATATCTACCGGAGCTACTGCAAAATATTTAGGCATCCCATCAGAACAGAGGTTAATAGGTGGTGGTGTTTCTGCTTGTGCTGTTTGTGATGGATTTTTTTATAAAGGACAAGATGTAGCTATAGTGGGCGGTGGCGACACTGCAGCTGAGGAAGCTACTTATTTAGCTAACATTTGCTCTAAGGTAACTATGATTGTTAGAAAAGGTGAAATGAAAGCTTCAAAAGCAATGCAACATAGGGTTGAATCGAAAAGTAATATTGAACTTAGGTATCATTCTCAAATTCAAGAAGTTTTAGGAAAAGACGTAGTTGAAGGAGTAAGGATTGTTAATACTGAAACAAATAAATTAGATGATGTAGAAGTCACCGGTCTTTTTATAGCTATTGGACACAAGCCTAATACTGATATTTTTATAAATCAAATTGATATGGATGATTCTGGATATATTATTACTCACGGAAAAACAACAAATACTAATCTACCTGGAGTTTTTGCATCTGGAGATGTTCAAGATAAAGATTACAGACAAGCAGTAACAGCTGCCGGTACAGGATGTATGGCAGCGTTAGATGCAGAGCGTTATTTGGCAGGGTTATAGCATGTATTTACTTTTAAATTAGTATATAAATTAATTAGTTAAACATGAATAGAATTATATTAAAAATGAGAAATACTTTATCTTTTTTTATATTGCCTGCAGCATGGATATGCGGAGTCAGAGTTGATTCGTTAAGCGAAAACACCTGTACAGTTAGAGTCAAGCACAGATGGATTAATCAAAATCCCTTCAAGTCTCTTTTTTGGGCTGTCCAAGGAATGGCAGCTGAAATGGCTGGTGGATTGCTTTTGATGAACAAAATAAATAAAAGTGGACATAGTATCGCTATGCTTTTGGTTGGATCTAGCTCTGTTTTTACGAAGAAAGCTACTGGAAAAATATTATTCACTTATGATATGGGTAAAGCTTTAGATAAATTAATATTAGATGCAGTTACAACTAAACTTCCACAAACTATTACACTTAATACTAATGGAGTTAATCAAAACGGAGATGTTGTTTCAGAATTTTCATTTCAATGGAGTGTCAAACTAAGATCAAAATTTTAACATTTTTTAAAGATTTAAAAACCTTTTTTATAATTATATTTATTACAAACAAAATTCTATTATGTCAAGATCTGTGTACAACTACACTATAGATGTTTTAAAAAAAGTAAGTTTTAACCCCGTATTATTTAAAAAAGAATTAAATAAAGCATCTTCAAGATTGTTGCCTTATGAATATAACGAACTAATTATTTGGGTTAAAAACTACACTCAATATAATCCACACTTAGTTGGAGCATTAATGTAATTACTCTTTTTTTGTTTCTCTGTTTTTAAGAGGACTAATAATTTCAACATCATTAAACTGAATTTTTGTCTTAGAAATTGAATGAATCAATTTGTAAATCTCTTCAATTATATGGATTTTCAATTTATTTTGTTTGTAAACTAGACTAATTTCTCTAGAAGGCTGTGGCTTTTGAAAACCATGTAACATTGTTTTTTGACTCTCAGATAAATTCAATGTATGCAGGTATGGTAAAAACGTAATACCTAAACCTTGATCAACAAGGTTTGTTAATGTTTCAAAACTTCCGCTTTTTATTTCAAACTTTCCATCGTATTCATAGCAGTTAAAGCATAGGTTTTCAATACTATTTCTAAAACAGTGACCGTCCTTTAATAGCAACAAATCATTAGAGTACATATCTTTTGGAACTAAATCTTTTTTACCAAAATGCTTGAATTTTTTTGGTAAATAAGCAACAAATGGTTCGTAGTATATTGGTTTTTCAATTAGATCATTATCCTCTAAAGGTGTTGCGGCAATAATTAAATCTAAATGACCATTTTTTAATTCATAAACTAATTCCTTAGTTGGTAATTCAAAGTATGAAATCTTAAGCAATGGAAACCTTTTAACTAATTCACCTGCAAACATTGGAAGAAGGGTAGGCATTACTGTAGGTATAATACCTATTCTAAATGGTCCGCCAATTATACCTTTTTGCTGATCAAGAACGTCTCTCATTTTTTCTGATTCGCTAACAATTACTTTTGATTGTTCTATTATTTTTATACCTAAATCAGTTAGTTCTATTGGTTTTTTTGATCTATCAAAAATAATTACATCTAGTTCGCTTTCTAATTTCTGAACTTGCATGCTTAATGTAGGTTGAGTAACAAAACATTTTTCTGCAGCTTTTGTGAAGTTTTTGTATTCTGCAATGGCAATGGCATATTTTAGCTGAATAATAGTCATAATTATTTTTTCTTATAAAAATAGAAATAATTATAAGAAAAAACTATTCAATTATTTCTATTTTAAAATGAACGTTATCTAATGGCCATTCTCTTTTGTCTACTTCTAAATTAGATATAACATCTACAACATTCATTCCTTTAGTTACACGCCCAAAAGGGGTGTAATTTCCATCTAAATGATAAGCTCCACCTAATTTTTGAACAATGAAAAATTCATAGGGTGAAGCTAATCTATAAGGATTTTCCATTTCACTACTTGGCATAGATATAATTCCTCTATCATGTCTGTAACCTTTTTTAGTATCTGGAGGTAATAGATATTTACCAATCGATCTTCTTTTTATAGAAGTACTTTTGTTGTCTGAATTTCCTCCTTGAATGATAAAACCTTTAACTACTCTATGAAAATATTCATTATTAAAATATTTTTTTTTAATTAAATAAATGAAATTAGATCTGTGATAAGGTGTATTTTTAAATAATTTTATTTCAATATCTCCATAATCTGTAATAATTTTAATTTTACTTTCTGTATTTTTCTTGCCGTATTCAAAAAAGAAAGGAATTACATTTTTATCGTTCAATAAGAATCGATCTTTTTTAACTTTAATTGAAGTTTTGGTTTCTCTTTTCTCTTTGTATTTTATAGGTTCTGCTTTAATACCTATATCTTTACAAGAGAAGAAAAGAAGAGTAATTAATAATAATCTAAGAAAATGCATTTCAATAGTTTTAAAAAGATTTTGTTAAAAATAAATGATTTTAATCTTCCAGGACATGATTCTTTGTCTAATATGGCTCCACCTTCAAGAATAAAGTTATTAAAAAATAAAAAAATCCTATCTGATCATAAAAAAGCGGCAGTTCTTATGCTTTTTTATCCTGATAATAATAACAATACTAGAATGGTGTTGATACTAAGAAACAAGTATAACGGAGTTCATTCAAATCAGATAAGTTTTCCAGGTGGCAAAATGGAAAAGGAAGATGAAAATTTAGAATTAACCGCTTTGAGAGAAACGTACGAAGAGATTGGCGTAAAGTCATCATCTATTAATGTTGTAAATAAATTATCTTCAGTTTATATTCCGCCTAGTAATTTTAAAGTTCAACCTTTTGTTGGGTTCAGTGAAAATAATCTTGTTTTTAAAGCTGACAAAAAAGAAGTTTCAGCAATTATTACCCCCTTATTTGAAGAATTAATTAACTCCAAAATTGTAAAATCAAAAGTTTTAGTTAACGGAACTACTCAATTAGTTCCTAGTTATCTAATTGATAATCAAGTTTTGTGGGGTGCAACTGCTATGATGGTTTATGAATTTATAGAGTTTTACTTTGATGTGACTAATTCTTAATACATTTGCTTTTCAAAATTATAATTGATGGGAATATTTAAAAGAAATCCTTTTGGACATATTATTTTAGTAAAAAAGTGGTTAATACGTATTCTAGGTGTGCTTTCTCATAGAAGGTTTAATCAGTTTAACAAACTTAAAATAGAAGGTTCAGAAGTTATTAAATCACTTCCTGAGAATAAAGTTCTATTTATTTCTAATCATCAAACATATTTTGCGGATGTTACCGCTATGATTCATGTATTTAATGCTAGTTTAAGTGGAAGAGTGGATTCAATTAAAAATGTTGGATACTTGTGGCAACCTAAAATGAATCTCTATTTTGTAGCAGCTAAAGAAACAATGAAATCAGGATTATTACCAAGAATATTAGCTTATGCTGGTTCAATATCTATCGAAAGAACTTGGAGAGATAAAGGAGAAGACATAAATAGACAAGTTAAGATGAGTGATATTAGTAGTATAGGAAAAGCACTTGATGACGGTTGGGTTATTACTTTTCCTCAGGGAACAACCACGCCATATAAGCCTATAAGAAGAGGGACAGCCTATATAATTAAAAAGTATAAACCAATAGTTATTCCAATAGTAATAGATGGTTTTAGAAGATCTTTTGATAAAAGAGGAATAAGTATTAAAAAGAAAAACATTCTTCAATCTATGGAGATAAAGAAACCTTTGGATATTGATTATGATAACGATTCTATTGAAAGTATTATTGAAAAAATTGAATACGCCATTGAACAGCATCCTTCTTTTTTAAAGGTTTTATCAGAAAAACAATTATTAGAGATTGAACAAGAAAACAAATCTAGAGAATGGTAATTATTCTTTAGAATTTAAAACAGCATTCTTTAAAATAATACCACCACAACTTATTCTTGAGCCCGCAGCTCCAGAAGGTTGAGAAATAAAATCATCTGTTCCTTGATGAACTATAATAGCTTTTCCTATGATATTTTTATTATCATCATCACAATCTAAACACCATAAATCAGTACTAAAGTTAATAATTCCAACTCCCTTTTCATTCGCTGTAAAGTTACCTATATCGCCAATATGATATCCAGTTTGATCTCCCCATTTTCCGTGATTTGTTAATGTAGGATTCCAGTGTCCTCCGCTAGATTTACCATCGTCAGAAGAGCAGTCTGATTTTTCATGAATATGAATGGCGTGTTCTCCAGGGTTTAAGTTGTTTATTGTGGCTATCATATTAATGTTTTCACCTTCTTCAATAAAAACTACATTTCCAGTGACGTTACTTGAGTTTTTTGATTCAAGGTCGACAACGATCATATTAGGAATATTGCAGCCCAATAATAGAAGAGATGTGACTAATAAAAAGAAATTTTTTTTCATAATATATCATTGTTTGTACAAACTTACTAAAGAATTCATAGTTTAGCACGATATTTGACATTTATGTAAATATGAAACACATAATTTCAATTTTAATTTCATTTAGTTTATTATCTTGTGGTTTGTTATCTGAAAGTAATAGTCCTATCGAATACAATAGCCAATCTTTTGATGATTTTAAACCCTCTGCAGCACCAGATTATGAGTTATTAAAATCTTGGGCAGTTCATCCTGATAATAAATTAGAAGTATTTTCTGATTTTGAAAATGAAAATTCTAAACTATCAGTAGATGTCTTTTTTATTTATCCAACTATGCTTTCGAATAAAAATGATACTTCATGGAATGCCGATATTTATGATAAAAAAAATAGAGATTATGTTTTAGGTTCATCCGTTAAATATCAGTCTTCAGCTTGGTATTCAGTAGGTGATTTATATGTTCCCTTTTATAGACAAGCTCACCTTAGAGTATTTAGAGAATCTTTCTGGAAAAATGGTGGAGAAAAGGCTTACGAAATGGCCTACCAAGATATTAGGCAAGCTTTTATTACTTTTTTGAATAAGTATAATGATTCTAAACCAATCATTATAGCTGGTCATAGTCAGGGGGCTGGTCATGCTAAAAGATTGTTAAAAGAGTTCTTTGATGGAAAACCACTGCAGAAAAAATTAATAGCAGCTTATTTAATAGGCACAAAAGTGACAAATGAAGACTTTGATAATATTGATCACATGACTAGTGCTGAGCAAACTGGTGGTTTTGTTACCTGGAATACTTATAGAGTATTGTCTGATTCTAAAGAAAAAAAAGCTAGTTATACAATTTCAAAAGATTGGATTAAAGGAGCAATTTGTTCTAACCCAATAACTTGGGATGAAAAGAATTCTACTGAATATGAAGACCATAAAGGTTTTCTTTATTTGAATAATAAAATTTTCCCTAAAACTGTTAAAATTGAAAACATCAATAATAAATTGATGATTAAATTGCCAAAAATGGGTTTAGTTAAAAGATTCTTATTGTCTACTGTAAAAGATTATCATAAGGCTGATATCAACCTGTTTTGGGAAGATATTCGTGTTAATTCTATAATCAGAACTAGAAAATATTTAAATGAATAAAATATTATTTCTATTTACCTTTTTTCTTACTTTAAATGTTCAGTCACAAAAACTAATTTCTGGTAAGATAACTTATGTAAATGAGTCAAATATTGAATCTGTTTTAGAAGGTGTTTCTGTATACTGGGAAGATCTTTCGTACGGAGCTACATCTGATTTTAGTGGTAATTACTCAATACCATCTTCTGCTTCTTCAAATAAATTAATATTTAAATTTATTGGATTCAAACAGGACACAATAGAGATTGGTGATAATAAAAAATATAATCATTTAATGGTTGTAGATAACAGCCAGTTGGACGAAGTAGTAGTTAATAAAAGAAAGAAAACTATTCAAAAATCATATTTTAAAACTCAAAACATCATTAACGTTAGTAGTGATGAGTTGCTTAAAGCTGCCTGTTGCAATATCTCAGAAAGTTTTGAAACAAATCCTTCAATTGATGTAAGTTATTCTAATGCAGTAACTGGAGTTAAGCAGGTTAAAATGCTTGGCTTAGAAAGCCCTTATTTACTTATAACTGAAGAGAATATCCCTATGATTAGAGGAGCTTCTCAAGTTTACGGTTTATCCTTTATACCAGGCACTTGGGTTGAAAGTATGCAGATAACTAAAGGTTCAGGTAGTGTAGTAAATGGTTTTGAAAGTATCTCAGGACAAATTAATGTTGAACTTAAAAAGCCCTATTCTGATAATCCATTATCTGTTAATGTTTATTCTAATAATATGGGAAGAAATGAAATAAATATTCACGGAAATAAAAAATTTAACGATAAATTAAGTTCAGGAATATACTTACATGCAAATAAGAACAGCTCAATAAATGACAACAATAATGATGGCTTTTTAGATCAACCTACATCTAAAGCATTTAATTTATTTAATAGATGGCAATATATAAATCCAGAGAAGGGAACAGTTAGCTTTCTTGGCGTTCGTTATATGAAAGATGATAAGGTTATAGGAGAAAACACTAAGGACATGGTAACTATAGCACCATGGAAAGGGGAAATAAATACAAGTAGATTTGATTCTAATTTTAAATTCGGCTATGTTAACGCAAGTATTCCTTATCAATCTTTAGGATTACAAATGGCTTTTTCAAAGCATGATCAAAATTCTTTTTTTGGATCTAGAAATTATAATATAAATCAAAACAGTTTTTATTCAAATATAATTTACAATTCTATTATAGGTAATACCCTTAATAAAATTAAAGTAGGATTAAATTATTCATATGATGATTTTGATGAACTTGTAGATAAAAACAATTTCTTTACTAGAATAGATAAATCTATTGGAGGTTTTTTTGAATACAGTTACGATAGTATGGATGCCATAAGTCTTGTTGCTGGTATTAGATATGATATTCATAATAACTTAGGTAGTTTTTTTACACCAAGGCTTCATATGAGATATCAGCCTTATGAAAAATCTGTAATAAGATTATCACTTGGAAGTGGAAGAAAAGCTTCCAATATATTTTCAGAAAATCAAAATATTTTTGCAACGGGTCGTGAAATAAAAAGAAATAATGTTCTTGGTAAATTTTATGGACTTGATCCAGAGAAAGCATTTAATTATGGTATAAGTTTAAGGCAGGGGTTTTTCATAAACAATAGAGAAGGCGATATTACCTTTGATTATTATGTTACAGATTTTGACAATCAAGTTGTAGTTGATTGGGAAACGCAAGGGGAATTATCCTTTTATAATTTAAATGGAAAAAGTTTTTCTAAAAGTCTGCAAATTGATTTAGAATATCAAATACTAGACAACGTACTATTCAAATCAACATTTAAAAACTATGATGTAAAAAAACAATATAATTCTGGATTTAAACAAAATCCTTTAACTCCAAAAAATAGATTTTTTACTAATATTGAAGCATCGACAAACGAAAATGAAAATGGATCAAAGTGGAAATTGGATTTTACTTATAATTGGATTGGGAATCAAAGATTACCAAGCCACACTTCATTAATTGATCTTAAAGGAAGTTCACCTTCTTATAACCTAATAAATTCACAAATAACAAGGGTTTTTTCTAATAAATTTGAGATTTATATTGGTGGAGAAAATATCGGAGGATATACCCAGAAAAATCCAGTTCTTGGAGGAGATGATCCTTTCGGAACTAATTTTGATACTTCACTTATTTATGCTCCTATACATGGAGCTTTATTTTATGTAGGTTTAAGATTTAATAACTAAATTAGTAATATGAAATATTTAATTATTGTTTTACTTTTCGTTTCATCACTTTGTTTCTCTCAAGGAAATAATTTAAAATCTCAAAAAGTTTCTTTTAACGTTAAAGGGGTTTGTGAAATGTGTAAAGATAGAATTGAAAAAGGCACATTAAAATTAAAAGGTGTGAAGTATGTTAATTGGGACATTATTTCTAATAACATTTCACTTATATATAATTCTGAAAAACTAAAGTTAGATGACATTCATAAAGAGATTTCATTACTTGGACATAGTACTGATAAACATACTGCACCAACTGAAATTTATAATAACCTTCCAGATTGCTGTAAATACGAAACTCTATCAATACATTAATATAAAATAATATGAAAACAACATTTAAAATATCACTGTCTTTAATAACAGGTTTGGTTATTGGATATTTCCTTGGGAATATGTCATTTAACGACCCGGCTAATTCAGATGTTAATGACCCCAAAGCTGAAGCTATTGTAGAATTAATGGGTACAGAAGCATCTTTTGGCGTTAAAGGCAATTGTAAGATGTGTAAAAAAACAATTGAAGCCTCAGCGTTATCTTTAGAAGGTGTTTTAAAAGCCGATTGGGATGTAAAAACTAAACAAATGAGCTTAGTATATGATGATCAAATGATTGATCTAATATCAGTTCACAAGGCTATTTCTGATTCTGGATACGGGACAGATTTAAATGAATTAAACAAAGAAGCCTACGATAATCTTCCCCTATGTTGTCAGTATGACCCTAATATGCAGACATATATAAATTAAATTCACTGGATTTAAGGTAAAAAAATCTTAAATATTATGAAAAATTTAATTTTGTTATTTACATTCTGTCTTTTTGCATCATGTAATAATACTGCTGTTAAAAAAGCAACATCTTTTTTAAATCCTGAACCCGAAATTATTGAGGTTGAGGTTGAAATAGATAGAAGTGGAGAGCCTGATGGTCCTCACACTTCTGTTGAATGGAAAGTGTGGGCTTATAGTACTGCTGCACCTTCTTATATAGCCGCTAAATGTACTGTAGTTGATATAGACGGATCCGTTTTAAGAGAAGGATCTAATGGATGGACTGCAATGGCTGCAAACCCTAGAGGGATGGCTGATCCAGAAAATGGTTGGAAAGATGCACATGAAGCCATGGCCATGGTTGGTGATGGTCCAGCTATGAAATGGGCAATGGCGTATATGGGTGGTACTATTCCTGAAATGGATTCTGATGGATGGGCATGGATGTTACATGGAGATATGGGTGAAGATAATACTAAACACTTAGTTTTTAATAAGGAAGATTCTGCTGAAGGACAATGGATTGAATCTGGAGCACATTTAATGTTGTTTCCAAAAGATCCTGCTTCTTTAGAAGGTCAAACTACAGATTTTAACAGTGGAGCTCCTTACGTTATGTTCAAAGGAACTGGTTACGATCATTTAATGATTCCTGTGGAAGGCTATTTTAAATATCAAAGTCAAACTCATGACGATGATAAAACACCCGCATTAAAACTAATAGAAATCGATTAAAAGGAGAATCATTCTAATAGCTATTCTGATTAATCAATCTTAATAAATAAAAAAACCCTAAATGAGGGTTTTTTTTATGTTTAAAATTTATAAATCAAAATTAATGCCCTGGGCTAATGCTAGTTCAGAAGAATAATTTATGGTATTAGTTTGTCTTCTCATATAAACTTTCCAGGCATCAGAACCACTTTCTCTACCTCCTCCAGTATCTTTCTCTCCTCCAAATGCTCCTCCAATTTCAGCTCCAGAAGTACCAATATTAACATTAGCTATTCCACAATCACTTCCCCAATGTGATAAGAAAATTTCAGAATCTTTTAAATTTTCAGTCATAATAGAAGATGATAATCCTTGTTTTACATCATTCATTATTTCTATAGCATTTTCAAGATTTCCAGTGTATTTAATTAAATAAAGAATAGGTGCGAAAGTTTCAGTTTGAACAATGGGAACATCATTTTTAATTTCCGCTATTGCTGGCTTAACATAGCAATTGCTTTCAAATCCTTTTCCATTTAATACACCACCATCAACAATGAACTTGCCACCTTGCTTTTTAACTGTTTCAATGGCCGATAAATATTGATTTACTGCATCACTATCAATCAAAGGTCCTACATGGTTAGTTTCATCTAAAGGGTTACCAATCTTCAGTTGTTTATATGCTTTACTTAATTCTACTTTTATTTGATCGATTATAGATTCATGTACAATAATTCTTCTTGTAGAAGTACATCTTTGTCCACAAGTCCCTACTGCTCCAAAAACTATATTTATTACTGCTTGTTTAATATCTACACTTGGAGTAATTATTATAGCGTTATTTCCACCCAACTCTAATAAAGACTTACCGAGCCTTGCACCAACTTTCTTTGCAACATCTTTTCCCATTTTAGTTGAGCCTGTAGCAGAGAGTAAGTTAACTCTAACATCTTCCGACATCCACTGGCCAATGTTTTTATCGCCATTGATAAGACAGGATACGCCTGCAGGTATATTATTTTCTTTAAGAACCTGAGAGACAAAATTTTGACATACAATACTGCAAAGAGGTGTTTTTTCAGAAGGCTTCCATATACATACATTTCCACATACCCAAGCTAATGCTACATTCCAACTCCAAACAGCAACAGGAAAATTAAAAGCAGAAATAACTCCTACTATTCCTAAAGGATGATATTGTTCAAACATTCTGTGGTTTGGTCTTTCAGAGTGCATGGTTAATCCGTATAATTGTCTTGAAAGTCCTACAGCAAAATCACATATATCAATCATCTCTTGAACTTCCCCCATTCCTTCTTGTAAAGATTTTCCCATTTCCCAAGAAACTAATTCACCTAATTCAGCTTTATTTTCTCTTATTTTATTTCCTAATTGACGAACTAAATTTCCTCTTTCGGGCGAAGGAATTTTTCTAAAACTTTTAAAAGCAATTTCAGCCTCATTAATTAACTTATCATAATCATTTTTATTACCTGACTGAACTTTACCCAATAAAGATCCATTTACAGGGCTGTATGAGTCAATGAATTCTCCAGAGCCAAACCACTCTTCTCCATTTGAGCAGCCTTTTTGTTCTTTATTAATACCGAGTTTTTTTAGGAGCAGACTTGTATTTTTTGTGGAATTCATTTTGTTTTATTTGTAACAAAAATAACTAAAAATAGAGTGAAAACTAACTTTTAATTTTCATTATAAAATAGAATGGTATACCAATTAGTAACAATATAGATCCGTAGTAAATTGATTCAGAACCAGAGCCGAAAATAGCCCACACAGAATAACTTAACCCAATCAACCCAAGACTAGCGGATTTAAAAATTTTAGTCTTTAAATATTTGTTTTGAATATGGAAGAGGATATAAGATGCACTTACGAAAAGATAAGGGACTAGAGTTGATAATGTTGTTAGTAAAATTAAAAATTCAAATCTTGAAACTAGACTTTGAGAAAAATTCATGGTCATTACTATTGAAGTTAAAATGCTTCCAAATATTAGACTAACAACTGGAGACCCTTTCTTGTTTTTTTTTGTAAATACTTTAGGAAAAAGTTTATCATTGGCCATTGACATAGGCATGTAGCTAGTGATTAAAATCCAACCATTCAAAGCTCCTATTGCAGATATTGCAGCTCCTGCTGAAATAAAATACCCAACGTATTTTCCTCCAATAACTTCACCTGCCTCAGCAAATGGAGCAGGAGAATTTACTATAACTTCATTAGGGAGAATGCCAAATAACACGATAGTTCCAAAAACATATATTAAAGTAGATATAACTGTTCCAATCATAGTAGCAATAGGAATTGTATTACTAGGGCTTTTTATACTATTGGCAGGAATAGTTGCTGATTCTATTCCCAAAAAAGCATATAATGTCATTACACAGACAATTGGAAAAACTTCAAAATCACTTTGATCTGTGATATTAAATTCTGGAAAAATATTCCAATCAAATAAAAACATTCCTGAAATTATAATAAATAATAGAGGAATTATTTTGGCAATTGTTGTAAAAATCTGAATATTCCCAGATGATTTAACCCCTTTAGAAGAAGTCCAAGTAAAAAACCAGATAAATGCAAGCCCAGTTAAAGCAGCAGAAATTGGACTGGTTATTAGTTCAGGAAAGAAGAAACTTAAAGCGCTAACAATAGCAACTGCTATTGCTGCATTATTTACCCAACATGAAATCCAATACCCCCAAGCTACTATAAATCCGATAAAATCTCCGAAAACAACCTTTGAGTATAAATAAGGTCCTCCGCTTTTTCCGGATATTAATTTACTAAAATTGCTAAATATTTTTGCTAGTACCAGCGCCCCAGTTGCTGTACAAATCCATCCTAAAATACTTATTCCGCCAAATTTTGCAAGACTAGCTGGTAGGACAAAAATACCTGCCCCAATCATATTTCCTACAATCAATGAGGTTGCTGCTAATAAACCTATTTTTTGATTTTGCTTGTTCAAAATAAAAATCTATATTTCTTTAAATTAGTTAATTAATGTTAATGAAAGATAAATATAAAATTGATCCTGATATAACAAAGGCAGAAACATTACCTTCTTCCTTTTATAAAGACCCAGTAGTTTTTGAGTTATTAAAAAAGAAAATATTTTTAAAATCTTGGCAGTGGATAGGGGATGACGATTTGGTTAAAGAAACAAATTTTGTTTATCCACTTTTAATTTTAGAAGATTACTTGAATGAACCCATTGTTTTGTCAAAAGCTAAAGATGGAAGTATTAACTGTATGACTAACGTTTGTACTCACAGAGGAAATATTCTAGTTCTAGAACCTGGTAAAGTAAAAAAACTCACTTGCATGTACCATGGAAGAAGATTTGATGACAAAGGAAAATTTGAATACATGCCTGAGTTTGATAAGGCTAAAGATTTCCCTAGAGCCTGTGATGATTTACATACTTTTCCACTTGTTAAATGGGGTAAACTATTATTTGCAGGTTTAAATCCCGCTTTTGATTTTCAAAAAGTAATTAATAAAATGAATGAAAGGATAGGTTTTTTGCCAATGGATGAATTTTTACCAGACTCATCATTATCAAAAGATTTCATTATAAATGCTAATTGGGCCTTGTATTGCGATAATTATTTGGAAGGGTTTCATATTCCTTTTATTCATAAAGGTTTGAATGAGGTTTTAGATTACAATGTTTATAAGACAGAAGTATATGATTATTGTAATTTGCAAATTGGATATAGTGAAGATGACTCTGAGGTTTTTGACTTGCCCAAAGAACATTTGGATTACGGAAAAAATGTAGTTGCCTATTATTATTGGGTTTTCCCAAACATGATGTTTAATTTTTACCCTTGGGGTCTTTCAATTAATATAGTTAAACCGGTTTCAGATTCTTTGACTAAGATTTTGTTTAGATCTTATGTATATGATGGATCTAAATTAAATAGGGGAGCAGGCAGTCAACTTCAAAAAGTAGAGGAAGAAGATGAATTCGTTGTAGAAAACGTACATAATGGATTAAGGTCATCATTTTATAAAGCTGGTAGATTTTCGCCAACTAGGGAACAGGGTGTGCATCATTTTCATAAATTAATTTCAAAATTCATGAATATTAATTTATAAAATTATAGAACAAAAAAATAAGTTTATGAATAAAACCTTAAAATGGCATAAAAGATTTACTGAAAAAAAAAGAATTTTCTATGGACTATCTCCTTATCAAGGGTATTGGTTTTCTTGGTTTAAAGGTGTTGTTTGGGGAATCTTTATAATGTGGCTAATAAAATTATAAAAACTAATTAGTCATGTTTTTTAAATAAAATTTTTCCACTTTTTCTCTTGCCCAAGGAGTGGTTCTTAAAAATTTTAAACTTGATTTATACGTAGGATTGTTTTTAAAGGCATTGATATTTAAAGTGTCTCCTAATTCTTCACAACCATATTCTAGAAACAACTGTTCTAACATAGTCGTTAATTTTATTCCGTGTAATGGATTGTTAAGTTGTTGTCCACTCATTCTTTAAATATAATTAATTCCACCTATAATCAAACAAAAAAACCCTACCATTAAGGTAAGGTTTTAGTTGTGATCGCGACACGATTCGAACGTGTGACCGTCTGCTTAGAAGGCAGATGCTCTATCCAGCTGAGCTACGCGACCATTAAATCGAGTGCAAATGTAAAAAAATATGTTTAATCACGTATTTTATAATGATCATTTATTTTTAAAAATCATAATTAACCTTTCTGATAAATTAGGATCATAGTTTTTAAGATTATAATCCCCAAAAACTTTAATCAAATCTAGGTTAGTTTTATTAAAATAATCTTTAAAATCTTTTAATGTAAGAGCATTAACTTTTTCTTTAAATGAATATAAAATATCTTTATCAATAAATGAAATGTTCTTTACCACCATATTATCTTCTATTTTTCTGCTTATTTTAAACTCGATCCCTTCTTTAGTAACTGTATCATTAGGAACTAGATTTTTTTTGATATTAATTATATTAAAAAAATCAATTACTCCAGTACCATTTTTTTTCAGATTCTGTTTAATTGAATTTAAAATTTGTACATCTTTTTCTTTACTTTCTGAATAGCCAAAGCTTGTAAACAAGTTAAAAACTGCATCATGTTTTATGTTTAATGGCTTAGAAATGTCATGGATTAAAAACTTTAAGTTTCTGTTTTCGCTCTTTTTAGCTTCATTTATACTGTTTTCTGACAAATCAATACCAGTTACATTATATCCAAGTTTTTCAAGTTGAATTGAGTGCCTTCCTTTTCCACAAGCTGCATCTAGAATAGTTGAATTTTTTTTTAAACTTAAGTAATTTAACAACTTTGAAATGAATTTTTTTGCTTCGCTGTAATCTCTATTATTGTAAAGTTTATGATAAAACGGAGAATTAAACCAATCATTGTATTCGTTTTTAGGATCTATTAAGGATATTTTGTTCATAAACATCAAAATTAGAGTATTTTTAAAAATAATTTACAATATATGAGTGATGATTTTAAAATGGTAGCTAAAACCTTTTATGGTTTTGAGTCGATTTTAGCCGATGAACTTCTATCTCTTGGAGCTAGAGACATTGAAGAGGGAGTTCGAAATGTTAGTTTTTATGGAGATTTAGGGTTTTTATATAAAGTTAATTTAGCACTAAGCACTTCAGTTAGAGTACTTAAGCCAATTACTTCATTTAAAATAAAGGATGAAAAAGACCTTTATAGTTCTATTTATAATTTCAACTGGGAAGATTACCTTGATGTTGATGACACTTTTGCTGTAGAATCTAATTTGAATACTGATTTTTTTTCACATTCATTATTTGTTTCGCAAAGAGTTAAAGATGCGTTAGTTGATAGATATAGAAAGTTATTTAAGAAAAGACCTAATGTCGATAGAGATGATCCTGATTTTAAAATCAATTGTCATATCACGGATGATATTTGTACTATATCATTAGACTCATCAGGAAAACCTCTTAATCAAAGAGGGTATAGGTCCGAAACCAATATCGCTCCAATTAATGAAGTTTTAGCTGCAGGAATCGTAAAACTTAGTGGTTGGGATTGTGAATCAGATTTTTTAGACCCAATGTGTGGGAGTGGGACTTTATTAATTGAAGCAGCTATGTATGCCAAAAATTACCCTGTTAATGTTAACAGAAAACATTTTTCATTTCAAAACTGGAAAGATTGGGATTCAGATTTATTTGAATTAATTAAAGCTTCAGCCTTAAAGAAAGTAAAGCCATTCAATTATAAAATTACTGGTTATGATAAAGCACCTTCTGCTATTACAAAATGCAATCAAAACATTATAAATTCTGGATTTGCTGATATTATAGAAGTTAGTCAAGATAATTTTTTTACTACTACAAAAAGCAATGACAACTTTTTACAGATTGTGTTTAATCCTCCTTATGGGGAAAGGTTACAGATTGATATTGAATCTTTTTACAAGCAAATTGGAGATACTCTGAAGAGTAATTATACTAATTCAAATGCTTGGTTTATAACTTCCAGTTTGGAGGCTTTAAAATATGTCGGACTAAGACCTTCTAGAAAAATAAAACTTTTTAATGGAAAATTAGAAAGTAGGTTAGCTAAGTATGAAATATACAGTGGAACAAAAAAAATTCATAAGCAATTAAAAAAATAATATTTACCCTAGTTGTTTAAAATTCAATAATGTTATTATTTTTTATTTTTTTTAAAAATTGGAATGTGATAATAAATTGAATAACTAATTCCAACTCCAAAGTTGTTGTTTTCTAATACCTTATTGAATCCAGGAATATAAAGGTTGCTAAAATTTTCAGGTTTATCTTGATTTAACAATCTGTTTACACGTAAACTTAAACCCATGTAAACGTTGTTTATAACTTGAGCATTAAAACCAAAAACAAACTCAAACCAGCTTGCATTTAAATTTTTATAATCTGAAATGTTATCAATAAGATTTTGATTCCAATATTGATCTAATTGATAAATAGTATAAGAGTTTAATTTATGATTGAACTTTCCCATTCCGTACCTAAATCCTACATATATTTCATTTTCAAGGCCTTTCATATTATTATAAACATTATAATTAAATCCTAATTTTAGAAAAGTGCCGTTTGTATTGAAGTCTAAAACTTCATTTACAATTTTTTTATTTTCATTTCCGAATTCTGTAGCTAAAAAAACCCTTTCTAGAATCTTGTAGTCAGCAGTTATTAGTAAGCCTTTATATTCGGATTCAGTTAGCATTCTTATCTGTTGACTTAAGTCAATACCGATTTTAATCCCATAAGTTGTTTTTAAAGGAATACTGTCAGACAAAATATCGTCTTGAGAAAATACTGATAAACTATTTGTCAATAATAATAGACTAATGAAATATTTTAACATGTATAGATTTTTCTTCTTTTATTTCTGAATTTATTATTTCTGTTCTAACTATCCAGTTCAGGTTATCATTTTCTATAACGATTTGATCAAGATTGTAATTTGAAACATACCCACATGCTCTGCTTACATACATGTGATTGTGTTGGTAATTAATTATAACGTTATCGCTATTTCCAGAATTATCAACATTTTCATCAAAATCTTTTGTAAAAGAATAGTTGGTGATTTTATCTAAATTTTTTAAAGGAATTGAAAGAGAGTCAGTAGTCTGAAAAATATAAATATTATTATTGTTGAAACCTTGAACTTTAAGGTTTGGAACCTCTTTCTTTAATCCAGTTGATTGATCGAAAAATCCAACAATAAGTTTTGGAGTATCAGGTAATGAACTTAGACAAATGTCATCTGGCTCACACGAAATGTTAAAACAACTTAATATTAATATTAATATACTTTTTTTCAATTTAATAGTTAATTTTTAAGTTTTAAAAGTACAATATTTTCTACATGATCTGTATGTGGGAACATATCTACTGGCTGTGTTTTGTGAATATCATATTTGACTTTTAATAATTCTAAATCTCTGCACTGCGTAGAAGGGTTACAACTTACGTATACTATAGTTTTAGTGTCTAAATTTAAAATCTCTTTAATAACATCTTTATGCATACCGTCTCTTGGAGGGTCTGTTATTATCACATCTGGTTTTCCGTGTTTTGAAATAAATTCAGATGTAAATATTTTTTTCATATCTCCAGCCTCAAACTCTACATTATTTATGTTGTTATAAGTAGCGCTTTCTTGAGCAGAAATAACAGCTTCATCAATACTTTCTATTCCAATAATTTTATTAGCTTCCTTTGCTAAGAATTGCGTTATTGTTCCTAAACCTGAATATAAGTCATAAACTATTTCATTTCCCTTTAAATCGGCTAAATCTTTAACAACTTGATAAAGCTTTATTGTTTGATTTGTATTTGTTTGAAAAAATGATTTAGGGAAGATTTTGAATTTTAATTCCCCTATCATTTCTTCAATATATTCTTTACCATGAAATAAATTAATTTCTTGATCATAAATAGAATCGTTTCCTTTATTGTTTATGATATATTGAATAGAACTTAATTGTTTAAAATTATTTTTTAAATGATTTAAAATTAATTCAATACTATTTATGTCGTTTTCAAAAAACTGAACGATAACCATAAACTGATCTAAACTAGTGTTACGAATCATTATCCCCCTAAGTAATCCTTTTTTAGATCTAGAATTATGAAATGAAATATTATTGTTAATTGCAAAATCTTTTATAGATAACCTGATTTGATTAGACGGATCAGGTTGAAGGTGGCATTTATTTATGTCTACGACTTTATCCCACATTCCTGAAATATGAAAACCGACTCCTCTTCTTTCTAAATCGGTTCCAGAATTAGAAATTTCTTCATTAGTTAACCACCTGTTGTCAGTAAAAGAAAATTCTAATTTATTTCTATAAAAATATTGATTTTCACATTTGATAATTGGTTCTATTTTACATTTATCAAATACCTGCTGAATAGCATATTTAATTTTCTTTTCCTTTAAATCAGTTTGAGCATCATAAAGTACATCTTGCCATTTACAACCTCCGCATGTTCCAAAATGTTCACACTCTGCTTTAGTCCTTAAATCAGACATTGAATGATATTTAGTAATATTACCTAAATAATAATTTTTTTTCTTTCGGTAAGTTTCAATATCTACTATATCTCCAGGAACACCTTTTTTAACCATTAAAACTATTCCATCATCAGACTTAGCAATAGATAAACCTTTTGATCCAATGTCAATAATTTCAACAGAATTGAATTTTTTATTTTTTTTAGACATGACGCTAAGTTAAAATGAAAATATTAATATTATTAATTATATTTAGGTAATTCCTAAATTTATTAATTATGTCTTTTACAAAAAAAATAATCCATTTACTTGCCTTATTAATTCTTGTCCCTTCTGTTTATTCTCAAAGGGAAAAAAACAAAAATTCTGATGAAAGTTCTTTGTATTCTGGTCTTAAATTCAGAAATATAGGTCCAGCTTTTATGTCTGGAAGAATAGCTGATATAGCGATTAATCCATCTAACGAAAATGAATGGTATGTAGCAGTTGGATCAGGTGGAGTTTGGAAAACATCAAATTCTGGAAGCAGCTGGTCATCATTAACTGATAATGAATCTTTTTTTTCAACTGGATCTATAACTATCGACCCTAATAATAACAATGTTATATGGCTAGGTACTGGTGAAAATGTAGGGGGAAGACATGTGGGTATAGGGAAAGGAGTTTACGTTTCTTATAATGGAGGAAAAAAATGGGTAAACAAGGGTTTGAAAAATTCAGAACATATTTCAAAAATCATAGTGGATAAAGATAATTCTAACACAGTTTTTGTTGCCGCTCAAGGTCCGCTTTGGTCTTCAGGTGGTGAGAGGGGTTTGTTTAAAACAACTAATTCAGGAGATACCTGGAAAAATGTATTAAGTGTAAACGAATGGACAGGAGTAACAGATGTTGTAGTAGACCCAAGAAATAAAACGGTAATGTATGCTGCTACTTGGCAAAGACATAGAAGTGTAGCAGCTTATATTGGAGGTGGACCAGGTACTAATTTATACAAAAGTACTGATTCTGGAGAAACATGGAAAAAACTTTCGGTAGGTCTTCCATCTGGTAATATGGGTAAAATAGGTTTAGCAATTTCTTCAATAAATCCAGATGTTTTATATGCTGCGATTGAACTTGACAGAAAAAAAGGTGCTATCTATAGATCTTCAGATAGAGGAGAGAGTTGGGTTAAAATGTCTGATACAGTTTCAGGTGGAACAGGTCCTCATTATTATCAAGAACTTGTGGCATCTCCTCATTATTTTGATAAAATTTATTTAATGGATGTCAGGGTGCAAGTTTCAGATGATGGGGGTAAGACTTTTTACACAATGAATGAAAGAAGCAAACATTCAGATAATCACTCTATGATATTCAAAAAAAATGATCCTAATTATGTTTTAGTTGGTTCAGATGGAGGTATTTATGAATCTTTTGACAATACCAAGAGTTGGAAGTTTATTAATAATTTACCAATTACTCAATTTTATAAATTAGCATTAGATGATTCTAAACCCTTTTATAACATTTATGGAGGAACTCAGGACAATAATTCTCAAGGTGGTCCAAGTCGTACTTTTAGATCTAATGGGATAGTTAATAGTGATTGGTTTGTTCTACTTGGTGGAGATGGACACCAACCAGCTACCGAACCTGGAAATCCAAACATTGTATATGCTCAGTCTCAACAAGGTAATCTTCATAGGGTTGATAGAACAAATGGAGAAGCAGTTTTTATCAAACCTCACTCTGGAATTGATGAGCCTTATGAAAGGTTTAATTGGGATTCACCAATCCTTGTAAGTAATCATGATTCTAAACGATTATATTTTGGTTCTCAAAGAGTTTGGAGATCTGATGATAGGGGAGATAGTTGGACTCCAATTTCTGAAGATCTAACTATGAATCAAGAGAGAATGTCATTACCAATCATGGGTAGACAACAGAGCTGGGATGCGGCTTGGGATGTGTATGCTATGTCTACTTATAACACAATTACATCGCTAAGCGAATCTCCGTTAAATGAAAATTTCATTTATGTTGGTACTGATGATGGGTTAATTCATTCAACAAAAAATAATGGAAAGGAATGGTATTCTATTACGGTTGATAAATTACCAGAAGTTCCTAAAACTTCATTTGTTAATGATATTAAAGCTGATTTACATAACGAAAATATCGTTTATGTAGCATTAGATAATCATAAATTTGGAGATTACAACCCTTATCTATATAAAAGTATAAATGGAGGGAAAACATGGAAATCAATATCTCAGGGTATTCCAAAAGAAACCATGGTTTGGAGAATTGTTCAAGATCATATAGATCCAAACCTTCTTTTTGCAGCTACTGAATATGGATTATATTTTTCTAATAATCAAGGTGAAAAGTGGATGAAGTTTTCTAGTGGATTACCTACTATATCCATAAGAGATCTTGCTATTCAAAAAAGAGAAAATGATTTAGTATTAGCAACTTTCGGAAGAGGTTTTTATGTTTTGGACGATTATAGTCCATTGAGAAAACTTAATAAAGCCAACAGTAAAGGTGCTATACTTTTTGATATTAAGGATGCCATTCAATATAATCCAATTCGAGCGGGAACCTCTAGTCAGGGCAGTTCATATTATTCAGCCGAAAACCCACCATATGGAGCTATTATTTCTTATTATATTCCAGAATCAACTAACACTTTAAAAGCAGAAAGGAAGAAAGCAGAGAAGGAACTTAATAAATTAGAAAAAGATATTCCTTTTCCAGGATGGAATGAATTAGATAAAGAAAATTCAGAAAAGAAATCAAATATTATTTTAGAAATTAAAGACTCAAATGGAGAAATTGTCACTAGAATTAATGGATCTTCTAAAAAGGGAATTAATAGAATTGCTTGGGATTTAACTAAACCTTTAATTTCTACAATTAATTCTAGAGTTAGAGGTAGAGGGAATACGAGTTCGATACCTGTTGAATCAGGTTTGTATTCTGCACAGATATTTAAAAATGATAAAGGAAATCTTTCTAAGCTATCCGAAATGAAAAATTTTAATGTTAGTGTAATAAGAGAAAATATTCTTATTAATCCTTTAGAGTCTAAACTAGAAACTTACATAAATGATTTAACTGATTTCAAAGCTAAACTAGAGTTGCATATGAATGAGTTTAGAAAATCAAAACAAAAACTATCTTCATTCGAAATTGCCATTAAACTGATTAATTCTGAAAATTCTACTCTAATAAAAGACTTAAATGGTCTTTACGAATATATTGTTAATATTGATTCTGTATTTTCTGGTAACGAGTCTAAAAAGGAAATAGGAGAAAAAGATTATCCTACAATAATGGATAGATTATCAGTTGCTCAAAGAGGTTTTTATGGTAATTCTTATGGCCCTACAAAGCTCCACATGGATAGCTTTGAAATAGCTAAAAATATGTGGAATAAGTTAAAGGTTGAAATACAAAAATTTAATAGTTCTATCTTAGCTTTTGAAAATAAACTAAATCAACTTGGAACACCAAGTATTATCGATTAGAGTAGTAGTTAACTAATAAATTAACAACCAAGTTGTAGCTTTTGATGCCGTCAACTTGGTTGTTTGCTTTTAAGAAGTAATCAAAAATATTTTTAAAATATGGTTCTAATGGATTGTTGAACTTATCCAACTCTTTTCTAGCTTCTTGAATATTTTTTAAAACTCCTTTATTTATTTTCATATAAAGATGATCAAAAGTTATTTTGTCAACTTTATACAGTTCATTTAATAAATATTTTAGTGCAAGAACATTTCCACTGTAATTAACTAAGTTATCACTTGATTCAATGGAAGCGATGATTCCAATAAAATTTGCTTCGTTTTCAGCAGAATATCCCATTTGATGAGCAATCTCATGGCATATAGTTGTTGGAATTTGAATTTTAGGTATGTTTTTATTTATTTGCGCTTCTAATGTAAAAGGGTTGATGTAACCACTAAAGCCCATATAGGATAGAGGAGTACTGAATAAAGAGTTTTTAACACTAACTATTGGGGCATGCTCATTTAATGTTTTATTTTTTTCTAATGTTTTAACTGCTTCTATTGAAGCGTTAAAAATCTCCTTTATATTGTCACTGAATATAACAGGAAGTGTATCACTTTTAGATAACTCATGATGGATTTTGTTAGTGTTTCTGATAAATAAATTGGTAATCTTAATCAAAGACTTAGATGAGTAATTGTGTTCAATAAGTAATCTGTTTTTTAGAGGAGTTCTGTGATAATTCAACCCCCATTGGTATTGAAAAATTATATAAACTATTAAAA
>JAQCFO010000034.1 GCA_027619415.1 Bacteroidota bacterium
ATATTAACTTTAGTTCGAAGAGCTTTAACAATTTTTTCATCTACAGTTTCTTCGGCTATAATATCAATATAAGTCATAGGTTTTTCTTGACCGATACGATCAATTCTAGCTTCTGATTGTTGACGTTTTTCTAAATCATAACCATTAGAATAATAAATCATAGTAGATGCACCGGTTAAAGTAATACCATATCCACCTGTTTGTGGTGTGCCTACAATAAATCTTACCGGACTATTTGGATCTTGAATTGATTTAATTGCTTTTTGTCTGTCATCTGTAGTGGTATCTCCATAATAAGTAACAACAGATTTATCACCATATTCTTTTTTAATAGCCTCAACAATAACTTCTATATCATATCTATAATGAGCCCAAATAACTGCCTTACCTTCCATTTCAGATAACACGTCCATTAACTCATCTAATCTATTACTAGCTATTTTTTGTATTTGTCCATCATCAGATTTAAAATGACCACAAGTAATTTGATGTAATCGCATAAGTTGAGTTATAACATTATGAGTAGTTACTAATTTTCCATTAAGTGTGGCTAATGCAATTTCTTTCATTTGTTTATAAACTTTTCTTTGTTCATCAGTTAATTGAATAGTTCGTTTCATGTAAGTTTTAGGGGGTAAATCTAAGCAGTCATCTTTTAAAATTCTATGTGAGAAAGGTTTTATTTTTTCTGATAATTCCCCAAGATTTCTATAGCCTACAACAATTTCAATTTGTCTACCTGATACACTTATTTTTTTACAAATAGCGTATCTAGTTCTAAAACTATAATAAGATTGTTGATCTAACAACCAAGGATCAAGAAACCAACATTGTGTATATAAATCTAACGGCGATTTAGTTACAGGGGATCCTGTTAATATTCTTTTGTATAATACATTTTTACCAAGATCTATTATTGTTTTAGTTCTAATGGCTCCTGGATTTTTTATAGTAGTTGATTCATCTATAGCCATCAAAGTTTGATGACAACTTAAAAACTTTCTTGCAAATTCTTTTCCTTTTTTTGTAGACAAGGCTTCAACATTCATAATTAAAATATGAAGATCATGGTCTAATTTAAATAATGTACTTAATTCTTTTTCTTTTGATTTACTTGCAGTAGATTCCCATAACACCATCTTTTTTTCTATGTGATCTACCATGTGAGTTGGTATCTCAGAGTCAAACCAGTTCTTATAAACACCTTTTGGAGCGATGATTAAGGCGCCATTTATAAGGCCTTTATCATAAAGTATTGACATGTTATCTATTAATACTTTAGACTTGCCGGTCCCCATTTCCATAAAATATGCAAATACTTTCTTATCCCAAGACATTTCTAATGCCTTTAATTGATGCGCAAATGGCGTTGTCTTAAACTTGTAGTGCATATATAATAGTTCGTTCTTTCTATTGCTTAGCTATATAGATTAATATACAACAAGTCAAGAATGGAAAACAACAAGGTTTACGTCATACAAGATGTGCCAGGCACAAGAGAAGGAAGACCAAAAATAAACATTATTGGTGCTTCACAATTTGGTTCATTAAAAGTTTTACTACCAGAAAATGCACAAATTATATTAAGTGCAGGACCTGTTGTATTTAAGTTACGACAGTTGCTAAAAGACTACACTTCAGAAGATTATTTACTACTTACAGGCGATCCTGCAATAATTGGCGTTGCATGTTCAATTGTTTCTGATATAACAAATGGCAAATATAAATTACTAAAATGGGATAAACAAGAAAGGAGATATTATCCAATTGAAATTGACTTGTACCAAAAATCTGAAACAAGCACTTGACAATATTTTTTTAAGGGATTATAATATACAGAAAAGAAAGATAAAAAAATGACAATAAATTATGAACAAGACCGAGTAGAATCAATTACACAAATTGATACGGCAAAAACTTTATCCGATAAAGTTTTAAAATTAAAAGATTTAGAAGACGAAATTTTTAACGCAGAAGAAAGTATTAATAAATTAAAAGAACAAGCAAGAATACTTTCACAAGTAGAAATTCCTATTATGATGCAGGAAATGCATATTACAAAATTAAAGCTTAAAGATGGTGAATCTGTAGAAGTAAAACCTTTTTACAGTGGATCTATTATTCCTGAAGTTCAGGAAAAAGCTTTTGAATGGCTTCGTAATAACGGCTTAGGTGATATCATTAAAAACGATATCACAGTTACCTTTGGTCGTGGCGAAGATAACAAGGCGGCAGAATATGCTGTCCTTGCGCGAGGTCAGGGATTTGAACCCGTCCAGAAAGTTGGCGTTCATTCTCAGACACTCAAGGCTGTGGTCAGAGAGCGTGTCGAATCTGGACGTGATATGCCCTCTGATCTATTTAAAACGTTTGCAGGTAACCAAACAAAAATAACTAGGAGATCTTAGTTATTTATAAACATATAAACATAGGAACATATAAACATGGAAACAAGTAACGAGAAACAAGTAGCTGTAAAAAAAGCAGCACCATTGCCTTCAACAACGTTGTTTGAAAGTGATGCACAAGCAGGTTTTGAAAATGTAAAGTCAGAAAGTTTGGCTTTACCTATTTTAAAACTTTTACAAAATGGTTCGGGCGAAGCACAGAAGCGAAATGAAGCTTATGTAGAAGGAGCTGAACCGGGTATGCTATATAACATAGTAACCAAAAAGTTATATGATGGAAACAAAGGAATAGACGTTATTCCTTGCCACTATAAACTTGAATATCAAGAATGGTCTGACTTTGGAACTGGATTAAAAAAACCAGAACAAATTTATTCCGACTCATCTGATATTTTATCTAAAACTACAAAAGATCAAATGGGAAAAGATAGATTACCAAATGGTAATTACATCTTAACTGTTGGAAATCATTTTGTTTTAGTAATAGATGGATCATCAATGGAAAACGCTTTTACTATTGAAACCGCTCTTATACTTATGAGTTCATCTCAAGGTAAAATAAGTAAAAAATGGAATTCAATGATGATGTCAATTACATTAGATGGACAAAAAGGTCCTTATACTCCTCCTTCATTCAGTCACATGTACAAAATTAAATCTGTACTAAATTCTGGAAAAGGAAATCAATGGTATGGATACAATGTTACAAAAGTTGGTCCTGTAACTAATGCAACCATTTATGAAAGAGCAAAACAGTTCTATCAAAGTTTAGCTAATCATAAGTAAAAACTAAATGGGGTGGTAGAAATATCACCCCAAACATATGAGTGGAAAGTGTTAGAGAAATTTAAGAGCATATTTGCTGGACTAGAAACAGCACATGGCTACAGCTATCTAAATAAAGGCACATCTGAAAAAGGTAAAAAAGAAGCTGATTCTAAATCAAAAAGAGAACCTGTAACAAATGAGTTATGGCAAAAACATTTAGATGGTATTCAACCTTCCCTTGGAATTTTCTTAATTAAAGACAATAGTAAATGTAAATTTGGTTGTGTAGATATTGATATTTACAACTTAGATCACAAAGAAATTTTAAAAAAAATAAACGAAAAGAAACTTCCTTTGATTTTAATTAAATCAAAATCAGGTGGTGCACATGTTTATTTGTTTACAAAAGAATTTGTTGCAGCAAGTGTAATGAGACAAAAATTAAAAAAGATAGCAGGACTTATTGGATTTGCTAAATCAGAAATATATCCAAAACAAGATTATGTTAAATCAGAAAATAAAGAATTAGGAAGTTGGTTAAACATTCCATATTTTGGCGGAGACAATGCAGAAAGACATGCATTAGATGATAATGGAAATAAATTAAATTTAGAAGAGTTTTTTAAATTATATGATCAAAAAGTTTTAACAGAAACAGATTTAATTAATTTAAACTTTGAATCAGGGGAAGATGATTTTTTAAAAGGAGCTCCTCCTTGTCTTATTACTTTATTAAAAGACGGGATACCTGAGGGTACAAGAAATGAAATGATGTACAACATTGGTGTATATTTAAAGAAAAGATTTCCAGAAGGTTGGCAAAGCAAAATGTATCTTTACAATGCAAAGTTTATGATGCCAGAGTTAATTCATAAAGAAATAGAATCTTTATTAGTCTCATTAAACAAAAAAGATTATCGTTATAAATGTAAACAAGAACCTATCGCAAGTTTTTGTGATTCTAAAAGTTGTGTTAAAAAAGAATTTGGTGTTGGAGGAGATGCTCCTGCTCCTGAAATAGAAAGCATTACAAAGTATCCATCTGATCCGCCTATTTACTATGTATATATTGATGGCATAGGTGTTGAGGTAGATGAAGCAACATTACATGATCCTGAAAAATTTTCAATTGCATGCATGGTTCAAATCAACAGACCTTTAATGCCAATTGGTAAAGTTTTATGGAGAAAGATGTTAATAAAATTACATCAACCACCTCATTTTGAAGAGATGGATGTCATTGAAACATCTAAACTTGACTATCAATTAAAAGAATTATTGGCTGATTTTATTAATAAGGCTCCAGGTAAAAAAATAGAAGATATAAAAAGAGGTTTGCCTTTTACAGAGAATGGATACACGTATTTTAAATACGATAGTCTACAAAAATTTCTTTCAAGAAGTAAATCTTGGAACCTTCCAAAACAAAAAACACAAAAGATGTTAATAGATTATTTTAAGGCAGGAGAGGAAACTCCTAAAATAGATAAGAAAACAATTAGAGTGTGGAAGATTGAAACAGTTGCTTTAGATAAACCAATTGTGAGAAATCAAAAATTGAAAGAACCTTCTTTTAAATGAAAAGAATTATAATACCAGGTCCTCCAGGAACTGGAAAGACACATCATTTAATTAATACT
The DNA here is from genome assembly GCA_027619415.1 of Bacteroidota bacterium. Classification (GTDB taxonomy): domain Bacteria; phylum Bacteroidota; class Bacteroidia; order Flavobacteriales; family Flavobacteriaceae; genus MAG-121220-bin8. The sequence continues at coordinate 4,817 of JAQCFO010000034.1, forward strand.
TATCTAAGAAAAGAAATAGAGGAACACAAAACTTCTGCGGATAAGATTGCTTACTTAACATTTAGTAATGCAGCAACTAATGAAGCTAAAAAAAGAATTTTATCCTTCTTTCCACAAGTAAAAGAGTTTCCTTATATATGTACAATGCATTCTTTAGGAACAAAAGAATTAGGAATAGATACAAAATTACAATTATTAAAAGATGACAAGTGGAATTCATTTAAAAACTTTTCACAGATTTGTAGAAATTTATCTTTTGAATCAGACTTTGATCCTTATACAGAAACAATCATGTATAAAAATGATCACATGAAAATTATTGAGTATGCAAAATCTAAAAAAATATCTGTAGTAGATGCAGCAGTAGATTTAGATAAACATCACACCATAGATGTATGGTTAACAGAACAGATTGAAGCCGATTTAATATCATATAAAGAACAAACAGGAATGATTGAGTATTCCGATATGATAAAACAGTTCATAGAAAAAGATAAATGCCCTCCACTCAGCGTTGTCTTTTTAGATGAAGCACAGGATCTGAATCCTCTGCAATGGGACATGTTCAATTACATTGAATCACGATGTGAACGATCATACATTGCAGGGGATGACGACCAAACGATTTATACGTTTCAAGGTGCTGATCCAAATATATTCATAAATCTAAAAGGCCAAATGGATGCAAGGATTGAATCAAGAAGATGTCCAAAAGTTATTCATAGAAAAGCTTTAGATATTTTGCAACATTTAGAACATAGAATGATTAAAAGTTGGTTGCCAAGAGATGCGGAAGGAAAAATTTTTGAAGATCAAACTTTAGATAATATTGATTTTACCAACGGACAATGGATGATTATTGCAAGAACAAATAAAATGTTAAATCCTATCAAAGCTCATTTAACTAATTTAAACTTAAGATTCGATAGCAAAACCAACGTTTTATTGTCTCCTGAATTATTAGAGGCGTATCAAGTATGGGTAAGATTAAATGAAGGTGCAACGGTAGGTGCTGAAGAAGCAAAAGCTATATACAAAGTTTTAACCGTTGATAAAAAACTTGTCAAATACAGTTATGCAAGTGGCAAGTCATTAGATAATGCAAACTTGGTTGACCTAGAGGAGCTTATGTTAAATCACGGTCTTCTAGTGACGGGCAGCTGGGAGCAATTAAATTTTAAAGAAGATACAAAACTATACATTAAATCTTTATTAGAAAATGGTGACGACTTATTTAAACCTGCAAGAATTAAAGTATCTACAATACATGGTGTCAAAGGTGAAGAGTGTGAGAATGTAGTTTTATATACGGGGATGGAAAAAATTATATATGACTCAGCATTAAAAGATTCTGATCCAGAACACCGATTATTTTTTGTAGGTGTAACAAGAGCCAAAGAAAATCTTTACATTATGCAACCCGATATAGATGATTACTATAACTACATACTAGGAGATCCCATACTATGAGTCCATACAAAAAACAAGTGGGTGGAAAACATTACAAAGGTATGAAAATTCAACCTAGTAAATTTATAAATGATAACAAATTATTTTTTGCAGAGGGTTCAGCTATAAAATATATATGTAGACATTCTACAAAAAATGGTAAAGAAGATGTATTAAAAGCAATACATTATTTAGAAATGATTATTGAAAGAGATTACAATGTTTGATTTTAGAGCAACAGTAATACTTGATTTAGGTTTACTAACTTGTGTATGTATATTTTTATTTTTAGTGGTGGTATTATAAATGATGTTTGAAGCAGAGAAAGAATGGATTTGTCCCGAGAATTTTCCAAGTTTAAAAGGTTATAGTCATGTTGCTATTGACTTAGAAACAAAAGATCCTGAACTTAAATCAATGGGATCTGGTGCCATACGAGGTCAAGGTAATATTGTAGGAATTGCTGTAGCTGTAGAAGGTTGGTCTGCTTACTATCCAATTGCACATGAAGGGGGTGGAAATTTAGATAAAGATAAAGTTATGTCTTGGATTAAAGAAGTTTGTGCCGCGCCTAACACTAAAATATTTCACAACGCAATGTATGATGTGTGCTGGCTTCGAGCAGCGGGCGTCAAAATAAATGGAGAGATAATTGATACTATGGTTATGGCATCTTTACTTGATGAAAATAGATTATGGTACACTTTAAATAGCATTTCATTTGATAAACTAGGTAAAACAAAAAATGAGACTGCGTTAAATGAAGCTGCACAATCTTGGGGTATCGATCCTAAATCTCAAATGTATAAACTTCCTGCAATGTATGTTGGTAATTATGCAGAAAAAGATGCTGAATTAACTTTAGAACTGTTCACAGTCTTAAATAAAGAAATACAATTTGAAAAATTAGATAAAATATTTAAATTAGAAACAGATTTGTTTCCTTGTTTAGTAGACATGAAATTTAAAGGTGTAAGAATTAACATAGACAAAGCACAAGAATTAAAACAAAAATTAGTAACACAAGAAAATGAATTACTTTTTAAAATAAAACAAGAAACAGGAATAGAGCCACAGATTTGGGCAGCGAGAAGTATAGCAGAAATTTTTGATAAGAAAGAATTAAAATATGAAAGAACTGAAAAATCAAATGCACCTTCTTTTACTAAAAATTTTTTACAAAAACATCCACACCCTGTAGTTCAAATGATTGCCACAGCAAGAGAAATAAATAAAGCACACACAACTTTTATAGATACGATTTTAAAGTTTGAACACAAAGGAAGAATTCATGCTGACATTAATCCAATTCGATCTGATCAAGGTGGAACAGTTACCGGTAGATTTAGTTATGCAAATCCTAATCTTCAACAAATACCTGCTAGAAATAAGGATTTAGGCCCAAAAATTAGGTCACTATTCATTCCGGAAGAAAATTGTAAATGGGGTTGTTTTGACTACTCACAACAAGAACCAAGATTGGTTGTGCATTATGCAGCAACAACTGAACCTATTTGTTTTAATGAATCTGTTACAAAAATAGTAAATGAATTTAAAGATGGCGACGCAGATTTTCATAGAACAGTTGCTGACATGGCAAGTATACCAAGAGACCAAGCTAAAATAATTAATCTTGGATTGTTTTATGGAATGGGTAAAACAAAATTACAAGCTGAACTTGGTTTAAATACAAAGGAAGAGGCGGAAATATTATTTGATAAATATCATAGAAGTGTTCCTTTCGTAAAAGAATTAATGAACAAGACATCTGCTCAAGCACAAGCATCAGGATCAATTGGAACATTATTAGGTCGTCGTTGTAGATTTAACAAATGGGAAGCAGATATATTTACACGAGGAACAATGAATACTATTTTTAATACAAAAGAAGAGGCAGAAGCTCATTTTATAAAAAAGTGGATGGATATGTATCCTAAAGCAGATAAAGAAAAAATAAAACCAAAAGTAAAAAAAGCTATGACTTACAAAGCTTTAAATAAATTAATTCAAGGTTCAGCTGCAGATATGACAAAGAAAGCAATGTTAGATTTATATAAAGAAAAAATTATTCCACACATACAAATCCACGATGAATTAGATATTTCCGTTACAGATGATAATCATGCAAAAAAAATTATTAAAATAATGGAAAATGCTGTTACTTTGGAGATCCCCAACAAAGTAGATTATGAGTTTGGCGAAACATGGGGTGATATATATGATTGATTATGGCCTATTTAAATGTAAATATACCTCCAGTTTATTGTAAAATAAAAAAGGAGTACCTTTATGATCTTAAGAAGCATCATGGAGAAAGTGAAGATTGTGTTATCTTTGGTTGTGCAAGCATACCGGGTCGCGCAATCTTATTTCATGTTATGTTATCAAACGGTGCGTGCTATTGGAGGTTGCCTATATCTGCGTTTTTCCAAAAACGTTTTTCTAGAACCGAAGTGCCCGATATGCAAGTTCACGAGTTGGAACTGTGGAATTGCTTTAGTTATCATCCTAGCGTTACTGTTTTTGATTGGTTGGTAGGTGAACGTGGCAAATATTTTGGAATTGATAAAAAATTTTACCACGGACATTATTTATTCACGATTGATTGGGCTTCTCCAGATCCTAATCTCTTGGATGTGGAGCATAGTGAAATTCCTGAAGAACATAAGTGTGCTCATATATTGGCCCTTGATAACGGTAATTATGCTGCTCAGCCTAATAATCGTATGCTTTGGAACATTTCTAGTTATACTACTAACAACAATGTACCAGATTATAAAGTCCAAACTACCGAGTGGAGTGTAGAAAATAAAGGCTGGACAACCGATGAAACTGACAATATGTTTTATCAAGTGGAGGATAAAAAATGATTAAGAAGATTAAAAAATTAATCTGTAAGTTGTTTAAAATTAAACAATGCAAATGCGATAATTAACTTTTTTAAGATTAACCAAGTTTATTTTAGGAGGAAAAATGATCAAATGGTTTAAGAATAAGTGGAAAAAATTTGCGGACTGGGTATTTAAAGATTTTTATGGGACTACTAAATAACTGTTATAAATTTTGTGAAAATTTTAATATTAATTTTATTTTCATTTACAGTAGGTACCTTTTTTCCTAACCCTGTAATTAAACAAAATACTGAATCGGCCACAATTACCTGGGTTAAAAATAACTTAGGTTATGGACCCCCGAAGTTTGAATATTCAAACAATAAAGAATTCATTCAAGCCCTTAACAGATGTATAGATTACATCCACCTAGACCTCCCACACAAACAAAGAATAAACAGAGAATTAATGATAGCTCAATCTATAGTTGAAAGCGATTATGGAAAGTCTCGTTTTGCCCGTGAAGGTCATAATTTATACGGTATACGTATATGGTCAAAAGAAGGCATGTTACCCCTACAACAACCTGAGACAATAGAGTGGCGTGTTAGGATCTTTAAAAATAAATGTGAATCTGTTATGTATTACATAGAAATTCTTAATACAAAGCAAGTGTATGCAGAATTTAGAAAAATTAGGGAGATTACATTAAACCAAGATCCTATAGCTATGGCTAAAGCTTTAGATAGTTTTTCCACAAACAAAGAATATGAAAAATATGTTATTGCGGTTATTAATAAATTAAGAAATGAAACTAAGTGAAAATTTTACATTAAATGAATTAACAAAGTCACAAGAAGCTATTCGTTTAGGTATTGATAACAAACCTAGCGATGTGCAGATTACCAATTTAATGTTGTTGTGCACACACATATTACAACCCATTAGAAACCATTTTAAATTACCGGTATCTATCTCCTCAGGCTATCGTTCAGTGGCGTTGTGCGAGGCCATAGGATCGAGCAGCGGGAGTCAACATGCTAAGGGACAAGCCGCAGATTTTGAAATATTTAGTTTACCTAATAAAGAAGTAAGTGATTGGATTGTAAAAAATCTTGATTATGATCAATGTATATTAGAGTTTTGGAATCCTAACGATCCTAATTCAGGTTGGATTCATTGTAGTTACAATGATGCGGGCAATAGAAAACAATACTTAAAAGCTAGTAAAGAAAATGGTAAGATCATATACTCATCTTTGTAATGAAGTTTTTATTAACTATACAAATATGCTCAATATTGATGCAGGAATGCACCAAACCTATAAAGGTATATCCTTTATATAATTCATATTATGATTGTTCTACGGGTGGATTTTTAAGGGGATTAACATTATTAAGAGAAATGAACACGCAAGATATAAATAGTAAAAGAATACTTTTAAATTTTACTTGCACCGAAAAATTAACTGTTTAATATTATTAAAATGGAAAGATTAAAATTTAAATCATCTATATTTATAGATAATGTGTTTGGAATGTGTCCTGAATGCAACGAAGAAGCATTTTTAGTAGCAATTGTATCTGATTATTATAAATGTACAAATTGTGGCGAAGACACTAGACAATATGTTAATGGGCATATCAAGTATTTAAAACTTAACGACGTAGATAGAGAGGTTATCAAGAAACATATTTAATATAACGCTTGACATAGTTATATTAATATCCTACACCAGATATAAACAACCAAGAAAGGTAAATGATGACTGATTTTAATAAATATAAAAACATAACTGTTGATAATGACACTTATGCAGTAGTTACTAAACTTCAAACTAGACTTAAAAGAGATGTTAAGTTAAGCAGAAGCCAAGTAGTAAAAACATTAGTGAAAGAGAAAGCAAGACTGTTAAATGGTGTACTTAAATAATAGTGTAGAGATAGAAAATAAACCCATCATACCAGAGCAAAAACTTTGGAAAGCGGTTTTGGCGCAATCTCTTTACGATTCTTTGTTTGGAGATTATAAAAGTTTACAAACTGATTACGAAAAGAAAGAAGCAAAAGAATGGATAGATTTAAATAATGAGAATTTTAAACAAGTGTGTGAATATGCAGGTTTTAATCCTCAGTTTGTATTTAATCTATTAAGAAAGGGAAACTATGTTCGGTAAAGTAATTTGTTATAAATGTAATGGTAATGGTTATAGAAGTATTTGGAAAGATACTTCTGAAACTGAAAAAGTAACTATTGATTGCAAATATTGTAGTAATCAAGGAGAAATTGATATTACAGAAGATGTAATAAAAGATCTTGAGTTTTTTAAAAAAACACCTGTCAGTCAACATGATGTGTTGGCAGATAATGTAAAAAAATTCTTGGCTGAAAAGAAAGATAGCGAAGACAAAAAAAATGATTAAATATTGGGGACCCATAGAAAAAGAAATATTAAAATGATTTATAAATTTCAACCCTTTCAATTTTTTAAAGAAAATAAAATTGCAATTGATAGCGTATTAGATATTGGCTCACACAAAGGAGAATG
>JAQCFO010000035.1 GCA_027619415.1 Bacteroidota bacterium
TTTTAAATTAATAAATTAAAATCTAATGGCATTTTTCATTATTAATATTGACAATTATAATTTAGACTTATATAAATCAATTATATTGCACTAAATAAATTATTATGAAATTAAATTTATTGTCATGTGACGCTCAAAGACCAGACAAAAGAGCGATAGCAAAATATATTGCTGAAATTTCACTTAATATTAATGAATCATTAGCAAATGAACTTACAGAAATAATCATGGAAGGAGATGCTGTTGATATTGAGATTGAAGATAAAAATTCTGGTTCTGCTCTAAGAGTTTTTCGAAAACTAAGGATTGACTACGAAATTATTGAATAAAGCAAAATCAGTCTACACAACGCAAAGATTATAAATGTTTTATACAATATCAACAAGATGGATGGATAATGATGGCTATGGACATAAAAACTATAGGAGCTTTAGAAAAACTATTGATTATTTAATTTTAAAAATTCTTTTTAAAATAGTTTTAATAAAAATTCCTTTAGGAAAACTTAACATAATTTTTATTTCTTCAATAAAAGAAGTTTTTTCGTCTAAAAATTTAAAAATCAAATTCGGGCTATTCTTTTTAAACATTTGTGTAAAAAGCACACTTCCAAGATGATTATTTTGAAACAATACATCTAAAAAAATCAAATCATAATACCAAAATCTATTCTTTTTTGAAAATTTAATAAAATTATTTTCTTGTTTTAAAAAACCAACAATAGCTGTTGTTTTTCTTTCGATATTTTTAAAAGTATAGCCTGTACTAGGTTTACTCCATCCACCTGCAGTTCCAATAAATAAAATGTTTTTAGAATTTTGCTTTTCAAAAGGAAAAACAGTCATAGGAATTTTGCCAGATTCTTTAGATTTAATTGAAAATTCACCTATTCCTAAACCTTTCAAATACCCAGTTAAAGCATCTTCATATTCCTTTTGATTAAGTTGGCTTTCAGAAAATAAAGTATACTCAATCAAAGCTTCTTTTTTTGAAAAAGGTAACACGTACATAAATCTTGTATTGGAATTTTGACTTATAGAAAAATCCATGAAAGTTGCTTCATTTGTATTAAAAAAATCTTCTTCAGTTTCAATAAACCAACCTTCAAAATGCTGAATAAGTAAAGGATACTTTTGTGTATTATTTATTAGTTCCCAATTTAAAATGCTGTTAAATACTTTTTTTGATTTATAAACTCCAGAAGATGTTTTTACCTCGCAATACTCTCCATTATCTAAAACATTTAATACTTTATCTTTAGAGCTATTAATGTTAGGATTTTTAGATATTATTTGATTTGAGTAGTTATAACGCGATTTACTTTTAAGCATTTTATAACTAAAAGGTTTTAAAGAAAGATTTTTACTAAAATTATCACTTTTAAACAAAACGTTATTCCAAGAATGAAAAATCATTTCATCCCAACTACTTTTCTCTTCTTCCCAAAAACACCAAGTTCTATCATCTACTAATTTGGGGAATTCCGGATCTATAATCAGTATTTTTGTTTTCGAAAACAACGGATCTAATGATAACGCAGTAGCTAGAGAAAGTCCGGACGCACCTGCTCCACATATTATATAATCATAGTCTAAATGCATAGTGATAATTGACTATAAATATACATAATTAGTTAATTGAATTAATGTTGATTTTCATATAAACCAAGCTTACAAATCGATTATTATACAAATAAAAAAGCCGCTTAAAAGCGGCTTTTTTAAAATAAATAATAAATTATTCTATATTATTTTGAAACAGCTAGGTTATAAACTACAAGTCCAAAACCAATTTTGTTAACTGCATCTCCGATATTGTATACAACATCCATGTCTAAAGCAATGATATTTTGAAGTCCATCATACCAACCTTCAGTACCAAGCATGTATCCAAGTGGATAAATAGCCCAACCTACAAGCACGAACCATGCAAGTGTATTATGAGCGCTTTCAACAGCACCTCCAGCTTTAACAGCTAACTTCTTAGCTTCTCCAAACCAAATCATGTAAGCTATATAAAAGTAGGCAGCTCCAGAAAAAGCTCCCCATAAAGCAGCATCACCTAAACCAGCTTGTCCAACATACCCAGTTACAAGCATAATAGTTGATAAACCAATTAATTTCCACATCAAGTCTTTAGTTGCACCAGCAACTCTTAATATTAAATAAAACTCAACGCACATTAATGGAACCGTAAGGATCCAGTCTACGTATCTGAAAAAGGTTGTGCTTTCCCCTGCAATGTCTGCGTCTCTCATGTAATAGTAATGAACAGCAGCAATAAACGTAATAAGACCAGAAATCAAAATTGAAGATCTCCATTTTGCGTCAACTGCGTTTAAAGAAAGAAAAAAGAATACAGATGCTGCCATCAAAGCCATAGTTCCAATAAAAAACGTGAAACTTACTAAGTCGGTTGGCGCATCACCAATTAAATTAAATGTGTTAAAAATTTCCATAATTGTATAAAGTTAATATTGTTAATATAATAAAATTAATGAATATTTTTAAATTTACTAAAATAAAAGTTAAAAAAAATGCAAAATTCATACATTTTAAACGGAATGATTTATAAATTCATGACATTATCTACTATTGTTTGCATTATCTTGTTTTATGTTATAGATGAGTATTTTCTAAATCTTCTTGGGTTTGTTGGAATCTTGTCATTTGGAATTGTTCACGGAGCTAACGATTTGATATTATTAAAAAAAAGTAAAAATAATCTTTCTTTCAAATCATTATTCATTACTTATTTAATTATGGTGATTCTAAGTGGATGTTTTTTTTATTTAATTCCAACTTTTGCAATTATTTTTTTTATTCTATTTAGCGCTTATCATTTTGGAGAACAACAATGGACTATGCTATATAAATCCAATTCAAAAAAAATTAAATTATTCTATTTCTTTTATGGATTACTCTTATTCACAACACTATTCACATTGAATCAAAATTATGTAAGTGAGATAATCTTTGATATTACTGAATTTTCAATTAATAAAGAGCTACTGATGTTTCTTTTGACCTTTTCTGCAATTGGTGTAATAATTAACTTATTTATGAGTTTTAATGAGTTAAAAACTCAACTGACTCATCAACTTTTTTTTGTAATTATAATTACTGCACTTTTTTTTAGCTCGTCACTAATCTGGTCATTTGCTGTGTATTTTGTTATATGGCATAGTATACCATCTATAATAGAACAATCAAAATTTATTTACGGAGCAAGCACTAAAAATACATTTATTAAATATCTAAAAGATGCTTTAATTTACTGGGTAATATCAATAATAGGTCTGTTAGTAGCGTATTACGTTTTAAAAGATCAACAGAATTTACTAATCAGTATATTCTTTTCATTTTTAGCGGCCATAACCTTTCCACACACTCTGGTTATTTTTAAAATAAAAAAATAAATTGATTTCAATCTAGTTAACCATTTAACTTTTAGCCTTTCTATTTGCAATAAAACTTTTTACAAAATAAACCATTGACAATGTAGATGTTCCTATCATAATCAAAACTCTAACAAGCCCTAAACCTCCTTGATCTATTGATTTTGGAAGCCTCATTCCAACTAGAGCGATTAGTATGGCAAAAGTTAAAAGAACAGCTATATGCGCCATTACTTTATTATCTTTCTTTAACCCAGGTATACAAAAAGCTAAAGCAGCTCCAAACCCTACTGGTATTAACGCAGTTGGTGAAATCACTTCAATATACCCCCATAACCCTATTGCTATTAAACATATAGCATTTAAAATATTAGCTTTTGATGAATTCATGATATTCAGATTTTATTTAAACAAATATTAGAAAAAAATTACAAACCATTAATATAATCTGAAAAAGAATCACTAAAAGAAATTCCTTTTGAAGTCCTAGTTACTGATACTATTTTAAAAGCAGATAATCCCCAAAGTAAAAATTCACACATGAAATTTTCATCTTTTGAATCGAGATCAGGAGCATGCTTTTTTACAAAAGTTTTTAATTCTTTAATCGTTTTAAAGGTGTCTTCATATGATTTATTATCTAGATTTTCATCTAAAAACAACTCTTTATCTACAAACCAATCCATTAATTTTTGGTAAGGATCCTTTTCAGTTTCTTTTTTTAGTTTTTTAATTTTTGGGAAAAAATCATTAAAAAATGATTTGACCGACTCTACGATTAATAGTCTAGAGATCTCATTGGCCCCTTCTTGTTCACCTTCGTAAACTAATTCAATTTTTCCGTTAATAGCAGAAATAACAGCATTAAAATCTGTCATTCTAATACTAGTGGTCGACTCTCCATTAATTAGCATTCTTCTTTGAGCTGAACTTATTAAATTCTCAAAAGCAGAAATACTTAACCTTGCACTCACCCCACTCTTAGAATCAACATAAACACTCTCTCTAGCTTCAAAACCAATTTGCTCAATAATATCTTTAGCTAATTCAGGAACATAAATTTTTGATGAATCAAAGTTTTTAGAAATAGATGATTCCTGGTGGGTTATAGTTTTTGCTATTTCTATAGTCTTAGGGTAGTGAGTCATTATTTGTGAGCCAATCCTATCTTTAAGTGGGGTAACTATACTGCCTCTATTTGTATAATCTTCTGGATTAGCAGTGAATAAAAATTGAACATCAATTGGTAGTCTTAATTTAAATCCACGGATTTGAATTTCTTTTTCTTGAAGAATTGAAAATAAAGAAACTTGAATTCTCGCTTGAAGATCTGGTAATTCATTTAAAACAAAAATACAACGGTGAGCTCTTGGAATCATACCAAAATGTATAACTCTAGGATCAGAATAAGACAATTTTAAACTAGCGGCTTTAATGGGATCAATGTCGCCTATAAGATCAGCTACTGTAACATCAGGCGTTGCTAGTTTTTCAAAAAATCTATTCTCTCTATGAATCCATTCAATAGGAGTTTCATCTCCTTTTTCCTGAATTAATTGTTTTGCAAAAAACGAAATAGGATTTAAAGGATCGTCGTTAATTTCAGAGCCTTTAACAACTGGAATCCACTCATCTAATAAGTTAGTCAGTTGTCTGGCTAATTTTGTTTTAGCTTGTCCCCTTAGCCCAAGTAAGTTTACATTATGAGCTGAAAGAATAGCTCTTTCTAAATCTGGAATTACTGAATCTTCATAACCATGAATTCCTTCAAAAGTACTAATACCATTTTTCAGATTATGACTTAAATTTTTTATCATTTCTTTTTTTATATCTAAAGAAATATATCTTGATTTTTTAAGCTCTTTAAGTGTTTTAATTTTATTTATCATTTCTAATTAATTCTTTTTTTTCTATTAGTTTCATAATCTTCAAATATCATTTCTCCAAGCCCTTTTAATCCTGTGTAAAAAGCCTTTCCCCTATTTGCCATTGTAAACTCCTGGACAAATTTTTTCAAATAAGGATCTTGGGCAATCATAAAGGTTGTGATTGGAATATTAAGCCTTCTTGCCAACTGAGCCATATTATAACATTTATCTACAATATGCGGATCAAGCCCATTACTGTTTTTATAATAACTACCATCCTTTAATTTTAGACAGCTGGGCTTGCCATCTGTAATCATAAAGATTTGTTTATTAGACTTTTTGTTTCTTCTTAAAATGTCCATAGCTAGCTCTAAACCAGCTACTGTATTTGTGTGATAAGGTCCTACTTTTAAATAAGGAAGCTCATCAATAGAAATTGGCCTTGCATCATTTCCAAAAACTATAATATCTAGTTTATCTTTAGGGTATCTAGTAGTTATAAACTCAGAAAGAGCCATAGCCACTTTTTTAGCAGGAGTGATTCGATCTTCACCATATAAAATCATACTGTGACTTATATCTATCATAAGTACTGTACTCATTTGTGATTGATGAAACTGATCATTAACAACTAGATCCTCTTGGGTTAATCTAAAATCATCTAAACCACCATTAATTTGAGCATTTTTAATACTTTCAGTTATGGCAATTTTCTCAATAGAATCCCCAAATTCATAAGCCTTAAAATCTCCAGAATCTTGTTCCCCTAATCCAGGTTGTTTGGTAGTATGATTTCCATTACCAGCCTTTTTCATTTTGCCGAAAATTTGTTTTAATGCATGCTGACGTAACAGCATTTCTGTTTTGGCAGTTAAACCTACTCCTTCTCCATTACCATTGGGATCAATTTCCTTTTTTATATAACCCTTATTTAAAAGATCCTCAATAAAGTCATCCATGGTGTAGTTCTCATCGGTCAACACATATTCCTTGTCAAGCTCTTTTAACCAATCAATTGCCTCGTCAAAATCTCCTGATGTATAAGTGATTAATTCTTTGAAAATTTCAAAAAGTTTTTCAAATGGAGTTTGAAATTTAGCTTTAAAATTAGTGAATAAAAAACCTGTCTGTCTTAGTGGATTCATTGACAATAAAATTATGCTACTTTAAAACTTTATACAAGCTAAATCAATGTTTATTTTACAGATGAAGTGTGATCGCTAATTATAAGCCAATTATTATTCACTTTTTTCCATAATAAAGTGAAATGACCGTTACTATCTTGTGTGGTTCTTTTTAAATAATACTCACCAATTAAAAAAGCAGTATTTGAAGAAACTAATCGAATTTTTTTAACAGTAAATTTTAATTTACCCATTACTTGGGTGTTTGGATAAGATATGTAATATCTTTTTTTTGTATTATCCCATCCATAAACTGGTCCTGATTTACCAGAAAAAACTAACTCCTCTGATTTTAAATAACCTTCCATAAAAGCAGCAATATCACCATTGTTCCAGGCATTTTCTTGAAACTTCATCACTTTCATTATCTGTAATGAATCTTTTAAAGAAATAGGAGATTGAGCATACGTTTGAAAAGCTATAAAAATAGAAATTACACTAAATAGAGTTGATTTCATCAAGAGTTGATTTTATTTGCCATTTTGTATAGGGTCAGTATCAGGCATTAATTTATTTAATATAGTATAAACTGGACAAAACTTTGTAAACGGACTAGCTATTTGTAAAACTGCTACCGCTACTGCAGCATAAATCCAGCTAAATCCAAATTGACTTGCAAGTAAGATCGATCCCATATTTTAAAGCCCCACTATTCCATCATGAACTCTAACTTTTATAATATTTTTTTTTGCATCCATAATAATAAATTTAAAAATTGAATAAAAAAAAACCCAAGAATAAACTTGGGTTTTTAAAGTTTATATTTAAATATATAAATTATTTAGCGATCGTAAAAGTTTTAGAAGGAGTTCCTTTACTAGACCAGTTACATCCTAAAAAAGTTGTAATTTCATCTGAATGATTTCCGCCAATATCCCACATTCTTTTTCTCTCATCTGACATTGGACCAGAATTCTCTAAACTATTCTGATTCACCAGAAAAGAATCCCAAGAACTGTACCATAGAGCAGCCTGAAAAGTATAAGAATTTCCGCTATAATGACCAGATGGAACTATAGCCAATACCTCACCTAAATCAATAGCTGGTTGTCTTGTGAATTTATTCCATAAAGAAATATATTCTTTTCTATCTTTCCATTTAGGATTGTTATTATTAAACACTACGATGTGTTTTTTCGAAAAATCAATGTCCTTTTCAGAAATGAAAAACTGTTTATCAAATGTCACTCTAACTTCATCATCATGACCCTCTAGAAATAATTGAAAATAAGTAGACCACTCATCTTTTAACATCTTCTTATTATCATATGAAATATCCATAGCATCAATATTTTTAGACACTTCAGTTCCGTAATTTACCGCACTAGCTTGAGCTAAAACATCTGGATAAACTTCAATCACCTTAAAAGTGAAATCACTACCATATGTGTGAGAAAACAACCAAGTTGATTCCATTTTATTATCTTCAGAGCCCATGTAGTAAATATCCATAAACTTTTTGTGCATTTTGACAAAATCACTTGCCTTTGAACGAGGCACGTCTAAAGTGTAAGAAGAATGTATTTCTTGTGCCGCTGTATTAAACGACACAAGAAAGGTTAGTAAAAATATTATTTTTTTCATTTTTTAAATTTATTTTTAATTAATTGTCTTTACCTGCTAGATTAAATACTCCATTTTCTAAATGACCTACATGAATCAGTATTTGATCATTGTGAGATCCATCTACAAGGCTCCAAAATTTTGATCTAGCTTCAGAATTATCTGAACCTGAAGAGCTAACTGCTTTTGCAAAATCCATTATGTCTTTATAAGCACTAAAAAATTGAACATCATTTCCAGTTCCTTTATAGTGAAATGAAGCACCTCCTCCTAGCATTAATCCATCTTTAACGCCTGGCTTAATAGACCATTCCATAAAAGCATCTGCTAAATCTGTAAAAGATCCACTTGAATTATAATTACCTTCAACATAAACAAAAGGAATATCCCAGTCAGCATTTTCTTTAAAAACATAATATTTTTCAATATTTATATTTCTCATTTCGTCCCAGTGATTATCAAAACCTGCCCACCATAAATCAAAGGTTTTAGTTATTTCTTTTTGCTCTTCTTCTGTTAGTTTTTTAACATTTTTATTAAGTGCTGCGAAAAGATCATCTTTTATAGCATCTTCTGCTGAATCATATAAGTCATAAATAACGATACTAGCCCCAGACCCATACCAGTGTCTGTAAACCCATGATGCTTTAATAGTTCTGTTTTCATCCTGTGACATATCAGTAATTTTTTTATGAGCTTGAACGAAATCGGCGATTTTTGTTGCAGGAATATCAAGGTAAGTGATTTCGACAACGCTTTGAGCTGAAATTGTTATAGAAAACAATAAAAGCATAATTAAATTAATTTTTTTCATTTTTAAAATTTGATTAGTTAGTTAGCCAATTTAATAAAAAAAACCTTAAACATACGTTTTAGTATGTTTAATTAACATTTACTTAATGTTCACTTAATGTATTTAACTATATTTAAAAAAAAAAAAACTAACACACTATGCAACAAGATCTTAAATCTAAAAAAACCCAAGATTTAATTTTAAATAAATCTTTTGAACTTTTCTATAGAAAAGGTTTTAACAAAACCACTATTCCTGACATAATGAAGGAAACATCTCTTTCAAAGGGAGCTTTTTATCATCATTTTAAAAACAAAAAAGAGGTTGGTAAAAAAGTCATTAATGGAATCATTACAAATAGAATATTAAATGGTTTTATAAATCCTTTAATGGACTATAAAAATAAAAATATTCCTGAGCTCATATTAAATGTTTTCACTGAAAGAATTAAACATTTCTCTGAAAATGAAAAGCTACAAGGATGTCCTGCTAATAACTTAATCAATGAAATTGGTTGTAATGAAAGTGAGTTTAGAGTTCTTCTTAGATCTTTAATGGACAATTGGATTGATGTGTTGTCAAAAACAATTACAGAAGGTGTTAAAGCTAAGCAAATCTCTAAAAATGTTAACCCTAAAGCACTAGCTATATGTTTAATTGGTTCTTTTGAAGGAATAAGAGGAATTAGAAAGATTTATGACAATGATGAACTTTTTAACAACTATGTATTAGGTATTAGAACTTATATTGTTAATATATCTATATAATCTTTCTTCTTAATAAATAAAACTTTTATCTAACTCTTCTGAATCTTTATATTTAATTCTCATTTCTTTTAGCTCTTGAGTTAATTTTTCCACGACATCCTTATAATTTGGATTATTATAAACATTATTCATTTCATTGGGGTCATTTTTTCTATCATACAACTCCCACTCATTAACATCATAATAAAAATGAACTAACTTAAATTCTTTGTTAATGATGCCATAATGTCTTTTAACCATATGTACTGATGGGTATTCATAATAATGGTAATATACTGCTTCTCTAGTCCAATCTTTAGTGTTACCTTTTAACAAAGGAATTAAACTCTCACCCTGCATATCACTAGGCACTTCTATCATTGCTGCTTCTAGAAAGGTTTGAGCAAAATCTAAATTCTGAACCATTTCATCACTTGTTGTCCCTGACTTTATTTCATTAGGCCATCTAACTAATAGTGGAGTTTTAAAAGATTCATCATAAATGAACCTTTTATCAAACCACCCATGTTCTCCAAGGTAAAAACCTTGATCCGAGGTATAGACGACAATTGTGTTTTTTGCTAGATCATTATGATCCAAATAATCCAAAACTCTCCCTACATTATCATCAACAGAAGAAATTGTCCCTAAATAATCCTGCATATATCTTTGAAATTTCCATTTCATCTTTTCAATATCATTCATATTAGGCCAGTTATTTTTAAAATCTAAATTTATTTTATCAAGGGTAACATTATACTTAGACTTTTGCTCTTTATTAGCTCTATTAAATGGCCCCATAAACCCATTAGGGCCAGGTCTAACTACTTCATCACCTCTTATATATTTAATTTCTGGCTCAACTCCACCCATTTCTTTTAAAGTTTCAGGTCTAATTTTACTGTCATGCATGTATTGCATATGAGTTAAAATATTCATTTCGGCAGTTTTTGAAGCAGTACCTCTACCTTTGTAATCATCAAAAAGAGTTTCGGGCTCAGGGAATGTTTTTTCATAAAACTCAGCAAATTTTTCAGGACTTGGCCACCAAGGTCTATGAGGAGCCTTATGAAGATACATCATCATAAATGGTTTTTCTTTATCCCTTTTCTTATCTAACCAGTTAAGAGTGACATCTGTTATAATGTCTGTCACATAACCTGTAATGATTGTATCTCCTCCCTTACTAATAAATTTTGGATTAATATAACTTCCCTGACCTGGTAGAATTAAAAAATCATCTACTCCTTTGGGATTGTTTCCAAAGTGAAGTTTCCCGAACATTGCAGTTTGATAGCCAGCTTTTTGAAAGAGTTGAGGGAAAGTAACTTGGGTCGTGTCAAAAGGTTTGCCATTGTCTATTTTTCCGTTAATATGACTATGCTTTCCTGTCAAAATAACCGCTCTTGATGGAGCACATATTGAATTAGTTACTGAAGCGTTACTAAATAAAATACCCTCTTTTGCGATTCGATCTATATTAGGGGTTTGAATTAATCTATTGTCATAAGCACTTATAGCTTGATAAGCATGATCATCTGACATAATAAATAAAATATTAGGCCGATCATCTGGTATTTTATCAATAGAGCAACTAAAAAAAGAAATAATTAAAATTAATAATAATGAGTAAAAATATTTCATGAAGTAACTTATTAATGTTTGCCTTAATATAAATAAATCATAATTTGTAAAAGAGTTAGTTTTAAAAACTTTTATATTTATA
>JAQCFO010000010.1 GCA_027619415.1 Bacteroidota bacterium
TTAGAACTATTAAAAAAAGAATTAACCATACTTGAAAACAATATTTCTTTTTTCAATGACAATTCAAAAGAAAATAAAATGTTGGATAACTCTCGAAATGAAATTAAAAAGAAAAAAATTGAAATTGAATTTATAATTCAGCAAAAATATATTTTAAAAAAGTAATTATTATTTAGATTTTTTCCAGTAATCACTTAATTCGCTATTACTAACATCACTAAAAGTTTTTCGATCATTTCTTAATTGATTTTCTAACTTCATGAATCTTTTAATGAATTTCTTATTTGTTTTTTCTAATGCATTATCCGGATTAACTCCTAAAAATTTTCCATAATTTATAATTGAAAATATTAAATCACCTAATCCAGATTCAAGATTTTTTAAATTACCTGATTTAACTTCTTCTTCAAGTTCATTAAATTCTTCGATAATTTTATTTTTAACATCGTTACGATTTACCCAATCAAATCCAACATTAGAAACTTTTTCTTGAATTCTCATTGATTTAATGAAAGATGGTAATGCTGTTGGCACACCTTCAAGAACACTTTTTTTACCTTCCTTTAGTTTTAAATTTTCCCAATTATTCTTTACCAGATTTTCGTCTACGGCTTTTAAGTCTCCATAAACATGAGGGTGTCTGAATATTAATTTTTTAGTAATACTTTTTGCAACGTCAGAAATATCAAAAAGATTTGTTTCGCTAGCTATTTTTGAATAAAATATAATATGTAGCAATAAGTCACCTAACTCATTTTTAATTTCATCAATTTTATTTTCTGAAATAGCATCAGCTAATTCAAAAGTTTCTTCTATTGTTAATGACTTTAAACTTTCAAAAGTTTGTTTTTGATCCCAGGGACATTTCTCTCTTAACTCATCCATTAAATCAATTAACTGACTTATAGAATCTAATTGTATTTTTTTATTGTTCATTATTTATATGGGAAAATTCATTAAATAATCTGTATCAATTTTTCCCTTTGAAATATTATTTAATTTTCCTTTTAATATTTTCTTTTTAAAAGAACTTAACTTATCAGTGAATAATACACCTTCAATGTGATCAAATTCATGTTGAACTACTCTAGCACATAAACCGTTTAATTTTAAAATTTTGTTTTCAAATTTTTCATTTTTAAAATGAATTTCAATCTCACTTTCCCTTATAATATCTTCTCTAACATCAGGAATACTTAGACAACCTTCATTAAAACTATTAAAGTCAGTTGAAGACCAAACTATTTTAGGGTTAATAAAAACTTTTTTAAACATTGAAACCTTTTTCCTTTCATCTAAACTAAGCTCTTCATCTTTAGAAAAAGGAGAGGCATCAACAATAAATAGCCTTAATGATTCCCCAATTTGTGGAGCTGCCAAACCTACTCCATTAGCAGAATACATTGTATCCCACATGTTTTTAATTAAAGAATTAAGGTCTTCGTGATTTTCATTAATAGAAATACATTTATTTCTTAAAACTGGATCTCCGTATGCTGAAATTGGTAAAATCATATTATTTATTTTCTAAAAATGATTGAAGGATTATAGTTGCACTAACTTTATCTACCAGCATTTTATTTCGTCTTTTACTTTTATTTATTCCGCTGCTTAAAATAGTTCTTTTAGCAATTAGCGAAGTAAACCTTTCGTCTTGCCTTTTAACTTTAACTAAAGGAAATTCTTTATTTATTTGTTTAATAAAAATCAAAATATCATTTTCAATTTGTGATGGATTATTATCTTTTTGAACTGGCTTTCCGATAACAAATGTATCTATTGATTCATTTTTTAAAATATTTTTTAAAAAAAGTATTATTTCACTATTAAGGACTGTGTCTAATGAAGATGCTATAATATTAAGTTCATCAGTGATAGCTAATCCTATTCTTTTTAATCCATAGTCAATTGCAATTATTTTAGCCATTCAACAAAGTTAAATGATTAATAATTAAGGTTAAAGTTTCTAAAACTATTTATTAATTAGAGCGTATATTTGAAAAAAAATAGAATGAGAGAAATTATTGAGGCAGCTTGGGATGATAATTCTCTTTTAAAAAAAGAGAATACGATAAGAGCTATTCATGCCGTTATTGAAGATTTAGACAATGGTATTCTAAGGGTAGCAGAACCTACAAGTAAAGGTTGGTTAGTTAATGAATGGGTAAAAAAAGCAGTTATATTATACTTTCCAATTCAAAAAATGAAAACTATTGAAATGGGACCATTAGAGTTCCATGATAAAATTCCATTGAAAAAAAATTATGCAGAAAAAGGAATTCGAGTTGTCCCTCATGCAGTTGCTAGAAAAGGCGCTTATATTAGTAAAGGAGTTATTTTAATGCCTAGTTATGTTAATATTGGAGCTTATATTGATGAGGGTACCATGGTTGATACATGGGCAACTGTCGGAAGCTGTGCTCAAATAGGAAAAAACGTACATTTAAGTGGAGGCGTTGGAATTGGAGGCGTATTAGAACCTTTACAAGCTGTACCTGTTATCATTGAAGATAATGTTTTTATAGGCTCAAGGTGCATTGTAGTTGAAGGAGTTAAAGTATGCAAAGAGGCTGTATTAGGAGCAAACGTTGTTTTAACTGCTTCTACAAAGATAATTGATGTAACTGGAGAAAATCCTATCGAATATAAAGGTGTAGTTCCTAGCAGGTCGGTAGTTATCCCTGGATCTTATACAAAAAGTTTTTCTGCAGGAGATTATCAAGTACCGTGTGCCCTAATAATAGGGAAAAGGAAAGAAAGTACTGATAAAAAAACTTCTCTTAACGATGCACTAAGGGAATATAAAGTATCAGCCTGAAATTTTATATAATTTATGATTTTAGAGATCGAAAAAGCTCTTAACTGTTTAAATGAAGGAGGAATTCTTGTTTATCCTTCAGACACAATTTGGGCAATTGGGTGTGACGCGACTAATAAAAAAGCAATTAATAAAATCTATAAGATTAAAAAAAGAAATCATTCAGAACCATTCATTTGCTTAATGAGTGATTTTAAAATGTGTGACAGGTATGTCACAACTTCTAACAAAATAAAAAATTATCTAAAAAGTAAATCTTTTCCTGTTTCAGTAATTTATCAAGATGTAAAAAACCTAAGCACTTTCCCTAAATCGATTGCAATACGAATACCTAAAGATGAATTTTGTATTAAGCTGATAAGAAAATTAAACAAACCTATTATTTCAACTTCAGTTAATATTTCAGGAGAACATTTTCCTTTATTATTCAATGATATTAAGAAAGAAATTTTGGATCAAGTAGATTATAAAGTAAATTTACGAATAAATCAAAAACTTGAAAAACCATCAACAATTATTAAGGTTGAGAATGATAAAATCATAACTCTAAGGTCATAAATGATTAACAATAAAATTCTTGAAGCTATTAACAATGAGATATTTAAAACTATTAAAAAATATAGTGACGAATTAAACATTGAATGTTATGTCATAGGGGGCTATGTCAGAGACCTTCTTCTAAATAAAAGCACTCCAAAAGATATTGATGTGTTAGTAATTGGAAGCGGAATTGAGATGGCTAAAAGAGTATCAAATAAATTAAATCCAAAAGGAAAAGTTAAGATTTTTAAAAATTTTGGAACAGCCATGTTTAAATTCAATACTATTGAATTAGAATTCGTTGGATCTAGAAAAGAAAGCTATAATAAATCCAGTAGAAACCCTATAGTTGAATTAGGAACTTTAGAGGATGACTTAAATAGAAGAGATTTCACTATTAATGCCATAGGGATTGGATTGAATTCCAAAAACTGGGGGAAAATAATTGATAATTTCAATGGAATTGAAGATCTTAAGAATGGATTAATAAAAACTCCATTAGATCCATTAAAAACCTTTTCTGATGATCCTTTAAGAATGCTAAGAGCCATTAGGTTTTCATGTCAACTAAATTTTAAAATTCATCAAGATTCGTTAAATGGAATTATATCTGAAAAAGATAGAATTAAAATTATTTCTGGAGAAAGGATTGCTGATGAGTTAAATAAAATCATAATGACTCAAAAGCCTTCAACAGGATTTAAAATTCTAGAAAGTACAGGAATTTTAAAATTTATTCTTCCAGAATTAACTGCATTAAAAGGAATTGATGAAATTGACGGTCAAAAACATAAAGATAACTTTTATCATACCTTAGAAGTGTTAGATAATATTTGTCCAAATACAAACAATATTTGGTTAAGATGGGCTGCTCTTCTTCATGATGTCGGAAAAGCACCATCTAAAAGGTTTGTAAAGGAAATTGGATGGACTTTTCATGGTCATGAGCTCAAGGGCTCTAAAATGGTATATAATATCTTTAAAAGGTTAAATATGCCATTAAACAACAAAATGAAATATGTTGAAAAAATTATATTCATGAGTTCTAGACCAATAGTTCTTTCTAATAATAATATTTCAGACTCTGCTATAAGAAGGCTAATTTATGATGCTCAGCAAGATGTGGATGACCTACTAACACTTTGTGAGGCAGATATAACAACTAAAAACCCTCAAAGATTTAAGAAATACTTAAATAATTTTAAAATGGTAAGAACTAAAATTATTGAAGTCGAAAAAAGAGATCATATAAGGAATTTTCAACCTCCAATAAGTGGAGAAGAAATTATGAGTTATTTTAATATAAAACCTGGCAAGGAAATAGGTGTCATAAAAGAGTTAATAAAGGAATCTATTTTAGATGGAGAGATAAAAAATGATTATGAATCTGCTAAATTAATTATGATTAAAAAAGGTAAAGCATTGGGTCTTATAAAGAATGAAAAATAATTTTGTTAAAATTTCAAAAATTAGTTTAGTATTAGTTTATTTAGTTATACTAGCGGGATCATTAGTTAGAATGACTGGAAGTGGCATGGGTTGCCCAGACTGGCCAAAATGCTTTGGACTTTTAATTCCTCCTACAGAAATTGGTCAAATTGAATGGTCTCCAAATAAAAGTTTCACTAAAGGAATTGTACTAAAAAAAAATAATGAACTAATTATAGCTAAGAAAGATTTTAGTTCTAAAGAAAAATTTAATTTTTCTAATTGGAAGAAATACACAAAACATGATTATTCTGATTTCAACCCATCTAAAACATGGATTGAGTTTTTAAACAGATTAATTGGAGCAATTGCTGGTCTTGCTACTATATTGATGTTGATTTTTTCAATTAAATTTTGGAGAGAAAATAAAATTATTGTTTTAAGCTCTTTACTAATAGTATTAGGAATGGGGTTTCAAGCATGGCTTGGTAAAATAGTAGTTGATTCAAATTTAGCTCCATTTAAAATCACTACACATATGTTAATGGCATTTATTATAATAGCGTTACTAATTTATTCCATTTATATTTCAAAAAATAAAACTAAAAATATTTTAAACGATTTGGTTGTAAAAAACTTAATCTTAGGATCTCTATTATTGAGTGTAATTCAAGTAATAATCGGAACTCAAGTTAGAGAATTTATCGATTTACAAAATGAATTATTTGGTCCAGAAAACAAAAATAAATGGCTAGCTCTTCCTGACTTTTACTTCTATTTTCACAGAACTTTTTCAATACTAATTTTAGCCATCAATACCTACTTATATTACATAACAGTTAAGAGAAAATACAATACAGGTTTAATTAAAAGAATATGTATTGTTATAATTTTAGAAATTATTGTTGGAATGGTTATGTATTATGGAAGTTTTCCATTAATGAGTCAACCTATACATTTGTTTTTAGCTACAATGTTATTTGGGTATCAATTTTATTGGTTTTTACACTTTACTAAAATTAGAAAATAAATGATTTACAGAATAAGAATAATCCTAGACACCAAAGAGGATATTATAAGAGACATAGAGATTGAAAATAATTCTACATTTAAAGATTTACATACAGAAGTATTAAAATCATTTCAATTTGATGGAAATGAAATGGCATCATTTTACTTAAGCAATGACAATTGGGATCAAGGTAAAGAAATTAGCTTGTCAAGTTTCCAAGAAGAAGATGAATTAATCATGGAAAACTGTACCCTAGATTCGATTATAAATGAAGATCAAAAGAAATTTATTTTCATATATGATTTTTTAAATT
The DNA here is from genome assembly GCA_027619415.1 of Bacteroidota bacterium. Lineage (GTDB taxonomy): Bacteria > Bacteroidota > Bacteroidia > Flavobacteriales > Flavobacteriaceae > MAG-121220-bin8. Next base: position 6,112 of record JAQCFO010000010.1, read on the forward strand.
TATGGACGTTTTTTGTTGAAATATTTGAAATTACTTCAATTATAGAAGGAACTAAATATCCTAAATTAATTTTTTCATTAGGAAAACTTCCTGAAAAAGCACCAGATAAAAATTTTGAAGAAATAAACGATAATGACTTTGAAGATAACTTTGAAGAAGATTATAATTAATCAACATTTAACATACCATGATTTTCATAATTATTAAGAATATAATCAAATGTTGCTTTTAATATTTCTCCCATATTACTAGTTTTCTTAAAATTTTCATCTCTAGTAAGAGAATAAATTTGTTTTGATAATAAATCTATGTTTTTTGAAGTAGAAATATTATCATGCATCATACACTTAATAATTTTTTTCACTCTACTTTCAGAACTTAAAATTCTTTTTGCAATTATAGATCTTTCCTCAGTTTTGTATTGATCCACAGAATGTTTATTCAATTTTTCTTTAATTAATTCCATTATTATCTTATTTTCTTTGAAAAACTGAGGCCTATAAACCTTTAGCTTGCCTTCAAAAGATTGTTGGTCAAAATCTATTGCTCTAATTTTGTATATAACTTGATCAAAATCATGAGTAGGAATAATCACATAATTATATGATCTCATATCTCCAAGAAGTCTAATCATACATCTTTCATTAAACTTTACAAACTCTTTTGCAATCTGAGATTTTTCTGAAGGATTACATTTATTTAAAAAATCACTTAAAAATTCATCACCAGGAATTCCAGCAATATGTTCTTCGATTAAAGTGTTCTGATAAACTAAAAAATTTAAATTGTCAGGAGATAAAATATGCTCAAGCTCTAGTCCATAGATCCGTGAAGCATCTGCTTTTTTAACATAGAAATATGTAAAATTATCATTTAAAATATTTCTAATTTTTATTCTAAATGGTTTAGAATTTCCAAAAGTACAGTAATCAATTGCATCAACGTTTAAAAATTCCATATTAGCTTCATTTCCATCTGAGTGCAATAAGTTATAGACTTGTTTTAAACTTTCATCGATTTCTTTTCTTTCAAAATCAGAATAAAAAGCTCTAACCCATAATGTGTCAATGTCCTTTTCGTTATATACTGAAACTGATCCGGAAAATCTTTTTAAATCCTCATAAAAAATAGGAATTATTAATTTTCTATTATAAAATGACAGATAAGAATCTAGGTTTTTAGATATAGGAAATGAAGGTTTTTTATCTGACATTAATTTCTCGTACATGTAATTTTTTTACAAAGTTAACTCATTTATTATTTCAAGGAAATTAGGAAGTTATTGTCGTAAATTTGGGAAAAATTTATTTTTGTTTAGTTTAAAATCAGATTACAGTCCTACAGGGGATCAACCAGAAGCGATAAGTCAACTGATTTCTGGAATTAATGATAATCAAAAGTTTCAAACTCTTAAAGGAGTAACGGGTTCTGGAAAAACTTTTACTGTTGCCAATGTAATTAAAGAAGTTAATAAGCCAACGTTAGTTTTAGCTCACAACAAAACATTAGCTGCACAATTATATTCAGAATTTAAACAATTTTTTCCTAGCAATGCAGTGGAGTACTTTGTTTCATATTATGACTATTATCAACCTGAAGCATATCTTCCAGTTTCAGGAACATACATTGAAAAAGACTTGTCAATAAATGAAGATATCGAAAAACTAAGATTGAGCACAACTTCATCTTTACTTTCAGGGAGAAGAGATATTATAGTAATAGCATCGGTTTCATGTCTGTATGGAATTGGAAACCCCGTAGAGTTTAAAAAAAATATTATAAATATTGAACAAAAACAAATAATTTCTAGAACTAAATTTCTTCATAGTTTAGTTCAAAGTCTCTATTCTAGATCAAATATAGATACAACTAGCGGGTCTTTCAGGGTGTCTGGAGACACAGTTGACATCTTTCCAAGTTACGCTGACCACGCTTTTAAAATTCATTTTTTTGGTGATGAAATAGAATTAATAGAAACATTTGAACCAATAAATAATAAAACTATTGAGTCTCATGAAAAACTATCAATTTATCCAGCAAACATGTTTGCAACTTCTCCGGATGTACTGCAAAATGCAATGAATAAAATAAGGGAGGATTTATTACATCAAATAAATTATTTTAAAGAAATTGGAAAATTTCTTGAAGCTAAAAGATTAGAAGAAAGAACAAATTTTGATTTAGAAATGATTCAAGAATTAGGCTATTGTTCTGGAATTGAAAACTATTCAAGGTATATAGATGGAAGAGAACCTGGAACAAGACCTTTCTGCCTATTAGATTACTTTCCAGATGATTATTTAATGATTGTAGACGAAAGTCATGTGACTTTATCTCAAGTTCATGCAATGTATGGGGGGGATAGAAGTAGAAAAGAAAATTTAGTAGAATATGGATTTAGACTTCCTGCTGCAATGGATAACAGACCATTAAAATATGAAGAGTTCGAGTATGTTCAAAATCAAGTCATTTATGTTAGTGCAACTCCTTCAGATTATGAGCTTGAAAAAACAGAAGGAGTTTTTGTAGAACAAATAATTAGACCAACAGGACTTTTAGATCCGGTTATAGAGGTTAGAACTAGCAATAATCAAATTGATGATATAATTAATGAGATTCATTTAAGAGTAAGTGATAATGAAAGAGTATTAATAACAACTCTTACTAAAAGAATGGCTGAAGAGTTAACAAAATTTCTTACAAAAGTTGATATAAGATGTAGATATATACATAGTGATATTGACACTATGGAAAGAGTAGAAATTATGCAAGGGCTTAGAAAAGGATTATTTGATGTTTTGGTTGGGGTGAATTTATTAAGAGAAGGTTTAGATTTACCCGAAGTGTCTCTAGTAATAATTCTCGATGCTGATAAAGAAGGGTTTTTAAGAAGCCACAGATCATTAACGCAAACAATAGGAAGAGCTGCAAGAAACGTAAATGGAAAAGCTATATTTTATGCTGATAAAATTACAAAAAGCATGAAAAAAACTATAAACGAAACAGCATACAGAAGAGAAAAGCAAAAAAAATATAATAAGAAAAACAATCTTACTCCTACTCCTTTAAATAAATCAATCAAAGATGTTTTCTTAAATCAATCAGACAGTGTAGATCTAAAAAAAATTCAAAAAGAAAAAGAAATTTTAAATAATATTAAGAATTTATCTAAAAATGAAAAAGAGAAAGAAATAAGAAAGTACAGAGCAGAAATGGAAAGTGCAGCAAAATCTCTAGACTTTATAGAAGCTGCTAGAATTAGGGACATTATTAAAACACTAAAAGAATAAAAAATGAAGGAATTTTTAATTCCCTCATTTTAAATTTATTTTTTTACTGAAATAGTTTTTTTAGAAATATTATGATACTCTTCTCTTTTTGGAAAAGTAATTGATAAAACTCCGTTTCTGTATAATGAGTCTACCTTTTCAATATCAATTGAGTCCGGAATATCATAAGATTTATTAAAAGAAGAATATTTAAACTCCTGAATAGTGTAGTTATAATCTGATTCTTGATCGATATCTAAAATTGAAATATTTAATATCCTGTTTTCAATTTCAATTTTAAAATCATTATTAGATTTTCCAGGAATTGCTAATTCCAAAACATAATGCTTGTCATTCTGTTTTATGTTTGTTAAAGGACAAGAATTATTTGGTACATTAATGTTCCAATTATTTTTAAAAAATTCATCAAAAATAATTGGGAATAAAGATGATTGCGTTTTAATTAAGTTCATAGTATATAATTTAGATTAAACAAATATTAACAATTTGAATTAATCAAATTAAATACCAGACAATAAAACAAGACAAAATGTCTTTTATTGAAGATAAAATAGTGACATAATGTCAGTTATGTTAACACTTCTTGTATTTTATCTGCTGCTTCTTGAAATTCAATAGCACTATGAACCTCAAATTCACAATTATCTATAATCTCTTTAGCAATTTCAGCGTTAGTCCCCTGAAGTCTAACAATTATAGGGATATTTATCGAATCGCCCATATTATTATAAGCATCTACAATTCCTTGAGCCACTTTATCACACCTTACTATACCGCCAAATATATTTACAAGAATCGCCTTTACATTAGGGTCTTTTAAAATTAGTCTAAAAGCGGCTTCAACTTTTTTAGCATCTGCAGTTCCTCCAACATCTAAAAAATTAGCAGGTTCTCCTCCTGACTGTTTAATCAAATCCATTGTAGCCATTGCTAAACCAGCTCCATTAACCATACACCCAACATTTCCGTCCAAATCAACATAATTCAACCCTAATTCTCTAGCTTCAATCTCAACAGGATTTTCTTCTTTTAAATCTCTCCAAGATTCATAATTTTTGTGACGGAACAAAGCATTATCATCTAAAGACACCTTTGCATCAACAGCCATTATTTTATCATCAGAAGTTTTTAAAACTGGATTAATTTCAAAAAGAGAGGAATCAGAAGAAACGTAAGACTTATAAAGTAAGGTTATAAACTTAGTCATTTCTTTAAAAGCCTTTCCTGATAATCCTAAATTAAAAGCAATTTTTCTTGCCTGAAAAGGAAGAATGCCCAATAAAGGGTCTATATGTTCATAGAAAATTAATTCTGGAGTTTTTTCAGCAACAGTTTCTATATCCATTCCACCTTCTGTAGAATACATCAGCATATTTTTTCCCGTTTTTCTATTTAACAATATAGAAACATAAAATTCCTCTGGCTCTGATTCACCAGGATAATAAACGTCTTCAGTAATCAAAACTTTATTTACAATTTTCCCTTCTTTTGAAGTTTGAGGCGTTATTAAACTCATACCTAGAATATCAGTAACAACTTTCTTTAACTCATCTAAACTCTTAGCTAATTTAACCCCTCCTCCTTTACCTCTTCCACCAGCATGAATTTGAGCTTTAACAACAAACCACTCAGTTCCTGTCTCATCGACTAAATTTTTAGCCACATCCAAAACATCCTTTACATCAGAAAGCACAAGTCCTCTTTGAATATTGACACCGTGTTCTGCTAGTATTTTTTTTCCCTGATATTCGTGTAAATTCATATTTTATATATTAAAAAAACAAAGATAAAATAATTACCTAAAGATATAGATAGTAATGTTTTTTATAATGTTATATATTTAACAAAATGTTTTATTTTTAAAACATATCTTCAATTATTATATTATAAAATCGTGATAATATAGTTTTGCATTCATGAAAAATAAAGATTTAATAAGCATCGCTAAAAAATTTGGTACACCAACTTATATTTATGACGCAGAGAAAATAAAAAAGCAATATGACAGGCTAATTAATTCATTTAAATCTGTGAAAAATTTAAAAATTAATTATGCTGTCAAAGCTCTTTCTAATATTTCAATACTAAAATACATTAACAAACTAGGAGCCGGAATAGATACGGTTTCTATTCAAGAAGTAATGATTGGAATTAAATCAGGTATTCCAGTTGATAAAATCATATACACTCCAAATGGAGTATCCATAGAGGAAATTCAAAGAGTAGCTAAAATGGGGGTTAATATAAATATTGATAATTTAAATATATTGGAACAATTCGGAAGTTCTAATCCGGAAATTCCTGTTTGCATAAGAATAAACCCTCATGTTATGGCTGGTGGAAATAGTAAAATATCAGTCGGCCATATTGATTCAAAATTTGGAATAAGCATTCATCAAATCCCACTTCTTCTAAGGATTGTGAAAAACACCAATATAAAGGTTAATGGGATACACATGCATACAGGAAGTGATATATTAGATATAGAAGTGTTTATTCACGCAGCTGAAATATTGTTTCAAACTGCTTCAAAATTTAAAGATTTAGAATTTATAGATTTTGGAAGTGGTTTTAAAGTACCCTACTACCCTGGTGATAATGAAACAAATATTGAAGAACTAGGAGATAAATTATCTAAAAGATTTAACGAATTCTGCAAAAGCTACGGAAGAGATCTTATACTTGCTTTTGAACCTGGAAAATTTTTAGTTAGTGAAGCGGGTAATTTCTTATGCTCGGTAAACTCAATAAAACAAACCACATCTACAGTTTTTGCTCAAGTAGATACAGGTTTTAATCATTTTGTAAGACCTATGATGTATGGCTCAAACCATCACATTGAAAATATATCTAACCCAAGTGATTCTGAGAGATTCTACTCTGTAGTAGGATATATTTGTGAAACTGACACATTTGCTACAAATAAAAGAATTTCTAAAATATATGAAGGAAATATTTTAAACTTTAAAAATGCTGGAGCTTATTGTTTTTCTATGGCAAGTAACTACAACTCAAGATTCAAACCTTCTGAAATTCTTTTTTATAATAATAAAGCAGTGGAAATAAGAAAAAGAGAAAATATTGATGACTTGTTAAAAAATCAAATTGAATTAGAATTTTAATATATCTAATTAATAACACCAGACCCTATCAATTCATCATTTTTATACCACACTGCAAATTGACCCCTAGTAATTGCTAATTGTTCATTTTTAAATAATAGAAAAACTCCTTCAGACTTAAAGTATAACTCTACATCTTGAAGCGGTTGTCGGTACCTAATTCTAGCTTGGAATTTTTTCACTGTATCACTTTTAAAAGAATTACCTGATTCAACCAAGTGGATTTCATTCTTTTCAATGAATAATACTTTTCTAAGTAACCCTGGGTGATTTTTTCCCTCTCCTACATAAATAACGTTATTTATTACATCAGTTTTTATAACATACAAAGGAGCAATATTCCCTCCAATAGACAGTCCTTTTCTCTGTCCATTAGTAAAAAAATGAGCGCCATTATGCTCTCCTACAAGCTTACCGTTTTCAGGTTTATAATCATATGATTTAGATAAAGATTTTAAATTTTCATAAGAATGATCAGAGTAATTGTTGTTTTTTTTATAAACAAGACTATCAGATGGTATTTCAATCACTTTTCCTTTTTTCTTTTTCAATTGTTGTTGAAGAAAATCAGGCAACTTTACTTTCCCTATAAAACACAGACCTTGAGAATCTTTTTTCTCAGCAGTTATAAGACCTTCTTTTTTTGCAATTAATCTTACATCACTTTTATTCATTTCTCCAATAGGAAATAAAGTTTTACTTAATTGCTCTTGAGATAATTGACATAAAAAATAAGATTGATCCTTGTTTAAATCCTTTCCAGTTAATAATCGGTATACTCCATTCTCATTTTTTATAACTCTGCAATAATGACCAGTCGCTATGTAGTCTGCCCCTAAATTCATCGCTATTTTTAAAAAAACATCAAATTTAATTTCTCTATTACAAAGTACATCAGGGTTTGGTGTACTACCATTCTTATATTCGTTAAACATGTAATCAACTATCTTTATTTGATAGTCTTTACTTAAATCAATAGTTTGAAATGGAATAGATAATTTTTCAGCTACAATCATGGCGTCATAACTGTCTTCAACCCAAGGGCATTCGTTGGAAATCGTAACTGACTCATCATGCCAGTTTTTCATAAAAATTCCAATTACTTCATATCCTTGCTTGACAAGTAAATGAGCTGCAACACTTGAGTCTACTCCACCCGATAATGCTACGACTACACGTTTTTTGATGTTAGGCATAAATAAATGTAATAAAACTATTTTTTATTTTGTAGTTTTTTCTGTTGCTCTGCCTGATCCATCATTTCCTGCATTTTTCTTTGAAACCTATTTTGCTTGGTAGGTTTCTTCTTGTTTTCTTGAATTTGTAAATGAATCTTCTTTTCATCAATAATAAAATACTTAATGGAAAGCATAATTAAAATGGTAAGAACATTAGAGATAAAATAATATAAACTAAAAGCACTAGCATAATTATTAAAGAAAAATAACATCATAACTGGCATTAGATACATTATAAATTTCATATTAGGCATTCCAGGTTGAGATTGTTGCATTTGAGCGCCAGATGACATCATTGTATAGAAAAATATAGCAATAGACGCAAGAATTGGCAATAGACTAACGTGATCACCATACCAAGGAATACTAAATGGTAATTCAGCTATAACATCATAAGAAGAAAGATCGTCTGCCCATAAAAAAGGCTTTCCTCTTAACTGAAAAGCTATTGGGAAAAAACAAAATAAAGCATAAAAAACAGGTAATTGAAGAAGGGCCGGAATACATCCTAATAGTGGATTAGCTCCTGCCTTACTATACAACTTCATAGTTTCTTGCTGCTTTTTTACAGCGTCATTTTTATATTTTTCATTAAGCTCAGTAATTTCTGGTTTAATAACTTTCATTCTAGCCTGAGAAACATATGTTTTATAAGTAACAGGAGACATGGCTATTCTTGTAATTACAGTCATTAATATAACCGATAAACCAGCAGAGAAATATTTAATTAAAAAACCAAATAAAGGAAAATATATAAACCTATTAATCCAGCCAAAAAGTCCCCAACCGAAATAAATAGATTCAGAAATATTATTTTCATAATTCTTAAGAATATCGTAGTCATTTGGACCTATATACCAATTCATAGACGAATTAAATTCAGACCTCACTAATTTTATAGGTAATATTGAACTATATTTTTTAGTATAAAGCTCATCTTTCGATTCGCTTTCAAAAATCTTTATTGATTCAAAAAAAGCACCATCGACAGGCTCATCTAATACAAGTATTGAATTAAAGAAATGCTGACCGTATGAAACCCAAGAAACTGAATTTTCTTTTTCATCACTATCGCTATAAGAACTTAAGTAATTAGTTTCATCTCCATCATACTGGTAATACAATTGACTATATCTGTTTTCGTAATCATTGCTTTTAGCTTGTCTAATAGCTTTTAAATCCCAATTTAAATCAATATTTTCTTTAGAATCTATAACGCTTGACATTCCAAAAGATTTAATTGAAAAATCAAGCATGAAACCTTTTTTCGGAAGTTTATATTCAAAAACAAGAGATTGATTATCTGATACATTATAATGCATTTTTAAAACATCTACTCCTCCAATATTATTTAATTCAGGACTAAAATTCAACTTAGAAGTATTAATATTTTGACCACTTATAGTATTAAAATTTATACTAAAATTTTGATTTTCATTCTTAACCATGTAAAGAGGATCTCCTTTATAATCGACGAAGTTTTTCAACAAGGCCTCAATCAATAGCCCTCCTTTAGAGCTAAACTTTAAAAGTAAATCTTCATTTTCAACGACAATAATTTTAGTGTCTACAATTAAATTTTGATTATTAATCACGGAATTACTAGAATCAATATCAATAGATAAATTATCATTTTGAGTTTTGATTTTTATTATCTCTGATGAAACACTAGCTGCTTCTTCAGTTTTATTAGATTCTAATGAATTCTTTTCAAGCTCTGGTATAGTATAATTAAACCACCAAAAAAAAGCAGCAATTAAAAGGATAAAACCTACAATTTGATATGGATCAATCTTATTCTCTTCCATTCTTATTTTTTTGATTTATTATAATTCAAACATGCCTTTACAAATGAGACAAAAAGAGGGTGTGGCAATTCAACCGTACTTTTATATTCTGGATGAAATTGCACCCCAATAAACCAATCATTTTCTGGAAGTTCTATTATCTCAACTAACCCAGTTTTAGTATTTATTCCACTTGATTTTAATCCAGAATTCTCTAGTTGATCTAAATAATCATTATTCAATTCCCATCTATGTCTATGCCTTTCATAAACGACTTTAGTGTTATATATTTCGTAAGCTTTAGATTTTTCTTTCACACTACATTCCCATGAACCTAAACGCATTGTACCTCCTTTATCAACTATATTTTTTTGATCTTTCATTAATGAAATAACAGGATTAGATGTGTTTTTATTCATTTCTGTAGAATTAGCATCTTTTAATCCAATTACATTTCTAGCAAATTCAATAACTGCCATTTGCATTCCTAAACATATTCCAAAAAAAGGAATATTATTTTCCCTAGCACATTTAATTGCTTTTATCTTACCTCCTATTCCTCTTCCACCAAAACCAGGAGCAACAATAATTCCATCAAGTTTAGATATTTCATTTTTGATTTGCTCGTGATTTATAAATTCAGAATGAACAGAACAAACCTCAACTTTAGTTTCGTTTACAGAACCAGCATGAATTAATGATTCTAAAATAGATTTATACGAATCTTGTAACTCAACATATTTACCAACTAGTCCTATCTTTATAGTGCTTTTAGGGAACTTTAATTTTTTTACAAAATCTTCCCACTTATTAAGGTCAGTATCTTTAAAATTTGTTATTGCTAATTTTCTTAAAACAACCAAATCTAATTTCTCATCCTTCATTAATAAAGGAACATCGTAGATAGTTGAAGCATCTATTGACTGAATTACTGAATCAACATCTACATTACAAAACAAAGCAAGTTTATTTTTTATTTCTTTTGAAATTTCATATTCAGTTCTACAAACTAAAATATCTGCATTGATACCACTTTCCATTAAAGTCTTAACGGAGTGTTGAGTAGGTTTTGTTTTTAATTCTTTTGCTGCAGATAAATATGGTACTAAAGTTAAATGGATAACAAGGCTATTAGCTCTGCCTAGCTCCCATACTAATTGCCTTACTGATTCGATATAAGGTAGAGATTCTATATCCCCGACAGTTCCACCAATTTCAGTAATTATTATGTCATATAAATCATCTTCCCCTAAAAGCTGCATTCTTTTTTTAATCTCATTTGTAATATGAGGAATCACTTGAACAGTTTTTCCTAAAAATTTACCTTGTCTCTCTTGCTTTATAACAGTCTGATAAATTCTGCCTGTTGTAACATTATTTGCTTGAGTAGTTTCTACATTTAAAAAACGTTCATAATGACCTAAGTCTAAATCTGTTTCAGCACCATCAACAGTCACGTAGCACTCTCCATGTTCGTATGGGTTTAAAGTTCCTGGGTCAACATTAATATAGGGATCAAACTTTTGTATAGTAACTCTAAGGCCTCTAGATTGAAGAAGCTTAGCTAGGGAGGCTGAGATAATACCCTTTCCTAAAGAAGAACTTACACCACCTGTAACAAATATATATTTTGTTTTAGACATTGATTAATTTCAAAATTGATTTAAAAGTGTCAAAAATACAAAAAGAAAGCGACTCTCTTTTGTTTTCAACAAGAGTAAAAATTATATCCAATTATATTTAATTTCTCTAATTAGTTTTGGGTCTAAAGAATTATGAACAGGACAAGTACTACCTACTTTTTCAAGGATTAGTTTATCTTTTTCTGACAACTTGATCGGAAGATCAATTGCTATTGAAATCTTAGAGATTCTTCTAGGATTTGTTGACATAATTTTCTCAACATTAGCCGAAACATCTGTAAATGATATTCCTAATTGGTCAGCTTTAATTCCCATTACAGTTATCATGCATGAAGCTAAAGCTGTAGCTACCATATCAGTAGGAGAAAATGCTTCTCCTTTTCCAGAATTATCAACTGGAGCATCAGTTATAATTTCACTTCCTGATTTTAAATGAATGCAGTTAGTTCTTAAATTTCCTTTGTAATAAACTTTACTTGTCATTATAAATTTCAAAAATATTAAATTTGTTATGTTGTATTAGAAAAATAGAATTATTTATATAACCACCATCTTTAGGAAGATAATTGAATCTATTTTGCAAGTATTCAGTCTCTCCAATATTTATAGATTTAATTAATTTCTTTTTATAGGCAACTCTTAATACTAAATCAAGTGTAATGTCATAACCTCTTATGGCAATTTTATTAGGAATTTTTCCAAATCTAGATAGGTATAACTCATTAAAAATATCCAGCTTTTCATCATAAACAGGCCTGTAATAAGAAGGATAAGTAAATTTTAAGTTACCTAGGTGCTCATAAGAAATATTTTCATTTTCATAAACATCAGCTCTATATGTAGTTAATAAAGAAATGCTTCTTTCTTTAGAAATTTGAGAGTTTAATAAAGATGTCACACTTGTTATTGTATTCAAATTTTGTGATTCTAAAAACACAATATTATTTTTAGAAGATACCAGTAAAGAGTCTGTTAGTTCAGGATCAATAAGTCCATTAATCCTATCTGTATTAATTAATTCTGCATAAGGATAAGTTTCTAAAATCTGATCTTTAACCTGGACACTTTCACTATCATAGACAATCATAACACAAGGATCAGGGTCTATTTCAACTAATTTTTTTACATACTCAAGCATAACTGCTCTTTGACTCTCTTCTGATGGCATCGACTGAAAAACATTACTGTTTATTTCAATTGCTTTAGAACTTAGTGGAGAAATAATTGGCGTATTTGAATTAATAATAGCTTTTGATAATTGATTGATATTTCTAGGTACTAACGGTCCTAGAATAAAATCGTAATCATCAAATGAATTAGATAAAATAATTTTACTTATTGAATTAAAATCATTTTGAGTATCTATAACTTTTAAATCAACATCAATTCCAAGTTCTTGAATTTTTATTAAAGCTAACAATGAGCCACTATAAAAATCTAAAGAAATAGTAGACAAGTTCAAGTTTTTTAAATAATTTTTAGCATTTTCAATTGAGTCAATTTCAATGTTATCTAAATTAAAAGGAGACAATAAAACAAACTTTATACTTTTATGTTTAAGAGTACTTTCTAATAAATTAATTTTAAAATCTTTTAATTCTTTAAAATCACTTTGAAGTGAATCTATAATGATTTTTGAAAATTCTTTTTTTGATATTATATCTTTTTTAATTGGAATACTAAGTTCCATTTTTCTAGATATATTAAATCCTTTAATTTGATTATTATATTTTATTATATCATCTATTTGAACATTATATAATTTAGAAATAGTGTAAAGGGTTTGTTTTTTTTTTACTTTATGTTTAATAATTTCAATAGTATATTCTTTGTTGATTTTTTTAGAATTTTCTTGAGAAAAACTAAAAAAAGAACATAAAAAAAATAAAATTAAACTTCTAAAAAAATTCATTATTCCCATTCAATTGTTGCTGGAGGCTTTGAGCTTATATCATATACAACTCTATTTACACCCTTAACGTTGTTAATTATTTTATTAGATATTTCTTGAAGAAATTCATAAGGAAGGTTAACCCAGTCTGCTGTCATTCCGTCTGTTGACTCTACTGCCCTTAGAGCTACACATTCTTCATATGTTCTCTCATCACCCATAACACCCACGCTTTTAACCGAGAGAAGTATGGCTCCTGCTTGCCAAACCTTATCATATAGTCCATGATTTTTTAAACCATCAATAAAAATAGCATCTACTTCTTGTAAAATTTTAATTTTTTCAGTAGTTACATCTCCCAATATCCTAATAGCTAAACCTGGACCTGGAAATGGATGTCTTTTTAAAAGATTATGGTCTATTTTTAAACTAGCACCAACTCTTCTGACTTCATCTTTAAACAACATTTTCAGAGGTTCTATGACTGATAATTTCATAAAGTCAGGTAAACCTCCAACATTATGATGTGATTTTATAGTAGCAGAGGGGCCTTTTACAGAAATTGACTCAATCACATCAGGATAAATTGTGCCCTGAGCTAACCATTTAGCTCCATTTATCAATTTCGCTTCTTTGTCAAAAACATCAATAAAAGCCTTACCTATAACTTTTCTTTTTTCTTCAGGATCCTTAACATTTAAAAGTAAATCAATAAAATATTTTGATTCGTTAACACCCTTTACATTTAAACCCATTCCTTCGTATTGATTTAGAACACTTTGAAACTCATTTTTTCTTAGAAGACCATTATTTACAAAAATACAATGCAAATTACTGCCAATTGCTTTGTGCAAAAGAACAGCTGCAACAGTTGAATCAACACCTCCTGACAAGCCTAAAATAACCTTATCACTGCCAACTGTTTTCTTTATTTGTAAAATAGTCTTAGTTGAAAATAAATCAGGTGTCCAATTTGGTTTAATATTAGAAATATTAATTAAAAAGTTTTTTAATATTTGTTTCCCATCAACAGAATGATATACTTCTGGATGAAATTGAATACCATAAACCAACTCATCAATAATTGAAAACGAAGCATTTTTTACATCATTAGTGCTAGCAATACATTTAGCATTTAAAGGAAGGTCTTCAATGGTATCACTGTGACTCATCCAAACTTGGGTTCCAGTTTTTAACCCTTTAAAAAGAGGGTCTGTGTTATCAATTTCAGAAAGATTAGCTCTCCCATATTCTCTTTTATTAGAAGCAATTACTTTTCCTCCGTTAAAGTGAGCAATATACTGAGCACCATAACAAACTCCTAAAAGTGGTTTAACTCCTTTTATCTTAGACAAGTCAAAATGTAATGCGTCTTCAGACCTAACTGAAAAAGGAGAGCCAGAAAGAATAACAGCTTTAAATGAATTTAAATCCACTTTAAGGTTGTTATATGGATGAATTTCACAATATATAAACAATTCCCTAACTCTTCTAGCAATTAGTTGAGTGTATTGAGAACCAAAATCAATTATTAAAACTTTTTCTTCCATATTCAAAAATACTATTAATACAAATAAAAATACTACGAGATAATAAATTGTTTACAATTCAATAACTACAAAACTCGGGTCGAAAGGGTTTGTATTTTTCATAATTAAATCTATAAATTCATCTCCGTAATATTGAAAAAATTCTGAAAAGTTAATCTCTCTTTCTTGAAATGAATTATACGGAAATAGTTCTCTTTTAATAGAAATTATTTTATCTAATTTTTCTTTATTTTTTTTCTTTTCTGCTTTAAGCAACCTAATCTCTAAATTGTCAAGTCCATTTTTCTGTTTTTTTTCCTGAGCATTAACTGATCCAGTAAATGAAAAATCTGTAAGCTTTACCACTTCATATAATTGTTTAAAATTATCACTAAGAGTAGTTTTTAGAGTAGTGAAATCAATTTTATTTTTAGAAAATTTATTTGTGTAAAATTTTAGTAAATTTTCATTTTTTTTAAAAAAATGTTCAATATTCAAATTCATTTTTTTTAAACTATTTGAATGTTTTTTATTAATCAGAAGAACAGAGCTTCTAATTGATAATACAGGAAAAGTTGTGTTTTTTTTATCAAAATATTCTTTTAGCTGCAACCAGTAAGCTATTTCACTTCCACCGCCGACATAAGCTAAGTTAGGAAGAATAGTTTCTTGATAAAGAGGCCTAATAAGTACATTAGGAGAAAATCTTTCAGGATAATTTCTGATTTCATTAATTATTTCATCTTGAGTAAATGAAATTTCAGACTCTAAAACGTTATAAACCAAATCATTTTTTTCAATTCTTGAACGAAGGTTGTTTTTAATATAAAATAAATTTATTGATCTTGGGTTGACTAGTGGCTTAATTTTACCTTTAAAAAATTCTGTTAATCTCGCATTTGTTTTTGACACAACATCAAAACAAGTACTTTCTTTTATTTCATCAATAAAAACATCAATCATTAATTTTTTTAGATTCTTATTATCTGGATTTAAAATTACAAGTCCATGTTTTCCAAAAATTTTATGAACTAGATGTAAAGTGGCAGTAGATAAATTTTTATTTTTTAAATACGAAGATTCAAAAAATGAAATCATTTTTTGAACATTTATATTTTCTTTATCAAAAAAATTAGACATTTCCTGAAAAACTTCAGATAGTTTTTCTGTATTTAAATCCCCTACTTTCCCCTTAGTTTTAACTTTCCAATTAAATTGTTTCTTAGCAGTTTTAAAAAAATTAATTTCCTCGAAATCATGATCTTCAGATGCCATCCAATAGATTGGAATAAAATTATTTTTTGGAAATTTAGATCTTAAATCTTCACAAATTTTTATAGTATCTATAATTTTATAAAAAAAATATAATGGTCCTGTAAATAAATTAAGTTGATGGCCAGTTGTCACAGTGAATGTATTTGACTTAGACAAGTCATCAATTAAACTTAATTGAACATTATTGTCTGAAATTGACTGGTATTGTTCAATTAATACTTGTGATAATATATTTCTAGATTTATTATTGAAATTTTTATGTTTTTCCTCGATTTGATCTCTATAATTTTTTAATTCATTTGATCTATTATAGAAAGAATTAAGCTCTTTTTTATTATTAAAATAACTAAGAGTCAGTAATGGCAAATGCCCGGTTATATTTGGATCAATTAATTTCAACTAAATTATTTTTATTAATATACACAATCATTTGATCTATTATTCCTTAAACCATTAGCAAGGAATTCCATAAAGATCGAATTCGGTAGCGCTAATTATTTTAATATTTGAAAAATCGCCTATTTTCAAATAATATTTAGATGCATCTATTAAAACTTCATTATCAACATCTGGAGAATCAAATTCACTTCTTCCAACAAAATAAGTACCTTCTTTTCTATCTATTGAACATTTAAAAGTTTTTCCAATTTTTTCTTGATTTAAATCAAAAGATATAGTTGACTGAATATCCATGATTTCAGCTAGCCTCGCATCTTTTACTTCTTTTGGAACATCATCAATTAAATTATAAGCATGTGTATTTTCCTCGTGACTATATGTGAAACAACCTAGTCTATCAAATTTAACTTCAGAAACCCATTTTTTTAATTCATCGAAATTTTCTTCTGTCTCTCCTGGGTAACCTACAATTAAAGTAGTTCTAATTGCTATTTCAGGCACCTCAAATCTCATGTTGTTTATCAATTCATTGATTTTTAGCTTATTAGAACCTCGTCTCATAGATTTTAATAAACCGTCTGAAATATGCTGAAGAGGGATATCTATATAGTTGCAAATTTTAGGCTCATCTTTTATAACTTTAAGAACATCCATGGGGAATCCAGCAGGAAAAGCATAATGAAGCCTTATCCATTCGATTCCTTCAATCTTAACTAATGACTTTAATAATAGCCCTAGCTCTCTTTTTTTGTATAAATCAAGTCCATAATAAGTTAAATCCTGAGCAATAAGAATGACTTCCTTAACACCTTTATTAGCCAGTTTAGTTGCTTCAACGACAATCTCTTCAATAGATTTTGATTTATGTTTTCCTCTCATTAGGGGAATTGCACAAAAAGAACAAGGTCGGTCACACCCTTCAGAAATTTTTAAATAAGCATAATTTTTTGGAGTAGTTATTAATCTTTCCCCAACGAGTTCATGTTTATAATCTGCTTTTAAAGCTTTCAACAATTTAGGCAAATCAGTAGTCCCAAAATATTGATCAACATTAGGAATTTCCTTTTCCAAATCCGACTTGTATCTCTCGCTTAAACATCCAGTAACAAAGAGTTTATCTATCTTTCCTTTTTCTTTTTTTTCCGAGTACTCTAAAATAGTATCTATAGATTCTTGTTTAGCATTGTCAATAAAACCACAAGTATTTATAACTACTATATTCCCTTCTCCTTCATGAACTACCTCTTTATTATTAGCTTTTAATTGACCCATTAAAACTTCTGAGTCATAAATGTTTTTTGAACAACCAAGAGTCACTACATTGATTTTATTTTTATTAGAATACTTTACTCTCATTAATATTATTTTATGATTTTTTAAAAAAAGAATCTACAAATTCTTTTTTATCGAATATTTGTAAATCTTCAATTTTTTCTCCAACTCCAATGAATTTAATTGGAATTTTAAATTGATCTGAAATTCCTAAAACAACTCCACCTTTAGCGGTACCATCTAGTTTAGTAACTATCAAAGAAGTTATCTCTGTAACCTTAGTAAATTGTTTAGCTTGTTCAAAAGCATTTTGCCCTGTTGAGCCATCAATTACAAGTATCACCTCGTTTGGAGCATCAAATACTTTCTTTTTTAAAACTCTTTTAATTTTACTTAATTCATTCATTAAGTTAACTTTATTATGCAGTCTTCCTGCTGTATCAATTAAAACTACATCAGCATTTTTTTTAATTGCTGATTCTAAAGTGTCAAATGCAACAGAAGCAGGATCACTACCCATTTCTTGTTTTATCAAGTCAACTTTAACTCTATCAGCCCATACTTCAAGCTGTTCTATAGCAGCTGCTCTAAAAGTATCTGCGGCTCCAATTACAACTTTAAGACCTAAAGACTTATAATAATTAGCCATTTTACCTATGGAAGTTGTTTTACCAGCTCCATTAACACCAACAATCAAAATTACATGAGGGATATTATTTTTATTAATGATAAAATCATCAATATTTTCTTCATCATCACTAATCATGGATATAATCTCTTCTTTTAAAATCATATCTAATTCATCAGCATTAACATATTTTTCTTTAGCAACTCTACCTTCAATTCTATCTATGATTTTTATAGTTGTTTTCACCCCTACATCAGATGAAATTAATATTTCTTCCAACTCATCTAAAACTTCATCATCAACTTTGCTCTTACCGAGAATAGCTTTAGAAATTTTATTAAAAAAAGATTGATTACTTATCTTTAATCCTTTGTTTAAAGATTCTTTTTTTGTTTTATTAGTAAAAATATTATCGGAGTTTGAAAGAGCTTGATCTAGTTTATCATCAACTGTTTTATCTTTAACATCAAAAGATTTATCTTCAATAATTGATTCTTTAAAAATTTTTTTGGGAATTTCCTTAGGAATTGATTTTTTTAGTGAATCATCAGTAAGTGAGTTTTGTTCAGTTAACTGTTGGTTACTGATTTTTTTCTTTTTTGAAAAAAATTTATTAAAAAAATTCATATTAAAATCTTAATTCAAATATATGAAAACAAAAAAAGTCACTCAAAGGTGACTTTTAAATATATTCTAAATATTTTATTATTTTTTTGACAACCAATCATTAACCAATTCTGGATCCATGATTGATTCTACATAAACATATGCACCTGACTTAGGGCTTTTAATCATTTTAATAGCTTTGGATAATCTTTTTGATGAAGTTTGAAGTGTTGCTACTGTCTTTTTTGCCATAACTAAAATTATTTAATTTCCTTATGAATAGTGTTTTTTTTCATGATTGGATTAAATTTTTTAATTTCTAATCTATCAGGTGTGTTTTTTTTATTTTTAGTTGTAATATATCTAGAAGTACCAGATAAACCAGAATTTTTATGTTCTGTGCACTCTAAAATAACCTGAACTCTATTTCCTTTCTTAGCCATATTATTTAAGATTAAAGTTTATTTATTTTAGATTGTTTTAAAACTGCTGAAATGCCTTTTTTATTGATAGTTTTAAGAACTGACGTAGAAACTTTAAGTGTAATCCACTTATCTTCTTCAGGGATAAAAAATCTTTTTTTAATAAGATTTGGTTCAAATCTTCTTTTGGTTTTGTTCATAGCTTTAGAAACATTGTTTCCAACTAAAACTTTTTTTCCAGATATTTCACAAACTTTTGACATAATTAAGTCTTTTTAAACAGGGTGCAAATTAACAACTTTTTTAGAGTATTGCCAAATTTTTTATTAGCTAGTTAATAATTTTGAAAAAAATAGTTCAAGAGCTTTATTTACAGATTTATTAATATTTTTTTCACGATTCTTTCCAAAGTTAAATTCAAATGATTTTAAGGTTGTTGGTGTAGATATAGCAATAAAAACTTGTCCAATTGGTTGATCTGAATCTCCTTTTGAAGGACCAGCATTACCTGTTGTTGCAATAGCATAATCTGTATTGAATATTTTTTTAACTCCTAATGCCATTTCTTTAGCAACTTCAGAGCTAACAACTGAATATTTTAAAATTGTATTCTTATTAACTTTTAAAACATTTTCTTTTACTAAAGTGTCATAAGCCACTATAGATCCTTTAAAATAATTTGATGAACCTGGAATTGAAGTTAATCTAGATGAAATCAAGCCTCCTGTTAAACTTTCAGCAATTGAAACAGTCTTCTTAAATTGAATTAGTTTTTTTCCAATTTCTTTTTCTATAGCGTTTGAAAATTCGAAACCAATAATAGTCTTACCTAAAACTCTATACAGTTCAACTACAAGACCATCCATCGTTTTTTCTAAAGATTTTATGTCATCTCCTTTCGACGAAAGCCTTAACCTTACACGACCTAAATTAGGTAGGTATGCTAATTTAAAATTAGAAGGCAAACTCGATTCAAATTCTATTAATTTATTAGCAATAGTACTTTCACCCAGACCGTAAGTAAGTAAAGTTTTATTTAAAATAACTGGGCGTTTAAATTGTTTTTTGATTACAGGTATTAAATATGATGAAATCATTGACTTCATTTCAAAAGGAACACCCGGCAAAGAAACGTATAAAGTATTTGAGTTTTGAACCATCATTCCGGCTGCAGTTCCAAAATCATTTGGAATTAGCTTAGCTCTAGATGGCAAGTAAGCTTGAGCTCTGTTTAAATCAGTGATAGGGTTGTCTTTAAAGTTCTTAAAAAGCATTTCTATATGAATTAAAACTTCTTTATTTAAAACTAATTTATCTTTGAAAAAATCGCAAAAAGAATCTTTAGTTATATCATCGTTAGTTGGCCCCAATCCTCCAGTTAAAATTACTATATCAAACTTGTTTTGAGAATTTTTTAATGAACTAATAATATCAATTTTTGAATCTCCAATTGTTAAGATTTCCGTTACTTCAATTCCAATATTGATAAGTTCATTTGAAATAAAAGCAGAATTTGTATCAACAATTTGACCAATCAAAATTTCATCACCAATTGTTATAATCTTAGCTTTCATTACTTTGATTTAATTGAAAAAAATTGTTTTTCGTTAATAAATCCTTCAAATAAATCATTTTCATTGACCTTACCCACTCCTGATGGAGTCCCAGTGAAAATCACATCACCAATCTTTAAAGTAAAAAATTTAGAAATTTCAGAAATCAGTTCATCAATATTCCATAACATATTAAAAGTATTACCAGACTGCACGATTTTTCCATTTTTATTTAACGAAAACTTTAAATTATTCAAATCAGGAAATTCATTTTTATTAACCCATTTACCAATTAAAGCTGAACCATCAAATGCTTTTGATTTTTCCCATGGAAGACCATTTTTTTTTAATTCAGATTGCAAATCTCTAGCGGTAAAATCTATTCCTAATCCAATTTCATCATAATATGTATGAGAAAATTTAGAATCAATCGATTTTCCAAGTTTTTTAATTTTAATTAAAACTTCCACTTCATAATGAATTTCATTTGAGTAATCTGGTATAAAAAAAGGATGTTTTTTTAAAATAACTGCGGTTTCTGGTTTTAAAAAAACAACTGGAGAGTTTGGTCTTTTATTTTTTAATTCATCAATATGATCATCATAATTTCTTCCAATACAAATTATTTTCATGTCTATAATTTATTATTCAGCTTACTTAATCTTAACTGAGTAAGCACTTTCTTAGTATACATTGGAAAATCAGCATTAAGTATCCATCCAAAATACCCAGGTTCATTTTCCAAAATATAATCAACGGTTTTTCCTTTATGTTTTCCAAAAGAGAAACAAGGAAGATCATCTTCGTTAAAGTTTAAAAATCCGGCTGGATCTACATTTTTTCCTCTTTTAGAGAAATCTGACAAAAAATTTACATCATTTTGTAGTTCATCATATTTTTCAATTTGTGATTCTAAAACTTCAAAAGTTGCAAGTGTGTCAGCTTTTGAAGAGTGAGCATTTTCAAGAGATTTACCACAGTAAAACTTGTATGCAGCTCCTAAAGTTCTCTCTTCCATTTTATGAAAAATAACTTGCGCATCTATAGTTAAAATATTGTCTAAACTAAAATCCATTTCAGATCTCAAAAGTTCTTCAGCTAACAATGGAATATCGAACCTATTTGAATTGAAACCAGCTAAATCACAATTGTGAATCATAGAAACTACATCAGGTGCAATAAATTTAAAATTAGGTTCATTTTTAATTTTATCGTTGGTAATTCCATGAATATTTGAGGCTTCAGTGGGAATTCGAATTTCGGGGTTTACAAGCCAAGTTTTTGATTCTTTATTTCCATTTGGAAAAACTTTTAAAATAGAAATTTCAACTATTCTATCTTTCGAAACATTAACTCCAGTAGTTTCTAAATCAAAAAAACATATCGGTTTAGTAATTTTAAGATTCATTTAATCAAAGTTTAAATTAATTAGAATTTGAAAAATTAGACAGTCAAATCAGTTTCCCAATTTTCAATTAAATCTTTAATTCTTTTTATAAAAAGTCCTCCTCTAGCTCCATTGACTACTCTGTGGTCAAAACTATGCGAAAGAATAATTTTGTGTCTTATTCCTATAAAATCACCCTTGTCCGTTTCTATCACTGATGGTTTTTTTATTATGGCTCCAAAAGCTAGGATACCTACCTGAGGTTGATTAATAATTGGTGTGCCCATCAAAGTGTCAAATACCCCAATATTACTTATTGTATAAGTTCCTCCCTGTACTTCATCCGGCTCAAGTTGTCCAACTCTAGCTCTGTAAGCTAAGTCATTTACTTTTTTTGCAAGTCCTAACAAGCTAAGTTGATCAGCATTTTTTATAACCGGAACAATTAAATTTCCATCATTTAAAGCTGTAGCCATTCCGATATTAATATTTTTTTTCTTTATAATATTATATTTGTCAACGCTAACATTTAATAAAGGAAACTCTCTTAAAGCTTTTGCAACTAACATTATGAAAATTGGAGTAAACGTTATTTTTTCACCTTCTTTCTTTTGAAATTTTTCTTTATTATTTTCTCGCCATTCCCATAAATTAGTAATATCAGCTTCAATAAAAGATTGAACATGAACTGATTTATCTTTACTACTTATCATATGATCAGAAATAAGCTTTTCCATTCGACTCATTTCCTTTATTTCATAATTATCAACTGAAAAATCAGTATTTGATGAAGTTTCTTTAAAACTGTCTGAATTGGATTTATGTTTTGAAATATATTCTAATAAATCATTTTTAGTTAACCTACCTTCTTTTCCACTTCCTACAATTTTTCCTAATTCTAATTCACTAATTCCTTCTTTTTTTGAAATACTCTTCACTAAAGGAGAATAGATTTTTTTGTCATTTGAATTCTTATCAAAATCAATGATATTTTTTACTTTTTCAGTTAAATCGTCCGTCTGAAAAACTTCAATAGGTTCTTGAATAATTTTTGATTCTTTTGGCTTCTTGTCAAGTCCTAAACTATCATCTCCTTTAGTCTCAATTATAGCTATAGGCTCTCCAACCTGTATAACATCATTAATTTTACATAATTTTTCCAAAAGAATTCCAGAAACTTCACTAGGAACCTCAGAATCAACTTTATCAGTTGCGATTTCTACGATTAAATCATCTTCGTTAATTTTATCTCCAACATTTTTTAACCAATTAATAATAGTAGCTTCATCCACACTTTCTCCCATTTTCGGCATTAGAAGTTCGAATTTAGCCATTGATTTAATTTTAATTTTAATACAAAAATATTAAAATATTATTGGTTTAATTTTAATTAACTAATAAAGAAATTCTCAAGTGACATTTTTCATTGAATTTTCAAAAGGAATTCTCTTAATTATGCTTCTTCCTAGAGTAACTTCATCAGTGTATTCTAATTCGTTGCCAACAGAAATGCCTCTAGCAATTGTAGTTATATTAATTTTACAATCGTCTAATAGTTTATAAATATAGAAATTGGTAGTATCACCTTCCATAGTTGCGCTTAAGGCAAAAATTAGTTCGGAAATTTCAGAATTTTTTACCTTTTCAATTAGAGAATCAATATTTAATTGATTAGGACCAATTCCTTCAATTGGAGATATTTTACCTCCTAAAACATGATAAACCCCATTAAATTGACCTGTATTTTCAATAGCCATTACATCTCTAATATCTTCAACTACACAAATTAATGATTTTTCTCTTTTTGGATTCGAACATATTTCACAAGTTTCAAAATCTGAAATATTGTGACAATTTTTACATAAAATGACTCTTTCTACTAATTCCAATAATGAATCTGACAATTCTTTTGTTTTAGCTTTTGGTTGGTTCAATAAAAACAAAACAAGTCTCAAGGCAGTTCTTTTACCAATACCAGGTAATTGTGACATTTCGTTCACTGCATTTTCAAGTAATTTAGAGGGAAAATTCATTTTTTAAATATACTACTAGATTTTGTAAGAACCATAAATTTGTATATTTGAAAAAGACGAATTTATAATGGAATCATCTGTCATACTTTTAATTATTGCCGCCTATTTTATTGGCTTATTTGTAATTTCGTATTTAACCAAAGGTAACGGAGATAATTCAACTTTTTTTTCTGCAAATAAAGAATCTCCATGGTATTTAGTGGCATTTGGGATGGTTGGTGCTTCGCTTTCAGGAATAACATTCATTTCAGTTCCAGGAGATATTGGAGAGATGCAATTCACTTATTTTCAAGTTGTGCTAGGCTACTTGCTGGGTTATTTTATTGTTGCTATTGTTTTATTGCCAATATATTACAAGCTCAACCTTACATCAATCTACGAGTATCTAAATGAAAGATTTGGTCAAACAAGTCACAAAACTGGAGCCTTTTTCTTTTTTATTTCTAGAATATTAGGAGCCTCATTTAGATTATATCTAGTAGCTATAGTGTTACAGCAGTTTGTTTTTGATTCTTTAGGCATACCATTTGAAATTACTGTCATTATTTCAATACTATTAATTTGGGTATACACTTTTAGAGGAGGTATTAATACTATCGTTTGGACTGATACTCTGCAAACAGCTTTTATGCTTATTTCTGTTTTGTTATCTATTTATTTAATTAACTCAAACCTTGAATGGACTTTTATTGAATTTATAAAATCAGTGGAAATTCAAGACTACAATAAAATAATAGTAAATGAAAGTTTTCTAGATAGAAATCATTTTATAAAATCTTTTATAGGGGGAATGTTTATAACAATCTGCATGACTGGTTTGGATCAGGACATGATGCAAAAAAACCTTACTTGTAGATCATTAAAAGACGCTCAAAAAAATATGATAGTATTTAGCTTTGTTTTAGTTGTGGTAACATTTCTATTCATGCTTCTAGGAGCTCTTTTGTTCATTTATGCTAAAGAAAATAATATAGAAATCCCTTTACTTAATGGAGTTCCTAATAGTGATTTGCTTTTTCCTCAAATTGCTTTAAATAGTGATTTAGGAATTGGTATAGGGATTACTTTCTTATTAGGTTTAATTGCTGCGGCTTACAGTAGTGCAGACAGCGCATTAACATCTTTAACAACATCTTTTTGTGTAGATTTTTTAAATCTAGAAAATAAAAGTAAAAAAATTCAAAATAGCATTAGAAAAAAAACACATATAGTAATGAGTTTTGTTCTTATTATAGTTGTAATAATATTTAAAAAATATTTAAACACTAATGTAATAGATGGTTTATTAACGGTTGCAGGATATACTTACGGACCATTATTAGGTTTATTTGCATTTGGAATATTTACTAATTATAAAGTTAAAGATCAATATGTTTGGGCAGTAGCTTTATTTTCAGTCTTAATTGTTTTGGGTATTAAAAATATAGATTCTGATTTTTTAGGAGGTTACAAAATTGGCTACGAGCTTCTTCCGATTAACGGTTTAATTACATTTTTTGGTTTAATACTGATTCGTAGAAAGTAACACTAAAGTACAGGCCTCCATATAACCTATCGATTCTTTTTCTAGTAATTTGTAAAATTCACTGTTTTCAGTTCCTGGATTAAAAATTACTCTTTTAGGTTTTAAAGAAATTATGTAACTATAATACTCTTTCTGTCTTTTTTGATTTAAATATAAAGTAACAGTATGAACATCTTTAAATTCGATTAACTTATTCTCAATATTTATTTCATTAATTTTACCATGCTTTAATCCAATAGCTATTACTTCAAACTCATTTGAAGCTAGTCTTCTTACGGCCATATTTGAATAACGATCAGGGTTTGAAGAGACTCCCAATACTAAAGTTTTTTTTACCATCTTATAATAACAGATCCCCAGGTAAATCCACTGCCAAAAGCTGCAAGAACAACCAAATCATTTTCTTTTATTTTACCTTGCTCCCAAGCCTCTGTAAGGGCTATTATTACAGAAGCAGCTGTAGTATTACCATACTTCATAATATTGTTATACACTTTGTCATCAGATAATTTAAATCTCTTTTGTATAAATTGTGCGATACGTAAATTAGCTTGATGTGGAATTAACATATCAATATCTTCCTTTTGTAAATTATTCAAATCTAAACCTTCCATTATTACTTCTGAGAAACGTGTAATTGCATTTTTAAAAACTAATTGTCCATTCATATACGGATAATATGATTGATCTTCTGAATCATTTTCTGCTAATATTTCAGGAACCCATCTTACTGTGCTAGGTCCATCCATCATCAATTCTCTAGCGTGTTTCCCTTCGGAATGAAGATGAGAAGATAAAATTCCCTTTCCTTTTACTTCACTTCTAGATAAAATAGCTGCTCCTGCGCCATCGCCAAAAATAACAGAAACTCCTCTTCCTCTTGTAGACTTATCTAAAGCTCCTGAATGGTTTTCAGCACCAATCACTAAAATATTTTTATACATTCCAGTTTTTATAAACTGATCTGCAACAGACATAGCATAAATAAAACCAGAACACTGATTTCTAACATCTAAAGCACCAATTGTTGACATATTTAACATGTCTTGAACTTGAACTCCACCACCTGGAAAATACATGTCTGGACTTAGTGTTGCAAAAATAATAAAATCAATATCTTTTTTTTCCAAGCCAGATCTATCTATTGCTATTTTTGAAGCTTTTACAGCCATAGTCGAAGTAGTGTCATCTGTTTTTGGATCAATCCAGCGCCTTTCTTTAATCCCTGTTCTATCCTGGATCCATTCATCTGATGTATCCATTATACTAGATAAGTCATTATTTGTTACAATATTTTCAGGAACATAATAACCAAGACCAGTAATTTTCGAATTATACATAATTATAAGTTGAGATTCAATCTTAAATATAGAAAATAGTATTTATTAATTGTCGATTAATGTCAATTTGTCACTTCTAATGGTTTGGTATACAGTTTGATTTAATCATATAAAATTAAAATTATGGCTAAAGGTAAAATTAATGTTTCAGTAGAAAATATATTTCCTCTAATTAAAAAATTTCTTTACAGTGATCATGAGATATTCTTAAGAGAACTTCTTTCTAATGCAACGGATGCAACTTTAAAACTTAAACACTTAAGTAGTATTGGTGAAAATAAAATAAAAATTGGTGATCCAATTATTGAAATTAAGATAGATAAAAAAGGAAAGAAAATTCATTTAACTGACCAAGGAATTGGGATGTCAATGGATGAAGTTAAAAAATATATAAACCAAGTTGCTTTTTCTGGTGCTGAAGAGTTTTTAGAAAAATACAAAGATAGCGCAAAAGATAGCGGAATAATCGGACACTTCGGACTTGGATTTTATTCAGCATTTATGGTTGCTGAAAAAGTAGAGATAATCACTAAATCATATAAAAAGGAACCTGCAGCTCACTGGGTTTGCGATGGATCACCTGAATATTCACTTGTAAAAAGTGATAAAAAAGAAAGAGGAACAGAAATAATTTTACACATAAGTAAAGACTCAAAAGAATTTTTAGAAGAGGCTAGAATCAACACCTTACTTAATAAATACAACAAATTCATGCCTGTTCCTATCAAGTTTGGAACTAAAGAAATAACTAATAAAGTTGGAAAAGGAGATAAAGAAAAAGAAGTTAAAGAAACTGTAGACAACATAATTAACAACCCTAATCCAGCTTGGACAAAATCTCCCTCAGATCTTAATGAAGAATCTTACAAAGATTTTTACAGAGAATTATATCCAATGCAATTTGAAGAACCATTATTTAATATTCATTTAAATGTAGATTACCCATTTAATCTAACTGGAATTTTATACTTTCCAAAAATTTCAAATGACATTAACGTTCAAAAAGATAAGATACAACTTTATCAAAATCAAGTGTTTGTAACCGACAATGTTGAAGGAATTGTACCTGAATTTTTAACATTGCTTAGAGGAGTAATAGACTCCCCAGACATTCCGCTAAACGTTTCAAGAAGTTACTTACAAGCTGATGGTGCGGTAAAAAAAATAAGCAACTATATAACTAGAAAAGTTGCCGATAAATTGAATTCTCTTTTTACAAAAGATAGAGCAGGTTTTGAAAAAAAATGGAATGATATTAAAGTTATCATTGAATACGGAATGCTTAGTGAAGAGAAGTTTTTTGATAAAGCTCAAAAATTCGCTTTATACCCAACCGTAAATGAAACTTATTTTACTTTTGAAGAATTAAAAGCAAAAGTTTCTAAAAATCAGACAGATAAAGATGGGAATTTAATCATTCTCTATGCTTCTAATAAAAATGAACAGCATTCTTATATAGAAGCAGCAAAAGAAAAAGGTTACGAAATACTTTTACTTGACTCTCCAATAATTAGTCATCTGATTCAAAAAATCGAAACTAGTAATAAAAAATTAAATTTTTCTAGAGTTGACGCTGATGTTATTGATAAGCTTATTAAAAAAGAAAATGAAGAAGTATCAAAACTTGATGAAAAAGAAAAAGAAAAATTAAAAACAATTGTCGAAAGTGTTGTGCCTAAAGAAAAGTACACTGTTCAACTAGAAGCTATGGACAGTACTGCAGCTCCATTTATAATTACACATCCTGAATTTATGAGAAGAATGAAAGAGATGCAACAAAGCGGTGGAAATAGTATGTTCGGCAATATGCCAGAAATGTATAATTTAATTATAAATGTAAATAATACTATTTGCACTGAAATATTAAATTCAAAAAGCAAAGACAAAAAAGAAAGACTAATTAAGCAATCTTTAGATTTAGCTAGGTTATCTCAAAATTTATTAAAAGGAGAAGAACTTACCTCATTTATAAAAAGAAGTATTGATTTAATAAAATAAAAAATGATTCAAAAATTGAATTTATACTTATTAAGTTTTCTCTATTTATTAAGTGGGGTACTGCATTTATATAACCCTGACTCTTATTTGCCAATAATGCCAGATTTTTTTTCTTTTCATTTAGAATTAATTATAATTAGTGGTGTTTTAGAATTTATTTTTGGAATTGGGGTTCTTATTAATAGAGTTAGAGAGTATTCTTTGTGGGGAATAACTAGGACTATTAATTCTTTTTATGTCAGTTCATTTGAACATGTTAATTCCTGAAAATAGTTTAGGGATCGCAACATATCTTTTAATAATTAGAGTCATTTTTCAATTTGGATTAATTTATTGGGCTTGGAAAAACATAAGCCTTCTCAAAAAATAAATTCACATGGCTATACTTTTAAAGTAAAATAAATTTTACCATATTTACATTTATGAAATTTAAACTACTTTTTATCCTCCTCATAATATTGGGGTGTGAAAATGATAAAAATCTAATAAACGTCAATATTCAAATAGATGGTTTTAAAAAAGGTAAAGTTTATTTGCAAAAAATCAAAGACTCTACACTTGTAAATCTAGATTCTGTTTTTGTAGATAGTAAAAATCTAATTATTCTAAAATCAAAAATAGAATCACCTGAAATCTTCTATATTGATTTAGGTATTTCAGGAAAAGATAATAAAATAGCTTTTTTTGCTGAAAAAGGAGAGATTAAAATAGTTACTAATTTAAAGAGGTTTAATACAGATTTTGAAATCTCTGGATCGTCTAATGACTCTATTTACAGAAAATATTTAAGTATAATTAAAAAATTCAATAACAATAAATTAGATTTAATAAAACTTTCATTTGACAATTCTAAAAACAAAGACAGTGTTTCTATTATTCAAGCTAAAATAGAAAGTTTAAATAAAAGGCAATACATGTATAGTTTAAATTTCGCAGTAACTAATGGAGATTATCATGTTGCTCCCTACATCGCATTAACTGAATTCTATAATTCAGAAAAAATACTTTTAGACACTATAAAATCTTCATTAAGCAATGAGGTTTTAAATTCTAAATACGGAAAAATATTGAACGAACTTATAGAGTCTAAATAAGATTATAACTTATTGAAGGCAGCAACTAACTCTGAAGTTTTTTGAGTTAAATCTAAACTCACAGCTTTAAAGTGTTCTTTTTTATTTTTCACATCTTTTAGATGAATTTTTTTAATTATTTCATCAAAAGCAGAGAAACATTGATCAACTAATTTCTCACTTTTAGTTAAATCTTTGTCAGAATTTTCTAACTCCCATAAATTAATATTTTGGATAATCTCTCCAACAATATTATTTAAGTCTTTTTTTAGGTTTTTTACGCTTGCCATAATTATAATTTAATTTCCAGAATATTTAACATAGTTTCTAGTTGTCTCATATAGTGTTATAGAAATATCTTTATCACTATCAATTTTATTTCTCAAAATATTCCATATAAAAATACAAATATTTTCAGCAGTAGGTACTACCTCATCGAAATACTTTATTTCAATATTTAAATTTTTATGATCTAACAAATCCTCAACATCTTCTTTAATTATATTTTTAAGATATTTAAGATCAATTACCATTCCTGTTATTGGATCTACATCTCCTTTTACATTAACAATTATTTCATAATTATGACCATGAAAATTAGGATTACTACATTTTCCGAAAACTTTAAAATTTTGCTCATCACTCCAACTTTTAACAAATAACCTATGTGCCGCATTAAAATGAGCTTTTCTACTAACTGTTACTTTCATTTAATTTAATTTTATTGTAATATGTTTTAAATATGATTTTGAACCATACTGTATAGTTTTCTGAATTATTAATAATATCTAAAGACAAACTCTCTAAATCAACCCACTTCCAATCGCATACCTCATCAATATCTATAAAAGGTTCCTGGTTATACTTGCCAATTAGAACATGGTCAAATTCATGTTCAGTTAAACCATTTTCAAATTTAGCTTTATATACAAAAGATAAGAATGGTTTTAATTCGGTCTTAAATCCCATTTCTTCTATTAAACGTCTATTTCCAGCGTTTATAATGTTTTCATTATCCCTAGGATGACTACAACAAGTATTAGTCCATAATCCAGGTGAATGGTATTTACTTAAAGCTCTTTTTTGTAATAATAATTCATTGGCATCATTTAAAATAAAAATAGAAAATGCTCTATGTAATAAACCTTTTTCATGAGCTTCAATTTTTTCCATCAAACCTATTTGCTGATCTTTTTCATTTACAAGAATAACCATTTCATTTATCATTTTTTAAAGTTACAAAATTTGGAATATTTAAGATTAGATATTTAAAAAAACAATACTATTTTTGATATTTATTAAACAATGGGCTTTCAAGAAGAAATTAACAAAAGAAGAACTTTTGGAATTATATCACATCCAGATGCTGGAAAAACGACTTTAACTGAAAAGTTATTGTTATTTGGAGGTGCTATTCAAGAAGCTGGAGCTGTAAAATCTCATAAAATAAAAAAAGCTGCTACAAGTGATTTTATGGAAATTGAAAGACAAAGAGGAATTTCTGTGTCCACTTCT
The DNA here is from genome assembly GCA_027619415.1 of Bacteroidota bacterium. GTDB lineage: Bacteria > Bacteroidota > Bacteroidia > Flavobacteriales > Flavobacteriaceae > MAG-121220-bin8. The sequence goes on from JAQCFO010000010.1 coordinate 37,638, forward strand.
GTTTTAGCATTCAATTACAAAGAAAAAAAAATAAACATATTAGATACACCAGGGCATAAAGACTTTGCTGAAGACACCTTTAGAACATTAACTGCAGTAGATAGTGTGATTGTAGTTATAGATGTAGCTAAAGGAGTAGAGGAACAAACTGAAAAACTAGTCGAAGTATGTAGAATGCGAGAAATTCCAATTATAGTTTTTATAAACAAGTTAGACAGAGAAGGTAAAGATGCTTTTGACTTATTAGATGAGTTAGAGCAAAAATTAAAATTTAAAGTATGCCCCTTAAGTTTCCCCATCGGAATGGGTTATGATTTCCAGGGTATATACAATATTTGGGAAAAGAATTTGATGTTATTTAACGCTGATAATAAACAGAAAATTTCTAAAACAATATACATAAATGGTTTAAATGATCCTAAACTTATTGATCACATTGGAGAAACAGCTTCAGACAATCTTAAAGAGGAAATTGAAATTATTGAAGAAGTGTATCCAAATTTCAATAAAGATCAATATTTAAGCTGTAAGCAACAACCAGTGTTTTTCGGATCTGCATTAAATAATTTTGGAGTTAAGGAATTATTAGATTGTTTTATTTCAATCGCTCCTTCACCAACAAAAAAAGAAAGTACGTTAAGAATTATCAGTCCAAATGAATCAAAATTTACAGGATTCATCTTTAAAATTCATGCAAATATGGATCCTAAGCACAGAGATCGACTTGCATTTATAAAAATAGTTTCAGGTAAATTTAAAAGGAATATGACATATCACCATGTTAGATTGAACAAAAAATTTAAGTTCAGCAGTCCAAATGCATTTTTTGCTGAAAAAAAAGAAATTGTCAATGAATCATACCCAGGTGACATAGTAGGCGTTCATGATTCTGGTAATTTTAAAATTGGAGATGCATTTTCAGAAGGTGAAGATGTTTTTTTTAAGGGTATTCCTAACTTTTCACCAGAACATTTTAGATATATAAATAATCTAGACCCAATGAAATCTAAACAATTAGCAAAAGGAATTGTTCAATTAATGGATGAAGGAGTCGCCCAATTATTTATATTAGAACTTAATGGTCGTAAAGTAATCGGAACTGTTGGAGCTCTTCAATTTGAAGTCATTCAGTATAGGCTTGAGCATGAATATGGAGCAAAATGTTCTTACGAAAATCTAAACATTCACAAAGCGTGTTGGGTTGAAAATCAAGAAGGAACAAAAGCTGAATTTAATGAATTCAAAAAACTTAAAAGCAAGTTTTTAGCTAAAGATAAAGATGGGAAATTAGTTTTTTTATCTGACTCATCATTTTCTTTAGAAATGACAAAAGAGAAATTTCCATCTATAAATTTTCATTATAAATCCGAATTCTAATTAAGCTTCTCCTGATGGTCCGAAGTTTAAGTTTATTGTTGGATGAGTATCATATTCCTTTATTTGTCCATTTGACTTTTCAAATCTAGAAATATTTTCGTTCAATGCTTGAGAAAATCTTTTAGCATGTTGAGGAGTTAAAATGATTCTTGATTTAACTTTTGCCTTTGGAACACCGGGCATAATATTAACAAAATCAACAACAAATTCAGAAACAGAATGATTTATTAAGGCAAGATTGGAATAAGTACCTTGAGCTATATTTTCATCTAGCTCAAGGTTTATATTTGCTTTTTTAGAATCAGATTTTTTTATCATAACTAAGCTTTTTACTAGCTAACAATTCTTCATATTCATCTACATATCCCACAATTATATCATTAAATTTTCTACTACCAGTTCCTGCTGGAATTTTATGTCCAACAATTACATTTTCTTTTAATCCTTCTAAATAGTCAATTTTTCCATTTACAGCTGCTTCATTTAACACCTTTGTTGTTTCTTGAAAAGAAGCTGCAGAAATAAATGATTTAGTTTGTAAAGATGCCCTAGTTATTCCTTGCAGAATTGGAATCGCAGTAGAATTTACAGCATCTCTAGCTAAAACTAATTCTTTGTCCTCTCTTTTTAATAAAGAGTTTTCATCTCTAAGAACTCTTGCACTAATTACTTGACCAAGCTTAAAGTTTTCAGAAGCACCAACAGATTCAACTATTTTTTTGTTAAATAAATTATCGTTTTCAAAAATAAAGTCATTTTTATGAATTAACTGACCTTCCAAGAAAGTAGTATCTCCAGAATCCTGGATTTTAACTTTTTGCATCATCTGTCTAACTAAAACTTCAAAATGTTTGTCATTAATTTTTACACCCTGTAATCTATATACTTCTTGAACCTCATTAACAAGGTACTGCTGAACTGCAGATGGTCCTTTTATATTAAGTATATCATTTGGAGTAATTGAACCATCTGATAAAGGCATACCTGCTTTTACATAATCATTTTCTTGAACAAGAATCTGATTAGAAAGTTTAACTAAATATTTTTTAATTTCTCCAGTTTTAGATTCAATTATTATCTCTCTATTTCCTCTTTTAATTTTTCCAAAATTAACTACACCGTCTATTTCACTAACAACAGCTGGATTAGATGGGTTTCTAGCTTCAAAAAGCTCAGTAACTCTTGGAAGACCACCTGTAATATCACCAGATTTTGAAGATTTTCTTGGAATTTTAACTAAAATTTTTCCTGCTTTGATTTTCTCTCCATCATCTATCATTAAATGCGCACCAACTGGCAAATTATAAGTTCTTAAATTTTTTCCTTTGGCATCATTAATCAACAATGTAGGAACTACTTTTTTATTTCTGGATTCTAAAATAACTTTTTCCTTAAATCCAGTTTGCTCATCAATTTCAACTTGATAAGTTACACCTTGATCAATATTTTCATATTCAATTTTACCGCCAAATTCAGAAATTATTACACCATTGTAAGGATCCCATTGACAAACAAAATCCCCCTTACTAAGTTCTTGACCATCTTTAATTAAAATTGTTGACCCATAAGGTATATTATTAGCACTTAAAACAATTCCAGTCTTTTTATCTAATAATTTAATTTCACATGTCCTAGATATAACAATATCGATTTTATTTCCATCAGAATCAGTTGATGAAACAGTTTTTAAATCTTCGATTTCAGCAACTCCATCAAACCTAATCTCTAATTTATTTTCTTCTGAAATATTTCCGGCAATACCACCAACGTGAAATGTTCTTAAAGTTAATTGAGTTCCTGGCTCACCAATTGACTGAGCTGCAACTACTCCCACTGCCTCACCATTTTGAACCATTTTACCAGTCGCTAGGTTTCTTCCATAACATTTAGAACAAATACCTTTTGGTGATTCACATGACAAAGGAGATCTTACTTCTACCTTTTCAATAGGTGAATTTTGAATTATTTTAACTATTTCTTCACTAATTTCTTCGCCAGAATTAACAATAATTTCATTATTTAATGGATTATAAACATCGTGTAATGAAACTCTTCCTAAAATTCTTTCTCCAAGAGATTCAACGATTTCTTGATTCTTTTTTAAAGCCTCGACTGAAATACCTCTTAATGTGTTACAGTCAACATAGTTAACTATAACATCTTGCGCTACATCTACAAGTCTTCTTGTTAAATAACCAGCATCAGCAGTTTTTAAGGCTGTATCCGCTAACCCCTTTCTAGCTCCGTGAGTTGATATAAAGTATTCTAAAATCGATAATCCTTCTTTAAAATTTGACAGAATTGGATTTTCAATAATCTCACCACCACCTGAATTAGATTTTTTAGGTTTAGCCATTAACCCTCTCATTCCTGTAAGTTGTCTAATCTGTTCTTTTGAACCCCTTGCTCCAGAATCTAACATCATGAACACTGAATTAAAACCTTGTTTATCTTCACTAATTCTCTTCATCGACAACTCGGTTAAAGTAGCATTTGTTGAAGTCCATACATCAATTACTTGATTATATCTTTCGTTATTTGTTATTAAACCCATGTTGTAATTAGACTTAATAGCATCAACTTCTACATTAGCTTTTGCAATCATTTCATTTTTTTCAGGCGGTATCATAATATCACCTAAACTAAAAGATAGTCCTCCTTCAAAAGCAAAAGAGAATCCCATTGATTTAATTTTATCTAAAAATTCTGCTGTTTCTGGTACATTAGTAACCTTTAATATATTTCCAATAATATCTCTAAGAGATTTTTTGGTTAAGACTTCGTTAATAAAACCAGCTTTCTCAGGAACAACTTTGTTAAACAAAACCCTACCTACAGTTGTTTCAATAATCTTAAATACTAATTCACCTGAATCGTTAAAGTCCTTAGCCCTAATATTAATCATTGCATTTAAATGAACTTTTCCTTCATTATATGCAATATTTACTTCTTCATCAGAATAAAATGTTAACCCTTCACCTTTGACTTTAAGATCTTTATTAGATTTTAATAATTTTGTCATATAATACAATCCTAAAACCATGTCTTGAGAAGGTACAGTAATAGGCGCTCCATTGGCAGGATTTAAAATATTATGAGAAGCCAGCATCAGAAGTTGAGCTTCTAAAATAGCTTCTGGACCAAGCGGAAGGTGAACTGCCATTTGATCTCCGTCAAAATCAGCATTAAATGCAGTACAAACTAAAGGATGTACTTGAATTGCTTTACCCTCAATAAGCATTGGTTGAAAAGCTTGAATACCTAATCTGTGTAAAGTTGGAGCTCTGTTTAGCAAAACAGGATGACCCTTTAATACATTTTCTAAAATATCCCAAACAAGAGGCTCTCTTCTGTCTATTATTTTTTTAGCGGATTTAACTGTTTTAACAATACCTCTTTCAAGTAATTTTCTAATTATAAAAGGTTTATACAGCTCAGCTGCCATACCTTTAGGAAGACCGCACTGATGTAATTTAAGTTCAGGTCCTCCAACAATTACAGATCTTGCTGAATAATCAACTCTTTTTCCTAACAAGTTTTGACGAAATCTACCTTGTTTCCCTTTTAAAGAATCTGATAAAGATTTCAATGGTCTATTGGCATCAGTTTTAACAGCTGAAGATTTTCTTGTATTATCAAACAATGAATCTACAGATTCCTGAAGCATTCTTTTTTCATTTCTTAATATAACTTCAGGCGCTTTTATTTCAACAAGACGTTTAAGTCTATTATTTCTAATTATAACTCTTCTATATAAATCGTTAAGATCAGAAGTAGCAAATCTTCCTCCATCTAAAGGAACCAAGGGCCTTAATTCAGGTGGAATTACTGGGATAGCTTTTAATATCATCCACTCTGGCTTATTCTCGCGATTAAGATTTGAATCTTTAAATGACTCAACCACCTGAAGTCTTTTTAAAGATTCTGTTTTTCTCTGCTTAGACGATTCGTTATTTGCTTTATGTCTTAATTCATAAGAAAGTTCATTGAGGTCAATTCTTGAAAGTAATTCAATTAAACATTCCGCACCCATTTTAGCAATAAATTTATTTGGGTCTTCATCATCTAAAAATTGATTTTCTTGCGGAAGACTTTCGGTAATTGTGATATATTCTTCTTCAGTTAAAAAATCCATTTTATTCACAGGCTCTCCTTCAACATTAACTGCTAAACCAGCTTGTATAACAACATATCTTTCATAATATATTATCATATCTAATTTTTTAGAAGGAAGCCCTAATAGATAACCTATTTTGTTTGGTAAAGAACGGAAATACCAAATATGAGCAACTGGAACAACTAAATTGATGTGCCCTACTCTATCTCTTCTAACTTTTTTTTCAGTTACTTCAACTCCACATCTATCACAAATAATACCTTTATATCTAATTCTTTTGTACTTACCACAAGCGCATTCAAAATCTTTTATAGGACCGAAAATTCTTTCACAAAACAAACCATCTCTTTCTGGTTTGTGAGTTCTATAATTAATCGTTTCAGGTTTTAAAATTTCACCTCTTGATGCTCCTAAAATTTTTTCAGGAGAGGCTAATCCTATAGATATTTTTGAAAATTTTTGAGATTTATTAATTTCAATTTTTCTAGACATAATGATTTATTATTTTTATTATTCTTCTAGTCTGATATCTAGACCTAGACCTTTTAGTTCATGCATTAACACATTAAATGATTCTGGAAGTCCAGGATCGGGCATAGTTTCACCTTTAACAATAGCTTCATAAGCTTTAGCTCTACCCTGAACATCATCTGATTTAATTGTTAAAATTTCTTGTAAAGTACTTGAGGCACCGTATGCTTCAAGCGCCCAAACTTCCATTTCTCCAAATCTCTGACCACCAAATTGGGCTTTCCCACCTAAAGGTTGTTGAGTGATTAAAGAATATGGTCCAATTGATCTAGAGTGCATCTTATCATCTACCATATGACCTAATTTTAACATATAAATAACACCAACAGTTGCAGGTTGATCAAATCTTTTACCAGTGCCTCCATCATACAAATAAGTATGTCCAAATTTTGGTATACCTGCCTCATTTGTTAAATCATTAATTTGGTCTATGGTTGCACCATCAAAGATTGGAGTTGAGAATTTTTTTCCTAATTTTTGACCAGCCCACCCTAATACAGTCTCATAAATTTGACCAATATTCATTCTAGAGGGTACTCCAAGTGGATTTAATACTATATCTACAGGAGTTCCATCTTCAAGAAATGGCATATCTTCTTGTCTGACAATTCTAGCAACAATTCCTTTGTTTCCATGTCTTCCTGCCATTTTATCTCCAACCTTAAGTTTTCTCTTTTTGGCAATATAAACTTTAGCTAATTTTAAAATTCCAGGAGGAAGTTCGTCTCCAACAGAAATAGTAAACTTTTCTCTTCTAAGCATACCTTTAAGATCATTATCTTTTATTTTATAATTATGAAGTAAAGAAATTACTAAACCATTTACTTTTTTATCAACAGCCCACTGACCAGAAACTAAATGGGTATATTCTTCTACTTGATTAAGCATTTTTAGCGAATACTTTTTACCTTTTGGAATAATTTCCTCTTCTAAATCATTGAAAATTCCTTGACAAGTTTTACCACCCAAAATGTTATATAGTTTTTCAACTAATTGATCTTTTAAAGATTTATATTTGAGTTCATAACTAGCTTCAAGTTCAATTAAAAGATCTTTATCTTCAGATCTTTTTCTTTTATCTTTAACAGGTCTTGTAAATAATTTTTTATTAATTACAACACCATTTAAAGAAGGAGGTGCTTTTAGAGAAGCATCCTTCACATCTCCAGCCTTATCACCAAATATTGCTCTTAGTAATTTTTCTTCAGGTGTAGGATCAGATTCACCTTTAGGAGTGATTTTACCAATTAAAATATCACCTGGATGAACCTCTGCACCAATTCGAATCATTCCATTTTCATCTAAATTAGCAGTTGCTTCTTCGCTTACGTTTGGAATATCATTTGTAAGTTCTTCCATTCCCAATTTAGTATCCCTAACATCAATTGAGTACTCATCAATATGAAGAGAGGTAAATACGTCATCTCTAACAACTTTCTCAGAAATAACAATCGCATCTTCAAAATTATAACCTTTCCAAGGCATGAAAGCTACTTTAAGGTTTCTTCCTAATGCAAGTTCACCTTTTTGAGTAGCATACCCTTCACATAATACCTGACCCTTTTTAACTAAATCACCTTTTGCAACAATCGGTTTCAAATTAATACAAGTACCCTGATTAGTTTTTCTAAATTTAATAAGAGGATAAGTTTTTTCATCAATATCAAAACTTGTTATTTTTTGTTCTTCAGTAAGACTATATTTAATTGTAATTTTCTGAGAGTCTACATAAGTAACCTTACCGTCATAATCAGCATTAATTAAAACTTTGGAATCAGAAGCAACTTGTCTTTCTAAACCAGTCCCTACTATAGGAGATTCAGGTTTTAATAAAGGAACTGATTGTCTCATCATATTTGATCCCATTAGAGCCCTATTAGCATCATCATGCTCTAAAAATGGAATAAGAGATGCAGAAATAGAAGCAATTTGGTTAGGAGCAATATCAGCATATTCAACATCTTTAGGATCGATTACTGGATAATCTGCTCCTTGTCTAGCGATAACTTTATCGGAAAGAATTTTTCCATCCTTGTCTTTGGGAAGGTTTGCTTGAGAAATCAGTTTTCCTTCTTCCTCTTCAGCACTTAAAAATTTATAATTTTTCAAGTCTACTACACCATTCTCAACTTTTCTATATGGTGTTTCAATAAAACCTAAATTATTAACTTTTGCAAAAACTCCTAAAGAAGAAATTAATCCAATATTTGGTCCTTCTGGAGTTTCAATTGGGCATAATCTTCCGTAATGTGTATAATGAACATCTCTCACTTCAAAACCGGCTCTTTCTCTAGAAAGTCCACCAGGTCCTAATGCAGATAATCTTCTCTTATGAGTAATTTCAGCTAATGGGTTAGTTTGATCCATAAATTGAGACAACTGATTTGTTCCAAAAAATGAATTAATAACTGAAGATAATGTTTTAGCATTAATTAAATCAATTGGAGTAAACACTTCATTATCTCTAACATTCATTCTTTCACGAATAGTACGTGCCATTCTTGATAAACCAACTCCAAATTGTGAAGACAGTTGTTCGCCTACCGTCCTTACTCTTCTGTTAGATAAATGATCAATATCGTCAATTTCAGCTTTTGAATTAATTAATTCAATTAAGTATTTTATAATAGTTATAATATCTTCTTTAGTTAAAACTAACTTATCCATTTCAATGTCAAGCCCTAACTTCTTGTTCATTCTATACCTACCCACTTCACCAAGGCTATACCTTTGTTCAGAGAAAAATAATTTATCTATTATTCCTCTTGCGGTTTCTTCATCTGGCGGTTCAGCATTTCTTAATTGTCTGTAAATATGTTCAACCGCTTCCTTTTCAGAATTAGTTGGATCTTTTTGTAAAGTATTATGAATTATAGCATAATCAGAATATTGACCATCAACCTTATGCAATAAAATAGTTTTAGAGCTTGTTTCTAAAATTTCTTCAATATTTTCTTTATCTATTACAATATCTCTATCTAAAATAATCTCGTTTCTTTCAATAGACACAACTTCGCCAGTATCTTCATCAACGAAGTCTTCAAACCAAGAGTTTAATACTCTTGCAGCCAACTTTCTGCCAATACATTTTTTAAGTCCAGATTTAGAAACTTTAACTTCTTCAGCTAAATCAAATATTTCTAAAATATCTTTATCTCTTTCAAAACCAATAGCTCTAAGTAAAGTTGTAACTGGTAATTTCTTTTTTCTATCAATGTAAGCATACATAACGCTATTAATATCTGTAGCAAACTCAATCCATGAACCTTTAAAAGGGATTACCCTAGCAGAATACAATTTAGCACCATTAGCATGAAAAGATTGACCAAAAAATACTCCAGGAGATCTATGTAACTGAGAAACAACAACACGTTCGGCGCCATTTATTATAAATGTTCCACTTGGTGTCATGTAAGGAATTACTCCTAAGTAAACATCCTGAACTATTGTTTCAAAATCTTCATGTTCTTCATCAGAACAAGACAGCTTTAATCTAGCTTTAAGCGGAACACTATAAGTTAAACCTCTCTCAATACATTCTTGAATAGAATAACGGGGAGGATCCACAAAGTAATCTAAGAATTCTAATATAAACTGATTTCTAGAATCTGAAATAGGAAAATTATCTAAAAAAGTATTAAAAAGACCTTCATCAGTTCTTTCATCAGATTTTGTTTCAAGTTGGAAAAAATCACTAAAAGATTTTAACTGTATATCAAGAAAATCTGGATAATCAGGAATGTCAGTAGCTGTAGCAAAGTTTAATCTATTTATAATGTTATGCATTTAAATCAATTTAAATTAAAAGAACGTAAAAAATTAAGTACAAGGGTTTAGCCCTAAAACTTAAGAAATTTTAAATAAAACTAAGGATTAAGCTAATTATTTTAACTCAACCTCAGCTCCAGCTTCTTCAAGAGATTTCTTGAATCCTTCAGCTTCAGCTTTAGAAACTGCTTCTTTAATATTACTTGGCGCATTATCAACAAGTTCTTTAGCTTCTTTCAAGCCTAAACCTGTTAATTCTTTAACAAGCTTAACAACTGCTAATTTTGAACCTCCAGCTGCAGTTAACACAACATCAAATTCTGATTTTTCTTCAGCTACTTCAGCATCACCACCTGCCGCAGGTCCAGCTGAAACTACTGCTGCTGCTGCTGGTTCGATACCATATTCGCTTTTAAGAATCTCTGCTAACTCGTTAACTTCTTTAACTGTTAGATTAACTAATTTTTCTGCAAAATCTTTTAAATCTGCCATTTTTATAAATATTTATTATTATTATTATTAAATTTTTAACTACTCTTTTTTGTTAGAAAGTGTTTTTAACACTCCTGAAATTGTTGCTCCACCAGATTTTAAAGCGGAAATAAGGTTTTTAGCTGGGGACTGTAAAATTGTAATTACTTCTCCAATTAACTCCTCCCTTGACTTGATGTTTGATAAAGTCTCAAGTTGATCATCCCCTAAAAAAATGGCATCTTCAATAGAAGCACCTTTTAAGATAGGTTTATCAGCTTTCTTTCTAAATAGCTTGATTAATTTAGCTGGCGAATTACCAATCTCTGAATACATCAAAGCTGTATTGCCTACTAACACTTGATTTAGGTCTCCAAAGTCTCTATCAGAAGTTTCCATTGCTTTACTTAACAATGTATTTTTTACTACTGAAAGTTTAACATTTGCTTTAAAACAAGCTCTTCTTAAGTTACTTGTTTGAACAGCATTAAGACCTGAAACATCCGTCATGTAAATATTAGTGTTATCAGCTAATTCAGCAGTTAACCTTTCTATTACCTTAGATTTTTCTTCTCTTGTCATTTTATTATTTTTAACTAAATATTAGTGTCAATATTAATACCTGGACTCATCGTACTAGACATAGAAATACTTTTCAAATACGTGCCCTTGGATGAATTTGGTTTAAGCTTAATTATATTCTGAATTAACTCAAGAGAATTCTCATAAATTTTATCAGCATCAAAAGAAACTTTACCTATTGAAGCATGAATAATACCAGTTTTTTCTACTTTAAAATCAATCTTACCTGCTTTAACTTCAGAAACCGCCTTAGCAACATCCATAGTTACTGTACCAGTTTTTGGATTTGGCATCAAACCTCTAGGACCTAATATTTTTCCTAATGGACCTAACTTACCCATAACACTTGGCATAGTTATAATCACATCAACATTAGTCCAGCCATCTTTGATTTTTTGTAAATATTCATCAAGTCCAACATAATCAGCACCAGCATCTTGAGCCTCTTTTTCTTTGTCAGGTGTTACAAGGGCAAGAACTTTAACATCTTTACCTGTACCGTTAGGAAGAGTAACAATTCCTCTGACATTTTGATCAGCTTTTTTAGGATCTACTCCAAGACGAACAGCCAAATCAACAGAAGCATCGAAATTAAGTTTAGAAATTTCTTTAACAACTCCACAAGCTTCTTTTAAGGAATAAATTTTTGAGTTATCTATTTTAGATAAAGCATCTTTACGTTTTTTTGTAATTTTTGTCATAATCTTAAATTAAAAAATTAAAAAGGAGCTTGGCCTTTAACCTTAATTCCCATCGATCTAGCAGTTCCAGCAATCATCTTCATTGCTGATTCAACAGTGAAAGCGTTTAAATCAACCATCTTATCTTCTGAAATCAATTTAATTTGATCCCAAGAAACGGTTGCTACTTTACTACGATTCGGTACTCCAGATCCCTTTTTAACCTTAGCTGCTTCCAATAATTGTACGGCTGCAGGTGGAGTTTTAACCACAAATTCAAAAGACTTGTCTTTGTAAACTGTAATAGCAACAGGTAAAATTTTACCAGGATTTTCTTGAGTTCTTGTGTTAAACTGCTTACAAAATTCCATTATATTAACACCAGCCGCACCTAATGCAGGTCCAACAGGTGGTGATGGGTTGGCAGCACCGCCTCTAATTTGTAATTTCAGTACTTTTTCTATTTCTTTAGCCATTATTAATATTTATTATTTCTTAAATAATTGGAAGCTATTTAAAAAATGTTTTATATGTAACATTTATATTTTCTCTACTTGCATATAAGAAAGCTCTAAAGGAGTTTTTCTTCCAAATATCTTAACCATTACTTCTAATTTCCTCTTGTCTTCATTTACATTTTCAACAGTACCATTAAATCCATTAAAAGGTCCATCAATAACTTTAATATTTTCACCCATTGCAAAGGGAATTGAAATATTTTCTGATTCAGTTGAAAGATCATCAACTGTACCAAGCATTCTGTTAACTTCAGCAGTTCTCAATGGAATAGGATCTCCTCCTTTAGTTTCGCCAAGAAAACCTATTACGTTAGGCAAAGCTTTAATAATATGCGGAATTTCTCCTGATAAATTAGCTTTAATCATAATATAACCAGGAAAATAAACCTTTTGCTTACTTACTTTTTTACCTTTTCTTATTTGAACAACTTTTTGAGTAGGAACCAACATTTCTTCAACAAACTCAGAAAAACCAAGTCTATTAATTTCAGATTCCATATAGTTTCTGATTTTATTTTCTTGACCACTTACGGCTCTCACAACATACCATTTTTTTATATCTGTATCCGCCATCATTTAATTGATAAGTTCAAAATAAAATTTAAATACTCTAGATAAAATACTGTCTGCAAACCAAATAATCAGTGAAAAAATTATAGAAAACAATAAAACTATTACTGTAAGATTAGAGAGTTCAGCAAAAGGAGTCCACGAAACGTGTTCTTTTAATTCTGAAAATGACTCTTTAACGTAAGAAACTATATTCATTATTCTATATTTTTGCACGGGTTGAGAGACTCGAACTCCCGACACCTGGTTTTGGAGACCAGTGCTCTACCAACTGAGCTAAACCCGTATCTCTAAAATTGGTGAAATTAAACACCTTAATTTATAGCCACAAAAGGCATCTGTGTAAACAGATACCTTTTGTAGATTTTGTATTATATTATTATAAAATCTTAGTAACCTGACCAGCACCAACTGTTCTACCACCTTCTCTAATCGCAAATCTTAATCCAACGCTACAAGCAATTGGAGAGATAAGGTCAACGGTAATAGTTAAATTATCACCAGGCATTACCATCTCTACTCCTTTAGGAAGTATGATATTACCAGTAACATCAGTTGTTCTTACATAAAATTGTGGTCTATAGTTGTTATGAAATGGAGTGTGTCTACCACCTTCTTCTTTCTTTAATATATACACCTCAGCTTCAAATTTATCATGTGGCTTAACAGACCCTGGTTTACAAATTACCATTCCTCTTGTAATTTGACTTTTCTCAATACCTCTTAATAAGATACCAACGTTATCACCAGCTTCACCTCTATCTAAAATTTTTCTAAACATTTCAACACCAGTAACAGTAGAAGATAACTTCTCTGCACCCATACCGATAATATCAACTGAATCACCTGTATTAGCTACACCTGTTTCAATTCTACCAGTTGCTACAGTCCCTCTACCTGTAATAGAAAACACATCTTCAACAGGCATTAAAAAATCTTTATCAACCTCTCTTTTTGGAAGTTCAATCCAAGAATCTACAGATTCCATAAGTTTAACTACCGAATCAACCCATTTTTGCTCTCCATTTAAAGCTCCTAAAGCAGAACCTAAAATCACAGGACCATTTTCACCATCATACTCATAAAAACTTAATAATTCTCTTACTTCCATTTCAACAAGCTCTAATAACTCTTCATCATCAACTTGATCAGCTTTGTTAAGAAAAACAACCATACGAGGAATACCAACCTGTCTTCCAAGTAAGATATGTTCTCTAGTTTGAGGCATTGGCCCATCAGAAGCAGCAACCACAAGGATTGCGCCATCCATTTGAGCAGCACCTGTAACCATATTTTTTACGTAATCCGCGTGACCAGGACAGTCAACGTGAGCGTAATGACGGTTAGCAGTTTGATACTCAACGTGAGAAGTGTTAATTGTTATACCTCTTTCTTTTTCTTCAGGAGCATTGTCAATTTGGTCAAAGCTTCTTGCTTCAGAAAAACCTAAATCAGCTAATACTTTAGTAATAGCAGCAGTTAGGGTAGTTTTACCATGATCAACGTGTCCAATTGTACCAATATTTAAATGTGGTTTTGAACGATCGAAAGTTTCTTTAGCCATAATATGTGTGTTTTGTTACTTTTAAAATGAGCGCAAATATATAAATTTTATATCAAAAAAATTAATAATTATGTATTTTTTTAACCCATATAAACTAATGTTTTAAAATTTAAAATCATAATACCATTAATATTTCAATAATTAAAGTTGTTTTTTTACTATAAATAACCCTGAATTTATATCACTTATAATAATGTTTCCACTTTTAAAGTAAGGATAAACACTCCAGGCCCCATTAAACGCATCAGTATTTCCTTTTTTTCCATCATGATCATCTCCTGGATCCTGATTTTTAAATGTGCCTTGATAGTTTAAACCATCTTTATTATGATCGTTATAAGTATTAAAAAAACCTGTTTCTATAATATACTTTTGGTCAATATTGGAAATATCTATAATTCTTAATCCTGCAGTATAGCTTGCAAGAAAAAACTCATTTCCTTTTACATAACCATTATGATCTATTGCTTTATTCTCTGAATAATAATCAAAATGATGAACTGGATTATCTAAATCACTTAAGTCAATTATTACAGTTCTTGTTTTAGCATCAACTTTTAAATCATATGAAGAATCCAACTCATCCAATTCATCACCTAAAAGGGCATATTTATGATCTTCTGTGAGCCAAGATTGATGAGTGTATTGATGATCATAAAAAAAAGAACTAATTAATTTTGGTTCACTTTTATTCGTTACATCAACTACCACAACTTTATTTTGATTACTTCCAAAATAAATTTCTTTACCAAAATAGTCTTGATCAGGACCCTTGTATGTTACGATTTGTGCATCATGACTATATCCGAATTCAGGTGCTTCTAATTCAAGTTGAGGATCTAACGGGCTGGACAAGTTTAATGCATGAATTCCTTTTGTTCTGGCTCCTGCTGTGTACGCATAACCCGAATCTTCATTTATAGCAATATTATGGGCCTGACCATATTGATTATAAATAAAGTCTGCAGAAAAAACTTTTACCGTTTCCACATTTCGAAGCTTGGCTAAGTTAAATACTTGAAGCCCATGATCTGATGCTTCACTAACTATATATACATAATCATTATACACCTTCATATCTCTCCATGAACTATCAACAGTTGCTGTTGGAAGCTTGCCTAAATATAAAGGATTAGTTGAATCCGTTATATCAATGAAAGCTGTTCCATTATTTACACCCATGATTGCATATTCCCTTCCAGTTGATAAATCTGTCCAACCCCAACAATCATTACCAGCTTGTGCATCCATTTCTTCAAGCGAAACATAACCCATTAAATTATAATTCAAACATGAATATTCGTAATCTGTTCCATCTACTTTAGCTATACCATCAGTACAAATTGCTAATGGAGGATCTATATTTTCACTATCATCATAATCTTCATTTTGACAAGAAGCCAACAGTATAAAACATAAAAATTTAATATATTTTTTTTTCATTTAATAAATTTAAAAAATTTAATTATATAACGG
>JAQCFO010000011.1 GCA_027619415.1 Bacteroidota bacterium
ATTATATAAAGATTAATATTATTTTTTAAAGTTAGTAATTATATTACTTATAGGATTTAAATAAATGTTAGGGTTTAATTGAATAATAAACACAAGTTTTTTACTGTGCGTCGTAATCAAGTGCACTATTTAGTTATTCTTTGAGTTTTAATTATTTGATATGTGAATTTATAATTTTTTTAATCCTATTCCGTTTCTTTTTCTATAATATTAAATTAAATTTGAATTTTTAATTTATGTCAAAGAAAAAACCTGATAATATAGTTTACGATTCTTTAAATGAAAAGTATGATGCTCATCTTCTGCCATATGGAAGTAATGTTGGTGCTCCATATATTAAAATTGAAGATAATAAAAGTTGGAAAGAAAGAGGAGTATGGAAAGTAAACAAGAATATCAGTTTAAAATTCACTGAATTAAAAAAGCAATACCAAAATTTGTTAGATGATTATAAGTGGAATGAAATTATTTATAACTCTAAGTTCTCTTTTGAGCCTTTAATAGGAGAAAAATATTTTCTTTATTTAAACGATAACGAAACTTATTTTTTGTCATTAATAAACCCAGACTCTTGGAATAAAACTTTTGTTGGAGAATTTGAATTGAACTCTGAAAACAAATGGATTAAAATTAACTGAAAACTTTATCCAAAGTTTCTTTAAGTCCAAAATTACATGACCATCCCCAATCTTTAATTGAACTTGAATCATCAATTTCTTTAGGCCAGGAATTAGCAATTTCTTGTCGAAAATCAGGTTTGTAATTGATTTTAATATTAAAACCTCTAGATTTTATTTGATCTTCAAGTTCAGATGGTGTAATACTAAATCCACTAATATTATATGAGGATGATATTGTAAGTTTTTTTCTCTCTACAGACATTAGTTTTACCGCAGCATCAATGGCATCATCTATGTACATCATAGGTAATCTGGTTTCTTTACTTAAGAAACAGGTGTAATCTGATTTATTTTTAGCTGCGTTAAGCATTTCAATTATATAATCTGTAGTTCCTCCACCAGGTAATGTGTCAGTTGATATAATCCCCGGATATCTCAAAGATCTAATGTCTAAACCGAATTTACGAGAGTAATAGCTTGATAATTTTTCACCTGCTAGCTTTGAAACCCCATATATAGTTTCAGGATTCATACTAGGATTTTGAGGAACAAAATCTAAATTGGAATCAGTTCCAAAAACAGCAATTGAACTCGGCCAAAATATATTTTTTATATTATTATCTACAGAAATTTCAACAATATTTTGAAAGCTATTCATATTTACATTCCATGAAATAAACGGATTTTTTTCTCCGTTAGCAGAAAGTATAGCAACTAGATGATAGATTGTATTTATCTCATATTTTTTTACTAATAGATCTAACCTTTCTTTGTTTAATACATCAGCCTTTTCAAACTCACAAGAAAGTTTTTCGTGTGGATTTCTTATATCTGTTGCTAAAACAAAAGTATCAGATTTTTTAAAGTATTTTATAAACTCAAGACCTAATTGACCCAGAGCTCCTGTTATTAGTATTCTGTCCATTTATTTAAAATAATAGTTTATTTTTATTCAAATTAATTTTACCAAATGTACGAATCTATAAAGAATAGACTTAAGCTTGAATTAGAGGATATTAAAAATTCTGGTCGTTATAAAAGCGAAAGAATTATTGAATCTAAGCAGAATTCTAACATTGAAGTTAATCAAGGTAAAAATGTTTTGAATTTTTGTGCAAATAATTATTTAGGATTAGCATCAAACCCTCTAGTTATACAAAAAGCTAAGGACACATTGGATTCTCATGGATTTGGGATGGCATCTGTTAGATTTATATGTGGAACTCAAGATATTCATAAAGCTCTAGAAAGTAAAATTTCTAAATTTCTAGGAACAGAAGATACTATTTTATACGCAGCTGCTTTCGATGCTAATGGAGGCTTGTTTGAACCCCTGTTTGATGCCCAAGACGCAATCATTAGTGATTCATTAAATCATGCTTCTATTATTGATGGTGTTAGGTTATGTAAAGCACAGAGGTTTAGGTATAAGCATAATAGTATGATTGATTTAGAGTCTCAACTTAAAAAAACTAATAAATGCAGAAATAGAATAATTGTAACAGATGGGGTTTTTTCAATGGATGGAACTTTAGCTCAATTAGATAAAATCTGTAATCTAGCTAAAAAATACGATGCAATTGTTATGTCAGATGAATGTCATTCAACTGGATTTATAGGAAAAAATGGTAGAGGAGTTCATGAAGAATTAGGGGTAATGGGTAGTGTAGATATTATAACCGGTACTCTTGGAAAAGCTCTTGGAGGTGCTTCTGGAGGTTTTACAAGTGGTCCAAAAGAAATCATAGAAATACTTAGACAGAAATCTAGACCATATTTATTTTCTAATACACTAGCTCCATCTATAGTTGGGGCATCTCTAGCGGTTTTAGATATTCTTGAATCCGACAATTCTTTTTTGAATAAGTTAAAAAGTAATACCAAGATTTTTAGAGAAGGTATGTTGAAATTAGGCTTTGACATTAAGTCTGGTAATCATCCAATAGTCCCTGTAATGCTTTACGATGATCATTTAGCCCAAAAAATGTCAGCTGAACTTTTAGATATGGGTATTTATGTAATTGGTTTCTTTTTCCCTGTAGTTCCAAAAGGAGAAGCGCGAATCAGAGTTCAATTATCAGCTTCTCATTCTACTATTCAAATTAATCAGGCGTTAAACGCATTTAAAAAAATTGGAAAAAAATTAGGGGTAATTAATTAGAGTTTAGAAAAACGAAGTTGTAATAAATATTTTAAAGGCTACTTTTGGTTACGTAATATCTCCAACCTATCAAAAGAAGTTGAAATTTTGAAGCTTTAATTGGATCTATTCCTTTTTTAGTAAGACTAGGTAGGATTAATCTATTAAAATATGCTATAATTTTAAATATTTTTTTCATATTCATCCAATATACAATTCATGTGTTATATTTACAAATTTTAAAATATGGATATAAACTCTATTTACTTATTACTAGCTGGTTTAGTTATTCTTGTTTTAGGAGCAAATTTATTATTAAAATCTGCTGTTTCAATTTCTTTAAAATTTAATGTTCCTAGACTTTTAATTGGATTAACTGTAGTGTCTTTGGCAACATCTGCCCCTGAATTAATAATAAGTATTAAATCAGCATTAATTG
Source organism: Bacteroidota bacterium (assembly GCA_027619415.1). Taxonomy (GTDB): domain Bacteria; phylum Bacteroidota; class Bacteroidia; order Flavobacteriales; family Flavobacteriaceae; genus MAG-121220-bin8. The sequence goes on from JAQCFO010000011.1 coordinate 3,200, forward strand.
GTTCTCCAGATTTAGCAATTTCCAACGTAGTTGGTTCAAATATTGCTAATATAGGATTGGTACTGGGTTTAACCATATTGTTTTCTCCAATTAATATTACTAAAGATATTTATAATTATAGTTGGCCAATTCTGATGTTTTCGGCAATTTACTTTTTTATCATTATATCAGATAAAACAATAAATAATTTTGAAGGAGTTATTTTAATTATTTTTTTAATTATTACAATTTCTTTTTTAATAAAAAATCAACATAATAATGAAGAAGAGGTTGATTTAGAAGTTAAGCCCGTTGAATCTATGTCACAATCTTTTTTGTACTTAATAGTGGGAGGATTTTTTCTTTATTTAGGTTCAGATTGGTTTATTTCTGGCGCGATAGATTTAGCTATTACATTTGGTGTTAGTGAAAGAATTATTGGGATCACGATTGTATCAATCGGCACAAGTATTCCTGAGTTGGCAACTTCAATGATTGCAGCTTATAATAAAGAAAAGAGCATCTCGATAGGGAATTTATTGGGATCTAATATATTTAATGTCTTTGCAGTTTTAGGAATTACATCAATTATTTCTCCTTTAACAGTCAATGATGTAAATATTGTAAACTTTGATATTTACGTGATGTTGTTTTTTTCAGCAATTATTTTACCGCTAATCTTCTTTCCGAAAAAGTTTGTACTTGGAAGAGTGGAAGGTCTTATGATCTTATCTTTTTATTTAGGTTATATATATTACATTTTAATGTAAAAAAAAGCATCTAAGAAATTAGATGCTTTTTTAACAGTATTTATATAAGTTAAAACTTTGCAGATTTAACAGTTTTTATTATTCTTCCAGCTATTTTGTATGGATCACCATTCGAAGCTGGTCTTCTGTCTTCCAACCAACCTTTCCATCCTTGCTCTACAGTAATAATTGGGATTCTAATTGATGCTCCTCTATCAGAAATCCCATAACTAAAGTCATTTATAGATGCAGTTTCGTGTTGACCAGTTAATCTTTGACTATTAAACTCACCATAAACATCAATATGTTCCTTTACAACAGGTCTGAAAGCTTCACAAACTGCTTCATATGTTTTTTGAGAACTACATGTTCTTAGTAAAGTATTGGAGAAATTTGCATGCATTCCACTTCCGTTCCAATCTCCTTTAATAGGCTTAGGATGGTATTCTATGTAGTACCCAAATTTTTCAGTCAATCTGTCTAAAAGGTATCTTGCTATCCAAATTTCATCTCCAGCTTTCTTTGCTCCTTTAGCAAACAACTGAAATTCCCATTGACCACTAGCTACTTCTTGATTTATTCCTTCAAAATTTAATCCAGCTTCAATACATTGATCTGCATGCTCTTCAACTAATTCTCTACCATGTGTGTTTTTACCACCTACAGAACAATAGTACATTCCTTGAGGACCAGGATATCCACCCACTGGAAAACCTAAAGGAAGTTGAGTGACGGAATCCATGATAAAGTATTCCTGTTCAAAACCAAACCAAAAATCATCATCATCATCATCTATAGAAGCTCTTGCATTAGATTCATGAGCCTCTCCTTTAGCGTTTAAAACTTCTGTCATAACCAAGTAGCCATTAATGCGATCAGGATCAGGATAAATTGCTACAGGTTTAAGTAAGCAATCTGAAGAATCACCTTTTGCTTGTTTTGTAGATGAACCGTCAAAAGACCATACTGGACAATCTTCAATTTTACCACTAAAATTATCAATAACTTTAGTTTTACTTCTCATATTTTGGGTAGGCTTGTAACCATCTAACCAAATATATTCTAACTTTGACTTACTCATTTTTATAATAATTTTACGATTTAATCATATAAAAATAAAATATAATTTTGAATATTTTAGTTTAACATATTTAAAAGATATAAACAATATTCATTTTTATGAATTATATATTTTTTTTATTGAAAATCGAAGATTTTATAATTTTAACAATCAAAAATAAATATTTTGATAAAATATAAAATTTAAATTTTTACAATCAATTATCAAAATAAAATTAATTTTAATTGATAATCTTTTACATGTATCTTTGTGTTTATAATTAACAATGAGTTCAAAATTGTCCAATAGATATATGCAAAGAGGCGTCTCAGCCGATAAGACAGATGTCCATAATGCTATAAAGAATATTGACAAAGGTTTGTTCCCAAAAGCTTTTTGTAAAATTGTTCCAGATTATTTGTCAAATGACCCTGATTATTGCATAGTCATGCATGCTGACGGCGCTGGGACTAAGTCTTCTTTAGCTTATGTTTACTGGAAAGAAACAGGTGATATTTCTGTTTGGAAAGGTATTGCACAGGATGCTTTAGTTATGAATTTGGACGATTTATTATGCGTAGGTGTAACAGATAATATTTTATTGTCTTCAACTATTGGAAGAAATAAGAATTTAATTTCAGGGGAGGTTATTAAAGCTATTATAGAGGGTACTGAAGAATTAATTAAAGAAATGTCATCTTATGGTGTTAATATTAAATCTACTGGAGGAGAAACTGCAGATGTTGGGGATTTGGTTAGAACAATTATTGTTGATTCCACTGTTGTAGCTAGAATAAAAAGGTCTAATGTTATTGATAATGCAAATATTTCTGAAGGAGATGTCATTGTGGGGCTATCATCTTTTGGTCAAGCGAATTATGAAAAGTTTTATAACGGCGGGATGGGAAGTAATGGATTAACATCTGCTCGCCATGATGTTTTTAATAAGAGTTTAATTGATAAGTATCCTGAAAGTTTTGATCCAAAAGTTCTAAAAGAACTAATTTATTCTGGGTCGTTCAATATTGATGAAAAAATTAATGGGTTAGAAGTTGATGCAGGAAAATTAGTTCTGTCTCCAACTAGGACTTATGCTCCTATTGTGAAAAAAATTTTAGATCAGTTTGATTCAAAAACAATTCACGGAATGATTCATTGTAGTGGGGGAGCGCAAACTAAAATCTTACATTTTATTGACGACTTACATATTGTAAAAGATAATTTATTTAAAACCCCTCCTTTATTTAAAATCATTCAAAGTGAGTCGAATACTTCCTGGGAAGAAATGTATAAAGTTTTTAATATGGGACATAGAATGGAATTATATGTTAAACCAGATAGTGCAAAAAAAATAATAGAAATTTCAAAATCTTTTGGAGTTGATGCAAAAGTTATTGGTAGGGTAGAAAGCAGTAAAGAAAAAAAATTGACAATTAGCACTGAGAATGGGATCTATAATTATTAATAGATCCTTCATAAAAAAATAAAGTATTTTTATAAAAATAATGTTAGATAAATTAAACATAATACAACAAAAATTTAACGAGGTTTCGGATCTTATTATTCAACCTGACATCATTTTAGATCAAAAGAGGTATATCAGTTTAAATAAAGATTACAAAGAATTAGGTTTAATAATTGAAAAGAAGAACTTATACGAAGAGTTCCTTTTAAATATTGAAGAAGCTGAAGATATATGTAAAAATGAGAAGGATAAGGAAATGATAGAAATGGCTTCAGAACAGCTTAGTGAAGCTAAAAAGAAAATCTCTATTTTGGAGGAAGAAATAAAATTTCTATTAATTCCTAAAGATCCTGATGATTCAAAAAATGTAGTTATTGAATTAAGGGCTGGAACTGGTGGAGATGAAGCTAGTATTTTTGCAGGAGATTTATTTAGAATGTACGCTAAATTCTGTGAAGGTAAAGGTTGGAAAGTGAGTTTGGTAGATTCTAATCCAGGCACATCAGGTGGGTATAAAGAGATAATTTTCGAAGTCTCAGGGAAAGATGATATATATGGAGTGTTAAAATTTGAATCTGGAGTTCATCGGGTTCAAAGAGTCCCTCAAACAGAAACTCAAGGTAGAGTACATACTTCAGCTGCTACTGTCATGGTATTGCCAGAAGCAGAAGAATTTGATGTTGAAATCAATATGAATGATGTAAGAATTGATTATTTCTGCTCTTCAGGTCCTGGCGGTCAATCTGTTAACACAACTTATTCAGCTGTTAGGTTGACGCATACTCCAACTGGAATTGTAGCTCAGTGTCAGGATCAAAAATCTCAACATAAAAATAAGGATAAAGCTTTGAAAGTTTTGAGATCTCGTTTGTATGAATTAGAACTAAACAAAAAACTTGAAGCAGATTCTTTAAAAAGAAACTCAATGGTTTCTTCTGGAGATAGATCAGCAAAAATTAGAACTTATAATTACCCTCAAGGAAGAGTTACAGATCATAGAATAGGATTAACTTTATATGATCTTCAGAATATTGTTAATGGTGATATTCAAAAAATTATTGATGAATTAAAGCTAGTGCAAAACACAGAGATGCTAAAAAATTCAGAAGAAGTGTTTTAATTAAATAAATATGAATTTAGAGAATTTAGAAAATCAAATTAAGTTTAAAAAATCATTTTTATGCTTAGGTTTAGATTCTGATATTTCAAAAATTCCAACTCATTTATTAAAAGAAAAAGATCCAATTTTTGTATTTAATAAATATTTAGTAGATTCTTTAAATAAATTAATTGTAGCTGTAAAAATTAATACAGCTTTTTACGAAGCTAACGGCTCGAAAGGATGGATTACTTTAGAAAAAACAATTAATTATATTAATGAAAATTATCCAGAGCTCTATACGATTGCCGATGCTAAAAGAGGAGATATTGGCAATACTTCTGATAAATATGCTCAAGCTTTTTTTAAAACTTTAGATTTTGATTCTATAACAGTTTCGCCTTATATGGGAAGTGATTCTATAGAGCCATTTTTAAAATATAAAAACAAACAAACTATTTTATTAGCACTTACTTCAAACAAAGGTGCAGAAGACTTTCAATTGTTTCCAAATTTAGAAAATAGTTTATTCGAAAGAGTTTTAAATAAGTCAAAGCAATGGGAAAATTCTCATAACCTAATGTATGTAGTCGGCGCTACGAAATCAGAGTACTTAAAAGATATTCGTAAAATTGTTCCAAACAATTTTTTACTTATTCCAGGTGTTGGTGCTCAGGGTGGGAGTCTTAAAGAAACTTTTGAAAATGGTGCAAATAACAAAATTGGTTTACTTATAAATTCATCAAGATCTATTATTTATGCTAGTGTTAATGAAGATTATTTAATTGAAGCTTTTAAAGTAGCAAGTGTAATTCAAAAAGAGATGAAAACCTTATTAGTTCGTTATGATTAATTATAGCATTTATAAAAATAGTATTTCTAAAGAATGGGTCACTTTTGTTCATGGAGCAGGCGGGAGTTCGTCTATATGGTATAAACAGATTCGTGACTATAAAAAACATTTTAATGTGTTGTTGCTAGACTTAAGAGGACATGGAAGATCTAAGTATAGCTTTAAAAATGTTTTCCAAGTGAGATATACATTTTCTTTCATTGCTAATGATATAATTAAAGTTTTAAAAACAGAAAAAATTAAAAGCTCACATTTTATAGGTATTTCTCTTGGAACAATTTTGATTAGACATATTGCGGAATATTACCCGAAAATGGTAAAGAGTATGATCCTGGGTGGGGCTGTTATGAAACTTAATTTTAGATCTCAGTTTTTAATGAAAATAGGTTCTGTTTTTAAATCTGTAGTTCCTTACATATGGATTTATAAATTACTTGCTTTTATTATAATGCCATATAAAAACCATAAAGAGTCTAGGATTCTTTTTATAAATGAAGCCAAAAAGCTTTATCAAAAAGAATTTATCAGATGGTTTAAGCTAACTTCTGAAGTAAACCCTTTGTTGAAACTTTTTAGACAGGTTGAATTATCTATACCTACGCTTTATGTAATGGGGTCTGAAGATTATATGTTTTTAGAATCTATTAAAATATTATCTAAAGAGCATAAAAATTCAAAACTCTTAGTTGTCCCTAATTGTGGACATGTTGTCAATGTAGAACAGCCTATTTTTTTTAACAATAAAACTATTGACTTTTTAAATGATTTAATTAGTTCTAAAAGTAAGAAGATTTAATTTATTCCTGGTTGTTTTAATTCAAAACCTTCTTTTTCTTTAGCTTTTTTTACCATTTGTTTTACTTCGTTTAAAAGTTTTTTAGAATCGTAGATTATACCATCTTTAACTGTATATTTCACTCCTCCAACTCTCGTGACTATATTTTTATCATTTAATTTAATTGCTCCAGTCCCATATAGAACTTTTAAATTTTCTAATGGATTTTCTTCAATTATTAAAAAATCTGCCATTTTTCCAACTTCAACTGAACCAATTAATTTTTCAGCTCCTAAGGCTTCAGCACCATTTAATGTGGCAGCCCTTATAACTTCTAAAGGGTGAAACCCAGCTTCTCTTAGTAATTCTAACTCTCTTATATAGGCAAAACCATACAGTTGGTAAATAAAACCTGAATCTGACCCAGCAGTAACTCTTCCTCCTCTGTTTTTGTATTCATTTATAAAAGTCATCCAAAGTTTGTAATTATTTTTCCATGCTACTTCTTGCTCAGTCCCCCAATAATGCCAATAAGACCCGTGTGAAATTTTACTTGGCTCATAAAATCTCCAAAGAGAAGGCAAAGTGTAGTCTTCGTGCCATTCCGCTCTTCTTGCTCTGTGTAAATCTCTGCTTGCTTCATAAATGTTAAAGGTGGGATCTATTGTGAAATCTAAATCAATCAACTCGTTCATTACATTATTCCAGTGATCTGAATAGGGTTTAGCAGCTTGTCCCCAAAGCTTTCCTGCCTCTTCAAATCTGTGCTGTTCGTTTTGATAATTATAATTGGGCGGATAATTTTGAATCGTTCTATCAGAAAATAAAGCTTCGGGTAAACCATACCAGTGTTCCATTGTAGTTAAACCAGCTCTAGCAGAATTAAGTACATTCCATCTAGCTACACTCATTTGTGCATGATGACAAGCAGACTTTAATCCAAGTTTTTTATTTTCATCAAGAGCAGCCTTCATTATATTTGGAGAAGATCCAAAAAATTTAATTCCATCAGCTCCTTTTTTTGCGTTATTTCTGACCCATTCTCTTGCTTCTTGGGGGTTATTTATATCAGCACCTGCTCCAAACCCAGTATATGAAAATATTCTAGGAGCTATAATTTCATTTTTTTCACTTTTGTTTTTTAATTCTAAAGTAAAATCAACTCCACGGCCACTAGGTTCTCTTATTGTTGTGATTCCATGAGCTAGCCATAGCTTAAAAACATATTCTGGGCTAGCGCCTTGTGAGTTTCCTCCTATATGACCATGCATATCAATAAGTCCAGGTAACAAATACATTCCAGTACAATCAATTTCAAAACCATCTTTTTCAAGTTTAGGCCCTTTTCTATTGGTTTTAATACCCGGAAAACCAATTGTTTGAATTTTTGTAATGATGTTGTTTTTTACAACTATATCAACAGGTCCCAATGGAGGAGCTCCATTTCCATTAATTAATGTTACCCCTCTTATTATTAATTGATTGAATGGGCCTTGGCTTGTGTTATTTTGAGAATTAATACAAAAAAACTGCAATGTGAAAAATATAACACATTGCAGTTTTATGAAGTTTATTTTTTTCATGAAAATTAATTTTACATGAAAATAGTTATAATTATTTAATTTATAGAAAAATCACCATAAGCTCTAGTTCCATGTTCTGCTATATCTAAACCTTCTTCTTCTTCTTTTGCATCTACTCTTAACCCTACTATTGATTTTGCAGACAGTGTAATAATTGTAGCACATACAACACAAAATAAACCAGCAATTCCAACGCATGCTAATTGAACCATAAACTGATTAAATCCTGCCATTTCCCCAAAAATACCAACTGCTAGAGTCCCCCATATTCCGCAAAATAGGTGAACAGGAATTGCTCCAACAGGATCATCTAATTTGCATTTATCTAATAATGAAACAGAAAGAACAACAATTATCCCAGCGATTAAACCAATTAATATTGCTGAAGTTGGTAGCATTTGATCTGCTCCTGCAGTTATTCCAACAAGACCTCCTAAAATACCGTTCATAAACATAGTTAAATCAAGGTTTTTGAATAAAATTCTAGAAAATACTGCAGCTCCAATTCCTCCAGCGGCTGCTGCTAAACAAGTGGTTACTAAGGTAAGTGAAGTTAAAGATGGATCAGCTGAAAGCACAGATCCTCCGTTAAATCCAAACCATCCAAGCCATAAAATTAATACTCCAGCTGCTGAAAGAGGTAAGTTAGAGCCTGGAATCGCTAAAGGTTTTCCATTGGAATCAAATTTACCTTTTCTTGCTCCAAGAAAATAAATTACGACTAAAGCTCCCCATCCTCCAACAGAATGTACAAGAGTAGAACCTGCAAAATCATAGAATCCGAATCCTTCTGTAAATGTACTGAAAAACCCACCTCCCCATTGCCAAGACCCTACAATAGGATAAACAATTACAACGTATATGATTGTAATTAAGATAAATGAATTTATTTTAATTCTTTCAGCTACAGCACCAGAAATTATAGTAGCTGCAGTTGCGGCAAACATACCTTGGAAAAGAAAATCTGTCCAGTAAGTATAACCTTCGTTATATGAAAGGTCCGTTGCGGCTGCTGAATCAAGTCCAGTAACAATAGTTCCAAGAACTCCTTCTATTATCCATTCACTAGGATACATTAGATTAAATCCTACTAAACAGTAAACGATTAACCCCGATGTGATTACGAAAAAGTTTTTAAATAATATATTGATAGTGTTTTTTTGTCTTGTAAGTCCAATTTCTAGAAATGAAAATCCTAAGTGCATAAAAAACACAAGAGCAGTACAGATCATCATCCATACATTGTTAATAGTTAATAATTCCATAATATTTTAGTTTAATTTAATGATGTATTACCATATTCCTTTGTTCTTATTCTGTAAGCTTCTTCAACTGGAAGAATAAATATTTTTCCATCTCCAACTTCTCCTGTGTAGGCAGATTCAAGTATGGCGTTTACTGTCCTCTCTACGAAAGGCTCAGAAACTATAATTGATAAATATCTTCTTTGAATGTCTGTAGTGCTATAGGTAACGCCTCTATAAACGTGACCTTCTTTTTCATTCCCTACTCCAGTTACATCCCAGTAGGAAAAGAAATTCACTTCCACATTGAGTAGAGCTTTTTTTACATTTGAAAATTTTGATTTTCGAATAATTGCTTCAATTTTTTTCATATTATATTTTTAAGTTAATGTTGAGTTAAAAGCTCATTCCAAATACAAGAAATGCTGCTTCGCTGTCGTGGTTATAAATAAATGATCCTGATACTGGTAATGAATATTCTTCAGTTATTTTAATATCTTTTGATCCCCCAAAAGATAAATTGACTAAACCACTGTCTCCACTTGCATAAAAAGCATCTTTACTGTCGCTTCCGAACCCTATGCCAATATCAACAGCTCCTAATGGAAATGCCGCCTCAATATATAAGGCTTCAGCATCAGTGAAATATCCAACGGTTACTCCTACTGGGCCTAGATCGGCAGATCCTGAAATTTCCATCCAATCACTATCAAATAATCCAGGATTTCCAGCTCCATATGTTCCATCGTTTGTTGGGAAAGAATAATTAGTTACCGTAAGTGCTAATGGACCAAAATCATAACTGACCCATAAATCAAGTTCATTACCACCTCCGCTAGCAGTTGTAGGGAAACTTCCCCAAATACCGCCAGTTAAAGATCCAGAACCAAGTTCCAACCAAGGTTGAATATGAGCTCCAGAACCGAATTGAGTTCCTCTCCATACATAGGAACTTACAACATCAGCTCCTATGTCTTGTGCATTTGAGGTATTTGTGTTAAATAATGTAAAAACACATGCTAATACAGCAGTAGTGATCATTAATCTTTTTTTTCTAAAATCTTTCATATATTAAATTATTATTAGTTAGGAATACTTTTTTATAAAATATTCACATCAAATCTAAGTAAATGACCAATTATTATTAAAGAAAATAATGAAATGCTATTAATTTTTATTAATACTGTAATTTAGGGTAGGTATTTTTTTTATAAAAATAAAATAGTGTGGGTAAAAATATTGTTTTCACAAATTTCAAATAGATAGAAAAGTTATTTCACAAGCTGCAGACCAACAAAAATTGCTGAAAAACCTAGTACAAGAGAAATTAATGTATAAAGGAATAGTAGACTAAGCTCTCCACTTTTTATAAATTCTATATTTTCGTAAGCAAATGTTGAAAATGTAGTTAAGCCTCCGCAAAAACCAGTTGCAAGTAAGATCGTTTGAGGAGAGTTTAAATGATTGTTTTTAATCGCATAGCCTAGAACTAGACCTAGAATAAAACATCCGATGACATTTGAAATTAGTGTAGAGGAAGGGAATTTATAATAGCTAAAAATGGATATTTTGGAAATTAAATATCGAAATACGCTTCCAAGTCCTCCACCTAAAAAAATTAACAAAAATTGTTTCATGATACACTTAGTTTTTTTAAAACAACTAACAAAAAAACGAAGGAAAGAAAACCAATTATAACCCACCTAATTCCTTTGTAAGAACCTTTTAGTTTTTTTAAATCTTTTTTATAACTAATAGTTATTGCTATTGTAAAAACAACAAAGAATATAATAGCGAAAAGAAATTGACCATTACTAAACATATTTATTTATTTTAGATCAAAAATAACATTAAATAAATTATGAAACACCAAATTGATTCTGTTAAAAAATTTCATGAAGTTTATAAGTTAGGTTATAAAAATTCTCCGTCAGTAGACTTAGATCATGACAAGCTACAATTAAGGCACAGTTTAATGAGTGAAGAAAATGACGAATATTTAGAAGCAGCAAAAAATAACGATATAATTGAAGTAGCAGATGCGCTTGGAGATATGTTATATATATTGTGTGGAACAATAATAGAACACGGCATGCAAAATAAAATTGAAGAAGTTTTTGACGAAATTCAAAAAAGTAATATGAGTAAATTAGGTTCAGATGGAAAACCTATTTACAGACAAGATGGCAAGGTAATGAAGGGTCCAAATTACTTCAAGCCTAATATTTTAAAAATATTGAGTTAAGCTTCCACTCTCCAATTAAAAGGATCGTCAGAAATATTATACTGTATATCATTTAATTTTTTCTTCAAAAAAATTGAAAAAGGATTTTCAATTTTTGGTAAATCATATTTTTTATCATTATAACCAAAACCAATAATAGGTAATACTACTACAGCAGTTCCACTTCCGAAAATTTCTTTAAGCTGTCCGTTTTTTTGTGCATGAATTATTTCAGATACTTTAATAGGTCTAACTTCGATTTTTATACCTTCTTTTTTAGCAACTTCAATTAGACTTTTTCTTGTTATTCCATCTAAAATACTATCGCTAGTTGGAGCAGTTAACAAAGTGTCTCCAATTCTAAAAAATAAGTTCATGGTTCCTGCTTCTTCTATATATTCGTGATTATTGGAGTCTGTCCAAATTATTTGTTGAAAACCTTCTTTTCTTGCTAAAATTGTTGGGTAAAATTGAGCAGCATAATTTCCTGCTGCTTTTGCATATCCAACCCCACCTTTTGAAGCTCTACTAAAAGATTTTTCGATTTTAACTTTTACATCACCATTATAATATGTGTTTGCTGGAGCACAAATTATCATAAACTTGTATTCGTCGGATTCAGTAGCAATTACACTTGCCTGATCAGCAAAAATAAATGGTCTTATATAAAGTGAATTTCCTATTCCAGGCTTCACCCAATCTTTATCTAATTCTATAAGTTTAGTTAAACCCTCCATAAATATTTCTTCAGGAATACCTGGCATAGCTAATCTTTCAGACGATTTAACTATTCTATCGTGATTATCTTTTGGTCTAAATAACCAAATTTTATCATTTTGATCTTTATAAGCTTTCATCCCTTCGAAACAAGCTTGTCCATAATGAAAAACTCGAGCAGATGGACTGATTGAAATTGGTTGATAAGGTTTTATTTCGGGATTGGTCCATTCCTTATTTTTAAATGAACATACAAACATATGATCTGTAAAAACACCACCAAAAGTTAAATTATCAAAATCAACATTTGATATATTAGATTTTTCTATTTTTTTAATTTTCATAACAAACAATTGTTATTAGTAAAATTACAAATTAACTTTGTAATTTAATTTAAATAACAATAATAATGAGATTTTTGATTGCTGGTGCAACAGGACTAATTGGCAAAAGATTGTTGAGTGTTATTTCTGACAGAAAACATGAGGTGAGTATTTTAACTACTAATAAAGATTTAAACCAATCTAGCGATTACTTTAACGTTTTTTATTGGAATCCAGAATTAGGTTTTATAGATGAAAATTGCATTAATGAAGTTGATATAATTATTAATCTTGCAGGATCGCCTATAGCTCAGCTTTGGACTAGAAATGCAAAAAAATCTATTTTACAAAGTAGAGTAAGATCAATAGAGTTGTTGAATAAAGCTATTTTAAATAATAGGAATTCCAAAGTCAAGCAATTTATTTGTGCTTCAGCAATTGGATTATATAAATCTGATTCAAATATTATACATGATGAAAAATCAAAAGAATTTTCTAATTCATTTTTAGCAGATACTGTGATTAAATGGGAGAATGCTTGTGATGTATTTAAAAATTCAAATATAAATGTAGTTAAAATTAGAATTGGCTTAGTATTATCGTTAAATGGAGGGTTGTTAAAACCAATGGTAATGTCATCTAAGTTTTTTGCAGGAACTTGGTTTGGTAAAGGCTTAAACATTTACTCTTGGATTCATGTTTTTGATGTTGTAAGTGCTATATTGTTTTTAGTTAAAAAAAACAGTAGCGGTATATATAATTTAGTTGCTCCAAATCCAGTTAATAGCAAGAATTTTATGTTAGAGATATCTAATAAACTGAATAGACGTATTGTATTACCTTCTATTCCTTTAAAGCTTATTAAAATGCTTACTGGAAAGATGTCTGAGCTATTGATTTTTAGTCAAAACGTTAGTTGTGAAAAAATTATCAAAGAAGGATTTAAATATGAATTTAAAGACCTTAACTCAGCCCTGGAAGATTTATTAAAATAATTTGATGACATTTTGACATTTTTACAAAATTGGCAGTACTTTTGCAAATATTCTAAAAAAATGAAAAGATGAGTGATTCGAAATCAATAAAAAAACCTACTTTAAAAGTTCAGATTCAAAATTTAGAACTTTCTTTAAACGAAGAAAAAGATAAATTTTTAAGACTTTTTGCTGAATTTGAAAACTATAAAAAAAGGACTACTAAAGAAAGACTTGATTTATATAAAACTGCATCGCAAGAATTAATGACATCTCTTTTACCAGTTTTAGATGATTTAAACAGAGCTTCAGGTGAATTTGAGAAATCAAAAGAAAAGGGGCTTGTTGAAGGATTTACATTAATTAAAAATAAATTTTCTAGCACCTTAAAATCTCAAGGTTTAATTTTAATTAAAGTTGATAAAGTTGAAGATTTTGATGCAGAGCTTCACGAAGCTATTACTCAACTTCCCGTGGATGATAAAAAAATGAAAGGTAAAATTATAGATGTAGTTGAAAGCGGATATAAGTTAGGAGATAAAATAATTAGATACCCTAAAGTAGTCGTAGGGAATTAAACAAACTTTATGAAAGAAGATTATTATGATATTTTAGGAGTAAGTAAATCTGCTTCTGAAAGTGAAATTAAAAAGGCTTATAGAAAAAAAGCCATTCAATATCATCCGGATAAAAATCCAGGAAATTCTTCTGCTGAAGAAAGTTTTAAAAAAGCTGCAGAAGCTTACGAAGTTTTAGGAAATAAAGAAAAACGTTCTAAATACGATCAGTTTGGACATTCTGCTTTTAACGGTAGTGGCGGTGGTGGTTTTGGTGGAGGAATGAATATGGATGATATATTTAGTCAGTTTGGAGATATTTTTGGAAGTGGTTTTAGTGGTGGTGGCTTTGGTGGTGGTGGACAAAGAAGATCCAAAGGAAGTAATTTAAGAATTAAGGTAAGTCTTGAACTTAAAGAGATTGTACTTGGGGTTGAGAAAAAAATTAAAGTACAAAGAAAAATTAAGGCTCAAGGAGTAACTTATAAAAATTGTAATTCATGTAATGGTTCTGGTCAAGTAACTAGAATCACTAATACTATTTTAGGAAGAATGCAATCGGCTAGCACATGCCCAAGTTGTAATGGTTCAGGACAGGTAGTGTCCTCTAAACCTTCAAATTCAGATTCAAATGGTTTAATTAATTCTGAACAAATTGTGTTGGTTAAGATTCCTGCAGGAGTTGAAGATGGTATGCAGCTGAAAGTTACTGGAAAAGGAAATGATGCTTCAGGAAACGGAATTCCTGGAGATCTAATAGTTTTGATTAAAGAAAATGAACATCCAACCTTAAAAAGAGAAGGAGATAATTTACACTATGATTTGTATATAAGTATTTCAGATGCTATTTTAGGTATATCCAAAGAGGTAGAAACTGTAACAGGAAGTGTTAGGATTAAGCTTGAATCTGGGATTCAGTCTGGAAAAATTTTAAGATTAAGAGGCAAAGGTTTAACTAGTATAAACTCTTATAGTGCAGGAGATTTACTCATACATATTAATGTATGGACTCCAAGAATTTTAAATAAGGAACAAAAATCATTTTTTGAAAAAATGATTGATAATGAAAACTTCACTCCCTCACCAGAAAAAGAAGAAAAATCATTTTTCGAAAAGGTTAAAGATATGTTTTCATAAAGCTTCGTTAGATTAACATATTTTTTATATTTCCACTGTTAATTATTACTTTCAATTTGATTATATTTAAGAAAATATTTCCAGATGAAGAAGTTTGTAGAATTCATTAATAAAGAATTTTTTATTACAGATAATATTAAATTCTCTATTGTAACAATTTTACTTGTTACATTTATTTTTATTACTACTTACCTTTTTTTAAAGATTGTTAAAAAGATAGCTACAAAGAAACTTGATGAAGAAAGGAAACTAAAATTTAAATCCATTTTTTCGTTTTTAAATTACTTTGTTTATATAATAGTTGCTTCAATTACATTTCAAAATTTTGGAATTAATCTAACAGGTATTCTTGCAGCTTCAGCAGCTTTATTAGTTGGTGTTGGATTAGCTCTTCAAACATTTTTTCAAGACATTATATCTGGAATTTTAATTCTAGCTGATCAAACGGTTCATGTTGGAGATATTATTGAAATAGATGGTAAAGTAGGAAGGGTAGAAAGCATTAAAATTAGAACTACAAGAGCTGTAACTTTTGATAACAAGGTACTTATAATACCTAATCATAAATACTTGACTTCAACATTGTTTAACTGGACTGAAAATGGGACTGTACTAAGAGGCAATGTTTCAGTCGGCGTTTCTTATAGTTCAGATGTTGAATTAGTTAAGGAAACACTTTTAGAAATTGCGAACTCTCACCCTCATCTAACGAAAAACCCTATTCCTCATGTTATTTTTAAAGATTTTGGAGATAGTTCTCTTGATTTTCAGTTAATATTTACTTACAATAATGGATTATTAGTTAATTTAATTGAAAGTGATATTAGATTTTTAATTTATAAAAAATTCAAAGAATTAAATATTCAAATTCCTTTTCCTCAAAGAGTTGTTCATATAGAGAAAAAATAATTTATGTTAAAAATTTTAATTATTGAAGATGAGGTTTCTATTAGAAGAGTTCTCAATAAAGTTTTATTAGAAGAAAATAATAAATTTCAAATTACTGAGGCTTCAAATGGTGTTGAGGGAATTGATGAAATAAATAAACAAAAATTTAATTTAATTTTATGTGATATTAAAATGCCTAAAAAAGATGGTATGGAGGTATTACGGTTTATATTAAAAAAAAATCCCGAAATACCAACTATAATGATATCAGGCCATGGAGATTTAGATACAGCTGTTGAATCAATGAGATTAGGAGCTTTTGACTACATTTCTAAACCACCTGATTTGAATAGATTGCTTAATTCAGTTAGATCTGCACTTAAAAATAATGATTTTACTAAAAAAAGTAAATCTACTTTAAAAAAATCGAAAGAATTTGAAATTATTGGTAAGTCAAAAGAAATTTTGAATTTGAAAGATTTAATTAATAAGGTGTCTTTGACTAATGCAAAAGTATTGATTCAAGGTCCAAATGGTTCTGGAAAAGAACTAGTAGCTCATCAAATCCATTTAAATAGCTCAAGAAATGATTATCCTTTCATTGAAGTAAACTGCGCAGCTATTCCTTCCGAGTTAATTGAAAGTGAACTTTTTGGTCATATAAAAGGAGCTTTTACATCCGCTGTGAAAGATAAAGTAGGGAAGTTTGAAGCAGCTAATGGTGGTACTATATTCTTAGATGAAATAGGAGATATGAGTTTGTCAGCTCAATCAAAAGTTTTAAGAGCTTTACAAGAACATAAGATTCAAAGAGTTGGAAGTGAAAGAGATTTAGTCGTAGACGTCAGAGTTATTGCTGCTACTAATAAAAATTTAAGAAATGAAATTTCACTCAATAATTTTAGAGAAGATTTATTTCATAGACTAGCAGTGATAGAAATAAATGTTCCTTCACTAGATAAACGTAAATCCGATATTCCTTATTTAATTAATCATTTTTTAAAAGATATTTCAAAAGAAAATCAATCTAAACTCAAGGATATTGATGAAAAAGCTGTTTTAGAATTACAAAATTTTAATTGGTCTGGAAATGTCAGAGAGTTGAGAAATGTTGTAGAAAGATTAACTGTTTTATCTGACAGTGAAATTATATCATTTAATGATGTCATTAAATTTTCTAATAAAAAATAAACTTATGAAAATCATTACTATTTTATTCTCTCTTTTTTTTACAATTACTTTATTTTCTCAAAACGATAAAGAAATGTTTAAGAAAATATTTAACACATCAATGACATCTAGTATCAGTTATGAATTGTTAGATTATTTATCCAATGAAATTGGGGGAAGATTATCAGGTTCATTAAATGCTGAAAGGGCTGTAAAATGGGGTCAAGAAGAGTTAAATAAAATAGGTTTTGACAAGGTCTGGCTTCAGGAATTAATGGTTCCAAAATGGGTTAGAGGTCCAAAGGAGTTTGCTTTAATTGAAACTCAGCCAGGTGTTACATTTAATGTAGATGCTTGCGCACTTGGAGGTTCAGTTGCTACTCCGTCAGTTGGTATTAAGGCTAATGTAGTTGAAGTTAAAAGTTTTGAAGAATTAAAGGAATTAGGCAAGGAAAAGGTTGATGGTAAAATAGTATTTTTTAATCGCCCAATGCAATCTAATTTAGTAAGCACTTTTCAAGCTTATGGAGAAGCTGTAAGTCAAAGGACTAATGGTGCAGTTGAAGCTGTTAAATATGGTGCTATTGGAGTAATAGTTAGATCTATGAGTTTAAGACTTGATGACAATCCTCATACAGGTACTATGAGTTATGGTAATTTACCTGATAGTAAAAAGATACCTGCAGCTGCAATAAGTACAAATGCTGCTGAAAAATTAAGTGATTTGTTAGTTATTAACCCAAAGCTTAAGTTTTTATTGAGACAACAGTGTAAGCAATATAAGGATGTAGTTTCTCATAATGTTATCGCCGAGATAAAAGGTTCTGAATTTCCTGATGAAATAATACTTATTGGAGGGCATTTAGATTCTTGGGATTTAGGAGATGGCTCTCATGATGATGGAGCAGGTATTGTTCAGTCTATGGATATATTAAACATTTTTAATAAAATAAATTATATCCCCAAGAGAACTATTAGAATTGTACTGTTCATGAATGAAGAAAATGGAACAAGAGGAGCTAAAAAATATTCTGAAGTTGCTAAAAAAAATAATCTAAATCATATTTTTGCACTAGAATCAGATGCCGGTGGGTTTACACCTAGAGGTTTTTCATTTACATCAAACAGTAAGAATTTTAATAGGATTCAATCTTGGAAAAAATTATTTGAGCCGTATTTAATACATTCATTTCAATTAGGTGGAAGTGGAGCAGATATAGCTCCATTACAGAGTGATGACAATGTTTTAGCTGGCTTAAGACCAGATTCTCAAAGATATTTTGATTATCACCACACTTCCATAGACACTTTTGATGCAGTAAATAAAAGAGAGCTTGAATTAGGGACATTTGCTATGACATCACTTGTATATTTGTTTGATAAATACGGAACTGTTAAATAATCTTTATTTTGGAAACGTTAATTGAAATAGATAAGTTTTTAATTATTTTTTTAAATTCTTTAGGTTCTGATAGCTATGATTTTATCTGGTTATTAATTACTAATAAGAAATCTTCAATTCCTCTTTATTTATTCTTGTTGTTTTTTATTTATAAAAAATTTCCCATAAAAGAATTTTTAAAATATTTATTTCTTATTGCATTATTGATATTATTCACAGATCAAATTAGTGGGTTTTTTAAAGACTATTTTCAAAGACTTAGACCTTGTCATGATCAAGATATTAATAGTTTTATAAGAATAGTTAAAGAAGGTTGTGGTGGTTTATATGGTTTTTTCTCATCACATGCAGCAAACTCTTTTGGAATAGCAACTTTTTTTTACTTAACACTTAAAAATTATTCTACTTTATTTAAATATCTTTTTTTGTGGGCTCTAATTGTTTCTTATAGTAGAATATATGTAGGAGTTCACTTCCCGATTGATATAATATTTGGAATTTGTTTTGGAATTTTTTCTGGCTATATGTTTTCATTGATATTTTTAAATAAAAAAAATCTTTATAATGCTTTATAGAATACAGGAATACAAAACTCTGTTTTTGAGAATTTCTTTAGCCTATCTTTTTTATTTTATAGCAAGAGTACTATTCTATTATTATAATAGTAACATGATTATAATAGACAGTTTTAGTGAATTTGTTAATTTATCTTTTATTGGTTTGACTTTTGATACATCTGCAATTTTATATATTAATGCATTATTTATACTAATCTCTTTAATTCCGTTAAAAAATAATTCAAATCCTTTGTTTCAAAAAGGAATGATGGTGTTGTATTTTTCAACAAATGCCGTAGCGTATTCAACAAATTTTTTTGATTTTATTTATTATAGATTTTCACAATCTAGAATAACGACAAGAGTGTTTGATGTTATTGAGAATGAAAATAATAAAGCAACTTTAGCAAACTCTTTCATTTATAATTATTGGCATGTTTTTGCTTTGTTTTTTTTATTAATTTTTATTTGGATTTATCTCTACAAGAAAATTGATTTTAATAAATCTAAATCAAAAAATACATTAAATTATTACCTTTTTTCATTATTGTGGTCGTTAGTAATAATTTTTATTTGTGTAATTGGGGCGAGAGGAGGAATTGGTAATGCTACAAGACCAATTAACATGGTTGATGCCCACAGGTTTGTTAAAAAAGGAATTCACGCAGACTTCGTATTAAATTCTCCATTTTGTTTAATAAGAACTTATAAAAAAAACTATTTCAAAAAGAAAAACTTTATTAATAGCTCAAAAATAGAAAACATAATAAAACCAATAAAAATATTAAATGATTCAGTTTACTCAAGACCTAATGTTGTTTTAATAGTTATGGAAAGTTTTGGTAGAGAATATATTGGTTCGTTTAATAAGGACAATATTATTGATGATTATAAAAGTTATACTCCTTTTTTAGATTCCTTATCTAATCATAGTTTGATTTTTACAAATGCATTTGCTAACGGCAGACAATCTATTGAAGCGTTGCCTTCTATTTTAGCTAGTGTTCCTTCATTTAAAGTTCCGTTTACATCTTCACCCTATGCCAATCAGAAGATTCAATCATTAGTATCTGTTTTTAATGAAATTGATTATTCTACTTCTTTTTTTCATGGAGCTCCAAATGGATCAATGGGTTTTTTAGGTTTATCTAATATCCTAGGGTTTGATAATTACTATGGTAAAAATGAATTTAACGACAACTCTTTATATGATGGATATTGGGGTATTTGGGATGAACCTTTTTTACAATTCATGAAGATTGAAATTGAAAAGTTTAAAGAACCTTTTTTTACTACTTTTTTTAGCTTATCCTCTCATGAGCCTTTTTATGTGCCAGAGAAATATAAAGATGTTTTCCCTAAAGGAAATGTCCAAATGCATGAGGTTATAGGTTATTCTGATAATGCCTTAAAAGAATTTTTTGAAGCCTCTAAAACTCAGCCATGGTTTGATAATACATTGTTTATTATAACCGCAGATCATTGTAATCAGTTTTGGTATCCACTTTATAGAGCTCCAATAAACAGATTTGCAATACCGATTATGTTTTATCATCCTAATAATAGCTTTAAGGGAGTGAATAATGAACTTTCCCAGCAAATAGATATATTTCCTTCAATAGTTGATTTAATAGGATATGACAAACCTATAAATTCATGGGGGAGAAGTTTGTTTTCTAAATCTGAGGATGTTCCTTTTTCAATCCATTATTCAGGAACAGTTTATCGTTTCTCTATGGGAGATTTTAATTTAGTTTTTGACGGTGATAATGTAATAGGAGTTTATGGAATAAAAGATTTGCATTTAGAAAATAATTTAATAAATAATTCTAATATTGATTATTCAAAAGAAGAGATGTATTTAAAAGCTTTTTTTCAAGATTATATGGAAAGAATTATTGACAATAAATTAGAGTAATTTATTTTATCAATTCAGAAAAATTCATTTTAAACTTATTAATTCTAGGCGCAGAGACTTTCATTATATACATGTCATAAGGATTGTTTTTTTTATAGTCTTGATGATAATCTTCTGCTAAGTAAAAAATTTTAAAAGTTTTTACTTGAGTGGTTATTTTATTATAAGTTTTGTTGTTTAATAATCTTTTTATTTCTTTTTTTATTTCATTTTTTTCGTCTATTGAGTTGTAAAATGCTATAGATCTATATTGAGTTCCCTTATCAGGTCCTTGTCTGTTTAATGTCGTAGGGTCATGTGATCCAAAAAACACTTGTACTAAAGTTTTAAAATCTACAATAACTGGATCATAAACTATTTCCACAGCTTCTGCATGCCCAGTCTTTCCGGACATCACTTGTTGATAAGTGGGGTTTTTCTTAAAACCTCCAGAATAACCAGAATTAACTTCAATTACTCCTTTTATATTTTCATATATTCCTTCAACACACCAAAAACAACCAGAAGCAAAGTATGCTTTTTCATAATTTTGTTCTATCTTTTTTGTACTATAATCTGTTTTAATAAATAAAACTGAAAATATTAAAATTAGTCTAATCATTATTTTTGAATTAATTTATTAGTGAAATTATCCCACGAGTATTGATTTTTCTTTTTTCTTAACTCTTTTTTGATTAAATCTAGATCAAATTTTAATGCAAATAGAATTTTATTTGCAAAATCATCTGGATCAGGATTTGATAAAAATCCATCTTTACAATCAGTCACAAACTCTGACATTCCTTTTATATTTGAACATACAGTTGGAGTTTCAAACTGAATTGCTAAGGGTGTTATTCCGCTTTGAGATGCACTCTTGTAAGGTTGAATTATTAAACTTGCTGAAGAAAACCAAAATTTAATTTCATTATCATTTATAAAATCGTTTCTGAACTGAATACTTTCAATAACGTCCTCTTTAATAGCTAAATTTTTATATTTCTCTGCTGATTCATAATTTTCTCCCACAACAAGTAATCTAATTTTATTATCTTGTTTGACAATCTCTTTCATTGCTTTTATTAAAATATCTAATCCTTTATATTTTCGTATTATTCCGAAAAATAATAAATATTTAAAATCACTCTTTAAACCTATTTTTTCTTTTGCAATATTAATATCTATTGGTTTTCCAAATTTTATTGGTATTGGGTGAAATAAGTTTATACCTGTCTTTTTAGAATTGATTGTTTTGATTTGTTCATATACGTTTTTAGATAGACTAATGTATTTGTCTACATTATTTAAATAAAATTTTAAAAATTTCTTTTGTAATAAGATCTTTTCATGAGGAAATGCATTATGAATTATTCCGATTTTTGTTATTCTCTTGTTTAAACCTTTGTTGATGAATGATAGGCAAGGTGACATGAAACTTGTCCAATAAGAAGATATAACTATTGAAGGTTTAATTTTGTTTATTATTCTTATACAATTAAACCAACTTATTGGATTTATAGAATTTATAATTTTTTTTGAATCAGTTACTATTCCAGATGTATTATCTGAAAATTGCGATTTTCCAGGAAATAATATTTTAGGATATTGTAGTTTGAAATTTATTATTTCAACCGAGTGCCCTGACTTTATTAATGCGTTACATAGTTCTTGATTTGTGTCTGCTATTCCTCCTCGGAATGGAAAATACGGTCCAATTACTACAATTTTCATATTTAATCATTTATTAATATCCAGTCTCCATTTCTTAAATGATTTTCAGCTATTTTATATTTCAAATTTTTTATATCTCCACTTGTTATGTGTTTAATAGTTACTTTTTCGTTTCTACCAATTTTCTTGACATTCCTCACTACAGTTTCAACGTAATTTTTATTTTGTGAAGCCATTTGTCCAGCCTTTTTATTAACAGAAGCTATTTCGTCACTATTTAAAACCTCCTCTTTTGAAACATTTAACTTTTGTTGTCTTCTTACTTTTCTGTCTTCTCTAATTTCAGATGGATCTTTTGAAGGAAGTTGTCCATTAAACAAGAAAGATATTATTTCTTTATCTACCTTTTCTAACATAGATTCAAATAATTTATATGCTTCGAATTTATAAATAACTAAAGGGTCTTTTTGTTCGTGTACAGCTAATTGAACGGATTGTTTAAGTTCATCCATTTTTCTTAAATGATCTTTCCATGCTTCATCGATTATAGCTAATGAAATATTTTTTTCAAAATCATTAATTAATGTTTTTCCTTTGGATTCGTATGCCTTTTTAAGATTAGACACAACATTCAATGTTTTTTTACCGTCAGTAAATGGAACAACAATTCTTTCGAAATTATTAGCTGAATTTTCAAATACATTTTTTATGACTGGAAACACCTTTTCAGCGTTTAAAATTATTTTAGAATTATAATGTTTATATGCACTTTTATAAGTTTTTGAAATGATTTCTTCTGTGTTTGCTGTTTCAAAATCATTTGAAGAATATTCTGAACTTAGCGAAAAATATCTAATAATATCAAATTCATAATCTTTGTAATTATTAGATATCTTATTGTTCTCAACAATTAATTTTGTTGTATCATATATCATATTGGCAATATCAACTTTAAGCCTTTCTCCTTGAAGTGAATGCCTTCTTCTCTTATAAATGACTTCTCTTTGGGCATTCATTACATCATCATATTCTAATAATCTTTTTCTGATTCCAAAATTATTTTCTTCAACCTTTTTTTGTGCTCTTTCTATTGTTTTTGTCATCATAGAGTGCTGAATAACCTCCCCTTCTTCTAGACCCATTCTGTCCATCATCTTAGCAACTCTATCAGAGCCGAATAGCCTCATTAAATTATCTTCTAATGAAACATAAAACTGAGAACTTCCAGGATCTCCCTGCCTTCCAGAACGCCCCCTTAGCTGCCTATCAACCCTTCTTGAATCGTGTCTCTCAGTACCTATTATTGCCAAACCACCATTTAATTTTACTTCTTTGTTTATTTTTATATCAGTTCCTCTACCAGCCATATTTGTAGCTATAGTAACTACACCTGAATTTCCTGCTTCAGTCACAATATCTGCTTCCTTCTTGTGAAGTTTAGCATTTAAAACATTATGCTTAATTTGTTTTATCGAAAGCATTTTTGCTAATAATTCAGAAATTTCTACTGATGTTGTCCCGATTAAAACAGGACGACCTTCATTTGCTACTTTAGTAACATCTTCAATAACTGCGTTATATTTTTCTCTTTTTGTTTTATATATTAAATCGTTATTATCTTTTCTTGCAATAGGTCGATTTGTAGGTATCTCTACAACATCCAGTTTGTAAATATCCCAAAACTCTCCAGCTTCAGTAATAGCTGTACCGGTCATTCCAGAAAGTTTTTTATACATTCTAAAATAATTTTGTAGTGTAACAGAAGCAAATGTTTGAGTAGCATCTTCAATTTTTACATTTTCTTTAGCTTCAATGGCTTGATGAAGACCATCAGAATATCTTCTTCCATCCATTATTCTTCCAGTTTGCTCATCTACTATTTTAACTTTATTGTCCATTAAAACATATTCAGTATCTTTTTCAAATAGGGTATATGCTTTTAATAATTGATTAAGTGTGTGTATTCTTTCACTTTTAATTGCAAATTCATTGTATATTTTTTCTTTTTCTTCAACTTCTTTGTTGACTTCCATCTTTTTATTTTCTATTTCAGCTAGCTTAATAGAAAGATTTGGTAAAACAAAAAAGTGTGAATTATCTTTATTATCAGAAATTTCGTCAATTCCCTTATCTGTTAACTCTATTTGGTTATTTTTTTCATCAATTACAAAGAACAAATCAGAGTCGATTTTTGGCATTTCACGATTATTGTCTTGCATATAAAAATTTTCAGTTTTTTGAAGTAATTGTTTAACCCCTTCTTCACTTAAATATTTTATTAATGCAGAATTTTTAGGCAATCCTCTGTAAACTTGTAGAAGGTTAAATCCTCCGTCTTCTTTGTTCCCTTCTTTTATTAATTTTTTTGCTTTAGCAAGAACTTGAATTAATAACTGTTTTTGTTTTTGAACAATTGAATAAACTTTTGGTTTTAATTTATCAAATTCATGAATATTTCCCTTTGGAACAGGACCAGAAATAATCAGTGGAGTTCTTGCATCATCTATTAAAACTGAATCAACTTCATCTACAATTGCATAAGAATGTTTGGTTTGTACTAAATCCGAAGAGGAATGAGCCATGTTGTCTCTTAAATAATCAAAGCCAAACTCGTTGTTAGTTCCATAAGTAATATCAGAATTATATGCTTTTTTTCTTCCCTCAGAATTTGGATTGTAATGATCAATACAGTCAATACTTAATCCGTGAAACTCAAATATTGGGGCCATCCAAGCGCTATCTCTTTTTGCTAGATAATCATTAACAGTTACTAGATGAACTCCATTTCCAGTTAAAGCATTTAGATAGACTGGAAGAGTGGCTACTAATGTCTTACCTTCACCTGTATGCATTTCTGCAATTTTACCCCTGTGTAATGCTATCCCCCCGATAAGTTGAACGTTATAATGAACCATATCCCATATCACTTCCTTACCTGCAGCATTCCATTTATTTAGCCAAATTGCATTTCCCCCATCAATAGTTACATAAGTTTTTTCAGATGAAAGACTTATATCAAAAGAGGATGCTATTACTTTTATTTCAGAATTTTCTTTAAATCTTTTTGCAGTTTCTTTCACAACTGCAAAAGCTTCAGGAAGAATTTTGTTTAATTTCTCGTCAACTTTTAAATTTGACTGTTCTGTGATCAAATCTATTTCTTGAAATAATTCATCTTTTTCATCAATGCTTGAAGAAGAATCTATTCTTTCTTTTATTTTTGAAATTTGTTGATTAAAAGGTTCTTTAACGGATTGAATTCCTTTTTTAAATTCATTTGTTTTGTATCGAAGTTCATTGTGATCTAAGTTGGCAAGATCCTTTTCGAAACTTAAAATTTCTAGTACTACTCCTTCAACTTCCTTTAAATCTTTTTTAGATTTATTTCCAACAAAAACATTAAGTATAGAGTTTATTAAGCTCATTTGATTATTATATTTATATCAAATTTAAGCAAAAAAAAAGCCTCAAAAGAGACTTTAATGAAGTTTTTAAAAGACCTAATATTCATCTTCGTTCCAAAGATAGTCATCATCTGTAGGGTAATCAGGCCAAATTTCTAAAATAGAATCGTAAGTTTCTTCTTCTTCTTCTTCTATTTCTTGTAAATTTTCTATTACCTCTAAAGGAGCGCCTGTTCTTATAGCGAAATCAATTAATTCATCTTTGTTTGCAGGCCAAGGTGCATCAGTTAAATACGTAGCTAATTCTAATGTCCAATACATAATTGAAATTTTTTAATAATTGCAAAAATAAATTTTTAAATGATTCATACAATGTTTTAATTGAAAATTTAGTATTATTTTTTTTTAGTAAAATAAAACAACACTATAATTACAAAGAAAAAAAGTGCAATTCTATAAATATAATCTCCATACTTTACATAAAAAGTAATTTCATTATATAAATTAACAGAGCTATTTAGTACTCCACTTGTATTATAATCAATAGTTTTTAAAATATCACCTCTTTTGTTTATTACAGCAGATATTCCTGTATTTGCACTTCTTACTATATCTCTTCTAGATTCGATTGCTCTTATTTTAGAATAACTTAATAGCTGTTTATGCCCCGGTGAATTATTCCACCAACCATCATTGGTTATAATTGCTAGAAATTGAGCTCCATTTCTAACATATTCACTTATATATTCACCATACATTGATTCATAACAAATTATTGGTGCAATCTTATTATTATTATTTGTTGTAAAAACAGTTCTATTTTTTTGAGTAGCTCTTGATAGAATTGTTCCACCAAAGTCTAAAAGTAAATTACCTAAAATAGGTTCTAAAAATCTTTTATATGGAAGATTTTCCACCCCAACAACCAATTTAGATTTATGGTAGACTTGTTTTTGTGTGGAGTTTATAAAGCTACTGTTATATATGTCAAGCCATATACTATCTCTAATATAATTTGAGCTATTGGTTTTGGTCAGTTTTGAATTGTATATTTTATAAAATTGAACACCACTTATTATTTGTGAATTTTTACTATTTAAATATGAATTTAAATCTTGATAAAAAGGAGTTTCAAAAAAATCAGAAACTGAATAACCAAGACTTTCAGAAAAGTATGTTTCTGGAGTAAAGATTACTTTATTATTAAAAATCTCATTACTTGTGATTTGTTTAAATTCTTTTAAAATATTAAAATTAGTTCTACCATACTTTTCGTTGTAAGGGTCTGTGTTGGGTTGAATAATTGATATATTTAACGAATCCCTACTTATAGTTTGGTTATTGTATGTTAAAAGAGAAATAATTATGGGGATTGACACGGATAATAACGAAACTGAAAATATTTTTAAATAGTTGCTTTTCTTTAGTATGTAATTACTATAAGCTTTATAAAAAATTAAATTAACGATAAGCACCCATAATGTTCCCCCAAAGGTGCCTGTATATTCAAACCATTGAATTAAATGATGAGATTCTGAAAAAACATTACCAAGTACCAATGATGGCCAAGAAAAATCCCATGTTAAATTAAATTTTTCAAAAACAATCCAAGATGAAATAAAATATATTAGCCCTAATTTGTTTCCAAGTTTTTTTGAAATTAAACTATATGAAGAAAAAACCAAAGCCATTAACAATGAATAAAGTAAAATGGCAAATATCATCCCAAAAATTGTAGAATAAATTATCCACCAACATGTGATTGTATTCCAAATAAAAAAGGATAAAAAACTATAAGAAAATATTTTTTTTATTGATTTGTGTCTTAAATTATTTTCAACTATTAGTAGAGGAACATAAGCTATAAAGATTAAAAAAACTACTCCGTTAATAGGCCAAGAAAGCCCTAAAAGAAGACCGGATATAATACTGTATAAAAGATGTTTTTTATTCAAAAATTTATTCATATTTTCATAAGCAAGTTACTAAATTCAAAAATTAATTTGCAATTATTAAACTGTAATAAACTAAGTTCTTTTAAATTACTATTTTTAAAAAATGAAATTATTTTCTTTTATTCCTAACGCATTTACTTTGTTAAATCTTTTTTTTGGTTGTATTGCTGTTGTTTATGGAATAAACGGTGACCTTAAAACTTTAGCTTTTTTTGTAGTCTTGGGTTTAATATGTGATTTTTTTGATGGATTTTTTGCTAGGTTGTTTAAAGTTGATTCAAAACTTGGAATTCAGCTTGACTCCTTATCAGATTTAGTGACATTTGGAATGACCTCTTCGGTTGTTATGTTAAACTTAATTGAAAACTCTTTTTTTTACAATAATTCATCTCATTATTTAATTAGTTTATTCCCTTATTTTGCTTTTATAATAACTTTAGCTTCTTCATATAGACTTGCGAAATTCAATATTAATTCAAGTAATTCGGAGTTTATTGGATTGCCAACACCTGCAAATGCCATCTTAATTGTTTTTATTCCTGTTTTTTTTGAACAGATTAATAAAATGTATTATTTAGAAAATATTATTTTTCTAACTTCTATAATAGTTATCTCTTCTTATTTGTTGATTTGTGATTTAAAAATGTTCTCTTTAAAATTAAAGAACTTGAAATTTAAAGAAAACCGTTTGGTCTTTGCTTTTATCGCTTTGTCAATATTACTTTTTTTGACTTTTAATATGGGAGCTTTCACTTTAATAATTCTACTGTATATTTTTATTAATTTATTTAGAACTAAAATCTAAATTTTTCTTTCTGAATTCAAAATTTTGACCTAAGTATAATTTTCTTACCATTTCATCTTTAGCTAAATCTTCTGGAACTCCAGCTTTCAATATATTTCCTTCGAACATTAGGTAAGTTCTATCAGTAATAGCTAATGTTTCCTGGACATTATGATCGGTTATTAATATTCCAATATTTTTACTTTTTAAATGAGAAATAATTTTTTGAATATCTTCAACCGCTATAGGATCAACTCCAGCGAATGGTTCGTCTAATAAAACAAACTTAGGGTCTGTTGCTAAAGCCCTTGCTATTTCTGTCCTTCTACGTTCACCTCCTGACAATAAATCTCCTCTATTTTTTCTAATTTTTTGTAAATTGAATTCATTAATTAATGATTCCATTTTATTTTTTTGTTCCTGTTTAGATAAATTTGTTAATTCTAAAACTGCCATAATATTATCTTCAACAGAAAGTTTTCTAAAAATAGAAGCTTCTTGAGCTAAATATCCAATACCCTTTTGAGCTCTTCGGAACATCGGAAGTTTAGAGATGTCATCATCGTTTAACGATACTACCCCGCCATCAGGTTTAATTAAGCCTACAATCATATAGAATGAAGTTGTTTTACCCGCTCCATTTGGTCCTAGAAGGCCAACTATTTCACCTTGATTAACTTCAATAGAAATCTCATTTACAACTCTTTTTCCTTTATATGATTTAAATATTTTATTAGCTTTTAATTTCATAACTATGCAATCATTTATATTTTGTTTTTTTCTTCTTTTATCAAAACAAATTTAGAAATATATATACTAATCTGATATAGAATGATAATTGGAATGGCTACTATTATTTGACTAGCTACATCAGGGGGAGTGATTATAGCAGATAATACTAAAACAAAAATAAGAGCAAATTTCCTATATTTCTTCATTATTTCGGGAGTTATTAAGCCTATTTTAGTAAGGAAATAAACTATAATTGGTAGTTCAAATATTAGTCCTGAAGCTAAAACGGAAGCTCTAATTAAGCCCACATAACTGTCTAGGTCAAAGTCATTAAATATTTCATTACTAACGCTATATGAGCCTAAAAAATTAATAGATAATGGCGTCACTATATAGTAACCGAAAAGAACTCCTAAAAAAAATAATGCTGAGGAAATAAAAATAAAACCTTTAGCATTGTTTTTTTCTTTATTATATAAACCAGGACTAATGAAACTCCAGAATTGATATATTACATATGGAAATGAAATTATAAATCCTGCAGTTATAGACATCCAAATGTGTGCTGAAAACTGTCCAGACATTGTTCTGCTTTGAATTCTAAAAGGCATTTCACTTATACAAAAACTATCATCTAACCCAAGCATATTAGATAGGTTACACAACATATCGTAAGTAAAGAAATTTGTATTTTTTGGTCCAAACAGAATTTTATCAAAAACAAAATCTTTAGCTATAAATGCTATAGAACCTGCAATAAGAATTGCAAAAACAGATCTTATTAAATGCCACCTTAAGTCTTCAAGATGATCTAGAAATGACATTTCATCTACTTTAGTTGTTTTCATTAAGATAATCCTTCGTTAAGTATATTATGTAAATGAATAATTCCTATGTAACTATCTTTGTCCTGAACAATTAATTGAGTTATTTTATTTTTATTCATTATTATTAGTGCTTCAGAAGCTAACGATTCGGAATTAATAGTTTTAGGAGTCTTTGACATAAAATCTTTTGCAGAAACTGAATTTATATCTTTGCCTGATGAAAAAAAACGCCTCAAATCTCCATCAGTAATTATTCCTATAGCCTTTTGATTATTAGTAATTGCAGTAGCACCAAGCATTTTATTTGATATTTCATTTATGATTGTAGCAAGATTGTCTTTTTCTTTTACTTCAGGTTTTTTATTTTTTTTAATAATGTCTTTAACCTTTAAATGGAGTTCTCTTCCCAAAGACCCGCCTGGGTGGTACCTTGCAAAATCACTTTTTTTAAAACCATTTAATTTTGATAAACATATTGCTAAAGCATCTCCAATAACTAATTGTGCTGTAGTACTTGTTGTTGGTGCTAAGTTATTATGACAAGCTTCTTTTTCAATAAAACTTTTTAAAAAAAAATCAGAATTTAATCCTAAATATGAGTTTTCTTCAGATGAAATACCAATCAATTTTACATTAGTTTCTTTTAAAAACGGAATTAATGTTTTAATCTCTGAAGTGTTTCCGCTTTTAGATATTAAAATAATAATATCGTTATTTTGAACAATACCTAAATCTCCGTGAATAGCTTCTGCAGCATGCATAAATACAGATGGTGTTCCAGTAGAATTAAAGGTTGCAACAATTTTCTTGGCAATAATTGCACTTTTTCCAATTCCAGTAACTATTACTCTTCCATTTATAGCTTGAATAGCTTTTACTGAATTTTCAAAATCGGAATTAATAAAATTAGACAAGTTTAAAATAGCTTCACCTTGATTTTTGATGCTTTCTTGAGCAGTTTGTAATATATTGAAATTTGAATTCAAAATAGTTTTTTAAATAATGTTTTAACGTTATATTGTTAGAAACAAATGTACAAAATACCTTGTTAAACAAAACATGGCTTTAAAATTGGATTTAAAAAAAGAATTAAAAATTTTATTTGGGTTTTCAAACTTTAAAGGAGATCAAGAACAAATAATAAATTCAGTTTTACAGAAAAAGAGTATTATGGTGATTATGCCAACTGGAGCAGGTAAGTCACTGTGCTTTCAGTTACCTGCTCTACTATCTAAAGGAACAGCATTGGTGGTTTCGCCACTAATTGCATTAATGAAAAATCAAGTTGATGTAATCAGAGGAATTTCATCAAATGATGGTATAGCTCATGTTTTAAACTCATCATTAAATAATACAGAAATTCAAAATGTTAAAAATGATATTTCTAACGGAATTACAAAACTTTTATATGTTGCACCTGAATCTTTAGCAAAACAAGAATATATTGATTTCTTAAGTCAGTCAAATATTTCTTTTTTAGCTGTAGATGAAGCCCATTGTATTTCTGAGTGGGGGCATGATTTTAGGCCTGAGTATAGAAACTTAAATTCAATTTTAAATAAAATAAAAAACAATATTCCTATAATAGCTTTAACAGCTACAGCCACTCCAAAGGTTCAGGATGATATAATTAAAAACCTTGGTATTAATGGAGCCGAGCTTTTTAAGTCTTCATTTAATAGACCTAATCTTTTTTACGAAGTCAGACAAAAAACATCAAACTTAAATAAAGATATCATTTCATTTATAAAAAACAGACATGGTAAATCTGGTATAATTTATTGTTTATCTAGAAAAGGTGTTAATGAACTTTCTCAATTTTTACAAGTCAACGGAATAAATGCCCTTCCTTATCATGCAGGTCTTGAATCTAAAAAAAGAATTAAAAATCAAGATATGTTTTTAATGGAAGAATGTGATGTGATCGTGGCTACAATTGCTTTTGGAATGGGGATTGATAAACCGGATGTTAGATTTGTAATTCATAATGATATTCCTAAAAGTCTTGAAAGCTATTATCAAGAAACGGGGAGGGCTGGTAGAGATGGTGGAGAGGGTCATTGTTTAGCTTTTTATTCTTTTAAAGATATTGAGAAATTAAAAAAATTCACGTCTGGAAAGGCTTTATCTGAGAAAGAGCAGAGCTGCTCTTTGTTAGATGAAATTGCTGCATATGCAGAGACTTCTATGTCTAGAAGGAAATTTCTATTAAACTATTTTGGAGAGGATTATGATGAAATTAATGGAGAAGGAGCAATGCTGGATGATAACATGAAAAATCCTAAGATTAAAATCAAGGTTAATGATCAAGTTAAAATGGTTTTAGATTTAATTGAAAAAACAAAACAGCAATATAGAATCAAAGAATTAGTTGCTTACCTTATTGGAGAAGCAACTAATTTATTAAGATCTCATAATGTTAGTACAAACGATTTTTTTGGTATTGGAAAACAATTCAATGAAGCTTTTTGGCATTCATTAATAAGACATATGTTAGTAGAAGGACTAATTGAGAAATTAGTTGAGTCTTATGGAGTTGTAAAAATAAATAAAAAATCAAAAAACTTTCTGTTAGAACCTTTTGATTTTTATATTTCAGAAAATCATAATTACTTAAAGGAAGAAAAGGTGAATAAGAAAAAGGAAATATATCAAAAAAATATTTTTAACAAAGTATTGTTTTCAATTTTAATTTCTGAAAGAAAAAAAATAGCAAAAACTAAAGGAATTCCTCCTTATGCTATTTTTCAAGAATCATCTATAGAAGAAATGGCTTTTAAATATCCAATTTCTATTGATGAATTAAAAAATATTAACGGAGTAGGTGAGGGGAAAGCCAATAAATTCGGACAATCTTTTATTATTTTAATTAATGATTATGTAAATGAGAATAACATAACTAGGCCAGAAGATTTGTTAATAAAAACAACTGGATCTAATTCTGCTTTAAAGCTATTTATCATTCAAAGTATAGATCGAAAAATTCAACCAATTGATATTGCTGATTCAAAAGGAATTGAATTATCAAAATTAGTTAAAGAACTAGAAACTATAGTTTTTTCAGGAACTAAGTTAAACATTACTTATATGATTGACGAAATTTTTGATGAAGATCAGCAAGAAGAATTATATGATTATTTTATTGAATCGGAGTCTGATGATATCAGTTTAGCAATTGATGAGTTTGATGGAGATTATGAGGAAAATGATTTAAAATTATATAGAATAAAGTTTATTAATGACATCTCTAATTAACATTCAAAACTTATCAATTTATTTTTTTAATTTCCAAGCTTTAGTTTAACTTGCGACTTTTAAATTAATTAATATTTATAGTTAAATGGAAGAAGGTATTTATGCTAAAATAAAAACTAGTCAAGGTGATATTATATTAACACTACACTATAAGAAAACTCCAGGTACTGTTGCAAATTTTGTCGGATTATCAGAAGGAAAAATTGATAATTCTTTTAAATTAAAAGACGAACCTTTTTATGACGGAGTCAAGTTTCATAGAGTGATTCCTGAATTCATGATCCAGACTGGTTGTCCGCAAGGAACGGGAACAGGTGATCCTGGTTATAAGTTTGATGATGAATTTCATCCGGACCTAAAACATGATAAACCAGGTATTTTATCTATGGCAAATTCTGGCAAAGCTACTAATGGTAGTCAGTTTTTTATAACCCACATTCCAACAGAATGGTTGGATAATAAACATACTGTGTTTGGTGAAGTTATTGAAGGTCAAAAAATAGTTAATGATATTAAACAGGATGATTTAATTAATTCAATTGAAATAATCAGAGTTGGTGATGAAGCAAATTCCTGGAATGCTCCATTAAATTTTATTGAATTTAAATCTAAAAAAGATAATGAATTAACTGAATTAATAAAAAAAAACAAACAAACTATTGAAGAGATTTCAAAAGGCTACTTAGAAACTCACTCAGGTTTAAGGTATACTATTTTGTCAAAAGTAGATGGCGAGTCACCAAATAAAGGTGATATTGTGAAAGTTCATTATAAAGGTCAGCTTTTAGATGGAACTGTATTTGACTCATCCTACAAAAGAAATGAGCCAATAGAATTTGAAGTTGGTTTGGGGAAGGTTATTCCAGGATGGGATGAAGGTATTATGCTTCTAAATAAAGGAGAAAAGGCAAAATTTGTTATTCCTTCAGATTTAGCTTATGGAGAGAGTGGGGCAGGAGGAGTGATCCCCCCAAATGCAACTCTTGTTTTTGAAGTAGAATTACTTTAATTAAACCACTTAATATTACAGCCTATACTAGGTTTTTGATTAATAGTGATTTCTTTAGATTCTAAAACACAGTTAAAAACTGTTCTAATATCAGAGCCTGATAATGGTATGTTGTTTCCTGGTCTTGAGTCATCTAGTTGTCCTCGGTAAATTAATTTTTTATTTGCATCAAAAACATAAAAATCAGGTGTGCATGCTACATCATAATTTTTAGCAACTTTTTGAGTTTTATCATATAAATAAGGAAAAGAATACTTTTCATTAATAGCTGTCTTAGTCATTTTTTCAGGAGAATCTTCTGGGTAATTTACTACATCATTACTTGAAATAGCTATGAAGCTTATTCCTTTATTTTCATAATCTTTTGCTAATTGAACAATTTCTTGGTTTATATGCTTGACAAATGGACAATGGTTGCTCAAAAACATTAATAAAGTACATTTATCTCCAAATAAATTTTTAGAGCAAATCATTTTTTCACTTACTGTATCATACAATTCAAATTCTAATGCTTTAAAACCAATTGGAACCATATTTGAAAGTGTATCCATAAAATATTTATTTAGTTTCTTCAAATTTAATTTGAATTTTCCATAAATTGGCTGTAATTAATTAAATATGCTAGAAATTGTAAGTTTTTTTGAAAACATCACTTCATCGCAAAGGTCACTTATTCTAGTTGGAGGGATAACTTTCTTCTGGTCCATTGAGTATGTAGTTCCATTATTTAATTTTGATTATAAAAAAGTGAAGCATGCTGTTCCCAATTTTTTTTTCACCTTCACAACTATTCTTGTGAATTTTTCGTTAGCATTCTTATTGCTTGCTGTTTCTGATTGGGTTGATAAAAATAATTTTGGTTTATTAAATAGGATCCCTAATATTTCTTTGTTTATGTATGTTATTTTGGGTGTTGTATTTTTAGACCTTATAGGCGCTTACCTTCCTCATTATGTTCAACATAAAGTTAAGTTTTTGTGGAAAATACATCTTGTACATCATTCAGATCATAATGTAGACACTACTACTGCCAATAGACA
Source organism: Bacteroidota bacterium (assembly GCA_027619415.1). Classification (GTDB taxonomy): domain Bacteria; phylum Bacteroidota; class Bacteroidia; order Flavobacteriales; family Flavobacteriaceae; genus MAG-121220-bin8. Next base: position 38,530 of record JAQCFO010000011.1, read on the forward strand.
TCATCCTTTTGAAAGTGTTATTCGTTTTGTTTTTACTCTTTTAGGAGTGGTTGTTTTGGGAACATCTATTGGAGTTGTCTTATTATATCAATCAATGTCCGCAGTACTTTCGCAATTTAATCATGCTAATATAAAACTTAACCCAAAAATTGATAAAATATTAAGTTATATAATTGTTTCTCCTGACATGCATAAGGTTCATCATCACTACGTTATGCCGTTCACTGATTCTAATTATGGTAATATTTTTTCATTTTGGGATAGGTGGTTTGGTACTTTTAAAAAGCTTAACCCATCAAAAATTATTTATGGAATAGATACTTTTTTTAATAAAAAAGATAACGAGAGTATTAGAAGTTTACTTTACAGGCCTTTTGAAAAGCCCAAACCTTAGTTTTTTACATTAAATCAGCAAAGAAAATTGCATTCATCATAAGTTTATTAGTTCCGTACCAGAATGCTCTAAAATTTGTATTATCACTAAACACAGCTACTTTACCTTTTCTGTAATTAAACACTGCAAATGGTCTAGCACCTTTTATTGATTTTAAATTTTCTTTAGATATATATCCGCTAATTAGTGGGTTAGTTGAGTATTTAATAGGATTATTATAACTAATTGAGTCATTTTTGATGTATATGTTTGTATTTCTGAAAATAGATAAATGGTTATTATTGTAACCGTAATTGATAGGGTGAGACCTGTCTAGAACAGTATTAAAAATAGCTCCACTTGTCAATTGAGAACCATAAAAATTACTTTTATCTTTAAATTTAATATTCTTTGATGATGGTTTATTGCTGTTAAGTTCAACAGCAATAAAATTCTCTTTATTTAACCAATTGATAGCATTTCGAAATCCTATAATATTTCCGCCATTTTTAACCCAATCTTTTATTTTTACAACTACCTCTTCACTTAGGTTGTAATTCCCGTTAGATAATATTAGTGTATTGTATTTTGATAAGTCTTGAAAAATTAAATTTGATTTTTTAATTTTTGTAATTGGGATTTGATATCTAGTATCTAGTAAGTGCCAAATTTCACCAGCATCATAACTCGTAATTCCTTCACCTACTATTAGTGCAATGTTAGGTTTGGAAATATTGACAAAATCTTTACTTCCTAAATCTATTCCAGAAGTATGACTCGAGCTATATCCATCAAATTTTATTCCAGTTTCTTTTGTTAATGAGTTTATTATTTTATGAATATCATTTGTGTTTAGATCTTGATTTTGCATTGTAATAAGTAATGTTCCGTAATCAAAATCCTTAGATCCAATTTTAAAGCTATTAGTAGCTACTTTAACTCGCACTCCCTTTTCTAAAAATTTATACAAAGCTTTTGGTGTGTAATAATCGTTCCATGAAAAAAGGTAAGCGTAATTATTTTTATTAATAACCTCTCCAGTAGGCTTTTCTAACTTTAAATTTTGTGTTTTAACTTTAGTTGAATAAGTATCAAAATCTAAGTTAAAAGAGTGAAGAAATGACCACGCAGAAATGTCATAAAAAAGGCTATCTCTGAAACTTGTTCTTTCTTCAAACATAGCTTGAATTAATCTGCTTTTATTTTGTTTTTTTGGAATTAACAAAGTAGATTCTTTTTTAAACTCTACATTATTAACGATTACATTTTCAGGAAGAGTTTTGATTTCTATTTCATGAGTTTTTAATAATTCATAAAAGTGAAATAACTTTGATCTATCTATGTTATCACCAACTATATAATATTCATTACTGTTTTTTGATGACTCTTTTCTGGAGTTAGTAAAAAAATTCTTTTGATAAGTTAATAACTTCATTTTTAAATCAATTGCAGCTTCTAATGTTGAAAGTGAAGTTGTTAATTGATTTTTTATAGTAAATGGAAAAGAAATTTTACCGTTTATACTATTTTGAAGATGTCCTCTAGAGCTAGCTTGCTCAAATAAAATTCCTATACTTCCATTAATATCTGGAAATGTAGACCCTTTTCCGTAATAAAAGTCATCATAATCCTCTTCACTATAAAATAGAGAGCCTATTTCACTGAGTCTCTTTTCGTGAAACTTACCAATTTCAGCTGTGATGGTTTGATTCTCTTTAGGAGTTAAGGGATTGACTCTTGAAGGAATTCCTGGTTGATAAAAAAAAGTAGAATTTGTCCCCATTTCGTGATGATCTGTTAAAATATTTGGAGACCACTTGTGAAATGTTTTAATCCTTGCTTTCGATTCTGGTAATTGTACAGGAAGCCAATCTCTGTTTATATCAAACCAGTAATGATTTGTCCTCCCACCTGGCCAATTTTCATCAAACTCTCTATCAGAATTATCTGGGTTTAAATACATGCTTTTATTTGTATTTGCCCAATGAGAAAACCTTTGTAAACCATCAGGATTAAATGAAGGGTCAAGTAGTATGACGGCATTGTCTAATGCTTTAATAACTTCAGAACTTTTGGAAGCAGCTAAGTGATAAGCGTATATCATTGAAGCATTACTTCCACTTGGTTCGTTTCCATGAATTGAGTATCCCTGGTAAATAACAACAGGCATTTTACTCAAGTCTTTTTTTAATCCATTTTCAGAATTTAAATCAAGATGTTCTTGTCTTATTTTGTCTAAATTTTCAATATTTTTTTTTGATGATATGATTAGAAGTAGAATAGGTCTTCCTTCATATGTTTTTCCTCTATTTTCTATAAATATCCTATTAGATGACTCTGCCAAGGCATACATGTATTGCACGAGTCTATCATGACTTATATGAGAATTACCTACTTCAATATTATGTAATGAATATTCGCTAGGCTTAGGAATATTAGTATCATAAGAATCTACATCTTCTAAATAGTATGATAAGTTGACTTGATTTTGAGAATGAGAAATTAAACTAATTAATAGAACTAAATAGCTTAAATATTTCATAATTAAATTTTTATTTTAAATATCATCAAAATCTACATCAGTAAAATTTTCTTTTGAATCTTCAGGTTTTGAATTTTCAACTTCCACATCTTCAGAGTTTGAGCTTTCGTCAACAATGACATCTCTTTTGAAATCTTTTTGATGAATATCACTTATAACTTCTGACCCTTTTTCGTCTACTATGTACTTTGTCATTTCCTCCAATAAATTAGAAAAACCTTCAAAATCTTCTTTGTATAGATAGATTTTGTGTTTTTTGAAATGAAAAGTACCATCTTCATTTGTGAACTTTTTACTTTCAGAAATAGTTAAATAATAATCGCCAGCCTTTGTAGATCTAACATCAAAAAAGTATGTTCTTCTACCGGCCCTAAGTATTTTTGAGTAAATATCTTCAGCATCGTTATATATTTTTTCTTCCATAATAATTTAATTTATATTTCAAAAATGAATAAAAAAAACAAGCTCACCAAATATTAAATAATTTCTTTTTCTGACAATTGTTTTCGATAAGAAGTAGAATAATATCCATTTTTAGTAATTAAACTTTCGTGAGACCCAAACTCTAATACAGAACCATTTTTTAATACTAGTATTTTATCACATGTTTTTGCAGAAGAAACTCGATGGGTAGCAATAATTACTGTCATATTTTTAGTTACATCATTTAACCCTGATAGAATTTTCTCTTCTGTCTCAGTGTCAACTGCGGATAAACTATCATCTAAAATTAAAATTTCCGGTTTTTTAATTATAGCTCTTGCAATTGCTAATCTCTGTTTTTGTCCACCAGAAAGGTTAACCCCTCTTTCACCAAGTAAGGTATTGTATTTATCTTTAAATGATTCAACATCTTTTGTTAAACATGCAATTTTAATTGACTTTTTCACTTCATCTAAACTGGCATCTAATTTTCCAAACTTTACATTATTTATTATTGAATCTGAAAACAAAAAAGTAGATTGAGGAACATATCCAATGCTTGCCCTTAATTCATTTAAATTTATTTTCTTAATATCATTTCCATCTAAAAATATTTCACCATTAGTTGGGTCATAAACTCTACATATTAGTTCTAATAATGTAGATTTTCCAGACCCAACATCTCCCATTAATGCTATGGATTCACCTTTTTTTATATTAAATGAAACTTCATTTAAAGCTTTAATATTAGTTTCTTTAAAGTTTAGTGAAACTTTATTAAAATTAATTTCCCCTTTAACCTCTATTTTCAATTTAGAAATATTAATAATTGAAGGTTTTGTTTTAAGAAATTCATTTATTCTTTTTTGAGAAGCTTCTGCTTGTTGTACGATTGAGGTTACCCACCCTACGGTAGCTACAGGCCATGTCAACATGTTAACGTAAATAATGAATTCAGCTAATACACCCAATTCTATCTCATCATTCATGTATTGTAGCCCACCAATGTAAACGACTAAAATATTACTTATTCCAATTAATAGCATCATTAAAGGAAAAAACCAAGCTTCTATTTTAACTAGAGACATGTTTTTTTCTTTACTTATTACTGCTAAATTCATTAATTCCTTATTAATGTATTTTTGAACTACATATGTCTTAATAACTTTAACTCCGCTAAAAGATTCTTGAGTATAAGTTGTTAATTTTGACAAAAATTCTTGAACAACTTTACTCTTTCGATTAATTATTTTACTTATTTTATAAATTATAATTGATAGAATGGGTAGGGGAAGTAATGTGTACAATGTTAGTTTTGGAGCAACATTAAGCATATATGTTACTACTATTATAAATAAAGATGCAGTTGTAATGGTATACATAATTGCTGGTCCAACGTACATTCTAACCCTACTTACATCCTCACTTATCCTATTCATTAAGTCACCAGTCCTGTTGTTTTTGTAAAAATCAAAACTTAAAGACTGGTATTTTTTATAAATTTCATTTTTTAAATCAAACTCAATGAATCTAGAAACATTAATAAGCATTTGTCTCATTATAAAAGTGAAAATTCCTGCAATACTAGCTGAACCTATTATGAGTAAAATGTTAGTAAGGAGTTTGCTTTTAATAGTCTCAACATCTAATGATGATGTGGAAAGATAATTTTCTATTGTAGTTATTGAGTTACCTATAAGGTTTGGAGCAATTAATGCAAATATTCTTGCTATAATAGTAATTAAAATTCCTATTATAATTTTGACTTTATATTTAAAAAAATATTTGTTTAAGTGCTTTAATTCCAACATTAAAATATATTACTTCAAAGATACATTAATCATGATTTAATTCTTTGTTAATTTATTGTCATTTTGTTAAAAAATAAATTTAATTTTACACCTTAATTAATAGTTCTTTAAAATGTTAAACAGAAGACAATTGAGAATCAAGGCTATGGAAGTGATATATGCTTTTGATAAGTCAATCGAAAAAGATGTCCCACATCAATTAAACTATTTTTTAAAATCCAACAAGAATTTTTATAAACTTTACATTTTATCTCTGTCCCTTATTAAGAAATTATATTTTTTATCAATTGATTTGCACTCTAAGAATGAGAAAAAATTTTTAAAGAGTGATTCAGATATATCTTTAAAAAAATTCTCAAATAATTTAATATTAAAAAAAATATCATTTGATGAGGTTTTAACAGATCAGATTAAGTTATTAAAAATAAATTATTGGGAAACGTATCCTGAGCACATTGATTCATTATGGAAAAAAATTATTGAAAGCAGTCTAATAGATGATTATTCAAATGATTCTAAGAATACTTTTGAAGAAGACAAAGTGTTTGTTGTTAATTTATTTAAAAAAATAATAGCTCCAAACTCTAAATTATTTGAATTTTATGAAGACATGGAGATATCATGGGCTAACGACTATCCCTTAATAAACACCTTAGTTTTAAACTCATTAAAAAAAATCAAAATTAGATCTAGAATTTCTTTCGTAATGAAAAGACTCTATAAAAATGATGAAGATGCTGATTTTGGTGTTAAAATAATAAAAGCTGTTATTGACAACAAGGAAATGCTCCAAGATGAAATAGGGAAAATAACCCCTAACTGGGATAACGAAAGAATAGCTCAAATTGATTTAATTCTTCTTCAAATGTGCTTGTCAGAATTTTTATTTTTTGATTCAATCCCAATTAAAGTTTCGATAAATGAATATTTAGAAATAGCTAAAGAATATTCCAGTAATAAAAGCAATATCTTTATTAACGGAATCATGGATACTCTTTCGAAGCAATTAGACAAGGATAAAAGGATAAATAAAAACAAGAGAGGTTTACAATTATTTACTATTTTTGATGAGATATAAAATTAAATTATGAAAATTAAACAAAATTCCATTAGACTTCTATTTACTAGTTTCTTATTAGCTTTTACAATTGCATTCTTTTTAACGTCATGTAATTCTGATCCATCGAAAAAAATAAAAGATGAAAATATAAAATCAACAACAGAAAGAATTAATAATAGCGTGGAACTTGCTGAAATAGAGTTTAATAAACTTAGTCATGATTTTGGTGAAATTTCTGATGGAGATATAGTTGAGACATCATTTTTATTTACCAATGTTGGGTCATCAAATTTAATAATTTCAAACGCTTCTGGTAGTTGTGGTTGTACTATTCCAGAATATCCAAAAGATCAACCGATTAAGCCAGGTGAATCAGGAGTTATAAAAGTGAAATTCGATTCTTCTAACAAACCTGGTTTGCAAAGAAAAACAGTTACTTTAGTTACAAACACCGCTAAAGGAAAGCAATTGTTAAATATTAATGCTATAGTAACCCCTAAATCAAACTAATATGGATGTAATTCCTTTATTACTTTTTACAGGTGCCATTTTTTTTCTTATGATTTTGGGGCCAATGAGAAAGCAAAAAAAAGAAAAAACTTTTTTAACATCGTTAAAAATAGGTGATAGAGTAGTTACCAAAAGCGGACTTCATGGTAAAATTGTTGAAATAAAAGAAGGTAGTGATACCTGTATTTTAGAGACTATGGCAGGTAAAATTAGATATGAAATTTCGGCTGTCTCTCACGAAATGAGTATAAAAATCAATAAAAAGAAGTAACTATAAAGTATTTTTTAAAAACATAGATGTATAAAAACCTGTTGAGACCAATATTTTTTTGTTTTGATGCGGAAAAAATACATGACTTAACATTTCTTATTATAAAAATCTTTAGTAAAATTCCTTTTTTATTTTCTTTTATTAATACTTTTTATAAAGTAAATCATCCAAAATTAGAAACTAACTTATTTGGAATTAAATTCCCTAATCCTGTGGGATTAGCGGCAGGTTTAGATAAAAATGCGAAACTTATTAATCAATTTTCTTCACTTGGTTTTGGTTTTATTGAAATTGGAACAGTAACTCCACTTGCTCAAAAAGGTAATTCTAAAAAAAGATTATTTAGGTTGGCTAATGATCAAGGAATCATTAACAGAATGGGCTTTAATAATGACGGGGTAGATACAGTTTTAAAAAGATTGAAGTGCAGAAATAATGTTATAGTGGGAGGGAATATTGGTAAAAATAAATCAACTGACAATAAAGATGCGGTTTCAGATTACCTTATTTGTTTTGAAAAGTTATTTCCTTACGTGAATTATTTCGCTATAAATGTTAGTTCTCCTAATACAGAAAACTTAAGAGACCTTCAACATAAAGATAATTTACACTTACTTTTAAAAGCAATTCAAAAGAAGAATAGCACTTATCCTGAGCCTAAGCCTATTCTTTTAAAAATCGCACCAGATTTATCAAGTGATCAATTATTAGATATTATAGATGTAGTTAAAACAACCTCTATAGATGGCGTAATTGCAACAAATACTACTTTATCTAGGGAAGGTTTAAAGTCACCTGATGATTTGATAAATCAAAAAGGAGGCTTAAGTGGAAGGCCACTTTGTGATAAATCAACTCAAGTTATTAAATTTTTGCACGAAAAAAGTAACGGATCTTTTCCTATTATTGGAGTAGGTGGTATAATGAACTCTGAAGATGCACTAGATAAAATAAAAGCTGGAGCCAGCTTAATTCAGCTATATACTGGATTTGTTTATAGTGGACCAGGATTAGTTAAGCAAATAAATCAATCAATACTTAGTTATAGGTTGAATCAGTAGTTGATTTTTTTTATATTTAGATCAAATACTTAAAGTTTGGAAAATATTAATAAACTCATAGCTCGGTCATCAAAAGATTATAACAAATTTTATAATCAAAGTGTCTCGAATCCTGAATCTTTTTGGAATAAAATTGCTTCCACTTTTAAATGGAAGAGTAAATGGAATAGAGTTTTAGATTTTGATTTTAGCAAGCCAGAATTTAAATGGTTTGTTAATGGCAAACTTAATATTACTGAGAATTGTCTTGATCGTCATTTAATTGATAAACCAGATCAAACAGCTATTTTATTTGAGCCTAATGATCCTAATGAATCTACTCAGAAAATTTCATATAAAGAATTACACCATAGAGTGTCACGATTTTCTAATGTTTTAAAAAATAATAATATTAATAAAGGAGATAGAGTTTGTATTTATATGCCTATGGTCCCTGAATTGACAATAGCTGTTTTAGCATGCGCTAGAATTGGGGCAGTCCATTCTGTTGTTTTTGCTGGATTTTCAGCTACTGCTTTAGCCGCAAGAATTAATGATTCCGAATGTAAAATGTTATTAACTGCTGATGGAAGTTTTAGAGGAGATAAAACAATTGCTTTAAAAGAAATTGCTGATGATGCTTTGAAAAATTGCGTTAGTATAGAAACTACTATAGTTTTAAAAAGGACAGGACAACAGGTTTTGATGAATAGAAATGAAAAGTGGTGGCATGATGAGATTCTGAAAGTTGATAGTTATTGTGAAGCTACTGTAATGGATTCAGAAGATATGTTGTTTATTTTGTATACATCTGGTTCAACAGGAAAGCCAAAAGGAATGGTTCATTCTTGCGGAGGTTACATGGTTTATACTGCTTACACTTTTTTAAATGTATTTCAGTATAATCCAGGAGATATATATTGGTGTACAGCTGATATTGGGTGGATCACGGGTCATAGTTACATAGTATACGGACCTTTGCTTTCAGGAGCAACTTCAGTGATGTTTGAAGGTGTTCCCTCATATCCTGAATTTGACAGGTTTTGGAAAATATGTGAAAAACATAAAATAACACACTTTTATACAGCTCCTACAGCTATAAGAGCATTGGCAAAACACCCCGTCTCGTTAGTTGAAAACTCTGACTTATCCTCTTTGAAAGTTTTAGGATCTGTTGGTGAACCTATTAATGAAGAAGCATGGAACTGGTATAATGATAATATAGGGAATAATAAATGTCCTATAGTTGATACTTGGTGGCAAACTGAAACAGGTGGTATAATGTTGTCTTCTTTAGCTGGAGTAACAAAACAGAAACCGACTTATGCAACTAAGCCTATGATAGGAATTCAGCCTGTTTTATTGGATTCAGAAGGTAATGAACTAAGTGGATTTGATAAAGAAGGTGTGTTAGCTATAAAATTTCCATGGCCATCAATTGCTAGAACAATTTACGGTGATCATGATAGATATAAAAATGTATATTTCTCTGCTTATCCTGGGTATTATTTTCCTGGTGATGGCGCTTTAATTGATAGTGAAGGAAATTTTAGAATAACAGGTAGGGTTGATGATGTGGTTATAGTTTCTGGACATAATTTAGGTACTGCTCCAATTGAAGATGCAATTAATTCACATCCAATTGTAGCCGAAAGTGCAGTTATTGGGTATCCTCATGAAATAAAAGGGAATGCTTTAAGAGCTTTCGTTATATTAAATAATGAAACACCTAGTAAGGGAATTGTAAATGAGATTAAAAATTTAGTTTCAAAAACAATAGGACCTATAGCTAAACCTGATATCATTCAAATTGTTCCAGGTCTTCCTAAAACTAGAAGTGGAAAAATTATGAGAAGGATTTTAAGAAAAATTGCTTCTAATGACATCGATAATATAGGAGATGTTTCTACTCTTTTAAATCCAGAAGTTGTTCATCAAATCATTTTAGGTTCAAAAAATATTTAATCAAAATAACTAAAATTTTCACCTGGCTTGATTGTTAATAAGGTTTCATAGATTAGTTTTATTACATTTTCTACATCATCTTTTTGAACCATTTCAACTGTTGTGTGCATATATCTTAATGGTAAAGAAATTAAAGCAGAGGCAACACCACCATTGCTGTAAGCAAATGCATCTGTATCAGTTCCTGTGCTTCTTGAAGAAGCATGCCTTTGAAAAGGAATTTTATTTGATTCAGCAGTTTCTATTATTCTTTCTCTAAATTTATTTTGAATGGCTGGAGCATATGAAATTACTGGCCCTGAGCCTATTGTGTTGTCTCCTTGAGATTTTTTATCAATCATTGGAGTAGATGTATCATGACAAACATCAGTAACAATAGCTAGATTAGGTTTAATTCTTTGAGTAATCATTTCAGCCCCTCTTAATCCAATTTCTTCTTGAACAGAATTGGTTATATATAAACCGAAAGGAAGTTTTTTCTTGTTTTCGTGTAATAACCTTGCTACTTCTGCAATCATAAATCCTCCTGCTCTATTGTCTAGAGCTCTACAAACAAATTTATCTTCATTAAGTATATGAAATTTATCAGGATAGGTAATCACACAACCTACATGAACCCCCATTTTTAGAACTTCTTTTTTGTCTTTAGCACCAATATCAATAAAAATTGTATCCATGCTAGGTTGTTCTTCTTTGCCTGGTTTTCTAGTGTGTATAGCTGGCCAACCAAACACACCTTTTACTAAACCTTTTTTTGTATGTATGTCTACCCATTTTGAAGGAGCGATTTGATGATCACTTCCTCCGTTTCTAATTACATATATAAGACCCTTATCATTAATATAATTAACATACCAGGATATTTCATCTGAATGACCTTCAATTACAACCTTGAACTTAGCGTCAGGGTTAATTACACCAACAGCAGTACCATAAGTATCCGTTATAAATTCGTCAACGTATGGTTTTAAGTAATTCATCCATATTTTTTGACCTTCCCATTCGTATCCGGTTGGTGATGGATTATTTAAGTATTTTTCTAAAAAGTCTATTGATTTTTTATTAAGTATTTTTTTTGTTGCCATTGTAAATAATTTGATTTCAAAAATACATAAATACTTAAATATATTGCTGTAATTTTGAAAAATGCGACATAAGTTTCTTTTGATCTCTATATTTTGGTGTTTGTTTTCATACTCACAAGAAAACACATATAAAGAATTAGATATATATATTTTGATTAAAGGGGACTCTATAGCTTCTAAATCAATCGATTTAAAAGAAGTAACTGTTTATCCCTCGCTTGATTTTAAAAATTATAAAGACAAGCTAAAATATTATACTATTAAAAGAAAGACCTTAAAAGTTTATCCTTATGCTGTTTTGGCATCACAAAGATTAACGGAATTAAACAAAAGACTTCCTTTGATTAAGTCAAGAGCAAAAAAAAAAAAATATACTAAGGTTGTAGAAAAATTTATTGAAAAAGAATTTTCAGATGAATTAAAAAAATTAACTAGAACAGAAGGTCAGATATTAGTTAAGTTAATTCATAGAGAAACAGGTGAAACGGTATATAATCAGATAAAAAAACTAAGAAATGGATTTAGAGCCTTCTCTTATAGTTCTTTAGCTAAACTTTTTGATATTTCATTGAAAAATGAATACAACTCCATTAATATTGAAGAAGACGCAATTATTGAAGACGTTATTAAAAGAGCTTATGCAGATAAGTCTATTAAACTCTCTTTAAAAAATGATTAAATTAACTTTTTTTCGAATAGTTATATGAGGAAAATCAATGTTTTTAATAAATATTCTATTTTTTTATAATTAAAGTTTGTGGGATTCAAAAAGCAGTGTATATTTGCAACCGCGTTACAAAAGAAGTATCGCTAAAGTTCATTGAAAATATTGAGATAGACAGCGTAAAATTATGTTTACATAATTTAGAATTAAGTAAGACCCATTTTGAGTACAATTCCATTTCGAATTCAAGTTGTTAAAATTATTTAAAGTTTTACAATGAAGAGTTTGATCCTGGCTCAGGATGAACGCTAGCGGCAGGCCTAATACATGCAAGTCGAACGGTAACATTGGTGCTTGCACCAGATGACGAGTGGCGCACGGGTGAGTAACGCGTATGCAATCTACCTTTTACTAG
>JAQCFO010000012.1 GCA_027619415.1 Bacteroidota bacterium
TAATTATTATATAAAGTGTAATTGATTATAATTAATTGGATTACATATTTATATTATTTATTGATATTTGATGAAAATTATTTAATATGTGTGGAATAGTATGCGCCTTAGACATTCAACAGGATTCAGATTTTCTTAGATATCAAGTTTTAGAAATGTCAAAAAAAGTTAGACATAGGGGACCAGATTGGAGTGGAATTTATTGTAGTAAAAATGCTTTATTAGCTCATGAACGTTTGGCTATTGTAGATCCTGCTTCTGGAAATCAACCTATATTTAGTAAGGATAAAAGCCTAGTTTTAGCTGCAAATGGTGAAATATACAATCATAGAATTTTAAAAGAAAATTTATCTATTGATTATGAGTTTCAAACGAATTCTGATTGTGAGATAATTTTGGCTTTGTATAAAGAGAAAGGTGTTGAATTTTTGGATGATTTGAATGGTATATTTGGATTTGTTTTATATGATGACAAGACTGATGAATACTTAATTGCAAGAGACCATATGGGTATAATTCCTCTTTATATGGGTTGGGATAAGTTTGGCACTTTTTATATTGCTTCAGAGTTAAAAGCGCTAGAAGGTGTCTGTAATAAAATAGAGATTTTTCCTCCAGGTCACTTATTATCTAGTAAAGATTCTAAGCTTGTTAGATGGTATCAAAGAGATTGGATGAATTATGATTCTGTTTCTGATAACAAAACTGATCTAAATGTCTTAAAAAACGCATTACAAGATGCTGTCCATAGGCAGCTTATGAGTGACGTACCTTATGGGGTTTTGTTATCCGGTGGGCTAGACTCCTCAATAACTTCAGCTTTAGCTAAGAAATATTCACAAAAGAGAATTGAATCTGATGATCTAAAAGCTGCTTGGTACCCGCAATTACATTCTTTTGCTGTGGGCTTAGTTGGGTCTCCTGATCTTAAAGCTGCAAAATTAGTAGCAGATCATATTAATTCAATTCATCATGAAGTTACTTTTACAATTCAAGAAGGATTAGATGCTATTAAAGACGTAATTTTTCATTTAGAAACTTATGATGTAACAACCATAAGAGCTTCGATTCCAATGTATTTACTGGCAAGAGTTATAAAGTCTATGGGAATTAAAATGGTTCTTTCTGGCGAAGGAGCTGATGAAATTTTTGGAGGGTATTTATACTTTCATAAGGCTCCTAACGCTGAAGAGTTTCATAAAGAAACTGTAAGGAAGCTTGAGAAACTTTATCAATACGACTGTTTAAGAGCTAATAAATCTTTAGCAGCTTGGGGGATTGAAGGAAGAGTCCCTTTCTTAGATAAAGAATTTATTGATGTTGCTATGAGAATAAACCCTAAGGATAAGATGATTAATAAAGATAAAATGGAAAAGTGGGTTTTAAGAAAAATTTTTGAACCTTACTTACCATCAAGTGTTGCTTGGAGACAAAAAGAACAATTTAGCGATGGAGTGGGTTATGATTGGATAGATAGCTTAAAAGAGTTGGTAGAAAATAAAATTTCGAATGAGATGTTTGAAAATGCAAAATTTACTTTTCCTTTTCAAACACCTATGAACAAAGAAGAATATTTTTATAGATCTATTTTTGAAGAGCATTTTCCATCTGAAACAGCTGCCAAAACTGTTCCGTCTGTACCTTCAATAGCATGTAGTTCTCCAGTAGCTTTAGAATGGGACAAGTCTTTTAAGAACATGAATGACCCATCAGGAAGATCAGTTTCAAGCGTTCATTTAGAATCATATTAATTATCATCAATTTTTAGCTTAAATTGTTGATAACTTAACTCTTTTCATATCTGTAAATTCTTCGAATAAGTACACGAATTTATTATATTTGATTTAATCGATTTTCATTAAAATAAATCTTAATATAATGAGTGAAAAAATAATTAAGGAACAGTATTCAGCGGATAGTATACAAGCTTTAGAAGGGATGGAGCATGTAAGGATGCGTCCTTCAATGTATATAGGTGATATAGGGGTTAGAGGTTTGCATCATTTAGTGTATGAAGTTGTAGATAATTCTATAGATGAAGCCATGGCTGGTCATTGTGATCGAATTAATGTTTCAATTAATGAGAATAACTCTGTAACAGTTGATGATAATGGTAGGGGTATACCAGTTGATATCCATAAAAAAGAAGGTATTTCAGCTCTTGAAGTAGTGATGACTAAAATTGGAGCTGGTGGAAAATTTGATAAAGACTCTTATAAGGTTTCAGGAGGATTGCATGGAGTTGGTGTTTCAGTAGTTAATGCATTATCAGATCATTTGACTGCAAAAGTTTATCGCGAAGGAAAAATATGGATTCAAGAATACTCAAAAGGAAAGGCTTTGTATCCTGTAAAAACTGATGGAACTACAGACAAAAAGGGTACCGAAGTTACTTTTAAACCTGATATATCTATTTTTAAAGAAACACAAGAATTTAGCTATGAAACTTTAGCTAATAGAATGCGTGAATTGTCTTTTTTAAATAAAGGGATAGTTATTTCTTTAACTGATAAGAGAACGAAAGTTGATGGAGAATTTGTTAAAGAAATCTTTGAATCTAAAGATGGTTTAAAAGAATTCATTAGGTTTTTAGATGAAAACAGAGAGCCTTTAATTTCAGATGTAATTTCAATGGAAGGTGAGAAAAATGATATTCCAGTTGAAGTAGCTATGATATATAATACCTCTTATACTGAAAACTTACATTCTTATGTTAATAATATTAATACGCATGAGGGAGGGACCCATCTTGCAGGATTTAGAAGAGGATTGACTTCTACATTAAAAAAATACGCAGATTCATCTGGGATGTTAGATAAATTAAAATTTGATATTGCAGGCGATGATTTTAGGGAAGGACTTACTGCAATTATTTCAGTTAAAGTTGCTGAGCCACAATTTGAAGGTCAAACTAAAACTAAATTAGGAAATAGAGAGGTTAACTCAGCGGTGTCTCAAGCAGTATCAGAAATGCTTGAAAATTATTTGGAAGAAAATCCTAATGATGCAAAAATTATTGTTGATAAAGTTATTCTAGCTGCTCAAGCTAGACATGCTGCTAGGAAGGCACGTGAAATGGTTCAAAGAAAGACTGTAATGAGTGGGGGCGGCCTGCCAGGAAAATTATCAGATTGCTCTGAGCAAGATCCAGCTTTATGTGAAGTGTATTTGGTTGAAGGAGATTCTGCAGGTGGTACAGCTAAACAAGGTAGAGATAGAAATTTTCAAGCTATTTTACCTCTAAGAGGAAAAATTCTAAATGTGGAAAAAGCCATGCAACACAGAGTGTTTGAAAATCAAGAAATCATTAATATTTATACTGCATTAGGGGTCACTATTGGTACCGAAGAAGATAGTAAAGCATTAAACTTAGAGAAATTAAGATATCATAAGGTGGTTATCATGTGTGATGCTGATGTTGATGGAAGTCATATAGCAACTCTTATTTTGACTTTCTTTTTTAGGTATATGAAAGAATTGGTTGAAAATGGACACATTTACATAGCAACGCCTCCTTTATATTTAGTTAAAAGAGGAGCGAAAAAAGAGTATGCTTGGAATGATCAAGAACGTGATAAAATTATGGAGGAAATGGGTCAAGGTTGTTCCATACAAAGATATAAAGGTCTTGGGGAAATGAATGCTATTCAATTATGGGAAACGACAATGAATCCAGAATTTAGAACTTTTAGAAAAGTAACCATCGACAATGCGGTAGAAGCTGATAGAGTTTTTTCAATGTTGATGGGTGATGAAGTTCCACCTAGAAGAGAGTTTATTGAGAAAAATGCAACTTATGCCAATATTGATGTTTAAAAAATAAAATTAAAAATTATATGAAAGTTACTATAGTAGGAGCGGGGAATGTAGGAGCAACTTGTGCTAATGTCATAGCCTCACAATCTATTGCAAGTGAAGTTGTTCTTTTGGATATTAAAGAAGGATTTGCTGAAGGTAAGGCACTTGATATGATGCAAACTTCAACAACCTTAGGATTTGGTACTAAAATCATAGGAACTACTGGAGATTATTCTTTAACCTCAAATAGTGATGTAGTTGTAATAACATCTGGAATTCCTAGAAAACCTGGAATGACAAGAGAAGAATTAATAGGGATTAATGCCGGAATTGTCAAAGATGTTTCAGAAAATGTATTAAAACATTCAAGTAAAGCAATTATTGTTGTAGTATCGAATCCAATGGATACTATGACTTACTTGACTTTGAAATCTACAGGTTTGCCGAAAAATAGAGTCATAGGGATGGGAGGTGCTTTAGATAGTTCTAGGTTCAAAACATGTCTTTCTTCGGCTCTAGATAGACCTGCTAATGATATTCATGGAATGGTAATTGGAGGACATGGTGATACTACAATGATCCCTCTTACAAGGTTAGCTAGTTATAATGGGATTCCTATTTCAGAATTAATTTCATCAGATGAATTAGAGAAAGTTGCACGGGATACAATGGTGGGTGGTGCTACTTTAACAAAACTTCTTGGTACTTCAGCGTGGTATGCTCCTGGAGCTTCAGTTGGTTTTCTTGTAAAATCAATACTTAATGATGAAAAAAGAATTATTCCTTGTTCAGTATTTTTAGATGGGGAATATAATCAAGATGATATTTGTATTGGAGTTCCTTGCATAATTGGAAAGAATGGCTGTGAAAAAATCATTAATATTGAACTAAATGATTCTGAAAAAGTAAAGTTTAGTGAAAGTGCTGAGGCAGTAAGAAAAATGAATTTAGCTCTTTAAATAAATGAATTAATAAACGATTTAACCAGAACATTTATTTAGAATTGCTTTATCCTGAAGTAAATCATATATTTGCTCGTTTTAAAAAAAGAATTTTCTAAAAATAATTGTATGCAAAATAATGGTCTAATAAAGTTTTTTGCTTTTTGTTTCGGCTTAGTTAGCTTATATCAAATTTCATTTACTTTAATAACATCTAGAGTTGAAGATAAAGCTTTAGAATATTCAATAAATTCTATTTCTGATCAAGAATTAAATTTTCAAGATCTTAGAGACGTAAGATATGTCAATTATTTAGACTCTATCTCTGATGAGAGTGTTTTTTGGTTTACTACATATAGTAGTGCTAAAAACAAGGAGCTTAATAAAGGGTTAGATTTAAAAGGAGGTATAGATGTTACTTTACAAATTTCTGTAAAAGATATATTGAAGGGTTTAGCAGAAAACACTAGAGACCCTATTTTTAATAAAGCCCTTGATGAAGCTGATGAGTTACAAAAAGATTCAGACGACACTTATTTAGAATCTTTTTTTAATTCATTTGAGTCAATAAAAGGAGATTCTAGCTTAGCTTCTCCAGATATTTTTGCTAACAGATCTCTTAGTGATGAGATTAATTTTGAAATGTCGGATAACGAGGTTAAACCAATAATAAGAAGAAAGATTGATGAATCTATTGTTTCTGCATTTGAAGTTTTAAGAAAAAGAATTGACAAGTTTGGTGTAACTCAACCCAATATTCAAAGATTAGGAAATTCAGGAAGAATACGCGTAGAATTACCTGGGGCTAAAGATATTGCAAGGGTTAAAAACTTACTTCAAAGTACTGCTCAATTAGAGTTTTGGGTTACTGAAAAAAATGATCAATTTTTAACTTTTTTATCTCAAGCTAATGAAGTATTAAAAGAAATAGTTTTAGATTCTATTTTAGATGATGAAAATAAAGAATCTTCTAAAATTGATGATCTTTTAGCAGCTGTTGAAGCTAATGACTCTATTAGTTCATCTGATAAGAACCCATTGTTTGATTATTTAGTTGGAACGGGTTATCAAGGAGGTCCGGTAATTGCTCAATTCTTAGCTAAAGATCAGAAGAAAATTGAAGAATATCTTTCAATGCCAGAAATTAGACAGTTACTTCCTTCTGATAAAAGATTTACTCGTTTTCTATTTGGAAAGCCAGATTCAAACACTAAAGTAGTTGACCTATATGCGATACAATCAAACAGAGATAATGAGCCTCCATTAAGTGGAAGTGTAGTTGTGGATGCTAGTCAGTCTTATGATATAACTAATGCTGCAGCTGTTTCCATGCAAATGAATGGTAAAGGGGCTAGAAAATGGGAAGAAATGACTGGGAATGCTTATAAAGATAAAAGCAATATAGCAATAGTTTTAGATAACATAGTTTACTCTGCACCAGGAGTTTCTAAAGGTGCAATTTCTGGTGGAAGATCAGAAATTTCAGGACAATTTACATTAAATGAAGCAATTGATTTAGCTAACGTATTAAGAGCTGGAAAATTACCTGCTTCTGCTGAAATTATTGAGTCTGCAGTAGTTGGTCCATCTCTTGGAAAAGAAAATGTTGAGAAAGGAGTAAATTCATTTATTATTGCGTTAATTTTAGTTTTACTGTGGATGATATTTTACTATGGTAGAGCTGGAATTTATGCTGATGTTGCACTTATTTTAAATATTGTATTAATTTTTGGAATATTGGCTGGATTAGGTGCAGTACTTACACTCCCAGGAATTGCAGGTATAGTATTAACTATTGGTATGTCAGTTGATGCAAATGTTTTAATATTTGAACGAACTAGAGAAGAACTTCAGAAAGCTAAAGGTCTTAAACAATCAGTTAGTGACGGTTTTAGTAATGCCTTGTCTTCTATTTTAGATGCAAATATTACAACAGGTTTAACAGCTTTAATTTTATTTATATTTGGCTCAGGTCCTATAAAAGGATTTGCTACTACTCTTTTAATAGGTATCGCAACTTCTTTATTCACTGCTATATTTATAACTAGAATGTTGGTTGATTCTAGATTAAATAGGTCTAAAAATTTAGATTTTTCTACAAAACTTACTAAAAATTTATTTAAAAATTTAAGTATTTCTTTTTTACAAAAAAGAAAAGCTGCTTATGTTATTTCTTTGTCTTTAATATCGCTTGGTGTATTTTCACTTTTTACCAATGGCTTAAATGAAGGGGTTGATTTTGTAGGAGGAAGATCTTACACTGTTAGATTTGATAAAAATGTAAATCAAAGTGATATTCAAAATGACCTGATTGCAGTTTTTGGAAATGCTGAAGCAAAAACTTACGGATCTGATAATCAATTAAAAATAACAACTAATTACAAAGTAGATGTGGAAGGCTCTGATATTGATATTGATATTGAAGAGAAAATGTTTGAAGCGTTAAAAAAACATCTTCCTGTAAACATTTTATATGATGATTTTGTTAATGGATCAGATGATAAAACAGTTGGAATAATGTCTTCTTCAAAAGTTGGCCCAACAATTGCTGATGATATAAAGAAAAACTCTTTTCTCGCAATATTAGGATCATTAATAGTAGTATTCTTATATATATTATTAAGGTTTAGAGATTGGCAATATTCTTTAGGTGCAGTTGCTGCAGTATTTCATGATGTATTAATAGTATTAGGTGTGTTTTCTATCGCATATACTTGGATGCCATTTAATATGGAAATAAATCAGGCATTTATTGCTGCTATTTTAACGGTAATAGGTTATTCGTTAAATGATACAGTTGTTGTTTTTGACAGAATTAGAGAGTTTAGGTTTATTAATAAAACTTGGGAATTTAAAAAAATAGTTGATGGAGCATTAAATAGCACTTTAAGTAGAACCTTAAACACTTCATTCACTACTTTAGTAGTTCTTTTAGCAATATTTTTATTTGGAGGGGAATCTATTAAAGGATTCATGTTCGCTTTAATCGTTGGGGTAGTTGTTGGTACATATTCCTCTGTATTTATAGCTACACCTGTTATGTATGAGACATTAAAAAAGAGTTTAAAAAAGTAACTTAGATTAAACTTTTTTACTGTTTAACATAAAGAAAAATCCTGTCAAGATAAGCGGAATGCTTAACCACTGACCAGTACTTAATACGCCAAAGAGTTCTTCTATATAGCCTCCTTGACTTTCTTTTACGTATTCTACTAATATTCTTATCGAAAACAGACCAGACAAGAAAAGACCAAATATAAATCCTTGTTTATTTTTTAAATCAGTTTTCCAATACAATTGTCTTAATAGTAAGAAAAGCAGTAAATAACCAAACGCCTCATAGAGTTGAGCAGGGTGTCTGGGGAATATTTCACCTCTATTTAAAAATACTACTCCAAAGTTTGACTCTGTATAATTACCAACTATTTCAGAATTGAAGAAATTGCCAATCCTAACAAACATTCCTCCTATAGCAATTGGAATTGCAATTCTATCGAAAATCCATAAAATAGAATCATACTTGAATTTTGACTTATAGATAAACATTGATGTAATTATACCGACTGCAGCTCCATGACTTGCTAAACCTCTATAGCCAATAAACCTCCAGCCATCAATAATTCCAAAAAACAATGAACTATTAATATCTCTTTTGATTGGAAGAAAAATTTCAATTAAATTATTTTGAAAATATTCCCAGTTATAAAATAAAACCTCACCTAGTCTGGCGCCTATTAAAGTGCCTATAACAATATATATAAAAAGAGGTTCAATGAGATCTATTGATTTGTTTTCGTTTATGTATATTTTTTTTATTAAATAATACCCTAACGAAAAAGCAATTATAAACATAACACTATACCAGTGAATTGACAATGGACCAAGATTTAAAAAGATTTCACTAGGTGACCAATCTATTTTTAATAATATCATTTTTATTTTTTAATAAAAAAACTAGGTAATCTTTATGGAACAGGATCAAATCCTTTTCCTCCCCATGGATTACATTTATTAACTCTCTTAATTCCCAAAAGACCTCCTTTGATTAGTCCATGTTTTTGTAAACTCAGTTTAAAGTATTCTGAACATGTTGGTGAATACCTACAGGTTGAAGGTAGAATTGGAGAAATTAATATTTGATAAAATTTAATGATTATAATTAAAGGAAATACAATTATTTTCTTCATTAAATCAAATTATATGAAGAATCATTTTTATCATCGTTTAACTTAACCCCTAGTCCTAATAAATCATTTCTAATTTGGTCTGATATTTCAAAATTCTTATTTACTCTAGCTTGATTACGTAATTTAACAAGTAAATTGATTAACTCATCTGATAAATCATTTTTGTTTGAAATGATTTCTTCATCTTTAAATCCTAATATATGAAATAGAAAATCTCCAAAAGTATTTAATAACTTCTCTCGGTCATTGATATTTAAGTTTTTTGAATTAATATTTACATTATTAATGAACTTGATACAGTCAAACATTTCGGCTATTAACATTGGAGTATTAAAATCATCGTTCATTTTAGAATAACAATTAGAAATCCAAATATTTACATCAAAATCAGAATTTTTTTCATTACAAATAAGTTTAGAGATTAACTTGTATCCACTTATAAGTTTGTTAAACCCTTTTTCAGAAGCTATCAAAGCATCGTTACTTAAATCTAAAACGCTTCTATAATGAGCTTGGTAAATAAAAAACTTAACTACATTCGGACTGAAAGCTTTACTTAGTATCTTATTGCTTCCTTTAAAAACTTCATTAGGTAAAATGAAATTTTCTATTGATTTAGACATTTTTTTTCCATTCAATGTCAACATGTTAGTGTGCATCCAATATTTAGCTGGATTATTGCCGTCAATAGCTTCAGATTGAGCTATTTCACAATCGTGATGTGGAAATTTCAAATCAATTCCTCCTCCATGAATATCAAAAAAATTACCTAGATATTTTTTACTCATAGAAGTACATTCTAAGTGCCACCCAGGAAATCCTTTACTCCATGGCGAATTCCAAAACATGATATGATTTTTTTCAGCTTTCTTCCATAATGCAAAATCTTGGGGATTCTTTTTATCTGATATACCATCTAGCTCTCTTGATTGGTTCATCATTTCTTCAATTTTTCTTCCACTTAGTTTTCCATAAGTATTAGATTTATTGAATTTTAAAATATCAAAGTAAACAGATCCATTTTTTTCATATCCATACCCAGATTCAATAATCTGCTTTATACTGTCAATTTGTTCTATGATGTGTCCGGAAGCAGTTGGTTCAATATTTGGTGGAATTGTATTTAGTTTTTTTAAAATACTATGAAAATCTAATGTGTATCTCTGAACTACTTCCATTGGTTCTATTTTTTCCAATCGAGCCTTTTTTGAAACTTTATCTTCCCCAGAATTATCTTCATTTTCTAGATGACCTACATCTGTTAAGTTTCTTACATATCTTACTTTGTAACCCAGATGTGATATATATCGATATATTAGATCAAATGAAATAAAGGTTCTGCAATTTCCTAAATGTGCATTATTGTATACTGTTGGCCCGCAAACATACATTCCAACATTATTTTTATCTATTGGAATAAAAAATTCTTTTTTACCTGAGATTGAGTTGTGTATTTTTAAATCTTTAAAATATTCAGATTTCATTTTTATACTATAGTGAACTTTCGTTACGAATATAATCTAAAAATTCTCTTTTAACACTTTTGCCTTTAAATTTACCTCCAAACTCAGCAGTTACTGTACTGCTATCAATGTCTTTTATGCCTCTAGAATTTACACATAAATGCTTTGCATCAATTACACATGCTACATTTTCTGTTTTAAGAGCTTGCTGAAGTGCCCTAACTATTTGTATCGTTAATCTTTCTTGAACTTGAGGTCTTTTTGAGAAGTATTCTACGATTCTATTCATTTTTGAAAGACCTATTACTGAACCATTAGAAAAATATGCCACATGAGCTTTGCCTACAATGGGAAGCAAGTGGTGTTCGCAAGTAGAATAAACTGTGATATTTTTTTCAACCAACATTTCTTTATAGTTATATTTATTTATAAATGTTGATGATTTTGGGAGGTTTTCAGGCTTTAATCCTCCAAAAATTTCATTAACAAACATTTTAGCTACTCTATTAGGCGTGCCTTTTAGACTATCATCAGTTAAATCCATGCCTAATGTTTTAAGAATGTTAAAAACATCTTTTTTAATTAGGTTAATTTTTTCCTGATCAGAAATATCAAATGCATCATCTCGTATTGGAGTATTAGCTGATGATGAAATATGATCTTCACCTATTAAGTCCAATTGTTCTTCAAAAAGTTTATCGTATTTCATGTTAAATATATCAAGTGTAAAGATAATTAAAGATTAGTTATTATAAAGATATTTAAAAAGACTTTTAGAATTTAAAAATAAGTGAAAGCATTGAAAAAGAAGTATTAGAATCAATTTGAGTCAAATCTGTTAAACCAGAATCAAATAATTGATGTTTTCTTTTTGATTCAGAAATTTTATGTGAAACACTTAATGTAGTGTTTCCAAAATCATATCCAAAACCAAATGCCAAAGTGCTATAATCATTCGTCATTTCAGAATTTTTGTAAGGGCTTCCATAAAACTGATAACCTGCTCTTAGACTTGTTTTTTGTAATCTAAATTCAGTTCCTAATCTAAAATCAAGTGTGTTAGTAAGTTTGGAATTAATTTCATTATTATAAAAAGAAAACTCTTTAGTTGGTTTTAGTTTAATTTTAGAATAATTTTTACTAATAATATCTAAACTTAATAAGCCTATTTTTCCAAAAATAACTGCAGTGCTTGCTGTTAGAATTGAAGGGGAAGTTATTTTGTACTTAGGATATACATTAGTTATTCTTGGATCAATTTTGTCATTAAAAGTGTTGCCATCTAAATCTTGGGAACTGGTTTCAATATATTGATAAGTTTCATCCCAAAGGGTATACCATGTTGGTGTTTGATAAGAAAGACCTAGTCTAAATGAATTGAACTTTGCAATTGTCCCTAGCTGTATAGAAACACCTTCCCCTTGTGTAACTAAATCGTTTTCAAACGTAATACTTTTTATAGGAGATTTTTCTGAAAAATTATTTTCAAAATGTCTTGTAAAACTACTTTTATAAATAGAATGAACATTTACGTTTAATCCAAAATAATAATTTTCTTTATACTGAATGGATAAATTGTAATTGTACTTAGTGTTCGCCCCTTTAGATTCATTAGTGTAATGTTGGTCAACTCCCTCACTCATGTCAACCAAAGAATAAAAACTTTTAGAGTCATCGTTATAACTTAAAATATAAGACTGGTAACCTAAAAAAGTTTGTTGTCCAGAATAGCCATAGTATTCGCCCAAATATTTATAAACACTAGATATGCTTTCGTTAGAATTAACACTTAAATCTGTTACACTATAACCTAAAGAGTTATTTAAAAAAAAATTATCAATAGAATTTTTGGTGTTTTTTCCTTTTGAATCAAACATATCCTCATAAGAATTAACTGTTTGATAGTTAATTCCAAAAGTAACTTGATTGATGTTTCCTTCTCCATAATTTTTTAAAAGCCAAACTCCACCACCTTGATTTAGCGAAAACTCAAAGTTGTTTGTTGTCTCATTGTTATTAAAAAAAAGGCTATTGTTTTTTGTATTTCCAACACTAATGGTAAAGCCAAATTCATTATCAATAAATACAGCTCCTCCTGCAGGGTTTATGTTAATACTTGAAAGGTCACCACCTAATGACCCAAATGCCCCCCCCATTGATTCAAACCTAGCTGTACCTGAAGGTTTTTCTAGAGAAATGCTAAGTATTTCAGCTAAACTTTGAGCTCTAGTTATTAGAGAGAATAATATAAGTATAAAGGACAAATAATTTTTAATCATAATTCTCTTCTACCTTGAACGTTTAGAAGATCCTGTTGAAGATCTTCCAGAAGAACTACTGGACGAACTAGTAGAGGGTGGTGAATAAGATGGTTTAGAGCTACTATTGCCAGAATTTGAACTAGATCTAGATACGTTGTAAGATTTACTATTTGTATCACTTGAATTTATATTGCCATTACTTGTTCTAGAAACATTATAAGATCTGCTACCAGAGCTATTTGAATTAGATACAACTGTTCCGTTAGAACTTCTTCTGCTTAATTGAAAATTTGATTTCCCATTAGAAGATCTAATATTTGTATTTGACCCACCATTATTATTAATTTCTTCTTGATTTTGATATCCTCTAGCATTAGAGTTTTCTGTTAAATTTTTCAAACTGTAATAAATTCTATTGATATTTCTAGATTTATCAACTTCATTTGATAAAGATTTGTCATTTTTAGATTTGTCATTTACATCAAGGTCGTTTCTACTAACATTATAATTGGAAATATTTCTTACACCATAATAAGTATTTGCAGTTGATTTTCCTGTTAAGTCAACTACTTCAGAACTGCTATTAATAGATCCACTAGTCCTTCTTCCATTCATATAGGCTGTACTTCTATTATCATATGATTGATTGTAGTTATTGTAATAACCACCACGGCCGTAATAACCACCATAACCATATGGTCTAAACATATAATCCCAGTAGCTATAACCACCATACCCTTCATAAGGGTAATAACCGTAAGGGGAATAAAAAGGACTATAGAAATTGCGATTCCATGGGTTCATGTACCATGAATTCATGTAAAAGGGACTGTAAAAGCTAGACCAATAAGCCCCCATAATGTGATCTCTAAAATTAATATTTACCGAATCTGGATTGTCTCCCCAAGATCCATAGCTATTGTTGTAAGCAATGTCTGTATTTGTTGTTGAAGAATAAGAATTTATATCTGTAATGATGCTATCATTAGTAGTGGTATTTAAGCCGTATTCTTGTGCTTTTTGATCAAAATAATTTTTATAATAAATTCCGTTTGAATTGGTTGTAGTTACATTATTACTTTCACCATATATTCCATCGCTTGATATATAGCCAGTGGAGTTAATTGATCCACAACTTGTAATAGATAATAATAATAATAATAATAAAATTAAAAAAAAGAATTTTATTTTTCTTAAAGTAATCAAATGAGTATTTACCATATTATTATTATTAGAATATATAAAATAGTTAATTTAGCATACATACATACATACATACATAATTAAACAATTATTATGCCAAAAACAATTTATGGGAAAAAAACTAACTAAAAGAAAAGAGGATTATTCGAAATGGTATAATGAACTTGTTGTTAAAGCAGATCTTGCTGAAAACTCTGATGTCAGAGGTTGTATGGTAATTAAACCTTATGGATATGCAATTTGGGAAAAAATGCAAGCTCAGCTTGATATAATGTTTAAAGAGACTGGACATCAAAATGCATATTTCCCTCTATTTGTTCCGAAAAGTTTATTTGAAGCTGAAGAAAAAAATGCTAAAGGTTTTGCTAAAGAATGTGCAATCGTTACTCATTATAGACTTAAAAATGATCCTGAGAAACCTGGAAAATTAATTGTTGACGAAAATGCTAAGCTTGAAGAGGAGTTAATTGTTAGACCAACTAGCGAAGCAATCATATGGAGTACTTATAAAAAATGGATTCAGTCTTACAGAGATCTTCCTATTTTAATTAATCAATGGGCAAATGTAGTAAGATGGGAAATGAGAACTCGTTTGTTTTTGAGAACAGCAGAATTTTTATGGCAAGAAGGTCATACAGCTCATTCTACTAAAGAAGAAGCCGTAGAGGAAGCTGTTTTGATGAATAATATTTATGCTGAATTCGCTGAAAACTTTATGGGAATTCCGGTTATTAAAGGAATGAAATCAGAGAGTGAAAAATTTGCAGGTGCTGAAGAAACTTACTGTATTGAAGCTCTTATGCAAGACGGCAAAGCATTACAAGCAGGAACTTCTCACTTTTTAGGTCAGAATTTCGCTAAAGCTTTTGATGTAAAATTTGCTAATAAAAATGGGGTTCTAGATTATGTTTGGGCAACCTCATGGGGAGTTTCAACTAGGTTAATGGGAGCGTTAATTATGACTCACAGTGATGACAATGGATTAGTTCTTCCTCCAAAATTAGCTCCTATACAAGTAGTTATTATACCAATTTTCAAATCAGATGAAGAATTTCATTCTATATGTTCTGTAGTTGACCCTATTTTAAGTCAATTAAAAAATAAAGGAATAAGTGTCTTGTTTGACAAAAGAGATACTTACAAACCAGGATTTAAGTTTAATGAACATGAAATAAAAGGAGTTCCAGTTAGAATTGCAATTGGACCTAAAGATTTAGAGAATTCTACTCTAGAAATTTTTAGAAGAGACAAAATGGAAAAGGAAATAATTAATATTGACGAGGTATTAATAAAAATAGATTTTTTAATAAATGATATACAAGAGAATTTATTTGATAAAGCAAAATTGTTTACTAATTCTAATATTAGAAAAGCAGATACTCTAGATGAATTTAAATCTATTCTTAATAGTAATGGTGGTTTTATTTCAGCACATTGGGATGGGACGTCAGAAACTGAAGAAAAAATTAAAAAAGAAACAAAAGCAACGATAAGATGTATTCCATTAAATAGCCACAAAGAAGAAGGTAAATGTGTTTATTCTAATAAGCCTTCTATTCGAAGGGTGTTATTCGCTAAAGCTTATTGATTTCACGCCTTAATAAAACAAAAAAATTATGTTGCAAGTTTGTATCCTTTGAATTACATTTGCATTCGTTTTTACTAGGCCCGTTCGTCTATCGGCTAGGACGCCAGGTTTTCATCCTGGTAAGAGGGGTTCGATTCCCCTACGGGCTACTAAATTAATAATATGGCTAATCATAAATCAGCGTTAAAAAGAATTAGGAGAAATGAAGCTGTTAAACTTAGAAATAAGGTTCAGCATAAAGCTACTAGAAACGCTATTAAAAAGCTTAAAGATTTAACTTCAAAGAAGGAAGCAAACAAGCTATTGCCTTCAGTTGTTTCTATGCTTGATAAGTTAGTAAAGAATAATATTATTCATGCTAATAAATCAGCTAATCTTAAATCTAAGCTAACTAAACAGGTTACTTCTTTATAATTTAAAGTTGTAATTAAGAATTCATTGAGATAAGAAACTCTTCATTGTTAAGAGACCTTTTTATTCTATCATTAATGAATTCCATGCCTTCGACGGGATTCATGTCAGCTAAATACTTTCTCATTATCCACATTCTTTGAAGAGTGTTTTCATCTAATAATAAATCGTCTCTTCTAGTTCCAGATGAGACTAGATCTATCGCTGGGAATATTCTTCTGTTAGAAATTCTTCGATCTAATTGAAGTTCCATATTGCCAGTTCCTTTAAATTCTTCGAAAATTACTTCATCCATTTTAGAACCAGTTTCAGTTAAAGCAGTTGCTATTATAGATAAAGATCCACCATTTTCAATATTTCTAGCAGCTCCAAAAAATCTTTTTGGTTTATGAAGGGCATTAGCATCTACACCTCCACTTAAAATTTTTCCAGAAGCTGGTTGAACAGTGTTATAAGCTCTAGCAAGTCTAGTTATAGAATCTAGTAGAATAACAACATCATGTCCACACTCTACTAATCTTTTAGCTTTTTCTAAAACAATATTTGCTACTTTAACGTGTCTATCTGCTGGCTCATCAAATGTAGAAGCGACAACCTCTCCTTTAACATTTCTTTGCATGTCAGTCACTTCTTCTGGCCTTTCATCAATTAAAAGTATTATTTGATAAACTTCTGGGTGGTTAGCAGCAATCGCATTAGCTATATCTTTAATTAACATAGTTTTACCTGTTTTAGGTTGAGAAACAATCATACCTCTCTGTCCTTTTCCAATTGGCGAAAAAAGATCCATTATTCTAGTAGATACAGTACTGTTTTTATCAGCTAGGTTAAACTTTTCATTTGGAAATAATGGAGTTAAATGCTCAAATGAAACTCTATCTCTAACGACGTCAGGATTCAAGCCATTAATCTTTGAAACTTTGATTAGTGGAAAATATTTTTCCCCTTCTTTTGGTGGTCTTACGTGCCCTAAAACAGTATCTCCAGTTTTTAGACCAAATAACTTTACCTGAGATTGTGATACGTAAATATCATCAGGAGATGTTAAATAATGATAATCTGAAGATCTTAAAAAACCATAACCTTCCATCATAATATCTAATACTCCTTCACTTTCAATTATACCATCAAATTCAAAATCAGGTTCCTTATACCTATTCCTATTATCTTTGTTGTGATTTTTTTCATTTCTAACAAAAGTATTAGAGGGTGTTACATTTTTATGTATTGGGTTTTTTTCTGAGTTTGAATTATTTTTTATATGTTCTTCCTTTTTAACTATCTGATCTGTATCAGATACATCTTTTTTCAATTTTGTTTCTTTTTCTAGACTAGAGATCTTATTTTTGGGGTTTTCTGTAGAAATTTTTTGTTTAATTACTGATTTAATTTTTTCTAAATTATTATCTTCAGATATTTTTGGATTAGCTGCATAATGATCAATGATTTTATAAGCTAATTCCATTTTTTTTAATCCAGTAATTTTCTCAATTCCTATTTTGGAAGCTATCTCTTGAAGTTCAGAAATCTTTTTTTCTTTTAAAGCGGATATTTCAAACATGTATGTTTTTTATATTAAATTTTTATGTGAAAGAATGTAAATAGTTATATATATGAGGGGATGATTATAAAATCGATGTAAATATACAATTATTTATTAAATCAATTTAATTTGATAGTTTTATATAAAAAATATTTATATGATTCAAAGAATACAATCCTTATACATGCTTTTATTGTTGTTAATAAATATAATTTTAATAAGCATAATTGATAGTAATTTATCTAGCTTTTTACCTTTTTCTTATTTTGGGTATTTTAGAATATATCTTACTGACTATTTCTTTTCAGAAGTTCTATCAATTCTTTTTTTTACAAATATTTTCTTATTTAAATATTCGAATGTTCAGGTAAATATATTGAGATTTATTGCTGTTTTACTTATGTTTGGTACTATTAATCTATTTGACGAAAGACATATTTTAGATTCTTTTAAAGATCCTGGACTTTTATATTTTATTATTTCACTGTTTTTGATTTTCATGACTTTTAAATCAATTAAAAAAGATCAAACAATAATTAAATCATTAAACAGGTTAAGGTAACTTAGATCTATTCCCTAATTCGATTATTTCCATATTCTCTATTTTATCTTGATTTATTTCGAATCTAATCATCGTTCTTTTTTTATGGAACCCGTGTCTTCCTGCTGCACCAGGATTCATAAACAATATATTGTTATTTTTATCATACTCTATCTTTAATATGTGAGAATGACCACAAATCAATATTTTGGGAGTTTCCTTTTTAATCATGTCTTTAGTTTTTTTATTATAATAAGGTGATTTGCCAGCTATGTGAATCATGCAAACCTTTACCTTTTCACAATAAAAACTTTCGGTTTCATTTAAATCAGCTCTTAAAATATGATCATCAATATTTCCATAAACAGCTCTAATTTTTTTTATGTTTTCTAATTCCACTAAAACATCTATTTTCCCAATATCGCCAGCATGCCATATTTCATCTGCTTGTTTGACATATTTAATTATACCGTTATCGATATGACTATGTGTGTCTGATATTAATAAAATTTTTTTCAAATAATTATTTTTTTGACTTTCTTATTAAGGTATATTTGAGTTTTAATCAAAAATAGTATTTCTCTTGAGATATTTACTAGAATTATCATTTAATGGAACTAACTATCATGGTTGGCAAATTCAACCTAATTCAATTACTGTTCAGGAAGTAATAGAGAAGGCTTTAAATGTTGTTTTGAATCAGAAAATAGATGTTGTTGGAGCTGGCAGAACTGATGCGGGCGTTCATGCGACTTATTTTTGTCTCCATTTTGATTCTTTTAATTCTATAGATGACAAAAAAGATTTTATTTTTAAATTAAATTCTTTTTTAAAATCTGATATTTGTGTAATTAACCTTCAAATGGTTGGTGATGATTTTCATGCTAGGTTTGATGCTTTAACTAGAACATATAATTATAAATTAACAACTAGAAAAAATCCTTTTCTTAAAGACCAAGCTTATTATCTTAGAAGGGATCTCGATTTCGAAAAAATGAATTTAGCAGCTTTGAAATTGTTTAATTACACTAATTTTAAATGTTTCTCAAAAAGTAATACGGACGTTAAAACTTATAATTGTAGCATTAAGAAAGCCGTTTGGGTATATCATGATAATTGTTGGATTTTTGAGATATCTGCTAATAGATTTTTAAGAAACATGGTTAGAGCTATAGTCGGAACTTTGATTGAAATAGGAGAGGGTAAATATGAAATCTGTCACTTAGATACTGTTATTAAAAGTCAAAACAGAGAACTAGCAGGGTATTCTGTTCCTGCGCATGGTTTATACTTAGTAAATATATTATATCCTGAAATTTTTTTAATAAATGAATAAATCAAAAGCATTTTTAGATACTAAACTTTTTAAAAGACTTTTAAGTTATGTTTTGGTGTACAAAGTTGTATTTATCTTTGTTGCTATTAGCGCTGTATTAATTTCAATTTTCTCAACAATAACTCCTTACCTTATTAAAATTGCTGTTGATGATTACCTGGCAGTTTCAAATTTTAAAGATTTTATTTTTATTATTTCTTTAATGTTAATTAACCTGACCCTAACTGTTGTTTTTATGTTTTTGTTTAGTTATTTCGCAAATTGGTTAGGTCAAAATGTCATTTATGATTTAAGAATTAAACTATTTGATCACATTTTAAAATTTAAGATGTCATACTTTGATAAATCATCTGTAGGGCGACTTGTTACAAGAGCTGTAAATGACATGGAAACTATTGCCAGTATCTTTAGTCAGGGTCTTTTTATAATCTTAGCAGACCTATTGCAAATGCTTATTGTTGCAATAGTAATGTTAATTTTGAGTTGGAAGTTATCTTTGACAGTATTTGTAGTACTTCCTTTTATTCTATTTGCAACAAGGCAGTTTCAAAAATCAATGAAATTAGCTTTTAACGATGTTAGAACTGAAGTTTCAAATTTAAACTCTTTCGTTCAAGAAAGGTTAACGGGTATGAAAATTGTCCAACTTTTTAACAGAGAAAATATTGAATATGAAAATTTTGTAAAAATCAACGAAAAACACAAGAAAGCATGGCTTAAAACAGTTTGGTATAATTCAATTTTTTTCCCTATTGCTGAGCTTTCTACATCTATCACTGTTGGATTAATTGTTTGGCATGGTGGCCTAAATGTGATTTTAGAAAATTCTAGTGTTACTTTGGGAACAATTTTTCTTTTTATCCAGCTTTCACAAATGTTATTTCGACCATTAAGACAAATCGCAGATAAATTTAATACTCTTCAAATGGGTATGGTTGCTGCAAATAGAGTTTTCAAAATAATAGATACTAACAGTAAAATTTCTGACTATGGAAAATGTAATGGTAATCTTATAAATGGAGATATTCGATTTAAAAACGTAAAATTTTCTTATATAGCTGGAGAAGAAGTTTTAAAGGATGTTTCTTTTAAAATTAATAGTGGAGAAAAAGTAGCTATTGTTGGGTCAACAGGATCAGGAAAAACAACAATAATAAATTTAATATCTAGATTTTACGATCTACAATCTGGCTTAATTGAATTAAATAATATAGATATAAAGAATTTTAAGTTAAGTGATTTAAGATCTGAAGTTGCGTTAGTTTTACAAGATGTTTTTTTGTTTGCAGATACAATATTGAATAATATTACTTTATGGGATAAGTCTATTTCTTTTGATACAGTAATTAACTCTGCAAAAAAAATAGGTATACATAAATTTATTATGTCTTTACCAGACGGATATAATTATAACGTTAAAGAAAGAGGTGTGATGCTTTCTCAGGGTCAAAGGCAACTAATATCATTTTTAAGAGCATATTTAAAAAATCCTTCGATATTAATTTTAGATGAAGCTACCTCTTCTGTTGATTCGAATTCTGAAGAATTAATAAAAAAGGCAACTATTAAAATTACCGAAAATAATACATCTATTATAATTGCACACCGTTTGTCAACTATTCTGAATTCAGATAAAATTTTAGTGATGGATTCAGGAAAATTAGTTGAATTTGGAACTCATAAAGTTTTGCTTAAAAAGAAAAATGGATATTATAGGAGTTTGTATGAAATTCAATTTAAAAAAGATCAAATCACATCATTTCTTCCTCAATAATAGATTTTAAATTATTAATGTCCTTAAACGGATGAATTTCACCATTTTTAA
This sequence comes from Bacteroidota bacterium, assembly GCA_027619415.1. Classification (GTDB taxonomy): domain Bacteria; phylum Bacteroidota; class Bacteroidia; order Flavobacteriales; family Flavobacteriaceae; genus MAG-121220-bin8. The sequence goes on from JAQCFO010000012.1 coordinate 21,098, forward strand.
TAAAAGATATTTCTCCTTTTTCTTCTGAAACCACAATCGCAATTGCATCAGTTTTTTCAGTAATTCCAAAAGCAGCTCTATGTCTAAGGCCTAGTCTCGAGTCGATATTTTCATTTTCAGAAACAGGTAAAATCACTCTTGCTCCAGTTATAAAATTTCCTTCAATAATCACAGCACCATCATGTAGTGGGCTGTTTTTAAAAAATATACTTTCTATAATAGGTAAAGAAATTTCTAAATTTAATTGATCACCGGAATTCCTTACAAAGTCTAAACTATTATTTTTTTCAATTACAAACAGAGCTCCAGTCTTGTTTTTTTTTAAAATTTCACATGCATTAATTAATTCATCAATATTCATTGATGTTTGTTTTTTTGAAATTTTAAATAAAAGATTGAACTTTTTAATTATATTTTTATTATTTGTGAAATTTGAGGAACCAAGTAAGAGTAAGAATTTTCTTATTTCTTGTTGAAAAACCACTATCAAAGCAATCGCTCCAACACTAATAAAACCTCCTAAAATATTACTTAGAAAAGGCATATTGACAAGCTCTGTTAACCACCAAATTATATAGATTATTACAAAACCTAAAAAAATGTTGATTGCTGCAGTTCCTCTTACAAGTTTATAAACATAATATAACATGATTACAACAAGTATAATGTCAAAAACAGGAATTAGAATCTCATTAATAAAATTTAGTAAATCCAAAAAAAATATTTTATATAAAAGTAATTAAAATAGTTTTAAGAATTTTTATTCATAAATTCAATTAAATTAACCGTTTCTTTTGCTTCTTTTACGTCGTGCACTCTAATTATATTAGCCCCATTATTAAGAGAAATTGAATTTAAACATGTAGTTCCGTTCAATGCCTCGTTCGCAGATGATTTAAGTAAATTATAAATCATTGATTTTCTAGAAACACCTATCATTATAGGTTGATTAAGCTGCTTAAAGCTTGATAAGTTTTTTAAAATTTTAAAATTGTCTTCTAAAGATTTACCAAACCCAAACCCAGGGTCAATAATTATATCTAAAATTCCAGCTTTTTTTGCAAGATCAATTTTGTAAGAAAGGTCTTTAATAATATCAAAAACAACATCATTATACTTGGGATCATTTTGCATATTACTTGGAATCCCTTTCATGTGCATAATAATATAAGGTACTTTAAGTTTGCTCACTACCTTATACATGTTTTTATCTAAATCACCTCCTGAGATGTCATTAACAATAGAAGCTCCAGCTTCAATTGCTTTTTTAACAACTTTGCTTCTAAAAGTGTCAATTGAAATAATTACATTTTTATATTTTTTAGTAATTAATTTTATAATTGGAATTACTCTATTTATCTCTTTTTTAATAGTTAATTTTTCAGCACCGGGCCTAGAACTGTATCCTCCAATATCAATTATGTCAGCTCCTTCTTCAAGCATTTTTTTAACTTGATTAATAATCTTATCTTCAGAATTATATTCCCCTCCGTCAAAAAATGAATCTGGAGTTATATTTAAAATACCCATTACTTTAGGTTTTGATAAATCAAGAAGAGTTCCTTTTATATTAAGTGTCATTTTAAATTTTTAATAACTTTTACAAAACTAAACTACATATTTCATTATTTTCAACGAAATTTATATAAAAAATATTTTGGCTTTCAATACTTCTAATCAATACGACTCAATTACTTTAACTTGTAAGGATCTTTTTACAAAAAAAATGAAAGATTATGGATCTGCGTGGAGAATCCTTAGATTATCATCTTTAACTGATCAAATTTTTATAAAAGCCCAAAGAATAAGGAGCCTTCAAACAAAAAAAATAAGAAAAGTTAACGAAGGTCAATCATCTGAGTTTATTGGAATAATTAACTATTCAATAATGTCTCTTATTCAAATTGAAAAAGGAATTGTTGAATCTCCTGATCTAAATCTACAAGAGGCGTTAGAACTATATGATTTTCATTTATCAGAAACAAAATCTTTAATGGAAAATAAAAACCATGATTATGGTGAGGCATGGAGAGATATGAGAGTTAGTTCATTAACTGATTTAATATTACAAAAAATATTAAGAATTAAACAAATTGAAGATAATCAAGGTAAAACACTAGTAAGTGAAGGGATAGATGCTAATTATCAAGATATGATTAACTATTCCGTTTTTGCTTTAATTCACTTACAAGACAATTAAATTTTTCTATGTTTTGGTTTTTGAAAAAAATATCTAACATGCTATTAACACTTTTTGGTGTAATAACTATAGTTTTTTTTCTATTTAACATCCTTCCAGGAGATCCAGCTCAAATGATGTTAGATCAAAATGAAAATACTGAACAGTTAATGGTTTTGAAAAAAAAATACGGTTTTGACAAACCAGTTTTTATTCAATACTTATATTATTTAAATGATTTATCACCAATTTCGGTACATTTCAATGACCCTGATAACCTTTCTTATTTAACTATAGAAAAATATAATTTTATTAAAGTTTTAAATTTTGACAAATTTAATTTAGTGTTAAAAACACCCTATTTAAGAGAATCTTATCAGAAAAATGGAATTTCTGTTGTAGATATAATTAGAAACACACTTCCTAATACAATAATATTAGCCATATCATCTATACTTATAGCAATTGTAATAGGATTGTTTTTAGGTATTATTTCTGCGATAAATTATAATTCTTGGATTGATTATTCAATTCAACTTATGAGTACTCTTGGCATGAGTGTGCCTTCTTTTTTTAGCGCCATAATATTTGCTTGGATTTTTGGATTTGTTTTAAGAGATTTTACAGGTTTAAACATGACGGGGAGCTTGTTTGAATTGGATGACTATGGGGAAAGCATGACGCTTCAACTAAAGAATTTAATTTTACCCTCAATAGTGTTAGGAATTAGACCAATAGCAGTTATTTCACAAATGATGAGGAATTCTCTTTTAAAAGTATTATCTCAAAATTATATAACTACTGCTTATTCAAAAGGCCTTTCAAAATTTAATGTTATTAAAAATCATGCTATTAAAAACTCTCTTAACCCAGTTATTACAGCATTATCGGGATGGTTTGCAGGTATGCTAGCTGGATCTGTATTTGTGGAATATATTTTTGGATGGAATGGGCTTGGAAAAGAAATAGTACATTCATTAAACACTTTAGATGTACCAGTATTGATAGGAGCAGTAATAACTATAGCTATGATTTTTATAATCATCAATATATTTGTTGACCTTATTTATTCTTGGTTGGATCCTAGAGTAAAGTATAATTAAATTAAATTAAAATGAGAAAAAAAATAGTAGCAGGAAATTGGAAAATGAATAATGATTTAGATCAAACAATATTATTGATTGAAGAGTTGAAAAAAAATCAAATTACTAAAGTCAATGTAATGATAGCGCCTTCTTCTCTTTTTTTAAAAACAGCTAAAGATTTATTAGAAGATTCTCCAATTGAGGTTATTTCACAAAATGTTCATCAAAAAAGTAATGGTGCTTACACTGGAGAAGTGTCGTGTGATATGCTAAAAAATATTGGTATTTCAACTACTTTAATTGGTCACTCTGAAAGAAGAGCCCATTTTAATGAAAATGATTTTGTTTTACTTGAAAAGGTGAAATTTGCAATAGATTCAGGCATGAATATTATTTTTTGTTTTGGTGAACAGTTAAAAGATAGAAAATCTAATAAGCATTTTGATGTAGTCAAAAGTCAACTTGAAAATACAGTTTTAAAGCTTAACAGTGATTTTTGGAAAAATATTATTTTGGCTTATGAACCAGTTTGGGCTATTGGAACTGGTGAAACCGCAAGTGCTGAACAAGCACAAGAAATGCACGAATTTGTAAGAAATTGTATTTCTAAATCTTATGGTGATATTGTTTCTGATAAAGTTTCTATTTTATATGGAGGAAGTGTTAAACCTTCAAATGCAATTGAGATATTCAGTAAAAAAGATGTGGATGGAGGATTGATTGGAGGAGCTTCATTGGTTGCGTCTGATTTTGATGAAATTGTAAAAGCAAACAGTTAGATTTAAAATTTTGTAATTTAGCGCTGTAATGAATACTAAAGAAAAAATATTAGAAAAGACTTTAAAAGACGTAGATTTAGTTCATGAAAATGAAATTATAGTATACAATGATGATGTTAATACATTTGAACACGTAATTAACACTCTTGTTAAAGTTTGTGATCATACAGCTGAACAGGCTGAACAATGTTCTTTAATTATACATTATAAAGGGAAATGTAGTGTTAAATCTGGTTCATACTCAGATTTAAAGACTATGTGCAGTAAGTTATTAGATAAAGGGTTGTCTGCAGAAATTATTTAAAGTTTTATATTGGCATAAAATTTGATACTAAGTGTTTATGAAAAATATTATTTTAATACTAATCGTTTTATCAAGTCAAATTGGTTTAACTCAAGATTTTAAACAAATGAAGGAAAGTATTCATCAATTTGAGGTTACGGATTTAAGTGGTCAAAAATTTAATATGTTAAGCTTAAAAGGGAAAAAAGTAATGGTTGTGAATACAGCCTCTAAATGCGGCTTGACTTATCAATATGAAATTTTAGAAGAAATGTACAAAGAGTATAAGTCTGAAAATTTTGTAATCGTAGGATTTCCTTCAAATGATTTTCTTTGGCAAGAGCCTGGCTCTAATGAGCAAATAGCTAAATTTTGTTTAGAGAATTATGGAGTTTCATTCCCAATGATGGAAAAAATTTCTGTAAAAGGTTCTTCAATGCACCCATTATATAAATTTTTAACAAATAAAGATAAGAATGGCTATATAAACTCATCTGTAAAATGGAATTTTCAAAAATATTTAATTGATGAAGAAGGCTATTTAGTTAAAATAATTTCTTCTAAAACTAAACCAAATGATCCGGCTGTGTTAGATTGGATTAAAAGCTGATTTTAATGAAAAATTATAAAGGTGTTACAACGAAATGTGTACACTCAGGTGATTTAATCGATGATAAGTTTAAGGGTGCTACATCTCCTTTATACCCTTCAACTGCTTATGGTTATTTAGATGTTGAAGATGATAAATATCCGAGATATTTCAACACACCAAATCAACTTGCATTATCAAAAAAAATTGCACACTTAGAGAATTGTGATTCTGCACTATTATTTGGATCGGGTATTGCCGCAATTTTCACTTCTTTATTTTCTTTTTTAAAATCAGGTGATCATGTTTTATTTCAATCCTCTTTATATGGAGGGACAATTAATTTAGTAGTTAAGGAATTTAAAAAATTTAATATTGATTACACTTTTGTTGAAAGTTTAGAAATTAAAGATTTTGAATCAGAGTTAAAAGCCAACACCAAGATAATTTATATAGAATCTCCTAGTAATCCTTTACTAGAGGTTATTGATTTAAAAAAAATTGCTCTTTTTTCAAAAAAAAAAAATTTAATATCCATAATAGATAACACCTTTGCTAGTCCAATTAATCAAACTCCAATTGATTTTGGAATTGATATAGTATTGCATAGTGCTACAAAATATTTAGGAGGGCATAGTGATATTTTAGCTGGGACTGTAGCATCTTCTTTTTCTAATATTAAAAAAATCACTGAATCTTCTATAAACTACGGAGGAAATTTAAGCGAGTATACCGTTTGGCTTTTAGAGAGAAGCATTAAAACTCTTTCATTAAGAGTAAAAGCTCAAAATGAAAATGCTCAAAAACTTGCTGAATTTTTAGAGAATAATAAAAATGTAGATTTAGTTTTTTACCCTGGATTAAAATCTCACCCACAACATGATTTATCAAAAAATCAAATGAAGGGTTTTGGAGGAATGATGTCTTTTGTATTAAAAAATGAGAATAAAGCAGCTGATTTCACAAGGCATTTAAAAATAATTAAAGCTGTTATGAGCCTTGGAGGTGTTGAATCAACCATAACCTCACCTTCATTAACATCACATTCAAAATTATCAAAAGATCAAAGAAAAAAATATGGTATTTCCGATGGTTTATTAAGGTTTTCAGTTGGTATTGAAGATTACGATGATTTAGAAAATGATTTAACTCAAGCTTTTAATATTTTATGAAAGAAATAAAATTAGACATATTGGCATTTGGAGCGCATCCAGATGATATTGAGCTAGGTTGTGGAGGAACGCTAGCAAAAGAGATTGCCCTTGGAAAAAAAGTAGGCATAATAGATTTAACTAGAGGAGAGTTAGGGACTAGAGGGTCAGTAGAAACCAGAAATAAAGAATCTCAAGCAGCAACTAAAATATTAGGAGTATCAATTAGAGAGAATTTAGACTTTAGAGATGGATTTTTTCTAAATGATGAGATTCATCAGATGGAAGTAATAAGATATATAAGAAAATATAAGCCAGAAATTATTCTTTGTAATGCTCAAGATGATAGACATATAGATCATCCTAAAGGAGCTAATTTGGTAAGTGACTCTTGTTTTTTAAGTGGTCTTTCAAAAATTAAAACTGAATTTAATGGATTGAATCAAAGTGAATGGAGACCAAAAAATATATACCATTATATTCAGTGGAAAAACTCATCTCCAGATTTTTTAGTTGATATTTCTGAATTTATAGATATTAAGTTAGGTGCCATTAAGGCGTACTCTTCACAGTTTTATAATCCAAATAGCAAAGAGCCAGAAACTTTAATAAGTAAAAAGAATTTTCTTAACGATGTTATTAATAGATCAGCTGATTTAGGAAGACTAATTGGAGTTAACAATGCTGAGGGATTTACTTCAAGAAAATTAATTGGAGTAAAAAGACTCGATAGTCTTATTTAAAAATATAATCCCAATAGATTAATAATAATCGTATTAATAATCTTAGAAAGGTTAAGGGAATATTTTTAAATATTCTTTAGAAATGTCGGTGAAAATAATATAAATTTGCCGCTTAATAAATGGTGGTTGTAGTTCAGTTGGTTAGAACGCCTGGTTGTGGTCCAGGAGGTCGCCGGTTCGAATCCGGTCTTCCACCCAAATTTAAACCCTCTATAAATTGAGGGTTTTTTTGTTTCTATTCATTATAAATCTGATTCTATCTTATACCAACTATTTTTTTGGTTCACCTTTAACAGAATTAAATAAACCTATTTGGGGGACTTTTCCAGATTAGATGTATTATCTAGTTAGTTAACCAACAACAGCTGGAACTTATTATTACCAATGCTCGCTGCATTTAAAAATGGTTGGAACAATAACAATTCAGAATTAATAGTAAATCAAATATTTAGATCTAATTAATTGAAATTGTTCAATACCACTTTTCCAGCTGGATTTAATTTCATTCTCACTACTTCCATTAATTATTTGTTCTTGTAATTTATCATTTCCAGCTAGTTTGTTAAATCCTTTTTTAAAAAACTTCTCTTTATTGTTAGAGTTATTGTAGGCCTCAATTATCCACTTTAAGTTTATTTCATTAAGAATAGGAGAACCTCTTAGGTCCTCACCGTAACATTTAGAGTTTATGTATTTTGGATTTTTGGCTCCTGGCATTGATATTGGAGTAAATTGAAAATCTTTATTTTTCCAATCTGGACTTCCAATTATCTGAAACTGTAAATTAGTACCCCTTCCTATACTAACAGATGTGCTTTCAAATAAACATAAACTAGGGTATAAGTTAATTGAACGTTTATTAGGGAGGTTAGGGGAGGGTTTAATAGGAAGATCGTAAATAACCTCTCTATTGTAGTTTTTTATTTTAATAACTGTAAGATCACACTTAACTTCGTTGTTTAGCCATTTCTCTCCATTTATCATTTTAGCATATTCACCTATTGTCATTCCGTGGACAATTGGAACTGGATGCATTCCAATAAAGCTTTTAAATTGAGGATCAAGTATCGGCCCATCAACGTAGTGAGCATTAGGATTCGGCCTATCAAGAATAATAAGTTTCAAATTGTTTTCTGCTACAGCTTCCATTACGTAATGAAGGGTAGATATATATGTGTAGAATCTAGCTCCTACATCTTGAATATCAAAAATCAAGACATCTAATCCTTTTAATTGTTCATTTGTTGGCTTTTTATTAGAGCCATATAAAGAAATAATTTCTAATCCAGTTTTTAAATCAATACTATTAATTACTTTTTCTCCGGCATCAGCTTCTCCTCTAAATCCATGTTCAGGTGAGAATAGTTTTTTAATATTAATATTTAGTTTTAAAAGAGAATCAATTAAATGAATTGATTTTTTTTTGTTATTTATTTTAGAAGTAGAGTTAGCTATTACACCCACATTTAAATTTATTAATTCAGGTAAAAACTCATTTAATTGATTTGCACCAACGCTTATTGGATTATTATCTTGAGAAAAAGATAAATAGTTAAATGCAATTAAAATCAAAAAAAAGGTACTTTTGATTTTTAATCTATTAAGTTTCATTGTTTATGAGATTTGAATCAGTTATGGCTTCTCGGTTTATAAGGTCTAATCCTTATAAAAATACTATTTCTTCACCAATTATAAAAATTTCAATTTTATCTATTGTTATGGGATTAGTAATGATGTTGATTTCAATATCATCTGGTGTAGGTTTACAGAAGACAATTCAAAATAAAATGTCTTCATTCTTTGGTCATATTTCAATTTCAAATTTTCAAAACAACTCTTCTCAGTCTTCATTAAAACCTGTTTCAATTGATCAAGACTTTTATACAAATAACACTAACCAAGAAATTATTCACATTCAAGGTGTGGCATACAAGTCTGGATTAGTAATTACTGATTCTACTTTTGAGGGGGTCATTTTTAAAGGTATTGGTTCAGATTTTAACTTTGATAAGTTTTCGCCTTACTTAATTAAAGGAGATATGCCATCTTTTGATAAGGACATTAGTAATGAAGTAATTATATCTCAATACTTATCTGAAAGGTTGTCTATTGATTTAAATAAAAAGTTTAAAGCAACTTTTTTTAAAAATGATTCATTTTCGATTCCTAATGAACGAATTTTTAAAGTGGTAGGTATTTATAATTCTGGTCTTATAGAGTTCGATAAACTATACTTTCTTGGTGATATTAAGCACATTCAAAGAATGAATAAGTGGGATGAAACTCAGATAGGTAGTTTTGAAGTTTTTATTGAAAAATTCAATAAAATTGATGAAGTTTCAGATGAATTATATACTAATTCTCCATCTGAATTGGATGTTCAAACTATTTCAGAAAAATTTATAGATATATTTAATTGGATCGCACTATTTGACATGAATGTACTAGTTATTATTGTGATAATGATTTTAGTAGGAGGAATAAATATGATTACTGCTTTACTTGTTACAATATTAGAAAAAACCCATATCATAGGAGTTTTAAAAGTATTAGGAGCTACTAATAGAAGTCTAAGATCAATATTTTTAGCCAATGGTATATATCTTATTTCAGTTGGACTTATTATCGGAAATGTTATAGGAATTGGACTTATTTTCTTACAGAAATATACAGGATTTCTAAAACTAGATCCTCAAACTTATTATGTTTCTGAAATTCCACTTGATTTTAATATATTTTCAATTTTTATTTTAAATTTTAGTGTTTTATTTTTTTGCTTACTCATGTTAATAATTCCTTCTTTTATAATCACTCGAATTTCACCAACTGACTCACTTAAAATCAAGTAACACATAATCTGTAATTAACTTCCAACCTTATTCTTACATTTGTAGTTTAAAATCTTTATGAAATATTCAAATAACATCTTAGAAACTATCGGAAACACCCCCTTAATTCGATTAAACAAGATCACTAAAGATATTGATGCGTTAGTATTAGCTAAAGTCGAGTTTTTTAATCCAGGAAGTTCAGTTAAAGACAGGATGGCTCTTAAGATGATTGAAGATGCTGAAAACGATGGAAGATTAAAACCTGGGTATACAATAGTAGAAGGAACTTCAGGAAATACTGGTATGGGTTTAGCTTTAGCTGCTATAGTTAAAGGTTATAAATTAATTTGTGTTTCTAATGATAAGCAATCAAAAGAAAAATTTGATGTTTTAAGGGCGGTTGGTGCAAAAGTTATAGTTTGTCCAACTAATGTAAAAGCTGATGATCCAAAGTCTTACTATTCTACTTCAAAAAGGATTGGAGAAGAAACACCAAATTCTTGGTATGTTAATCAATATGACAATCCTTCAAATACTGCAGCTCACTATCAAACAACAGGGCCTGAAATCTGGGATCAAACAGAAGGTAAAATCACTCACTTTGTTGTTGGGGTAGGAACTGGTGGAACTATTTCGGGGGTATCCAAGTATTTAAAAGAAAAGAATCCCAATATTAAAGTTTGGGGAATTGATGCTTACGGTTCAGTTTTTAAAAAATATCATGAGACAGGAATTTTTGATGAGAAGGAAATCTATCCATATATTACTGAAGGTATTGGAGAAGATATAATTCCTAAAAATGTTAATTTTGACCTAATTGATAGCTTTGAGAAAGTAACTGATGAGGATGCGGCTATTTATACAAGAAGATTAGCAAAGCAAGAAGGTATTTTTGCAGGAAATTCATGCGGTGCTGCAATAAAGGGTGTTATTCAGTTAAAAAAACATTTTAAAAAAGATGATGTTGTTGTTGTTTTACTTCACGATTCAGGGAGTCGTTACATTGGAAAAATGTATAATGACGATTGGATGAAAGCCAAAGGTTTCAGTTTAGATTAAATTTTTTATATGACTGATTTTTACTTGAATTATCCAACAGATAAACTGGTGGTAAATAAAACACATTCTATATTATCCAATAGTAATTCATTAAGTTTTCACCATTCTCTAGATTGTTATAAAGAATCACCATTAATAAATTTAGAAAATCTATCCAATAAACTAAATATATCAAAGCTTTGTGTTAAAGACGAGTCTAAAAGATTTGATTTAAATGCTTTTAAAGTATTAGGGGCTTCGTATGCTGTATTTGAAACTTTAAAAAAATACCCAAATACTTCAGTTTTCTGTACTGCAACAGATGGAAATCATGGAAAAGCAGTTGCGTGGTCTTCAAGAAGATATGGGAAGAAAACTATTGTGTATGTTCCAAATGACACTTCAAGCTTAAGAATTGAAGCTATTGAAACATTTGGAGCAACAGTTCATCAACTTGATCTTAATTATGAACAAACATGTAACTATGCTTCAAAAATGAGCAAGAAAATGAATTGGCAATTAATACAAGACACTTCTTGGGAAAATTATGAAGAAATTCCTTCTTTAATTATGGCTGGATATTTGACACATTGTATAGAAATTGATAAATTTCTAGAAATTAAAAATTTATCAAACTTTGATATTATATTTTTACAATGTGGAGTAGGTAGCTGGGCTGCTTCTTGTATTTAGTACCATTTAAATAAATATGGAAAGAATAGACCTAAAATAGTAATTGTTGAGCCAAATGAATCTTGTGGTGTTTTTCAATCATTTAAAGATAATAATAGAGTTTCGCCAATAGGTTCTTTAAACACAATTATGGCTGGATTAAATTGTGGTATTCCATCTAAAAATGCTTGGGAAATAATTAAAAATGGTTGTGATGCTGTTGTTAAAATTTCTGATGAAGAAGTAAAATCATCAATGAAAGTTTTCTATAATCCAATTAAAAATGATTCCAAAATTATTTCAGGAGAGTCGGAGCTGCAGGATTAGCAGGATTATTAAAGACTAAAAAAGCTAGTCACTTACAAGCTTTAAGAGATCATATAAAGCTAACTGACTCATCTAAAATTTTATTATTTAATACAGAAGGAGATACTGATGTAAATAGCTTTCAAGAAATTATTAAAAATTAATTAAAGATATCGCCAGGAAATACGATTACACTTTCATGCCCATTTTTACTTATACTAGCTACTCCAAATAAATAATTGTCTAAAACAATTCCTTCTAATGTGAAGTTGTTTACTAAACCGACATACCTACTATTTTCCCAATAAGGAGCTGTTGTATCTCTCCAATATATTTTATATCCAATGATGTTATCATCATCTGACAAATCCCATTTTAATTTAGTTGAAGGTTCAACAATTCCTCCAATTTTAACATTTTTTGGTTGTGTTGGACTCCAAGCTAAACTAGCTAAATTTATTGCATTTACTGCAGTTAGTTTTTTCGCATATTTAAAGTTGACACCTGAAAGAACATCTCCGTACTCTATTTCATTTTCTACTCTAATATCTTGATGTTGTCTGTTGTAATTTTCATGAGCTTCCATAATTCTGATTCCTGGAAATCCTAAATCATTGAATGGTCTATGGTGTCCACCCCTTCCAAACCTGTCTAGTCTATAGATCATTATTGGATTCATTTCTGGCATATACTTTAAAACTTTAGCGTGAACATACCTTGCTAATTGCCTGGAATTACCATCAACCTCACCACCATAAAACCTTCTTCTTTTTCTAGATCTTTCAGATTCATTTGCAGGTGTTGGTTCAGAAAATATTCGAAAACTATAATTGTCGATAACACCATCAACTCCTTCTATGTTTCCAATCATATCATTATTTAAAACTCCAATTATATCCCATTGATTTTCTATGGCATATTTAGCTAAGCCAATTCCTCCATACAACCCTTGTTCTTCCCCTGATAATCCAACATAAATTATGCTATTTTCAAATTCATAATTACTTAAAACTCTTGCAGCTTCTATTACTCCAGCCATTCCAGAAGCATTATCATTAGCACCTGGAGATAATGACGTATAATCATTAGCATCTGAGACTCTACTATCTATGTCTCCACTCATTATTACATATCTATTTGGATATTTTTTTCCTATTTGAATAGCTACAACATTATTAATCCATACATCTTTAACTAATCTTCTTGTATTTTTTTCAAAATAATTTTTTTGATAACTTACTTCAAGGCAATTATTACACTGTTTCGAGATATCTTCAAAAGATGATTTGATCCATCTTCTTGCAGCTCCGATCCCTGAAGATTTAGAAATAGTATCACTTAACGTGTGTCTTGTCCCAAAAGAAACAAGTATTTCAATATCTTTTTGAATTCTCTTTTCAGAAACGTCCTCTATGATAGCGTACAAATCTTGATTTATTTGTGAAAAACAAAGACTCGTGTAAATAAAAATAGGTATGAACTTTAATAATTTCATACCTAAATTTAATTATAATTTTATTAAGATAAATTAAAAACAGTATTTGTTTTCTTGTTTTAATTTCTCAGCAATAATATTTTTAAGATTAATCACATTTGGAAACTCATAATATTTAGTAAATCTTTTAAGTCCCATTAGTAAACCTTTTTGTTCATCACTTGTAGAAAAAGATACTATCACTTCTTTTCCTCTTGACTGAACTATGTCTACAGCTTTATAAAGATATAACTGAGTCATAGCAATTTGGTTAGTTTGAGTTTCTTTTCCAAACCTATTACAATTTTTTTCAGTTCTTAAAAGTGTAGATTCTGCCATGTATATTTCAATTAATATATCTGAAACAGCTAGCAGCATTTGTTGATGTTCTTCAAGTTTTTCTCCAAACTTCTTTATACCAGCTCCAGCTAACATTAGAAATACTTTTTTGAGATTTATTAAAATTAATTTTTCTTGAGTAAACAACTCAGTTATGTCAGGAATATCAAATGATGGAATTCCCATTAACTCATCAGCTACTTTTGTTGCAGGATTTATAAAATCAATATGTCCTTTCATTGCTTTTTTGATTAGCATTCCAACACTTAACATTCTATTAATTTCATTTGTACCTTCGTATATTCTGCCAATCCTACAATCTCTCCATGCTGCTTCCATTGGAGTTTCTGCAGAAAAGCCCATTCCACCAAAGACTTGAATACCTTCATCAGCTATATTTTGCATATCCTCACTGACAGCTACTTTTAATATAGAACACTCTATTACATATTCTTCAACGCCTTTTAGTTCCGACTCTTGAAAACTATTTCCATTATTGTGTCTTATTTTAATTCGATCTTCAATATTTTTTGCAGCTCTATACGTTGCAGATTCTCCAACATATGTGTCTGTAGCCATTTGGGCTAATTTTTCTTTTATAGCTTCAAAATCTATAATTTTAGTATTAAATTGAGATCTTTCGCTTGCATATTGTATTGCATGTGTTGTTACTCTTTTTTGAGCATCTAAGCAAGCTGCTGCTAATTTTATTCTTCCAACATTTAAAGAATTCATAGCTATTTTAAACCCACTTCCTCTTTCAGACAACATGTTTTCAACAGGCACTTTTGTATCATTGAAAAAAACCTGTCTAGTAGAAGACGAATGTATTCCTAGTTTTTTTTCTTCTTCACCCAATACAATTCCATTATTAGGTTCATTTTGAACTATAAAACCTGTTATATTTTTATCGTCTTCAATTCTAGCAAAAACAATAAATAATTTTGCAAAGCCAGCATTTGATATCCACATTTTTTGACCTGTAATCTCGTAGTGTGACCCATCTTCTGAGAGAACTGCTTTTGTTTTACCACTATTTGCATCGGAACCTGCACTAGGCTCAGTTAAACAATAAGCTCCAAATACTTCTCCACTTGCTAGCTTGGGAACAAATTTTTTATTTTGTTCCTCGTTTCCATAAAGGACTATAGGCATAGTTCCGATTCCAGTATGTGCTCCAAATGCTGTAGATAAGGAGCCAGAAGCTCCTGAAATTATTTCACAGACTAACATTGTAGAAACAAACCCCATCCCCATACCGCCATATTCTTGTGGGACAGCTACACCTAAAAAGCCAAGATCACCAGCTTTTTTCATAGTATCTTCAGTCAGTTTATATTCTTTATTTTCAAACCTTTCTCTATGAGGCAAAACTTCTTTTTCAACAAAATCCTTAACAGCTTGTTTCATCATTAACTGTTCTTCAGAAAAGTCTTCAGGTGTGAATACATTAGCATAATTAGTTTCCTTAATTATAAACTCTCCGCCTCTAGTGATGTTTTCTTCTTTTATTTCCATTATATAAATTATTTTAAAAATTCAAAAATTCCAGCTGCTCCTTGTCCTGTTCCAACACACATAGTAACCATCCCATATTTAGATTTTCTGTCCCTCATTTCATTAAACAATTGAACAGATAATTTTGCTCCTGAACAGCCTAAGGGATGTCCAAGTGCAATTGCACCACCATTTACATTAATTATATCTTGGTTTAAATTAAGTTCTCTAATAACTGCCAAGGATTGAGATGAGAAAGCTTCGTTTAACTCAATTAAATCAATATCTGTAATTTTCATTTCAGCTTGTTTTAGAACTTTTGGAATAGCTTTTATTGGTCCAATTCCCATGATTTTAGGAGGAACTCCTGCTACTGCATAATTAACCAGTCTAGCGATTGGTTCAATGTTTAATTCTTTAACCATTTTTTCACTCATTATTAAAACGAATGCTGCACCATCACTCATTTGAGAAGAGTTACCTGCAGTAACACTTCCATTCATTTTAAAAACAGGTCTTAGTTTATTTAATACTTTTAGATTAGTATCTTTTCTAGGGCCTTCATCAGTGTCAACGATATACTCTCTTAAGGTTTTTTTACCATCTTGATTTAAGAAAGTTTCTTTCACTGTAATGGGTACTATTTGAGACTTAAATTTTCCTTTAGAAATAGCGTTTACAGCTTTTAAGTGAGAATTTAATGCAAACTCATCCTGATCTTCTCTGTTTACTTTATACTTTTCTGCTACTTGTTCAGCAGTTAGTCCCATTCCCCAGTAATAATCTTCTTTTCCTTGTTTAGCAATTTCATAATCTGGAACTGGTTTATAACCTCCCATTGGAATAAAACTCATGCTTTCGACTCCTCCAGCTATTATACATTCTGCCATTCCAGATTTTATTTTTGCAGAAGCCATTGCGATAGTTTCAAGTCCTGAAGCACAATATCTGTTAACGGTCACACCAGGAACGTCTTCTATTTTTAATCCCATCAGTGAGATTACTCTAGCTATATTTAAACCTTGTTCTGCTTCTGGAGTAGCATTTCCAACTATAACGTCGTCAATTCTAGTTTTGTCAAGTTCTGGAACTTCACTTATCATATGATTTATAGTTTCTGAAGCAAGTTCATCTGGCCTTTTAAACCTGAATAATCCTTTAGGAGCTTTTCCAACAGCAGTTCTATATGCTTTTACTATATACGCTTCTTTCATAATTTAATTTCTTAAAGGTTTACCTGTTTTTAATATATGTTGTATTCTTTCTAATGTTTTTCTCTCTGAACATAAAGAAAGAAAAGCTTCTCTTTCTAAGTCAAGTAAATATTGTTCACTTACAAGAGTTGCTTGAGATAAATCACCACCACTAATTACGTAAGCAATTTTATTTGCAATTTTTTGGTCATGTTCTGAAATATATTTCCCTGCTTTCATTGTGTCAGTACCTACCATAAAAGTCCCTAATGCTTGTTTACCGAGCACTTTAATGTTTTTGGATTTGAAAGGAGGTAAGTAGCCATAGTCAGCCATTAATATTGCGTGTTTTTTTGCAATAGAAATTTGATGATTTTTATTCATAACTATTGTGTCATTATCAGGCTGTAAGTAACCTAAATCAATAGCTTCATAAGCAGATGTTGAAGTTTTAGCCATACCTATATTCATAAAATATTCTTGTAGAACGTTGAGTTCTACGTCATTTTTACTGAATTTTTTTGATGCCCTTAAAGCCATTTCTTTACACCCACCTCCACCAGGAATTAAACCAGCGCCTACTTCAACTAAACCAATATAACTTTCACTATACGCTACAGCTTTATCGCAATGCATAGTAACTTCACAACCTCCACCTAATGTAAGACCATGGGGAGCGGCTATAACAGGAATACTCGAATATCTTAATTTCATCATACTATCTTGAAAAAACTTGATAGCAAGATTTATCTCATCATATTCTTGTTCTGCAGCTGCCATAAAAATCGCACCTAAATTAGCTCCGGCAGAAAAGTGAGAACCTTCATTCCCAATAACAATTCCTTTAAAATTTTTTTCAGCTAGGTCTACAGCTTTATTTATGCCCATAAGAACTCCTTGACCTAGGGTGTTCATTTTAGTTTTAAATTCTAAATTGATAATTCCATCACCAATATCAGAAATAAGAGAATCAGAATTCTCCCAAACAATAGAACTCTTATTTAGATTATTTAATATTATTAATGAATCTTGACCTGGTTTAGGTATAAAAGATTTGGTACTTATATCGTAATAATTTGTTAAACCATTTTCTACTTTATAGAAGTTATCAATATTATTACTAATCATGTCTGAAATCCAATCAGCTGGTTTATAATCTAAAGATTCCATTATTTCGACACCTTTTTTAATTCCTATTGAATCCCAAATTTGAAAAGGACCGTTTTTCCATCCAAATCCAGCTCGTAAAGCATCATCAATCCTGTATAATTCATTCGAAATTTCAGGAATTCTATTTTGTATATATGAAAACATAGTTCCAAAATTAAATCTATAAAATTGACCTGCTTTGTCTTGTCCTTCAATTAATACTGAAAACCTATCTAAAACCTTACTTATTTTCCTTGCCTTTCTAATTGTTTCAAACGACACCTTTTTTACTGGAGAGTATTCAAGTGTTTCCAGGCCTAAGGAAAGTATTGTGGATTTTCCATTTTCATCTTTAATTCTTTTGTAAAAACCACCGTCTGTTTTAGAGCCTAACCAGTTATTTTCTATCATTTTATATATATATTCTGGTAATTTGAAAGTATCTCTAAATTCATCATTTGGACAATTATCATATATACCGGTAGCTACATTGACGGTAGTATCTAACCCAACAATATCACTTGTTCTGAAAGTTGCAGATTTTGGACTTCCAATAATTGGCCCAGTTAATTCATCAATTTCTTCAACAGTTAAATCTAATTTTTTTACATTATTTAAAATATTCACCATCCCAAATGTTCCAATTCTATTGCCAATAAAACCAGGTGTATCTTTAGCTAGTACAGAATCTTTTCCTAAAAATCTTTCTCCAAAATCATTAAGAAAATCAATGATTTCTGGCTTACAATTAGGTCCAGGAATTATTTCAAATAATTTTAAATAGCGTGGAGGGTTAAAAAAATGAGTTACAGCAAAATGATTTCTAAAATCTTCAGACCTTCCTTCATTCATTAGCTTTATGGGAATTCCAGAGGTGTTTGATGTAATAAGCGTTCCTTTTTTTCTAAATTTTTCAATTTGCTCAAATACAATTTGTTTTATATTTAATTTTTCTGTTACAACTTCAATTATCCAGTCAACTTCATTTATTTTATTTAAATCATCAGTTAAATTTCCAAGGATTATTCTATTTGTAAAACTTTCATGATACAATGGAGCGGGCTTTGATTTAATGCATCTTTGAAACATTTCCGTTACAATTCTGTTTTTAACTTTTTTGTCATCTAGGGATAATCCAAGTTTTTCTTCTGTATCGTTTAGCTTGTTAGGGGCTATATCTAAAAGAAGTACTTCGATCCCTACATTGGCAAAATGGCACGCTATTCCTGAGCCCATTACACCAGAACCTATAACAGCAATTTTATTTATTTTTCTATTCATTTTTAGTTTTTTTATTTTAAAATACTCCTTGAAATAATTATTTTTTGAATTTCAGATGTTCCTTCATAAATCTGAGTGATTTTAGCATCTCTCATTAATCTTTCAACATGAAATTCTTTAACAAAACCATATCCACCATGAATTTGTACAGCTTCTACAGTATGTTTCATTGCCATTTCTGAAGCAAATAATTTTGCCATAGAACTTGATAGTTTGTATGGCTTATGATGATCTTTTTCATAAGCACTTTTTTGAATTAATAATCTAGCAGCTTCAATATCAGTAGCCATATCTGCCAGTTTAAAAGCAATTACTTGATGCTCGCAGATTGGCTTTCCGAAAGTTTTTCTTTGTTTAGAATATTCTAAAGATAATTCATAGGCTCCTCCAGCAATTCCTAAAGCTTGAGATGCTATTCCAATTCTACCACCTTCAAGTGTTTTCATTGCATATTTAAATCCAAAGCCTTCTGGACCTAGACGATTTTCTTTAGGGACTATTACATCTTGAAACATAACGGATGAAGTGTCTGAGGATCTAATACCTAATTTGTCTTCTTTAATTCCTGTGCTAAGTCCTTTTGATTCCGCTTCTACTATAAAAGCATTAATGCCTTTATGGCCTTTTTTCGAATCAGTTTGAGCGATTACTACATAAATACCTGCTTTTTTTCCATTAGTAATCCAATTTTTAGTTCCATTTAACAAATAATAATCACCTTTATCTTTGGCTGTGGTTTTTTGTTGAGTGGCATCAGATCCTGATTCGGGTTCGGACAGGCAAAATGCACCAATAGTTTTACCGGTTGCTAATTTTCTTAAATATTTATTTTTTTGATTCTCGTTTCCGTATTCTTCAATTCCCCAGCAGGCTAGTGAATTATGAGCAGATAGTATTACAGAGCATGAATTATCTACTTTTGAAATTTCTTCAACAGCTATCACATATGAGAGAGTATCCATTCCTCCTCCTCCATATTTTTCAGAAACAGTCATTCCTAAAAAACCTAATTCTGCCATTCTTTTAACAGCTTTATGTGGGTATTTAGAATTAGAATCACGATCAATAACTTCAAGTTTTAACTCGTTTTGAGCAAAATCCCTAGCTGCTTTCTGTATTAATAAGTGTTCCTCACTTAATTCTAAATTCATTTTATATATTTTAAAACGTAAAAATGCCTTTATCCTTAGTTAATTCATTGATTTTTTCTATTACTAAATGAAAATTTTCTATAGATTCTTCTCCAGTATTATCAATAATAGCTTGATTAAATTTTTTCACAGCTAGTTTTGAAGCATCTCTGTTTGTTTTACCTAGTTCAGTTAGATAAATCAATACACCTCTTCCGTCATCTGGATTAGGTTTTCTTTGAATAAACTTTTTTTCTTCCATTGATTTCAAAGTCCTAGATAGGCTAGTAGTTTCCATTCCCATTTTCGGACCTAATGAAGTTGAAGGTGTTCCTTTTTTAGGATCTATACTTAAAAGAGCAAAGCCAACCGCCATTGTGGAATTGTGTTTTAACGCTTGGTCATTGTACATTTTTGCAACTGCTTGCCAGGTAGTCCTTAACACATGATCAATAGTTTTTTTCTCCATTTAATCAAATTTAGTAAATAAATACTATGCGTGCATAGTATTTATAGAATTTTTTTTAAATAATATTATCAAACCAATTTTTTGCATTTTCAAATGCTGAAAACCAAGGAGAAACCTTATCACTTCTATCTTTTGGATAATATGGCCAATTCCAAGGGAAAGTAGATCTTTCTAGGTGTGGCATCATAGCCACATGTCGACCATCTTCGTTACTTATTATAGCTGTGTTAAAACTAGATCCATTTGGGTTTGCAGGATAAGTTTCATAAGCATACTTTCCAATTATTTTATATTTATTTTCTGAATAAGGAAAAGTAAATTTACCTTCACCATGTGCTGACCAAATTCCTAATTTGGATCCGCTTAAGCTATTAAACATAACCGAATTGTTTTTTTGAATTTCTACAGATGAAAAAATGCATTCAAATTTATTTGAATCGTTATGAGTCATTTTCGGTTTTTCTTTGTGCTCAGGGTGGAGTAGGCCCAGTTCCATAAATAGTTGACAGCCATTACAAACTCCTAATGATAATGTGTTTTTTCTACTATAGAAATTCATCAAACTTTTTCTAGCTTTTTCATTGTAAATAAAAGAACCAGCCCAACCTTTTGCTGACCCTAAAACATCAGAATTTGAAAAACCACCAACAGCTACAATGAAATTTATATCTTCAAGAGTTTCTCTTCCTGAAATTAAATCAGTCATGTGAACATCTTTGACGTCGAAGCCTGCAAGATTCATAGCGTAAGCCATTTCTCGTTCTGAATTACTTCCTTTTTCTCGAATTACGGCTGCTTTTACTTTATTATTAGGATTTACAATATGTTGTGTTCCATTAAAGTATTCAGGAAAGTTAAATTGAAGTGGTTGTTTTTTATAATTTTTAAATCTTTCTTTTGCTTTTATTTTTCCGCTTTGATGAACGTCTAAAAGATAAGAAGTTCTATACCAGATATCTCTATATTTTTTAATTTCAAAGCGATAAGAATCTTTATTATTTAAGATTTGAAGGGTTCCGCTTGAATTGACTTCTCCAATTTTATAAAATTCAAGATTTTTTTCACAAAAAATATTTTCAATCTCATTTTTACCTTGAAAAATTAATCCAATATTTTCGTTAAAAAATAATTTAATAATGTCTTTTTCATTGAGAATTGAGAAATTTATTTTAGCTCCAATATTTATTCCTGAAAAACACATTTCAAGTAATGAAGTAATTAGACCACCAGAACTTATATCATGACCTGATGAAATTAAGCCTTTTTTAATTAGAGACTGAAAAACTTCAAAGGTATCTCTGAAATATTTGGAGTTTTTAATGTCAGGTGATTCACTCCCTATATAACCTAGAGTTTGAGCTAATGCAGAACCCCCTAAATTATAATTCATTTTAGAAAGATTCATGTAATATATTGAATCATTATTATCTATAAGGACAGGTTCAATTATATTACTAATGTCATTGCAATTTGCAGCTGCAGAAATAATTACAGTTCCTGGCGAAACAACTTCTTTATCTTTATATTTTTGTTTCATAGAAAGAGAATCCTTTCCCGTTGGAATATTAATTCCTAAATCTATAGCAAAATTAGAGCAAGACTCTACTGCTTGATATAATCTTGCATCTTCACCAGGATTATTACAAGGCCACATCCAGTTAGCAGATAATGTAACAGATTTCAACCCTTTATCTAAAGGTGCCCAGATGATATTTGTAAGTGCTTTTCCAATTGCATTTCTAGAGCCTGCGCTAGGATCAATTAAAGATGATATTGGAGAGTGTCCTATTGAAGTCGCAACTCCATTAACCCCATTATAGTCAAGGGCCATAACTCCACAATTGTTTAAAGGAAGTTGCAAGACACCAACACATTGTTGTTTTGCTACTTTCCCTGTAACACATCTATCTACTTTATTAGTCAACCAATCTTTACAGGCAACAGATTCTAGACTTAAAACATTGGTCAGGTATTGATCTAGTTTTTCGATTTCAAATTCAGGATCTTTAAATTGAATGTTTATAGATGAATCTTTCATTATAGTTTGCGGAGAATTTCCGAAAAAATCAGATAATGAAAGTTCAATTGGAGTTTTATTTTTTGAAGATGATTTGATTATAAATTTTTTATCATTTCTGACTCTTCCTACTTTATAACAAGGAGCTTTTTCCCTATCAGCAATTTTTTTTAGCTTATCATAATTATTTTCAGAAATAATTAATCCCATTCTTTCTTGAGATTCATTTCCTATAATTTCCTTTGAAGAAAGAGTTTGATCTCCAATAGGTAAATCATCTAATTCAATAATTCCTCCACTTTCTTCAACCAGTTCTGAAAGACAATTTAGATGACCACCAGCTCCATGATCATGAATTGAAACAATCGTATTTTCTTTAGATTCTACAAAAGCTCTAATTGTATTTGCAACTCTTTTTTGCATTTCTGGATTCGACCTTTGAATTGCGTTAAGTTCAATTCCAGAATTATATTTTCCTGTTTCGGTTGAAGAAACTGCAGCTCCACCCATTCCAATTCTATAATTATCACCCCCTAAAACAACAATGATATCACCTTCATTTGGAACATCTTTTAAGCTTTGGTCTTTTTTCCCATAACCAATTCCTCCAGCAAGCATAATTACTTTATCAAACCCTAGATTCTTATTATTTTCATTATGTTCAAAAGTAAAAACGGATCCTGCAATTAATGGTTGTCCAAATTTATTTCCAAAATCAGAAGCACCATTTGAAGCTTTTATAAGTATTTCTAATGGAGATTGATAAAGCCATTTTCTTGGTTTTTTTATCCATGATCTATTAGAACCTATCCGGGGGTAAGAAGTCATGTAGACTGCTGTGCCAGCCAAAGGTAATGATCCTTTTCCTCCAGCCAAACGATCTCTAATTTCTCCGCCAGAGCCAGTTGCTGCCCCATTAAAAGGTTCAACTGTTGTAGGGAAATTATGTGTTTCTGCTTTTAACGAGATAACAGAATCATAAGAAGATTTATTAAAATAAGATGGAATATCTGAACTGGCTGGAGCAAATTGCTCGACTTCGGGCCCTTCTACAAAAGCTACATTGTCTTTATAGGCAGAGACTATTTCATTTGGATTTAATTCAGATGTTTTTTTAATTAATTGAAAAAGAGAATCGTCTTTTTCAATTCCGTCTATAATAAACTTTCCGTTAAATATTTTATGTCTACAATGTTCAGAATTTACTTGAGAAAAACCAAAAACCTCTGAATCAGTAAGTTTTCTATTAATTTTTAAGGATAACTGCTCTAGATAGTGAATTTCTGCATTATTTAAAGCTAAACCTTCGCTTTCGCTATAAGTTTTAACGTCACTTATTTCGATTATTGGCTTTGGCTTCAAGTTGTTTAAAAACAAATCTTGATCTAGTTTGTTATATTTTTCAAATAACATTGAATCAAATCCTTTATTCTGTTTGTTAAAAAGAACATAAGTCTCAATTCTTTTAATCCCACTAACAGCCATATTTTGAGTTATCTCAACAGCGTTAGTACTCCAGGGAGTGATCATTGTTTTTTTAGGTCCAATATAATTGCCTTTAATAATAGGGGAGTTGGAAATAAATTTACTGTTAAAAAGCCACTCTAATTTTGCGATATTTATAGAGTCTAAATCTTCTGCTGAATCTGCTGCATAGATTAACTCATTTTTATCTTTAAAAAAAAGAATCATGAAGGACTTAAAAATTAAAATTCATTCAAAAATATAAGAAAAAATGCAAACAAGATCTTTTGAGATTGAAATTTAAATAACGATTATAAAATACTTATCAACATCTTTATTTTAAACTTAACCTTGCCATGTAGAATCCATCAAATCCAGTTTCTGATGGGCTTATTTTTTTTTCATCCTCTTTTTTGAATTTTATCCCAATATCAGATTTCAGGAAATTTTCTATTTGAATTTCGTTTTCTGAAGGCAGGATAGAACATGTTGCGTAAACCAGCTTTCCGTTATTGTTTATTAGTGGAGCGTATTTTTGTAATAACTCTTGTTGAGTATTTTTTATTGTTTCTATAAAATCGGAACTTAATTTCCATTTGGAATCAGGATTTCTTTTTAAAACTCCAAGACCAGAACAAGGGGAGTCAATTAATAACCTATCAATTTTTCCATAAAACCTTTTAAAGGACTTGTTGTTTTCAATTGCTTTAGTTTCTATGTTAAATGCTCCATTTCTTTTAGCTCTTCTTTTTAATTCCAGCAATTTATTGTTGTAAATATCCATTGCTATTATTTGACCCTTATTTTCAGATAATGCTGATATGTGAAGAGTTTTTCCACCTGCACCTGCACAAATATCACAAATTTTCATTCCTGGTTTAATTTTTAAAAATGGAGCTACTAATTGTGATGAAGCATCTTGAACTTCATATAGTCCATTTTGAAAAGAATCTTTTAAAAATAAATTAGTTCTTTCTTTAAGTTTTAAAGCATCAGGATGTCCGTTTATTTTTTCAGTTATAATATCTTCGCTAATTAAAGTCTGTTGAAGCTCTTTTATATTAGTTTTTAATGTATTAGCTCTTATTATGACAGGAGCCATTTTATTTAATGAAGCCAATTCTTTACTCCATTGATCTTCGCCTAATTCTTCTAAACCAATTAAATCCAGCCAGTCTGGAATAGATTCTCTGAATTTTCTTATTTTATTTAGCTTGTCAAACCTTCCTTTTATTTTTCTTGTTGGTGTTTCTTGAAGTTCAATCCAAGTAGGAAGAGGAATGCCTTTTAAAATAGCCCAAACTGCAAAAATCCTCCAAAGTTTCTTTTGTTCATAAGGACCTTTTACTTCAGCTATTTCCGTATATAGTCTTTTCCATCTAACGATTTCATATGATGTTTCTGCAATAAAACCTCTGTCTCTACTTCCCCACCTTTTATCTAGTTTTAGAATTTTTTGTATGGTTTTATCTGCATAGAGTTCTTGATTAAACACACCATCTAGCACTTTAATTACTGCTATTACTAAGTTTTTGTGAAGACGCATTATTATTAATATTTGCGTAAAGTTACTTTAATAATATCGTCTTATTACTTAAAAAAAATTAAAGATTTTTTCTATTATTTTCATTTCTAGATTCCCTCAATTTCTCCATCATTTCTCTTCTAAAGTCATCTTCATATCTAAAGAGCATGTATGTTTTTCTTATTGACATGACTTCTTTAAGTTCAGAAATTAGTTTACCTTTTAAATCTACTTTTTTCTTTTCATAGTCCATGAAATCGGCAATATATTTTGCGTATTCTAAATCACTAGCAGAAATATTATCAACATTCATTTTTCTGTATTTAAGTCTATTCTTTTGATAGAGTTTACTTAAACTATCCTCGTAAGTTTTATAACATGCCCAAAAAGCTGTTTCTAAAGAAGGTTCTAATTGTAGTTTGTCAGTTAAATAGAGCTTTTTGTAAGCATCCATTTTTTCTCTGCTAATTTTCTCTTGTTGAGAAAAAATTATATTAATTGAAAACAATAAAATTAAAATTAGTGTTAAGTTTTTCATATCATTCTTGTAATAAATATTCTTGAGTATTAAAATTCGTTTCAATAAAGTACCTCGCAAGATCATCATCGTTTATCAAAACAGTATAATTTAGCTTGTTTGAAGCAAATAATTCACTTAAATCTGAATTAGAAAAATATAGCATATCTTGATTAGCATATTCAATGATGTCTTCTAAATTTACATTATTTGATTTGTCTAAATTATTTGTTAAAAATAAAACGCCAATAAAAACAGCAGCTGCAGCTCTGTAAAAATTAGTTTTTATATATTTTACGTTATCGGTGTAAATTCTATTAAATACTTGTTGTTTGTCTATCGAGTTAAAATAATTTGTTGGAACTGAAAACCTTTTAACACCTAATTCCTTTTTTATAAAAAAATCATTGTTAATTGATTCAAAATATCCCTCTGGAATTTTAAAGCCTTTTCTTTTAATTAATATATCTTTTTTAATACCCATTTATATATTGACAACAGTTTTTTTAAAAGGTTTGAATTTTTTTTATTTTTTCTTTTATTTTTTTAACAGCAATATGGTAGGATGCCTTTAAAGCTCCCACAGATGTTCCTAAAATTTCTGAAATATCATTAAACTTCATGTTTTGTTCATATTTCATCTGAAAAACTAACTTTTGTTTATCAGGAAGGTTAGATATTATTTTTTGAAGTTCTAACTGAACCATGTCACCATCAAAATAAGGATCTTCTTTTAAATTGTTAGCTAAAGTATTCATCATCTCCTCAGAGCTTTGAAAATATTTTTTTGCCCTTAATTTTAAAAAATTCAATGACTCATTTGTTGCTATTTTATACATCCAAGTATATAATTTACTTTCTCCTTTGAATTTAGAAATTCCCTTAAATATTTTAACAAAAGTATCTTGTAAAACATCATCAGCAGCATCATGATTTAAGACAATTTTTCTTATATGCCAATAAAGAGGCTGTTTGTAGTTGGTTAATAAAGTTTCAAATGCTGAATTTTGAGTTTTTTTATTCTTTAGACTTTCAATAAAATTAGATTCATTTTCCAATATCATTAATTTTTATTTTTGACAATAAATAACCTAACAAGTTTAGTCAAAAGACTGGAGTTTGATAAGCTTAGAGTATATTCCGTTAGCCCTTATTAGCTCTTCATGATTACCTTGCTCAGTTATAGAGCCTTCGTTCATAACTAATATTGTGTCAGCCCTCTGTATTGTTGACAAACGATGAGCAATAATTATTGAAGTTCTATTTTTCATTAAATTTTCTAAAGCATCTTGAACTAGTTTTTCTGATTCTGAATCTAGAGAAGAAGTCGCTTCATCTAAAATCATAATAGGAGAATTGCTTAAAACTGCTCTGGCTATAGAAATCCTTTGTTTTTGTCCTCCTGATAATTTACCTCCACCATCTCCAACATTTGTATTATATCCATTTTCAAAATTTTCAATAAAAAGATCAGCATTTGCAATTTTAGCCGCCTTTTTCACATCTCCAGAATTAGCTTCAGAATTAGAAAGCTTAATATTGTTTAAAATAGAGTCATTAAACAAAATAGAATCTTGATTCACTAATCCCATTAACTTTCTCAAATCATCTTTGCTTAGATTTTTAATATTAATACCATCAATTAATATTTCACCTGAAGAAATATCATAAAATCTAGGGATTAAGTTTGCAATAGTTGATTTGCCACTTCCAGATTGACCAACAATTGCGACAGTTTGACCTTTTTTTATTTTAAAATTAATATTATTTAAAACGGATTCCTGATCGTATTTAAAAGAAACATTTTTAAAATGAATCTCAGATTTAAAAGATTGTTTTTTAATGGGGGTTTTAATTTCTTTTATTGAAGATTCTGATTCCAAAATCTCTAACACTCTTTCAGCAGCAGCATTACCTTTTTTTATAGAATAGGATGCTTTACTAATAGCTTTTGCAGGTGTTAATATACCATAAGCTAAACCCATATAAGTTAGAAACGCAGCGGGCTTTAATTCTAGATCTACAAGAACTAATTGTCCGCCATACCATAACAATGCTCCAATAACAGAAATACCTAAGAACTCACTGATTGGGCTTGCTAAATTTTGTCTATTAATTAATTTATTTGAATAGTTATAAAACTTATTATTTGATTCTTTGAATTTATTAATAAAAAATAATTCTGAAACAAATCCTTTAATAACTTTTAAACCGTGTAGTGTTTCTTCAGTAATTGACAAAAACTCTGCTTGTTCAGTTTGAACCAAAGTTGAAGTTGCTTTTAATGATCGTCCAATTAATGATATAATGAAGCCAGATATTGGAATAAAAAATAACACAAAAAGAGTTAGTTCGGAACTTATTAAAAACATTGCCATTAATGTAAAAAAAATGGTCAATGGCTCCCTTATTATTAGTTCTAATATTGACAAAAAAGAATGTTGAATTTCTAAAACATCAGCAGTGATTCTAGAGATTACATCTCCTTTTTTCTTTTCTGAAAAAAATGGTATCGGCATACTTATTATTTTTTTATAAAGATTTTCTCTTAAGCTAGTCAGTACCCCATTTCTTAAAAAAGTAATAAAAAACATGGCGAGATAATTAAATAGATTTTTAAAAAAGAAAAGTATTATAATTGAAGAGATCACAAAAATCAACGCTAACTTAGGGTCTTCACCTGCAAAAACACTTACTTGGTAATTAATCCAATCTTCCAGATTGTTTCCTAGACTTTTAAAACCTTCAAAGTCAGGTTTCTCATATTTAGTATTCTTTTCTCCAAATAAAACCTCTAACATTGGCATTAATGACAGAAAAGATAGAGCGCTAAACATAGCGTATAAAATATTAAAAAATATATTTAAAAACA
>JAQCFO010000001.1 GCA_027619415.1 Bacteroidota bacterium
AGTAGCTCAGTTGGTAGAGCGTCAGCCTTCCAAGCTGATGGTCGCCGGTTCGAACCCGGTCTCTCGCTCTACTTTAAAAAAAATGAAACACATATTAAATTTTATAATTTTCTTTTTTATATGCAATTTTTCTTTTGGACAATCTGATTATAGAACCTGGATTAGAGGAAAAGTATTGTATAGAAATAGTAGTGTTGTTTCAGCAAATGTAATTAACAATACATCTCAAGAAGCTACCATTACTAATGAAGATGGTGAATTTGAAATGCAAGTTAAGCTTAATGATCGTCTAGTTTTTTCTTCTGTTCAATATCAAATTAGATCTTTATTGATTTCAAAAGAAATTTTACAAAAAAGTAGAATTGTTATTGATGTAAATGAAAAGGTCACTCAGTTAGATGAAGTTGTTGTTGGCCCTGAGAATATAGAAAAATTTTTAGATTTAAAAGAGGAAGAATTTAAAATGATTGATTATTCCTTTGACAAATCGACTAAGGTTGAAAATCAAATATTAAAGGCAGGTAGATTAACAAATGGTGTGAATTTTATTAATTTATATAAGTTAATAGCAAACTCTAGTTTTAAAGGCGAAGAATTATTTGGTTCAAATGCTGTTAATTATAAACCCAGTAATTTGCTTCGAGAAGTTTACGATGATTCATTTTTTATAAACAACCTTGGTATTCCAAAAGATAAAATTTCAGAATTTTTATTTTATTGTGATGAAAAGTTCCCATCTAAGTTTTTATTTAAGAAGAGTAATGAGTTTCAGTTAATTGATTTTTTAGTAAAACAAAGTGATAGATTTAAAAAAATCCTTGAAAGGAATTAGCATATTATTGTGTTTCTTTTTATTTGGAACTCAATTTATTTTTTCACAAACAAAGCAAAACTACAAAACTTTCAAAGGAGAAGTTGTTAATGACTCTTTAAATATAATTGGCATACATATTATAAACAAGACAAGTGGGGCCAGATCGATAACTAATCAAAATGGATTATTTGAAATTGGAGTTAAAAGAAATGATACAATATTGATATCTTCAATTCAAATTAAACCACATATTATAATCATTGAATCTAAAATTTTTAATCAAGATTTAGTTAGAGTTTATGTAGAAGCTTTTATAAATCAGTTGGATAACGTTGTAGTTAAGCCACATGGTTTAAGCGGAAATATGTTGGATGATATGTTAGCTTCTGGAATTAAAGATCCAATAAATTTTAACGATGTTGGAATTCCTGGTTTTAATGGCAAAAGAGAAGAGAAAATAGTTCCTGTCAAAAGTCTAGGATTATCTTTACTTCTTTTACCACTTTCAGGTGGGCTTGATATTGAAGCTGTTTATAAGCATTTGTCAGGTTATTATGAAAATTTAAGAAAAAATAGAGGATTAGTAAAGCAATATTCATCAGCTGTCAATATAATAGAGTTTTATGGGTTAGTTTTCTTTATCAATAAATTTAATTTAAATGAGGGAAAAGTTTATGAATTTGTTTTGGGAGCTTTAGAAAATAGTAATATTGAAAATGATTTCGGAACTTCAGACCATGGTTTAGTTTTAGAATCTTTTGATGAATTTTATCATTCTATAAATGAAAAAAATTAGTTTATTATTTGTGTTTCTTGTTATTTGTGGTTTTGTGAATCATAAATACTATGTTAGCACCTCTTTGTTTAATTTTAATTATTCAAATGATATTGAGATTACAATTAGAATTTTTAAAGATGATTTAAATTCTTTATTTGAAATGAAATATTCCGATCAATATAAATCAAACTCAGATTTAAACTCACCATTAATTCAAACTTTAATAAGCACCTATTTAGAGAATAATATTGGAGTGTATTTTGATAAAGTTAAATACCAGCCTAATTTTTTAGGATCTGAAGAGAAAAATGACTTGGTCATTTGTTATTTAGAGATAGAAAAAATTCCAATTTCAAATTTTATTAAAATAGAAAACAAGATATTATTTGATTTGTTTTTAGATCAAAAAAACATCATTCATGTGAAAAAAAATAGTGAGAAACAAAGTTTTATACTGACAAAAAAAAGTTCAAAATTTCAATTAGATATATAATAACATTTCACTAAATTTAACATTCATCAAAATAAACTTATGAAAGCAATAAATATTAAATTAATAATGATTTCTTTGATTTTTTCATTTTCGGGGATGTCTCAAGAAGTTTCAGATGATACTAAACAAAAAGGGCATTTAAACACGAATAAATTCAGACAAATGTATCAGGAATTTTCTTCACCTAATATGTTTAGAACTGCTGCTGGTGCTCCGGGTCCAGCTTATTACCAACAACAAGCTGATTATAAAATTAACATTGAACTAGATGATCAAAATAAAAGGATATATGGTGATGAAATAGTGACTTATACTAATAATTCACCAGATAATTTAGAGTATTTATGGGTTCAATTGGATCAAAATATTAGAAAAAAAGATTCTCCTTCTTTAGAGAAAGATGGAGATGGAGCTGCTCCAGCTTATTTGCCCTCAGGTTTTACAAATAAGTTTATAAACGAACCTTTTGACGGAGGATTTAATATTGAATTCGTTAAAAATATCGATGGCAAACCATTAGATTTTTTTATTAATCAAACTATGATGAGAATTGATATGCCAACTTCACTCAAAAGTGGAGAGAGTTTTTCTTTTTCGATTAAATGGTGGTATAATATTCAAGACCATGTCAATCAAGATGGGAGATCAGGTTATGAAACTTTTAAAAGTGACGGGAATCGATCATATATAATTGCTCAATTTTTCCCAAGAATGGCTGTTTATAATGAAATAGAAGGTTGGCAAAATTATCAATTTTGGGGTGATGGAGAATTCGCATTGCCTTTTGGCAATTATGATGTGAAAATTACTGTTCCTTCAGATCATATACTAGATGCAACAGGAAAACTTCAAAACAGAAAGGAAGTTTTTTCAAATGATATGTTAAAACGATTTAATAAAGCTAAAAAATCATATGATAAACCAGTTATGATTGTAACCCAATTAGAGGCTGAATTAGCAGAGAAAAGTTTTTCTAAAAACAAAAAAACATGGCATTTTATTGCAAATAATGTTAGAGATTTTGCTTTTGCATCTTCAAGAAAATTTATTTGGGACATGATGGCTGTAAAAGTTGGAGATAAAGATGTTATGGCTGTTTCAATGTATCCTAAAGAAGGAAATCCATTATGGGAAGATTATTCGACGATAGTTGTAGCAGAAACTTTAAAAACTTACTCTAATTATACATTTGATTATCCTTATCATAAAGCTATTTCGGTTCATGCCGCTCAAATTGGAATGGAATACCCTATGATTTGCTTTAATTATGGAAGACCAAATATTGATGGATCTTATTCAGATGAAGTTAAATATGGTATGATAGGAGTTATTATTCATGAAGTGGGTCATAATTTTTTCCCAATGATTGTTAATAATGATGAACGTCAATGGGCATGGATGGACGAAGGTATCAATACATTTGTTCAATATTTAACTGAACAGAAACTAGGAAAAGATAAGCCTGAAATCATTTATCCTTTAACGGATTATCCATCAAGAAGAGGAAAGGCCAAAGACATAGTTAATTACATGAGTGTTGATCAAAATTCGTTAGCTCCAATAATGAGTAATCCAGAAAATGTATTTAGCCTAGGGCCGAATGCTTATGGAAAACCAGCTACTGCATTAAATATTTTAAGAGAAACTATAATGGGTGAAGAGCTTTTTGATCACGCTTTTAAAACATATTCTAAAAGATGGATGTTTAAGCATCCAACACCTGAAGATTTTTTTAGAACAATGGAAGATGCTTCTGCTGTGGATTTAGATTGGTTTTGGAGAGGGTGGTTCTACACAACGGACTATGTTGATATAGGAATAAGTGACGTTAAACAATATTATGTTTCTTCAGAGCCAGGAGCAGAAATGAAAAAAATGATGGAAGAACGCGGAATTCCTAGAGATAAACTAAGACCTTTAGTTTATTTAGAAGAATTTGAAAATGATACTGAAAACTTAAAAGAAGGTAATCCTTTGGATAATTCACAATTATTAAAGAATTATCTTAATGAAAATTACAGTGAAGAGGAAATATTAAATTTAAATATTCCAAAGTATTTTTATGAAATTGTTTTCGACAAACCAGGAGGTCTTGTTATGCCAATTATTGTAGATTACGAATATGAAGATGGAACAAAAGAAAGAATTCAGTACCCTGTTCAGGTATGGAGAAAAAATGATAATACAGTTAGTAAAATGGTAACTTCTAACAAAAAAATTGTAAATATCGTTTTAGACCCTGATTTAGAAACAGCTGATATAGACACATCTAATAACTCATGGCCTAAAAAACAAGACGATTCTGATTTTGAGAAATTTAAATCTAAAATAAAGGGTTAAAAGTTTATAAATAATTGGTTGATTATTAATCAACCAATTATTTATATTTACAATAAATAACATAATATGATTCTTTTTATAAGTGGACCTGAGATTCTTTTTATAGGTTTAATAGTTCTGCTTGTTTTTGGTGCTGACAAAATCCCTGAAATATCAAGAGGTCTGGGGAAAGGTATTCGTCAGGTGAAAGATGCAACTGAAGATATAAAGAATGAAATAAAAAAAAGTGCTGATAAACAAGGAATTGATACTGATTCAATTAAAAAAGAAATTGATAATGTTAAAGGTAAAATGAATGATTTAGGGGGTTCTATTAAAAGAAATTTCTAATTTTTTCTACTTATAGATATTCCGTCTCTTATTGGCAATATTATTGTTTCTAACTTGACGTGATTATTAATAAAATCATTGAATTCTATAAGAATTTTAGTTGCTATATCCTCTTCGTTTGGTTTTTTTAAAATTTTTCCACTCCAAAGAACATTATCTGTAATTATTATTCCGTTAGTATTTAATTTGTCAATAACAAGTCTTAAGTAGTTTAGATAATTCTCTTTATCAGCATCAATAAAAACTAGATCAAATTTTACATTAATTGTGGGGATAATATCTATAGCATTTCCAGTATATTGAAGAAAAACTTTTCCGTTGTTAGTTTTATCAAAATATTTTCTTTGGATATTAAATAGCTCTTCATTTTTATCAATTGTATGAATTACTCCATTTAAATCTAAACCTTCAGAAATACAAATAGCAGAATACCCAGTATAAGTACCAATTTCTAAAACATTTTTCGGTTTTATTAATTTAGATATCATAGAAAGAATTCTTCCTTGATAAGCTCCACTTAACATTCTTGGGTTGAGAACTTTTAAATTAGTTTCTCTATTTAATTCTTTTAAAAGACTAGGCTCTTTTTGAGAAAATGACTCAACATAGTCTAATATTTCTTTATTTATAAAATCATTCATCTTTTCTTTTAGCATATTTAAATCGATTTAGAAGTGATGGAAGAGCGTAGCCATCTAAACCATTAATCGTTACAGTTTTTGCTTTGTCAAGCCTTAACCACCCATCGTCTTGAATGATATCTTTGTCATAATAAATATCATTAATTTCTGCTATCATTAGTAAGGTGTTATTTTCTTTAATTGCATATTTATTAATAAACTTACATCCTAACTTTATTTTAGAACTTTTCACATAAGGTGCTTTACATTCATCAATAAATTCTTTTTCTAAATCAGTCATGTCAAATTCAGAAATAAGTGATGGGTATCTAGCAGATGTATGATGAGCATCTTTGATGTCATTAAAATACACATGATTCACTGTGAATATTTTGTTATCCATTATGTTTTTAAATGTATCTCTAGGAACAGTAGTTGGACGTACAATAAAACTCAATAAAGCGGGGTCACTCCCTAAATGAGTTATTGAGCTAAAAATAGCAACATTGTATATCCCTTTGTCAGAAACAGTTCCAATCAAATTAGCAGATTTATAACCTGTACAACTGTTTATAAGATTTAATCTATAAATCTTGTCCATTTCATTTATTTGAGATTTTGAAAAGTGTTCCATTTGTAGTAATTTATATGTCAAAAATATAATAATTTAATTCTTTTAACTTAAATTGTCATATTTAAAACGATTTTTAGTGAGACAGATTTATTAAAAATAAATTTAATTTTTATGAAAGAAAATATTCAAAAATATAGAGTAACAATACTATTTTTTTCGATAAGTTTAATCTGCTATGTTTCTTTTTATATTATTGGCAGTGAAATTGATAAGGATGGTTATTTAAAAGAACCTTTTGGATTAATCCCAATTGGTGCTCTTTTCTTTTTTGCTTCTATTATGAGTTTTGCTTGGATAAAAATAAAAAAGTAGACTCATTTCGAAGTCTACTTTTATAGAATTTGATTGTTTAGTATTAATCTTTATTTTTATCATATTTACAAGAATCCATGGCCGATCTTAATTCTGCATGAGATTGTAATTCTTTTTTTACTACATTTTTATCATCATCTAACATTAATATTGTCAAAGGAAAAATTAATTGAGGTTTTACTCTTATATTAATATTTATTTCATACCATTTTTTAATAGCGATACACACTTCCTTTCTGTCATTTCCAGTTATAGTAGAATTATCCGGCATAACGTAAGAAAGAGGGTATTCAAATTTAAAACAAGGGCCTTTTCTTTTCCATTTCTTCTTTTTTCCTTTCGATCTGTTTAGTTTTCTTCCTTCTGTAGTAAAGTAAAGTTCATCCTCTCTTTCATAATCCAATTCAAGTTTTATAAAATCAAAACTTTTCATTTCAATTTCATAACCAAGTTCTGGCGCTAGTGATGCTTCATCAATAAAATCATTTGGCATTTCAAAATTTATAGAAGAAATAGCAGGGCTAGGTAGGTCAGAGTTAGAAATTAAAATTTTATTTTCTGAATCAATAATAGCCTCGATTAATTCATCATCTGACATTTCACTTCCATCGACATCACATGAAATAAAAAAAAAGGGACTAATAAGTGCGAATAATATTAAATATTTCTTCATAGATTTTTTTACAATATTAATTTCAATTATAGTGCTAATGTATATATTTATTTAAATTTTAACAATTTTTACTTTTTCTAAAAATATTCATGAAATATTATAATTAACTTGCGAGTTATGAGAAAAAAAATAACTTTATTAATGTTTATTGCTTTATTTCAATTCAATTTTAGTCAAGAAATTCAAGTAGTTGAAGAGGAAGAATTTCCTATTTTTCCAATTTGTAATTTAGTCCCTTCTTCTAAACAAAATATTTGTTTTGAAGAAACTATTTCTGAGCACATTGAAAATAATTTTGTGTATCCAAAAGCTGCTATGGAATTAAAACTTCAAGCAGTTGTTAAAGTTTTTTTTGAAATTAATATTAATGGAAAGGTTGATAAAATATTTGCAAAAGCTTCATTAGTTGGAGTTAAGTTTGACGAACAAGAAGCCTTATTAAGAGCTAATCAAATTTTTGAACAAGCTTCTATTGATATAATTAATAAACTTCCTTTAATGAAACCAGGAAAAGTTAATGGTGAAATTGCGCCATTTCCTTTTCAAATACCCATAACTTATAGATTACCAAGATTAAGCGATAATTCTAATCAAGTTTACCCAATAGACAGTGTAGAATGGGCTCCACTATTTCCTGAAACAAATGACATATCATCAGATGAATCTAAATCTTACTTTAAAAAAAGAATAGATGATCATATAAAAAGATATTTAAGGTTTCCAAAAAAGTCAAAAAACATTAATGATCAGGTTATGGTTTTTGTTGAAATTGTAGTTGAGAATGATGGTAATATTTATGAAATCACATCTTTTGGTCCAGATGAGTTTAGAAAAGAAGCTGAAAGAGTTGTCAAAAAAATCCCACCTTTAGAGCCTGGATTAAATAACAACTACCCTGTAGCAGTTTCTTATACAATTCCAGTAAATTTTAAAAGAAAATAACATTTAAAACATTAAATTCGCATTTCACTTACGGGTCATTAACTCAGTTGGTTTAGAGTGTTACCTTGACAGGGTAGAAGTCACTGGTTCGAATCCAGTATGACCCACTAGAACATAATATAAGTAACATGAAAAAAATTATAGCTTTTGGAGCTAGTTCATCAGTTAATTCAATAAATAAACAATTTGCTTCATTTGTAGCTAATAAAATATCTAATTCAGAACCTGTTATTTTAGATTTGAATGATTTTGAAATGCCTATTTATAGCGAAGATCGAGAGCGATTAGAAGGAATTCCTAGTTTAGCTTATGATTTTAAGGCTATTTTGAAAAATGCTGATGGTATAATTATTTCATTTGCTGAACATAACGGTTCATACTCAGCTGCTTTTAAAAACATTTTTGATTGGATATCTAGAATTGAAAAGGTAGTTTGGTTTAATAAACCTATGCTGTTATTAGCAACATCTGATGGCGAAAAAGGGGCTTCTTCAGTTTTAGAAACTGCTTATTCAAGAATGTCCTATAATAATTCAAAACATATTTTTAAATTTTCATTACCAAGATTTAGTGATAATTTTGATAAAATTAAAGGAATATTAGATAATAATTTAAAAGAAGATTTAGAAAATAAGTTATATGGTTTTCAAAAATTACTATCTTAAAAATAGTATTTCCAGATATTTATTAGGACATTTATTATTCAAAATACAAGGTTATGATCAAAAAAATATATTTATTATTTCTTTTTACTTCCTTTATTTCGTTTTCTCAAAAGTTTGATAAAAAAATAACTGAATTGATTTATAGTTATGAAAATGATATTATTGAATTAAGACATTGGTTTCATGAAAATGCAGAACTAAGTAATAGAGAATTTAAAACTTCCGAAAGAATAGCAGATGAATTAAAAAAGATTGGGTTAGAGCCTCAAACTGGTATAGCAAAAACTGGAGTAGTTGCTTTGTTAAAAGGTGGAAAACCCGGACCAGTAGTGGCATTAAGAGCTGATATTGATGGACTTCCTGTAAAAGAAAGGGCTGACTTATCCTGGGCTTCTAAAATGATGGGAGAATACAATGGTGATCAAGTTCCTGTTATGCACGCGTGTGGACATGATACTCATACAGCTATATTATTAGGCGTTGCTAAAGTATTATATCAGATAAAAGATCAGATCCCAGGGACTATAAAATTTATATTTCAACCTGCTGAAGAAGGAGCACCTGCTGGTGAAGAAGGAGGAGCTGAATTAATGGTAAAGGAAGGTGTGTTGAAAAACCCTGATGTTGAAGCTATTTTTGGACTTCATATTTGGTCTCAAATTAGTGCAGGTAAAGTTTACGTTAGACCAAAGGGAATAATGGCCGCTGTAAATGAGTTTAGAATTGATATTGAAGGTGTGCAAACACATGGGTCAACACCTTGGACTGGAGTAGATCCCATTGTAACTGCTTCTCAAATGATCAATTCAATTCAAACTATAGTTAGTAGAAGTATGCCATTGACTGAAGCAGCAGCAGTTGTAACTATTGGGAGTATTCATGGAGGAGTCAGAAGTAATATAATACCTGAAAGTCTTTATATGTTAGGAACAATTAGAACTCTTGATGAAAACATGAAAAAATTAGTTTTAAAAAGACTAGAAAAAATAGTTCATAATATCGCTGAATCTAATAATGCAAAAGCCAAGATTACTTATCTTGTGAGCTACCCAATAACTTACAATGATCCTGAATTATATGATCAAATGTTGCCTTCTTTGAAAAGAATAAATGGTTCTGAAAATGTTAACTCTATGAATGCTATAACAGGAGCAGAGGATTTTTCTTTTTTTCAAGAAAAAATTCCAGGAATTTACTTTTTTATTGGAGGTGCTAAAAAGGGAACTGACCCTTCAAAAGCAGCACCTCATCATACACCTGACTTTTATGTTGATGATTCTGCAATGTTAACTGGGTTAAAATCTATGACAACCTTGACTTTAGATTATTTACAAAATAACAAATAATTTATGTCTATAATATTTTACAGTAAAGAAGCTCAAGCTTCAGGAAATTTTAATAATGGAGAAATTCTCGAAAAAAAACCTATAGGATTCCCTCAGGATGGGGGAGAATTAAATCCGTATTCTAATTTATTTTATTGGGCTAATGCATGGACACCTGCCTCTAAAAGCACCATTGGTTTACATCCTCATCAGGGTTTTGAAATATGTAGTTTTGTAATAAAAGGGGGGATAAAACACTATGATTCAAAACAAAAAAAATGGATTCCGCTAACAAAAGGAGATGTGCAAATTATTAGAGCTGGAAATGGAATTTCACATGCTGAAGAAATACTTGATAAATCTGAAATATTTCAAATTTGGTTTGACCCTGATATCTCAAAAACGTTAAATAAGCCTGCTACATATAATGATTATAAAAAAAAGGAGTTTCCAGTGATTGAAGGAAATAACATGAAGACTACTATAATTAAGGGTGAAAAATCGCCTTTTAAAATGGATTCAGAGCAGGTTGAAATAAAAGAATACAATTTCAATAAAGGTGATTTTGATTTAGAGTTGGACAATAAATTTATTTATTCTTTTTTCTTAATTAATGGTTCAATTAATTTAAAAAACAATAAAGTATTAAAGGGTACTTTTATAAAAATTGAAAATAAAAACCAGATTTCACTAGAAGTTATTGAGAAAAGCCATCTGTTTGAAATTAAAACCCCAAAACATTTAACTCATTCAACTTATTTTGAAAGTTTTATGAATTAATTAAAAGGAGGAATTCTTTCATTAGTTTCTTTTTCAAATGCATATCCTAACTGGTATAGTTTTTCTTCGCTAAAAGAAGGTCCAATAAATGTTAAATTTGAAGGTACTCCACTTTCTCTATAGCCCATAGGAATTGTTAGGCAAGGGTAATAGGCCCCAGCAGCATAAGCTGCATGATAATTATTTATTGAAAGAATAGCGTCTAATTCATATTTATTAATAGCTTCATCAAAGTATCTTTTACCTTCGTTTTTAATTCTATTTTTAATTTCAGAAATTTCTTTATTAGTAGTATTATCTTCGATAATACTTTTAAAAATCCCTTGACCATAAGGGGCTCTTTCTGACGAATCATTTAGGTTAAAATCGATCACTTCATTTATATTTTTTATTGAATTTTTTGAAAATTTAAGAAGATATTTAGGCAAATCATTTTTCATATCTACATCTAAAATTTTTCTAAATCCTGTATAGTTAATTTCGGGAGGAGTGAATTCAAATATTAGTCCACCTTCTTTTTTGATTTTTTCAATAGCCTTAGCATATAATGGCTCATCTAAAAGATTTTTAAACACTCCAAATCTTTTATTTTTTAATGTTGAATTTAAAATAGTCTCCAATTCAATTTTATTTTTATTTACTGAAAAGTTGTCATCCTTGTCATATCCCATTATAGCATTAAAAACTATGATGTTATCAATTACATTTTTTGTCATTGGACCTGATGTGTCTAAAGTGCTTGAAATAGGTACAATACCAGTTCTACTTACTAAACCAATAGTAGGTTTTAGACCAACTATTGAGTTTAATGAGGAAGGAGAGAGTATTGATCCTGAAGTTTCTGAACCCAGTGCAACAGAAGAAAAGTTCGAAGTAATAGCCACACCACTTCCAGAACTAGATCCTCCAGATTCAAACTTTTTCCTTCCATAAGGGTTTAAAGTTTGTCCTCCAATAGCACTATATCCTAAAGGGCAGCCGTTACAAAAATAATATGCCCATTCACTTAAGTTTGTTTTTCCTAAAATAATAGCACCATTTTCTTTTAATTTTTTTACAACATACGCATCTTCTGCATTGTTTTCAATTAATGCTACAGATCCTGCAGTAGTAGGCATTCCTTTATAATTAATGTTATCTTTTAATAGAATAGGAATTCCGTGTAAGGAATATATTGAGTTTGGCTTTTTAGTATCTTTTTCTCTTGCTTGATTTATTATATCAGGGTTTAATGAGATTATAGAGTTAAGGTACTTGTCTTTATCAAATTCATATTTTTTAATTCTATATAAATAAAATAAAGTCAGTTTTTCATAGGTTAATTCTCCTGAAATAACAGATTTCTGAATAGTTGGTATATCTTTTTCGATTATTAGTTCTTTTAAATTAGTGTAATCCTCTTCATTAAAATTATTTAGTTCTTTTTCAAATGGCTTAAACCATGCATTCTTGTCATTGTGCCTTGATTGGATGAGTTTGAATTGCATTCTATTAATAGGATGCTGTTTATTATCAGAAATTTCTACTGTCTCATCATAAGAATTCCAGTCATTAGTTTTAGTAGTTTGACAACTTATAAAAGCAAAAAGAAAAGTAAAAATTAAAAAAGTATTTTTCATAATTATAATTTTATTATCATTAATTTATCAATTCAATAGTTAAATCATTTCAACTATTTCTTCCATTTTCATTCCTCTAGATCCTTTAATTAGAATATTATTTTCTTTAATATCATTGGATTTTAAATATTTTTCAAAATCATATTTGGTTTCAAAAGATAATAATTTTGATTCTTTATTGCGCACTTTATAAAATTCACTTCCTATTAAAAAAACTTTATTTATTTTATTTTTAAAACAATAATTAACAATTTCAAGATGTAAACTATTTGACTCTTCGCCTAATTCAAACATATCTCCTAATATTACAGCTTTTGTACCATTAAGCTTTAAAAATGAATCCAAAGCAGCTAACATGCTACTTGGATTGGCGTTATAAGCATCTAAAATTATTTTCTGATTATTTTTTTTAATTACTTGAGACCTGTTATTTTTAGGGACATATGATTCTATTGCTTTTTTGATATTAAGAATAGGAATATTGAAATATAAGCCAAGTGCTATTGCTGCACTTATATTTGAAAAATTATAATCACCAATTAATTTACTATTAATCTCTGTATCTTTATAACTTACTAATAAAGAGTCGTTTGTTTTTGATTTACTAAAAATGTAATCAGATTTGACTTTGTCACTAAAAGTTATAGATTGCTTGTTTTTATATTTATACTGAATTTCATTATCAGCATTAATTAGTATTGGTTTATTGTTCTTTATTAACCAATCA
Source organism: Bacteroidota bacterium (assembly GCA_027619415.1). Taxonomy (GTDB): domain Bacteria; phylum Bacteroidota; class Bacteroidia; order Flavobacteriales; family Flavobacteriaceae; genus MAG-121220-bin8. Next base: position 13,053 of record JAQCFO010000001.1, read on the forward strand.
AACAACTCTGTTTTTCCTTTTATTACTCCTTTTAAACTTCCAAACCCTTCCAAATGTGCTTTTCCAAAGTTTGTAATGTAACCGATATCTGGTTTAACTAGGTTTGTTAGAAAAGAAATTTCTTTTAAGTGATTAGCGCCCATTTCAACTATCGCATACTCAGTTGTTTTTTTAATTCCTAATAAAGTTAAAGGAACTCCAATATGATTATTTAGGTTACCAATAGTTGACTTTGTTCTATTTTGAAAGCTAAAAACACAATTCATTAATTCTTTACTAGTTGTTTTTCCGTTACTGCCAGTAATAGCTATAATAGTTGTGTTAATTAATTGTTTCCTGTGGTGAGAGGATAATTTTTGTAAGGTTTTTAATACATTTTTAACTTTAATAAACTTAGAATTGTCTATATCTGAATTATCTATTATTGCATATTTTGCTCCTTTATTTAATGCATCTAATGCATAATCATTTCCATCAAAATTATTTCCTTTTAACGCAAAAAAGATACTATCTTTTTTAATAAATCTTGAGTCAGTAGAAACTTCTTCGCATTTAAGAAAATAAGTATATAACTGATCAATATTCATTTTCTAAATTTAATAGTATAAGAATAAAAAAATAAACTTTATTTTAAAATTCGACTTATCTTTTTCTAGGTTTAGATGTCTTTCTAGATTCTCCTAAATACGACATAGCACATCTGAATCCAATGAAATTAGTTGTCATATTTTCTGGAAGAAATCTTCTTTGAGCTGGATCTAAATAGTAAGCTCTATCTAGCCAAGACCCTCCCTTAAAAACTCTTGCTTCATCACTAATGAGTGTCGTTCTTTCTTCTGAAATATCATCTGAATTAGGAGAATTATACATTGTGGAAACTTCTTCTAAATTAGAATTTCTAATAGATTTACTATCTCCATCATTGTAATTCCTGTTATCTCCAGTTGAGTAGTTAACTCTATTAATTGAATCTTCATTTTCAATTTCTTGTTTTATTGAACCGGGTAAATTGTCATATGTAGCATTTTTAGAATCTATTAGTATTACTTTTCCATTTTCACCTATGGAAGGTTTGTAAAATACATTTCCTCTATAATAATTAAAATCATTTGCATTTTCATCAATGATCGGTCTGTACACATCTGCTACCCATTCTGACACATTTCCAGCCATTCCATACAAGCCTAAATCATTAGCAGGATATGATCTTACAGCAGTTGTTATACCAGAACCAGTTTCAGACCAACCAGCTATTCCACCATAATCACCTTTAGACAGTTTAAAATTTGCTAATTGATCTCCTAAAGATTTTTTTTTATCAGATCTAGTATATTCTCCATCCCATGGAAATTTCTTCTTTCCTCTGTAAACATTGCCATCTCTAATTTCACTTAGTGCTAATGCAGCATACTCCCATTCTGTTTCAGTTGGTAGTCTGTATTCTGGCAAGAGAAGACCACTTTCTCTAGAAGCATAATTTATTTTCTTCTTTTTGAAGTTCTGGTAAGCCGTAAACAAAGGATCTGGTTGTAAATTTATTTTTTCCTTTTCATTGATTTCTTTTTGTTCTTCTCCTGCTAATTTATTGATTCTTCCACCATAAGATTGAGTAGGGTCTAAAAAATAAGCTTTCGTATTAAATGAATACCCATCAATTAAACTATCTGGATTAATAGCACTCTCTTTTATGTAGCCATTTGATACTAAAATTTGTTCATTTACTCTGTCTGTTCTCCATTTGGCAAAATTACTTGCTTGCTTCCAGGAAACACCAACGACAGGATGATCTTGAAATGCAGGATGCCTTAAGTAATTATTAACCATGTCTTCGTTAAACCCTAGAGGGTTTCTCCATACAAGAGTGTCAGGATGTGCAGCTTTATAAATATCAGAGAATTTATCTGCAAATACAGCTCTCATCCAGTGTAAGTACTCCACATACATTTCGTTTGTAACTTCTGTTTCATCAATATAAAATGATTTAACATATTGTTGAGTTGGAGTGTTGTTCCAGTCATGCATTACATTGTCTTGAACATTCCCTTTAGTAAAAGTTCCTCCTTCTACAAAAACTAAACCAGGACCAGCTGCTTGCCCCTTATATTTAATATTAGATTTAAAACCTCCGCTTATTGAATTGATTTTCCATCCAGTAGCTTGTGAAATATTTTTATCTCTTTTAGACGGATTATTATTTCTACTGCAACTAACAAATAAAGCCATCATTATTAGTAATGAAAATGATTTCACTAAGGCTTTATTATCAATGTATTTTTTTTTAACTTTCATATTTAGGAATTACAAGATAGTAAATAGTTTAAAAAAATTAATTTAAATAGTCATATTAAAAATAATATTTCTAAACTTTCAACGTTATAAAATTATGAATAAAAAAATTCTTTTAATTTTCGTTTTTTTACTATTCTTAAAATTGAATTTTTCTCAAGATAGAAGAATAAATTATGAATTTTATTTTTTAACTATTTCACCTGATGCAAGAGCTTCAGGTTTGGGAGAGCAAGGAGTAGCAACCAATCCAGATGTTTTTTCTCAACATTGGAATCCTTCCAAATATGTTTTTTCAGACCAAAGTAGTGGAATAGGATTTGGTTATTCACCTTACTTAAGTAAGTTAATTAATGATTCATTTTTAATAAATGTTAATTATTTTAATATTATTAATGAAAGGAGCTCTTGGTCAACTAGTTTTAAGTATTTTACTTTAGGTAATATAGATATAATTCAAAATCCTCAGGATATTCCTATTATTGAATCCCCGAATGGATATTCCTTAGACGCATCCTATTTACTAAAGCTTACTGATTCTTTTGCAATGGCTTTTACTGGAAGGTATTCAATATCAGATTTTAAAAGCCAATATGTAGGCCTTGATTCACAACCTACAAGCTCTTTTGCATTTGATATTTCAGGTTTTTTTCAGTCTGATGAAAGAGCTTATGAAAATTTCAATGGAATATGGAGGGTTGGCTTTAATCTATCCAATTTAGGGGCTAGGGTACGTTTTGAAGATGGTGGAGATAAGGATTTTATTCCAACTAACTTGAAGGTTGGCTCGGCTTTTGATTTTATTTTTGATTCATCTAATAAATTTTCATTAAACTTGGAATTAAACAAGCTATTAGTTCCTTCTTCTATACCTACTTACAATTCTAATGGTCAAATAATTGATTATAAGCAGCCTGATATTGGTTTTTTATCAGGTATTTTTAAATCTTTTGGTGATGCTCCTGATGGATTTAGTGAAGAGTTAAAAGAAATTACATTAGCTTTTGGTCTAGAATATCTTTATAATGAATCTTTTGCATTAAGAGCTGGTTATTTTAACGAGCACGCAAGTAAAGGAGTAAGAAAATACTTGACATTTGGAACTGGATTTAAACTAAACGCTTTTAATTTAGACCTTTCTTATCTTAATTCAACATCTGAGGTTTCAAATCCTTTTGATAAAACGATAAGGTTTTCGTTTACATATAATTTTAATTAATTATTTTTCATAATATCTTTAATGAATTGTCAAGATATGTTAACTTTGAGATCTTAAATAATCGAATTATATTGATTTATTTTAAAAACTATTTTATCTAATAATGAAAGAAATTAATAAAGACACTTATTTAAAATGGTATGAAGATATGCTGTTTTGGAGGAAATTTGAGGATAAATTGGCAGCGGTTTACATACAACAAAAAGTAAGAGGATTTCTTCATTTGTATAATGGACAAGAAGCAATTTTAGCAGGTGCTCTTCATGTAATGGATCTTAGTAAGGACAGGATGATTACAGCTTATAGGAATCACGTTATGCCTATTGGAATGGGAGTGGACCCTAAGAGGGTTATGGCAGAATTATATGGCAAATCTACAGGAACATCAATGGGTTTAGGTGGATCAATGCATATTTTTTCAAAAGAGTTTAGATTTCATGGTGGCCACGGTATAGTAGGAGGTCAAATTCCTTTAGGAGCTGGAATGGCATTTGGAGATAAATATTTTAATAGAGGAGCGGTAACTCTTTGCTTTATGGGCGATGGTGCTGTTCGACAAGGATCTCTTCATGAAACTTTAAACTTAGCAATGCTTTGGAAATTGCCTGTAGTATTTGTTGTTGAAAATAATGGTTATGCTATGGGAACTTCTGTAGAAAGAACGTCTAACCATTCGGATATTTGGAAATTAGGTTTAGGATATGAAATGCCATGTGGTCCGGTAGACGGAATGAACCCAATCAAGGTAGCTAAAGCTTTAGATGAAGCTATTTCTAGAGCTAGAACTGGAGAAGGTCCAAGTTTTTTAGAAATGAAGACCTACAGGTATAGAGGTCACTCTATGTCTGATGCTCAAAAATATAGAACAAAAGATGAAGTTAATGAATACCGAAAAATAGATCCAATAAGTCAAGTAAAAAAAATAATATTAGAAAATGAATTTGCATCTGAGGATGAAATTTCTAATATTGATCAATCTATCAAATCCAAAGTTTTGGAATGTGAGAAATTTGCTGAAGAATCTCCTTATCCAGATAAAAGTGTGATGTACGATGCAGTTTATGAACAAGAAGATTATAATTTTATATCTCATAAATTAAAATAATGGCACAAATAATAAATATGCCCAGATTAAGTGACACCATGGAAGAAGGTGTCGTGGCTAAATGGCTTGTTAGTATTGGAGATCAAATACAAGAGGGAGATATATTAGCTGAAATAGAAACTGATAAAGCTACAATGGAGTTCGAATCTTTTTATGAAGGAACTCTTTTGCATATTGGAATCAAGGAAGGAGAAACAGCTGCAGTAGATGCTTTATTGGCTATAATTGGAGAAAAAGATGAAGATATTTCTTCATTACTCCATGTTGGTAAAGTTTCTAATGGTCAGCTAGATTTAGTTGATCAAATAGAGCAAACTGAAAACTTAGATAAAAAACCTGAACCAATTGAGGAAAATACTAACCTTAATTATAAAGCAGTTACCATGCCAAGATTAAGTGACACCATGGAAGAAGGTACTGTTTCTTCTTGGTTAGTTAATATTGGAGACAAAGTAAAGGAAGGTGATATTTTAGCTGAAATAGAAACTGATAAGGCTACCATGGAATTTGAATCTTTTCAAGAAGGTACATTATTATACATTGGTGTAAAACAAGGAGAAACAGCATTAGTTGATAGTTTGCTAGCAATTATTGGAGATGAAGGTGTTGATTTCCAGTCAGTAATTAAGAAATATGAAGTTGGCAAATTAGATGATTCTGAAAATAATTCAGAACAAGAAATTTTTGTTGATAATAAAGTTAAAGCTTCTCAATCCACAATCGACGAGAGTGAAATTAAATCTCATTCTGCCAGAATCATTGCATCTCCTCTGGCTAAAAAAATAGCTAAAGACAAAAATATTGATTTATTTTCTGTAAAAGGTTCTGGCGATAATGGTAGAATAGTGAAAGAAGATATAGAAAATTTAGTTCCTTTAAAAATAGATAGTTCAACAAAGGATATTCAAATTAGTTCTGTTGGAAGTGAAAGTTTTGAGGAAATTGAAAACTCTCAAATGAGAAAAGCTATAGCTAGAAGGTTAAAAGAATCTAAATTTTCAGCTCCTCATTACTATTTAAGTGTAGAATTTGACATGGATAATGCGATTGCTTTTAGAAAACAATACAACACTATGCCTGAAACTAAAATATCTTTTAATGATATTATAGTTAAAGCATGTGCCATTTCTTTAAAACATCACCCAAAGGTTAACTCTCAATGGTTTGAAGATAAAATAAGATTAAATCATCATGTTCATGTAGGAGTTGCTGTTGGTGTTTCTGATGGTTTGGTAGTTCCTGTGATTCGTTTTGCAGATGAAAAATCTCTTCCAGAAATTGGATCGATGGTAAAAGAGTATGCTATAAAATCTAGAGATAAAAAACTTACTCCTGAACAAATGCAAGGTAGTACTTTTACCGTTTCTAATTTAGGCATGTTTGGTATTCAGGAATTTACTTCTATAATTAATCAGCCAAATTCAGCAATTTTATCAGTTGGAAGTATTGTTCAAAAACCAGTTGTAAAAGATGATAAAATTCAAATCGGTAATACTATGAAGTTAACGTTAGCTTGTGACCACAGGACAGTGGATGGTGTTACGGGGTCTTTATTTTTAGAAACACTTAAAGGCTATATCGAAAATCCAGTCACGATGTTGGTTTAAACACCTTTTATGAAAAATGTAATTATTACCGGCGCAAGTAGAGGGATAGGATTTGAACTAACAAAATTATTTAGTGTTAAGGGATTTAAGGTTATTGCCTTGTCTAGGAATATTTCAAAATTAAACCTTCCAAATGTTAAAGCTTATGAATTAGATATTTCTTTAGAAAAATCAATTTCAAAAATTGTCAAACTAATTTTAAATGATTTTAATAAAGTAGATATTTTAATTAATAACGCTGGAAGTTTAATTAATAAACCATTTTCTCAAACCTCATTTAATGATTTTGAATCAATTTATAAAGTAAATGTATTTGGATTAGCTGAGCTCATCAGATTACTCTTACCATGTTTTCATAAAAGTAGTCATGTAGTCAATATAAGTAGTATAGGGGGGATAGCAGGGTCTAGTAAATTCTCAGGTCTTTCGGCTTACTCAAGTAGCAAGGGAGCTTTAAATATTTTGACCGAAATGCTTAGTGAAGAATTTAAAGATTCTGGACCAAGTTTCAATTGTTTAGCCCTTGGAGCTGTTCAAACTGAAATGTTAGAAGAAGCCTTTCCGGGTTTTCAAGCAACAATAAGTCCTTTGGAAATGGCGAACTATATTTATAAATTTTCTTTAGAAGGAAATAAGTTTTTTAATGGAAAAACTATTCCGATTTCTACTTCAAATCCATGATTGGATTTAATTTACTAGAACTAATACCTGAAGCTTCTCATGAATTAGTTAAACCTTTAATTTCTGAGGGTTGCCTTAATATTAAAATTGTTAAGGTTAGAAAAACCAAACATGGAGATTTCAAAAAATTAAAAGATGGATTTAACCAGATTACTTTAAATCATATTGATAATAAATATAGGTTTTTAATAACTTTAATTCATGAATTAGCTCATTATAAAGTATATAAAAATATTAAAAAAAGAGTTAGTCCTCACGGTGTTGAATGGAAGATTACATACAAGTTAATGATGCTTCCTTTTTTAAATAATCGAATTTTTCCAAATGAAATTCTTACAAGATTAGTAATTCACATTAAAAACCCTCCTGCATCTACAGATTCTGACACAAACTTAGTTGTTGCATTAAATAAATTTGATTATTTTAATGATAATAAAATTTATTTAAATGACCTTTCAGAAAACTGTTTATTTGAATATGATCAAGGTAAAGTTTTTTTAGTTCAACGTAAATTAAGAAAAAGATATATTTGCAAAGAATTATCTTCAGGAAGAGAGTATTTGTTTTCTCCTGTAGCAAGAATTAAACCAATAGAAAAATGAAAACAGTTGCAGTTAGTGGTTATTTTGATCCAATTCATGTTGGGCATTTAGAGTATTTAAAACTGTCAAAAAAATTAGGAGATAAATTAGTGGTTATTGTTAATAATAATCATCAGTGTGTTTTAAAAAAAGGAAAACCATTTATGGACGAGAAGGATAGAGTAGAAATTGTTAAGTCACTTAAAGTAGTTGATGAAGTTTTTTTATCAATTGATATGGATAAGACAGTATGTGCTTCACTTGAAGTTATCAAGCCTGATATTTTTGCTAATGGTGGAGACAGAAGCACAGGGGAAGTTCCTGAATCAGTTATTTGTAAAAAATACAATATTAAAATGACAGACGGTTTAGGTGATAAGATAAGAAGTTCATCAGATTTAACCGGTCTAAAGCAAAAGTAATTTTATGGAAACTAAATTTAATTTTTCAGATGAAGAGTCAAATGTGAATTTAGAAAATAAATCCATTTCTAAAAATGCTAAAGGCTTGTTTTTTTCTTTATTCTCTTTTTTAAAAGAGATATTGGATTTTAGAAAGGATACAGATAAAGAAGCTACGTTATTATCTATAAAAAATGATATTTCAATTAAAGGTCCTACAGCATGGATCTTGATTTGTTCGATTTTTGTTGCATCGATAGGATTAAATACTAACTCGATACCAGTTGTGATAGGAGCAATGTTAATTTCTCCATTAATGGGCCCAATATTAGGTTTTGGTATGTCCATTGCTATAAATGATTTAGAGACTTTAAAAAAATCATTGATAAACTTCACAGTGATGGTTTTTTTAAGCGTTCTCACTGCTTATTTGTTTTTTGCTTTTTTTCCTCTTAGGGAAGAGTCTTCTGAACTTTTATCTAGAACAAAGCCTGACATTAGAGATGTATTAATCGCTTTTTTTGGAGGATTAGCGCTTATCATTGCAAGAACTAAAAAGGGATCGATTTCTTCAGTAGTTTTTGGTGTAGCAATTGCTACTGCTCTTATGCCTCCACTTTGTACTGTTGGGTTTGGTTTAGCTACTGGTAAAATTTCTTTTGCGCTAGGAGCTATGTACTTATTTATGATTAATACTCTCTATATAGTCTTAGCTACTTATATCGTGGTTAAGTTATTAGGATTTCCAATGATAAATTATGCTAATTCAAAAAGAAGAACTAAAATTGCTCGTTTAGTTACTCTTTTTTCAATTTTGATGCTCATCCCAGCATTTTTTACATTTTCTGGAGTTTTAAACGAAAGTAAATTTAATAATTCAGCTAATGAATTTTTAAGAATTGAACTAGATGGGTTAAAAAATAAAGATTACTTAGAAAAGACAGCTATTATTGATTATAACTATGATAATATGTCATCTAATTTTGTTTGGCCGTGGTTAGATAAAAAATCTAAAATTGTATTAAATACTTTTGGATTAGATCCTATTTCAAAGGAAACAATTTCTTTGCTTAAAGCGAAATTAAATAAGTATCCTAGTTTATCATTGACTGATATTGTTTTTAATCAACAGGAAATTCAAAATGATTTTAAAGAACAAAAACGTTTTTTAAGTGAGTTAAGATCTAGAGACTCTTTAGATTTAATATATAAGTCAAATCAAATCGAAATTTTAACAAATAAATTAAATAGACTTGAGAAAATAGAAAAATATAATCTTTTTTATCAAACTATTTTGAATGAAGTTAAATTCAATCATGAATTAATTCAAAATATTAATTATAGTTTTCTAATATCATCTAATGATACTATTACAATTTTCACTACTAAATGGAATGACACAATTTCTTTTGATAGAATAAATATTGAAGAAAATAAGTTAAATAAATGGTTGAAATTTAAATTAAATAACCAATTATTTGAATTAAAAAGAGAAGAATGATTATAAAAATTTTCTTACTTTTTTAAGTAATTTAGAAGAGTATACAAAATCTGAAATAGATTGATTATCTGTTTTAAAAATTTCTTTATTAGTTCCTTCCCAATCCTTTTCTCCATCAACTAAAAAAAGAATTTTTTCGCCAATTTCCATAACTGAATTCATGTCATGAGAGTTGATAATTGTAGTTATATTAAATTCTTTAGTGATTTCTTGAATTAATTTGTCTATTATAATTGATGTTCTGGGGTCTAACCCAGAGTTAGGTTCATCACAAAATAAATATTTAGGATTCATAACTATAGCCCTAGCTATTGCCACCCTTTTTTGCATGCCACCAGATAGTTCAGATGGTAATTTATCGTAAGCTTTGTCTAATTCTACTCTTTTAATAGCCATTTCTGCTTTTTGTCTAATTTCCTCATCATTTTTATCAGAAAGCATCGATAATGGAAACATTACATTTTCTATAACTGTCATTGAGTCAAAGAGTGCACTTCCTTGAAAAACCATGCCCATTTCCCTTCTCAACAAAGTTTTACTGTTATCATTCATATTTTTATTTGACACTCCATCATAAATTATTTCTCCAGAATCTGGAATATGTAACCCTAATAAACATTTTAAAAGGACAGTTTTACCAGAACCACTTTGTCCTATAATTAAGTTTGTTTTTCCTTTTACAAAAGTGGTAGAAACATTATTTACTATTTTATCCCCTCCAAAAGTCTTTATTAAATTTTTTAATTCTATCATTAGCTTAATAATAATTGAGTTATAATAAAGTTTACTACTATTATAATTATAGATGTCCAAACAAATGACAGTGTGCTCGCTTTACCAACTTCTAATGCACCACCCGTCATGTAAAACCCATGATACGATGGAACTGTAGCTAGAATTATAGCAAATAAAAAAGTTTTTATGTAAGCGTAAATTATATGGTAGGATTCAAAATCCATTTGTATTCCGGATATGTAAGCTTCACTTGGTACTCCAGCAAAAGTCATTGCAAAAAAACCTCCAAAAATTGCTACAAACATTGAGATTGTAATTACAAATGGATAAAATAATAAAGCTATTATTTTTGGAAACACGAGGTAATTAAGCGGGTTAATTCCCATTACTTCTAAGGCATCTATTTGTTCCGTTACCCTCATAGTACCTATGCTTGATGTAATATAAGACCCTACTTTACCGGCCATTATTATTGACATAAAAGTTGGGGCAAATTCAAGTATTACAGATTGTCTTGTTGCAAAACCAATTAACGATTTGGATAAAAAAGGATTACTAAGATTCATTGCAGTTTGAATTGATATTACCGCTCCTATAAAAAAAGATAGAATTGCAACTATAGGGATCGATTCAATTATTAAATCGTTAATTTCTTTAAAAATTAATTTCTTAAGTATCTTCCATTTACTGGGTTTGAAAAATGACATTTTTATCATTATAAAGTATTTTCCAATGTCATTTAAATAAAACATAGTAATATTAATTATTCAAAGTTATGAATATTGAGTTTAAAAAAGATAAAATTTAATTTATTGAAAATTATATTTGATATGTAATGGCATTTACATTCATACCTGCTCCTACACTTCCGAATAAAACTATGTCACCTTTTTTAAGAGAATGGTTTTCCATCTTGTTGTTTTTCACCAAATCAAAAAGAGTAGGGATGGTGGCCACTGAACTATTCCCTAATTTTCCAATAGACATAGGCATTACATTCTCCAGTCTAGGCGTATCGTAAAGTTTGTAAAATCGATCTACCATTGCATCATCCATTTTTTCATTTGCTTGATGTAAAAATATTTTTTTAACATCAGTTACTGATTTGCCACTTGCTTCTAAGCAATCTTTTAAAGCTTGAGGAACTTTAGTAATAGCAAATTCATAAATCCTATGCCCATACATTTTTATATACTTATTATTTGACTTATTATTTGAATCAAATGAATCACCTAAAAATAAATCAAAAGTGTTTTCAGCAGAAAATGTACAGGTTTTATGAGAAAGAATTCCATGATTAAAATTTTCATCTTTTTTTTCTATTATTGTTGCACCTGCTCCGTCTGCAAATATCATCGAATCCCTGTCATTCGTGTCAACAGTTCTTGATAGAGTTTCTGCTCCAATAACTAAGCATTTTTTCGCTATTCCAGCTTTAATAAAGGCATTAGCTTGTATGACACCTTCAATCCATCCGGGACACCCAAATATTAAATCGTAGCAAACACAATCTGGATTATTTATTCCCAAGTTATATTTAACTCTACTAGCTAAACTAGGTAGTTGGTCAATTTGTTTAGTTCCATGTTTTATATCGCCGAAATTATGGGATACAATAATATAATCTATAGTTTCTTGATCAATATTAGCATCCTTAATAGCATTTTCTGCAGCAAAAAATGCAAGATCTGAAGCGTTATGATCATTTCTCGCATACCTGCGTTCTTCAATTCCTGTAATTGATTTAAATTTTTTAATTATTATTTCATTAGACACTTTAAAGTCAGATCCATCAGAATTCAGAAATTTTGCGTCAATGAATTCTTGATTTTTTTTAACTATTTCGGGTATATAAGATCCTGTTCCTGTTATGTAAATAGACATTTATAAATGTTTAATATTCTAATTTAAAAATAATGATATAACTAAACTAATTCTATGTATGTTTCTATTGGAGCACATGTACACATTAAATTTCTATCTCCATAAGCATCATCTACTCTTCTAACTGAAGGCCAAAATTTATTTTCCAAAACAAAAGCTGTTGGAAAAGCTGCTTCCTCTCTCGTGTATGGATAATCCCAATTCTCAGAGCTAATCATTTTCATAGTATGAGGAGCGTTGCAAAGAAGATTGTTTTTATTATCGCTGGAGCATTGCTCAATTTCTTTTCTTATTGAAATCATTGCTTCACAAAATCTATCAATTTCTTCTAAATTCTCACTTTCAGTAGGTTCTATCATCATAGTTCCTGGAACTGGAAATGAAACGGTAGGAGCGTGAAAGCCGTAGTCTATCAATCTTTTAGCAATATCCATTACCTCAATACCATTTGATTTAAACAGACGACAATCAATTATTAGCTCATGTGCAGCCCTTCCTCTTTCGCCTTTATATAAAATATTATAATGATTTTCAATTCTATGCTTAATGTAGTTTGCATTTAAAATAGCATATTCAGTAGAAGACTTTAATCCTTCAGCTCCTAACATACAAATATACCCATATGAAATTACACAAGCTAAGGCTGACCCCCAAGGAGCAGCAGAAATAGAATCTACACTTTCTTTAGAACTGACATTTATAATAGGATTGTTTGGTAAAAATGGAACTAAATGTTTAGCTACACATATTGGCCCAACTCCAGGCCCTCCTCCTCCGTGTGGAATGGCAAAAGTTTTATGAAGGTTTAAGTGGCAAACATCTGCTCCAATTATATAAGGGTTAGTTAATCCTACTTGAGCATTCATGTTAGCTCCATCCATATAAACTTGCCCACCGTATTTATGAATAGTTTTTGAAACTTCTTGAATAGATGATTCAAACACTCCATGAGTTGATGGGTATGTTACCATTAAAGCGGCTAGGTTTTCTTCATGTAGTTTTGCTTTTTCTTTTAATTCATCTACGTTAATATTACCGTATTTATCTGTGCCAATTACTACTACTTTCATTCCAGCCATTACAGCTGACGCTGGGTTTGTTCCGTGGGCAGATGAAGGTATTAAACAAATGTTTCTATGACCTTGATTTATGCTTTTAAGATAGGCTCTAATTACCATTAATCCAGCATATTCTCCTTGGGCTCCTGAATTTGGTTGAAGTGAAGTGCCTGCAAAACCTGTTATAACATTAAGTTGTTTTTCTAATTTTTTTAGTAATTTTTTATAACCTTTAGCTTGATTCAACGGAGCAAAGGGGTGTATGTTATTCCATTTAGACCAGCTGATTGGAATCATTTCTGAAGCAGCATTTAACTTCATGGTACAGGAACCAAGAGATATCATGGAATGAGTTAGTGACAAATCTTTTCTTTCAAGATTTTTAATATATCTCATTATGCTAGTTTCAGAATGGTGACAATTAAAAATATCAGCTTGTAGAAAAGAAGACTCTCTTAGAAAATTAGAAGAGATTTTTATTATATCAGTAGACAATTCTGTTTTATAAGTTTCGTTATTTGTTACCTTAGAGATCAGATCAATTATTAATTGAATATCATTAAATGATGTAGTTTCATTTAATGAAATAGAAAAAAGATTATCACTTATATAATTAAAATTAATTTTATTTTTCTCAGCTATTAATTTTATTTTTTTTGAAGGACCTTGCAATAGTAAAGTATCAAAGTAGTTCTCGTTTAATTGTTTAACACCAATTTTATTTAAAGCATTTTCTAGTATAACAGCTAATTCATGAATTCTTTTAGCTATTTTTTTTAAACCTTTTGGGCCATGAAAAACTCCGTACATACTAGCCATAACAGCTAGCAGAACTTGAGAAGTACAAATATTAGATGTAGCTCGATCTCTTTTTATATGTTGTTCTCTTGTTTGTAAAGCCATTCTAAGCGCGGGGTTTTTATCAACATCTTTAGAAACTCCAATAATTCTTCCCGGAATAGATCTTTTGTATTCTTCTTTAGTAGCAAAAAAAGCTGCATGCGGTCCTCCGTAGCCTAGTGGAATCCCAAACCTTTGGGAAGTTCCGACAACTACATCTACACCAAAACTAGCAGGTTCTTTTAGTAGACACAACGATAGTAGATCAGCAGCAACTACAATTTTAAGTCCTTTTGATTTAGCAATTCCACAATATTTTCTAAGATCTTTAACATTTCCATGTATACCTGGGTATTGCATTAAACATCCGTAAAATTCTTGATCAAATTTAAATTCATCAATATTTCCTAAAACTACTTTAATTCCAAGCGGTTGAGCTCTAGTTTTTAAAAGCGAAATAGTTTGTGAAAGAGTGTCATCAGAAACAAAAAATTTATTTACTATGTTGTTTTTTTGGTCTTTAGTTCTTAAGCTAAAAAGCATAGTCATTGCTTCTGCAGCGGCTGTGCTTTCGTCTAAAAGCGAAGCATTTGCCAATTCCATCCCAGTTAAATCACAAACAATGGTTTGATAATTCAGTAAAGCTTGCATTCTTCCTTGAGCTATTTCCGCTTGGTACGGAGTGTAAGCTGTGTACCAACTAGGGTTCTCCAGAATATTTCTTTTTATTACTGATGGAATAATGGCTTCATTATAACCTAGCCCTATATAGGATTTAAAAATTTTATTCTTTTTTGAAAGTTTTTCTATATGATTTAAATAGTCGTATTCACTTAAAGCCGGATCAAGATCCATTTCATTTTTTAGTCTGATATTTGAAGGTATTGTTTCAGAAATCAATTGTTCTATACTGTCTACTTTTAAACAGTTCAGCATTTCTTTTTTATCTGATGAATTAATTCCGATATGTCTTGTTGAAAACCCTTTCATTTATTATGATATAATTAGTTTGTGAAATTAGTGATTATGTACAATATATTTATTTATTTATTTAATTTAAAAAGAAAGTTTTTAACTTAAAAACATGGTATTGTTAACACTATTGTAATTTTGAATTTGTGAAAAAATTAGTTCCAATTTTTGATTTTTATATAAAGTCTAGTTTACACTTATCTTTTTGTGTGTTGTCTTTAATTATAATTACCTGTTTAAGATTTGATTTAGACTTTAGTTTCAGCTTATTGATTTGTGTTTTTTGTGCCACAATAATAGTTTACAATTTTATAAAATATGCCTCTACTTTACCATATTATTTTTTTACTAAAAATGCCCCTGTTAAAAAAATTCAATTCTTAAGTTTTGTAGCAGGGTTTTTTTTAATTAGTTCAGTTATATTTCTTAATACTAAAACCATAATAATAGGTTTTATACTCTTTGTACTATGCTTGACCTATGTGATTCCTTTTAATAGATCTAATATTAGAAATTATAGTAAAATTAAAATTTTTGTTGTTGCATTATGTTGGTCAGGTGCCACAGTTTTAATGCCATTTTCAGAAGATGTAACAGTTTATTCATGGGATACAGTTTTGCTGTTTATTCAAAGATTTATTTTTGTGTTCGTTTACACTCTGCCATTTGAGATTCGTGACTTACAATACGACTCTATAAATCTTAAAACTATCCCTCAAGTTATTGGTATAAATAAAACAAAAACTTTAGCTTTTATACTTTTGACTTTATTTTGTTTTATTAGCTTTTTTATTGAACCATTTAAAATTCAACTTATTTTTACCGATATAATTATAGCCATTTTCACGGCTATTTTTATTTATAATACGAAAGAAAAGCAATCCAAATATTTTACAAGCTTTTTTGTTGAAGGACTTCCAGTTTTTTGGCTGCTTATTGTTGTAATTATTGAGAATATTTAGAGTAAGGAATCTTTAATTACCTTTTCTTTTAAATTAGACTTAAAATCTATTATTTTATTTTGAATCTTTTTGTCACTAGATCCAATTATAGAAGCAGCTAATATTCCAGCATTTTTTGCACCATTTAAAGCTACCGTAGCAACTGGAACACCTGCAGGCATTTGTAGTATTGACAAAATAGAATCCCACCCATCAATAGAATTTCTAGATTTGATAGGCACTCCTATTACTGGTAAAGGAGTTAGAGAAGCTATCATTCCAGGAAGGTGAGCCGCTCCACCAGCACCAGCTATTATTACAGATATCCCTCTTATATGTGCGTTTTTACCATATTCCATCATTTTTTCAGGAGTTCTATGAGCAGATACAATCTCTACTTCGTTAAATATTTCAAATTCATTTAAAACATCTATAGCTTCTTGCATTACTGGAAGATCTGATTTACTTCCCATGATAATTCCAACTTTTGCCATAATTATTTTGTTTTAATTTGAATCAGTTTCTTTATTTTTTTAGCTTTTTTAAGTCCTTCTGTTAAATCAGTATCAGTAATTGTTGCATGCCCCATTTTTCTATTGGGCTTTGTTTGTTTTTTACCATATAAATGAATTTTGACATTGTCAATTTTCATTGCTTCTTCAATTCCTTGATAACATACTTTTCCTACTGCGCCTTCACCTCCTACCAAGTTAGCCATTATTGCATAAATATTGGATTTGGAACAACCTAAAGGTAAGTTTAGTATAGCATTTATGTGTTGATCAAATTGAGAGCTAGAACAAGCTTCAATAGAATAGTGAGCGCTGTTATGTGGCCTTGGAGCTACCTCATTCACTAGAATGTCATCATCTTCAGTTAAAAACATTTCCACAGCTAATAATCCAACATGATTAAACGATTTTGATGTTTTTAGCGCTATTTCTTTCGCTTTAGCAATTAAATGATCACTTATTTGTGCTGGGCAAATAACATACTCAACTTGATTAGATATTTTATTAAAATCCATTTCTACAATTGGAAAAACTTCAATTTGTCCTGATTTGTTTCTCGCAATTGTAGTTGCAAGCTCTTTTTTAAAAGGGATTAATTCTTCAACTATAAACTCTTCATTTGGCAAATCGTCAAATTCAACTTTAGAATTAATTATTTTAACTCCATAACCATCATATCCAAATTTTGTTTTTTTCCACACACAGGGATATTTAATATCATTTTTTTCGGCTGATATTTTGAAATGATCTAAAGATTTAAAATAATAAAAATGGGCAGTAGGAATTCCATTGTCTATAAAAAACTGTTTTTGTACAGATTTGTCTTGAATGATTTTTAGTGTACTTGAACTTGGAAATACTTTTATTCCCTTCTTTTCTAGTTTTTCTAATGCTTCAATATTTACGTGTTCAATTTCATAAGTAACTAAGTCACAATTTTTACCAAATTCATAAACTGAATCAAAATCCATCAAGTTACCTTGAGTGAATTTGTTACATAATTTTTTACAAGGGGATTCACTACTAGGGTCAAGGATATTAGTTTTAATACTTAATCTAGAAGTTACATTAAGTAACATTTTTCCAAGTTGACCACCACCAAGTATTCCTAATGTAAATTTTGAAGAGAAATAATTCATAATAAATTATTTTGTCAAAAATACATTAAAATGTAATTAACTATAAAATAATTTAACTATTGATTTTGGTATATTTGCTTTTTGTAAATTTTGTCTTAATTATGATTAACTTAATTTTATTTGGAAAACCTGGTTCTGGAAAAGGAACACAAGCTGAGTTTGTTAAAAAAAAATATGATTTAATTCATATTTCTACAGGAGATGTTTTTAGATATAATATTTCTCAGAAAACTGACCTTGGTATTCTTGCTAAATCTTATATGGAAAGCGGGGATTTAGTACCTGA
The DNA here is from genome assembly GCA_027619415.1 of Bacteroidota bacterium. Lineage (GTDB taxonomy): Bacteria > Bacteroidota > Bacteroidia > Flavobacteriales > Flavobacteriaceae > MAG-121220-bin8. The sequence continues at coordinate 30,801 of JAQCFO010000001.1, forward strand.
CAATGTTACAATTCAAATATTACAAGCAGAAGTGAATAAGAACCCTGATGCAAATGGTTTTATTTTTGATGGATTTCCTAGAACTACTCTTCAGGCAGAAATGTTAGATGAATTTTTAAAAAATAAAAATTTAAGTATATCAATGACTATTGCTTTAGAGGTGGATGCAAATGTATTAATAGATAGGCTTATAAATAGAGGAAAAGATAGTGGAAGAGCCGATGACCAAGATAGATCTAAAATTCAAAATAGGTTTGAAGAGTATAATAATAAAACTTCTCCATTAATTAACTATTATAGATCTCAAAACAAATTTTTTGAGATTGATGGGACTGGGAAAATAAGTGAGATAAGTAAAAGAATATTTAACGTTATTGATTCAAATATATAATGACTGAAGGAAATTTTGTAGACTATGTTAAAGTAGATGTGTTTTCTGGAAATGGAGGTAAAGGATCCGCGCATTTTCATAGGGAAAAGTATATAACTAAAGGAGGTCCTGACGGTGGTGATGGGGGCAGAGGAGGTCACATTATTGTCATAGCCGATAAATCATTGTGGACTCTCCATCATTTTAAATTTAAAAGACACTTTAGATCTGGTCACGGTGGAGATGGAAGTGGAAGTAGAAGTTCTGGAGCAGATGGTATAGATATCTACATAAGAGTTCCTTTAGGAACTGTTGTAAAAGATTCTTTGACTAATGAAGTTATGTTTGAAACAATAGATGATGGTGATGAAAAGATAATTTTAGATGGGGGAATGGGAGGTTTAGGTAATTGGAATTTCAGATCTTCCACTAATCAGGCTCCTCGATATTCTCAACCTGGAATTAAAGGAAAAGAAATACAGATCACTCTTGAACTTAAGGTTTTGGCAGATGTTGGATTAGTTGGTTTTCCAAATGCTGGAAAATCTACTTTATTAAAAACTGTTACATCTGCAAAGCCTAAAATAGGTAATTATGAATTTACTACACTTAAACCTAACCTAGGTATTGTCGAATACAGAGATTATAGATCTTTTATTATTGCAGATATTCCTGGAATTATTGAAGGTGCTTCAGAGGGGAAGGGGTTAGGTCATCATTTTTTAAGACATATAGAGCGAAACTCTATTTTACTTTTTTTGATTTCTTGTGAATCGGAAAAAGTAGTTAATCAGTATGATATTTTAATTAATGAATTAAGAAAATATAATCCAGAGTTATTGGATAAAGACCGGATGATAGTGGTTTCTAAATCTGATTTAATTGATCAAAAAAGAAAAGATAAAATTAGTATAGAAATATCAAAAAAAATTAAAAATATTCCTTTTGATTTTATATCATCGGTTTCAAATCAAGGGCTTGTAAAACTAAAGGATGATTTATGGAAATTATTAAATCCATAATTTGACTAAATTCTTCTATTGTAGAGAATCTATTTGTTTAATAAATTAGTTATGTCTTAGCTTAATAATACTATGAGAATTCATTTTATAGCAGTGGGAGGGAGTGCAATGCATAATTTAGCAATTGCTCTGCATTTAAAAGGCTATGGGGTTACTGGAAGTGATGACCACATTTTCGAACCTTCTAAATCTAGATTAAATAAGCACGGTTTACTTCCCAATAGTTTTGGATGGGATGCTTCTAAAATATCTAATGACATAGATTTTGTTGTCCTTGGTATGCATGCGAAATCTGATAACCCTGAACTTATTGAAGCTCAAAACAAGAAACTTAAAATAGTTTCTTATCCTGAGTTTATTTATCAAATGTCTAAAAACAAAACACGGGTAGTAATTGGAGGAAGTCATGGAAAAACTTCAATTACCGCAATGATTTTACATGTTTTAAATGATAACGCAAAAGAAGTGGATTTTATGGTAGGGGCTCAGCTTGAAGGATTTGAAACTATGGTTCATTTAACTGATCATAATGATTTTATTTTATTAGAAGGTGACGAGTACTTGTCTTCTCCAATAGATAGAAGACCTAAATTTCATCTTTACAAACCTAATATTGCACTTTTAAGTGGAATTTCCTGGGATCATATTAATGTTTTTCCAACTAAAGAAGTTTATTTAAAACAATTTGAACTTTTTTTAGAGACCATAGTTTCAGGAGGAGTTTTGGTTTATAATAAGTTAGATAATCAAGTCAATCAAATCACTGAAAATTGTAGTAGACCTATAAGGAAATTAGAATATTCTATGCCTAATTATTTTATCAAAAATGATATTTCTTTCCTTAAAACAGATGAGGGAGACTTGCCATTAAAGATTTTTGGCGAACATAATTTAAGTAATTTATCTGGAGCAAAACTTATATGTCAGTTGATGGGAGTTCAAGAAGAAGAGTTTAACCACTCCATTACTTCATTTAAAGGTGCTGACAAGCGTTTGGAGTCAATTCTTGATATGGAAGACCGAACTGTCTTTAAGGACTTCGCTCACTCTCCTAGTAAAGTTATAGCAACCACTAAAGCTTTAAAAAATCAATACAAGAATAGAAAACTTATAGCTTTACTTGAGTTACATACTTTTAGTAGTTTAAATGAAGAGTTTATAGTGGAATACAAAGACAGTTTAAAAAGTGCAGATAAGGCTATTTTATTTTATGATCCAAAAGCTATAAAAAATAAAGGATTGGAAGAGTTGAAGGATGTAAATATCAAAAAAGCTTTTAACGACGATAATTTACATGTATTCTCAGATTCAGATGTTCTAAAGGATTTTTTATTAACTCAATCTTATGCAAATACTAATTTACTTTTTATGAGTTCTGGAAATTATGCTTCCCAAGATTTGTCTTATTTGGTTAGTCAGATTAAAATAAGTCAATAACAGTAATTATTATGGATCATATTAAACATATATTTTTTGACTTAGATCACACCTTGTGGGATTTTAAAAAAAACTCTTCTTTAACATTTAAATTTTTATTAGAGAAATACAACATTCCTGTTAATCTAGAAATATTTTTAGAAATCTACATGCCAATCAATTTTTCTTTATGGAAACTTTACAGAGATGAAAAAATATCTAAGGAGTATTTAAGGCATAACAGGTTAAAATCTGCTTTTGAAAAACTTAATATGGATATATCAGCAGATATTATTGATAAGATGGCAGATGATTATGTGACTCACTTGCCTGATCACAATTTTTTAGTTAAAGATACTTTACTGGTTTTAGATTATTTAGTAAACAATTATGAGTTACATATAATTACCAATGGATTCACTGAAGTTCAAAAGAAAAAAATAACCAACTCTAATCTTGATAAATACTTTTCATGTATTATTGATTCAGAAACAGTAGGAGTCAAAAAGCCTAATTCTAAAGTATTTGAATATGCTTTAAAAGCAGCTGGAGCAACTCAAAAAGAAAGTCTAATGATTGGCGATAATTTAGAAGCAGATATTATAGGAGCATTAAATGCTGGTTTTAGTGCTATTCATTTTAATAATAATAATGAACCGACACATTCACACTGTAAAATAATAACGAACTTAAAATCTTTGAATTCTATTTTATAATTAATAGTTTTTTTGTCGAACTATTTCATATAAAATCGTTCCACATGCTACAGATACATTTAATGATTCTATTTTTCCAAGCATAGGAATTTTAATAAGGTGATCACATAAATTAATTACTGAACTAGACAAACCTTTATCTTCAGAACCCATTACTATTGCTTGAGATTTTTTGAAACTAGTTTGATAGATTGTTTTTTCAGCTTTTTCTGATGCGCCATAGATAGGAACTTCAAATTGTTTTAAAAGAAATAGAGCATCTTTTATATGACCTACTTTACATATAGGGACATTAAATACAGCTCCTGAAGATGTTTTAATGGTGTCTCCATTAACTGGAGCACTCCCACTGGATTGAATTACTATACAATCAACTGCAGCGCATTCAGCAGTTCTAACAATTCCTCCAAAGTTTCTAACATCAGATAGTTGATCTAAAATCAATATAGAAGCAGAATCTTTTTTGGTTTCTAATATCTCACTTAAATCATCGATAGATAAAAACTTAATAGCAGCTATGGTAGCTACAACACCTTGATGATTTTTTGGTGTCAATCTGTTTAACTTTTCAACAGGAACATAGGAAATTTCTATAGATTTCTTTTTTAATGTTTTCATTAATTCATAGGCTGAAGCTCCAGTCAAACCTCTTTGTATAAAGACTCTATTAATGGATTCACCCGAATCTATTGCTTCCATGACAGATCTTATTCCATAAATTTGTGTTGTTTCTTTTTCCATTTATAGCTGAGTGGAATTTAAATAAGTAACAAAACTCTTTAAACTTTCTTTATCCTGAAGATTGAGTTTATTTTCTTTTCTATATTTTTTATATGCTTTTCCATTCAAAAGATTGAGTGCTTGCATTTTATTATGTGATGTAGGTACTATATATGATTTATTGTTGTTAAATATCAAAAAAACACTATTGTCTACCCATTTAGGACTAGGTGGTTTTGTGTAACCAGTTGCTGGAGCAGTTACATTAGGTTTTTCTGGCATCTCAATTTTTTTCTGAGGAAAATAATATAATCCATAACTCTCAAGTTTTAAAACTTCTTCTAATACGGCAATTGTATTTTCTGGTTTATTAAGTTTAAATGAAAACAGTTTGTAGATTTCTCCTTCAATTGTTATTGTAACTGTTTCATCTATATCTATAGCACTAGCTTGACTATTCTGATTGCTTTTTATTTCAAATTTTTGTTCTGAAATATCCAGTCTTATTTGTGCATTATACTTTTTTCCATTTGAAAAAATTATTTCTCCTGATTTAAAATCTTTATCTAAGTATGGATTTCCTTTTACTTTTGTATCGTATTCTTTTAATTTATATAAATTCACATTCCCATTTATAAAGAAGTTTGCTGTAGGATCTGCAAATTGTGAAATTGCAGATTGTGAAATCAGTATTATAAAAAGTAGAATTAGTTTTTTCATGTCATGTATTTTTGTGCTAATATAACTAAAACGCCCTTTAGGCTGGTTGTTCAAAATTATAATTAACTAAGTGTTTTATCCATTAATGTTATTGTTTTTTCATTATTTATCTATTTTTAGAAATTTCTGGTTTCATACATTATGATATTTTAGAATTCTCTATATAAAAAAAGCACCCAATAGGGTGCTTTTTTATATTAAGAAGTAGGTACTGATTATTTAGTATCCCACCACACTTTTGAATCTTGACTATAACCAGGTACTTTAGCAACCGCAGCATCGTGATTATCTTTGTTTGCACTAGCAGTAGTAGCACCATATCCTAATCTTACAGGAATTCCAGTACCAGTTAACCAGTCTGTAGCACGAGCTAAATTAGGAAAATCTAATCTTCTGTGTTCAGCCCAAGCTTCTCCACTTTGCATGTATAATGCTTTCCATTTTTCAGTAGCAATAGTTTCCATTGATGCAGCTGCAACACCAGAAACATAAGTAGCAGCATCAGCTGATGCTACTCCCCATTGAGACATAGAAGCATTAATACCTGCTTCATACCAAGCTTGAGCAGTTCCAGGAACTGACCAACCTCTATAAGCAGCTTCTGCATAACTTAACGCTACTTGAGCGTAAGAAAATAACATACCACCAGCTGTAGCAGCACTTGTTTTAATCACTGAATCAGGTAAATAAGATACCCAAGATTGTAGGATACCAGGTGTTAGAACACCGTAAGGCATTCCTCCATATATTAATCCATCAACAACTTGATAGTCTACAGCAACTTTTGCACCATTTTCTAATGATCCAGCAGCTGTAACAACAGGCTTCATAAACACATGTACTCTTGGATCAATATTTACACCACCATTATAAAGGTGAGCAAACATTACATCACTAGCAGCAAAGTCATCTCTAGTTGAAAATCTATCTTCCCATGGGCTATCATTTGCATCAGCATCAGTATATGGATAGTGAATATCTCCACCAGATCCAATTACTCCATTATTGTGAGCTTCTAAAAATTTAGATTGAGCTGTAGCAGCATCCACATCTGCAAGTCTTAAGGCCATTACCATTTTCATAGTATTTCCAAACTTTTTCCATGCATCTGCACTTCCGTTAAACATATAGTCTCCACTTAAACCACCACCATCTAGCATACCTAAAGCAGCATCTATTTGAGCAAACATGCCCATATAAATATCTTTTTGATCATCAAATTGTGGCTTTAATTCATCTACACCTTTTAATGCTTGAGAGTAAGGAATTGCTCCCCAAGCATCAGTCATTTTTTGGTACATGAAAACTTGTAATAAGTGAGCAACACCCATTTGCATACCAGCTGATCCTGAAGATGAATAAGCTTTTGGATTTGTAGTATTTAAATTAATTACAGTTTGAAGATCCATAAGTGGACCTGTATACCAACCGTCGAAGTTCCATTGCGTGGTTTCGTAACAAGAATCTTCATTGTATGTAATTTCAGAAACATGTTGAACTAACAATAAAGGATTCACATTACTTACTAAATCAGGAATGTTTCTCATTGCTCCAGTTATAAGAGCACCAGTATTTGCTTTTGAAACTGAGTTTGGATTAAGATTTTCATCTCCAAAGTCAACAGTTTCGCAGGACACGAACAATAAGCTACTTATTGTTAATAATCCGATTATTTTTTGAATTTGTTTTTTCATTGTATATATGATTACTAATTAAAATTTCATGCTTAAGTTAAGACCAAAAGATCTTGCTGATGGTAACTGACCACCTTCACTAGCAAAATTTCCCCCTGACCAATTTCCACCTAATTCTGAAGGATCTAGACCTGGAGTTTTTTCACCTCTATAGTCACCCCAATCAGTTGTTTCAGATAAGATAGCTAGGTTTGTTCCAATCACAGCTAAACTAATAGATGAAAAAGGAGTTTTAGCTACTTGGTCAGCATCAAATGTATAACCAAATCTTACTTGTCTTAACTTAACAAAAGAAGCATCTACTAACCATAGATCATCTCTTGTCCAGTTACCCCAAGCCCATGAATCAGGAGCTCTATATCCATCAGCAACAGTACCATCAGCGTAAACACCTACTTGGTGAATTCCACCACCACTACTAACTGGATCTCTTTTTGGATTTCCTTTATCATTTAAACCTGCTGTCCACTCATGAAGACCAGCCGCCATTGAGAACATATCTGTAACAGAATGGTATAAACCTCCATCTTGGAAATCTATATTAACTGCTAAATCCCAATTCTTATATACCAAGTTAGAGTTTATACCTCCAGTAAAGTTTGGCATGATGTTTCCAAGTAATTGATTGTTTTCATACATGTGACTCCCAACGTTTTCACCTGAACCATAGAAAACCCAATTTCCATTTTCATCTTGCATTCTTTTTCTTCCATATAACATTCCCCACTCTTCACCAACGATTTCTTGAAGATCCATACTAGACCATGATAACCATGAGGATAATATATTTCTTTCAATACCATCGTATATAAAATCAACTGTTTTCTTAACAGTAGCGAAGTTAAAAGAAAGATCCCATCTTAAATCATCAGTTAGAATAGGAGTACCTGAAATCATTGCTTCTATACCAGCAGAAGAAGTAATTTTTGAATTTACACTTAATCCAGTATATCCTGTACTTCCAGCAGCAGAAATTGATACAGGTAAGTTTGAATCTTCTCTGTCAAAATATGTAAGATCAATTCCTAATCTGTTGTTTAAAATCTTCACTTCAAGTCCATATTCCATTTCAGTTCTCATACCACCCGTTAAATTTGGATTAGCAAGAGTGTTTGGAACCGCTAAAGAAGCTAAAGAACCATATGCTGTTCCAGATCCATATACAGGACTCGTTTGGTAAGTTCCAGGAAATATAGGAGCTTCAGAATATCCAGCTCTAAATTTACCAAATGTAATACCGTCTACATCTAATAATTTATTCCATATAAAACTTCCAGATAAACTAAATGTTTCAATTCTGTTTGCATCAGCTGCAGCTGTTGAACCCCAGTCTAATCTGTAAGACCCGTCTAAGTATAACATACTGTCGTATCCTAAAGATACAAGTCCATATGCAGAAACTCTTTTATTACTTGATTTAGAAGTACTGTAATTAGGCTTATCTACAGAATTTGAAAGTATATAAAAATCAGGGATCGCTAGACCACCAGATGTACTTGCGTTTGTTTGTGAAGCTATATTTTGTCCAGTACCGTATCCTAAAATTGCGCTTAAATCAAAATTTGACGTTATTTTCGTGTCATAATTAAGTCTAGCAGCAAATTCATTGCTTTCAGAAAAATAAGATCCTTCACTAAAACTCGCTTGTTGAGATAATGTGTTTTGTCCTATATAACCTCTACCCCATGAATTTTGATTATAAGCTCTTCTTTTAACTTCAACGTTAGCACTAAGGCCATCCATGATGTCATAGTTTAAACCAAAGTTTCCTGAGTAAGTTGAGTTTTTATTATTGTTAGTATTTTGGTACTGCTCGTAATGAGGAGCATCCCAATACTGTGGACGAGCATTTCTAGCTGATCTTCTGTTCCAAGTGTAAAATACACCGTTAACATGATAGTTCTCTCTAAGTCTGTCCATATCTAATTGTCTTTGCCACCATTGGCTAAAGTTAGATTGTAAACTTCCATATCCACTTGATACATAATTGTCTGTAGCTTGAATCTTTGCATTTAAAGATGCATATACAGTTAATTTATCAGTTGCATTTAAAGAAGTGTTGATATTTACATCATAAGTATCTCTTCCAGCATTAGGAACAGGTAACGTACCGTTTGTAGCACGTGCTGTAGTTCTAAAGCTAAAATCTTCACCACCTTTAGCAAATGATAAACTTGTACTTGACATCATACCAGTTTCAAAGAAATTCTTAATGTTGTTTGGATTTGGAGACCAAGCTCTAGTTTGTCCATATTCTGAAAGACCAGGAATCCAAGAATCCCAGTGTCTAGCTTGTCTACCATCTAATGCTGGACCCCAAGATTCGTCAGCTGCATAATATGGAATATTTTGTCCATTAAATGCTGCCCATGAAGCAGGATCTGTTGCAGGGTCGTAAGTAAAAGTACCCATTGTTTGTGAATAACCACCACCATACTCATTTTGGTATGGGTGAAGTCTACTAATGTTACTAATTACAGTATTGTGATCAACAGAAATATATGATTCACCTGCTATAGCTTTTTTAGAAGTAATTATAATTACACCACTTTTTGCTTCAGACCCATAAAGAGCAGTTGCAGCAGCACCCTTAAGTACCGTGATGTTATCTATATTGTCAGTATTAATATCAGTACTTGCTACTTTAATACCATCAACTACATATAAAATATCTGTTTCACCTCTTAATCGAATAGCACTTGGCTCATAAGTTGAACTAGTTCCAGAAATTACCTGTACACCAGCTACTTTACCTGCAAGAGCAGTTCTAAAGTCAAGTTCTTTTGTTTTGGTTAAAGCATCTCCGCTAACTGCTTGCTGAGCATAACCAAGAGACTTAGCCTCTCTAGTAATACCAAGTGCAGTAACGACTACTTCTTCTAGAGCAGTGTCAGAAGAAAGAGATACGTTAATTGATGCAGATGCTCCAACAGTTACGTTTTGAGAAGTCATCCCAGTAAAGCTAAAGGAAAGAACATCTCCCTCATTTGCTGTAATTGAATAAACTCCATCAAAATCAGTAGTAACACCATTTGATGTTCCTACAACTTGAACAGTAGCCCCCGGAAGTGGTACACCAGAGATATCGGTAACAGTACCGCTAACACTCTTTTGTGCAAAACTCCATTGAAACATTATCATGAATGATAACGTTAAAAACTTAAGTAAATTTGTTTTCATAGTTAGTTTTAAATTATTATTTCTTCTACAAAAATGTTAATTAAAAGTTAATAAAACAACAATTATTTGATTTATATATTTTTTATTTCCGTTCCTCCTCATATAACCTCTTGTTTTTTTATGATAATAATTTACACTTATAATTCCCATATCTGTAACATAACGTCGTTAATATTGCGATTAATGCTGATTGTTGCATAAACAACTGTATTATTAATTTCGATAACTTCTTTAAATTTTAATACTAATATTAAAATTACCAGAAAATTTAGGTCAGATGTTTTTTAAAAAAATAAACCAATACATATTATGTTTACATATATAGTTTTCAATTACTTGTATAAAACAACTCTTGTCATATATATATATACTTTATCGTGTCGTTTATGATTTATTTCTATATATTTTTAAATTCCATTTGATTAGTTCTAAAATTAATTTACATTTGCACGCCCAAATAGGGGATAAAATAATTATTAAGAAAGTATATGCCTACAATATCACAGTTGGTTCGAAAAGGAAGATCTAAGATTACTAAGAAAAGTAAATCTGCTGCCTTGGTTTCATGTCCTCAAAAAAGAGGGGTTTGCACAAGAGTATATACTACTACTCCTAAGAAACCTAATTCTGCTATGAGAAAAGTTGCAAGGGTTAGATTAACCAATGGAACGGAAATCAATGCATACATTCCTGGAGAAGGTCACAACCTTCAAGAGCATTCAATTGTATTGGTTAGAGGAGGTAGAGTTAAAGATTTACCTGGTGTTAGATACCATATTGTTAGAGGAGCATTGGATACTGCTGGTGTTGAAGGAAGATTGCAAAGAAGATCTAAGTATGGCGCAAAGCGTCCTAAAAAATAAATTTAATTGATGACGTTCAAATTTAATTTTGAACCTCTCTAAAACTAAAATAAATGAGAAAAAGTAAGGCAAAGAAAAGACCGTTATTACCTGATTCAAGGTTTAATGATCAATTAGTTACTAGATTTGTCAATAACCTAATGTGGAGTGGTAAAAAATCCACAGCTTTTGCACTTTTTTATGATGCTATCGATATCATTGAAGAAAAAAAGCAAAATGAAGAAAAAACTTCCCTTCAAGTTTGGAAAGATGGTTTGTCGAATGTTATGCCCCACGTTGAAGTAAGAAGTAGACGTGTTGGTGGTGCTACCTTCCAAATTCCAATGCCAATTAGACCAGATAGAAAAATTTCCATGGCTATGAAATGGTTAATTACTGCTGCAAGAAAACGAAATGAAAAGTCAATGGCTTTAAAATTAGCTTCTGAAATTCTAGCAGCTGAAAAAGAAGAAGGAGCTGCTGTAAAAAAGAGAACCGATGTTCATAAAATGGCTGAAGCCAATAAAGCATTTTCACACTTTAGATTTTAATATACAATGGCTAGAGATTTAAAATTCACTCGTAATATTGGTATTGCTGCTCACATTGATGCAGGAAAAACTACTACAACTGAACGTATATTGTTTTACACGGGAGTTAGTCATAAAATCGGCGAGGTTCATGATGGTGCTGCCACTATGGATTGGATGGAGCAAGAACAAGAAAGAGGAATTACCATTACATCTGCAGCTACAACCTGTACTTGGAATTTTCCGACTAATCATGGAGAGAAAAATGATGAGTCTAAACCTTATCACTTTAATATTATAGACACACCGGGTCACGTTGATTTTACTGTTGAGGTTAATAGATCTTTAAGAGTTTTAGATGGCTTAGTTTTCTTATTTAGTGCTGTTGATGGTGTTGAGCCACAATCTGAAACTAATTGGAGACTGGCAGATAATTATAAGGTTCCAAGAATAGGCTTTGTAAATAAGATGGATAGACAAGGTGCAAGCTTTATAAATGTTTGTAACCAAATTAAGTCCATGCTAAAATCTAATGCTGTCCCAATAGTTTTACCAATTGGTGATGAGGATAATTTTAAAGGAATTGTTGATTTAGTTAGAAATCAAGCAATTGTATGGCATGAAGACAATATGGGTGCAACTTTTGATATTGTTGACATTCCTGCAGATATGAAAGAGGAAGTTCATGAGTATAGAGCTAATTTGATTGAAGCTGTTGCGGAATATGATGATGCTTTACTTGAAAAATTCTTTGAAGATCCTGATTCTATTTCTGAAGATGAAGTTCATGAAGCATTGAGAAAAGCTACTCAAGACATGAGTATTATTCCAATGATTTGTGGTTCGGCTTTTAAAAATAAAGGGGTTCAATTTCTTTTAGATGGTGTTTGTAGATACTTACCTTCTCCTTTGGATAAGGAAGCTATTATTGGAATTGATCCTAAAACAGATTTAGAAATTGAAAGAAAACCTAATGTTTCTGAACCATTTGCTGCTTTAGCTTTTAAAATTGCTACTGATCCGTTTGTAGGTAGATTGGCTTTTTTTAGAGTTTACTCTGGAAGATTAGATGCTGGTTCTTACATACTAAATAATAGATCTGGAAATAAAGAAAGAATTTCTAGAATTTTCCAAATGCATGCCGATAAGCAAAATTCCGTTCCTTTTATTGAAGCGGGTGATATTGGTGCTGCTGTTGGATTTAAAGATATTAAGACTGGAGATACATTAACTTCTGAAAAGCATCCTATTGTTTTAGAAAGTATGAATTTTCCTGATCCAGTAATTGGTATTGCAGTTGAGCCTAAAACGAAAGCAGATGTAGACAAATTAGGAATGGCGCTTGGTAAATTAGCTGAAGAGGATCCTACTTTTCAAGTTAAAACAGATGAGGCTTCTGGGCAAACAATTATTTCTGGTATGGGTGAACTTCACTTAGATATTCTTGTTGATAGATTAAGAAGAGAATTTAAAGTTGAAGTAAATCAAGGTCAACCACAAGTTGAATATAAAGAGGCTATTACGGCAATTGCTGATCATCGTGAAATTTATAAAAAACAATCAGGTGGTAGAGGGAAATTTGCTGATATTTCCTTTACTATGGAGCCTGCTGAAGAAGGTAAAACTGGTTTAGAGTTTGTTAATAAGATAAAGGGTGGTAATGTTCCTAGAGAATTTATTCCATCTATAGAGAAAGGTTTTAAAGAGGCTATGAAAAATGGTCCTTTAGCTGGTTTTGAAATGGATGCGATGAAAGTTACCTTAAATGATGGTTCTTTTCATGCAGTCGATTCAGATTCTATTTCTTTTGAACTTGCTGCTAAGATTGGATATAAGAAAGCTGCAAAGATGGCTAAGTCTGTTATAATGGAACCAATAATGAAATTAGAAGTTTTAACACCGGAAGAAAATATGGGTGATGTAGTTGGTGACCTTAATAGAAGAAGAGGATTAGTAAATAATATGGATGATAGAGCTGGTGCTAAAGTTGTAAAAGGTTTAGTCCCATTATCAGAAATGTTTGGTTATGTAACATCACTTAGAACTTTAAGTTCAGGTAGAGCTACATCAACTATGGAATTTGATCACTATGCTGCAACACCTAAAAATGTTTCAGATGAGGTGATAGCATCAATAAACGGGACAAAAGATTAATACCAATAAAATGAGTCAAAAAATTAGAATAAAATTAAAATCTTACGACTTCAATTTGGTTGATAAGTCTGCAGAGAAAATTGTTAAGACTGTCAAAGCAACTGGGGCGATAATTACAGGACCTATTCCTTTACCAACACACAAGAAGATATTTACTGTGTTGAGATCTCCTCACGTTAACAAAAAATCAAGAGAACAATTTCAATTATCTTCTTATAAAAGATTATTGGATATATACAGTTCTTCATCAAAAACAATTGACGCTTTAATGAAGCTTGAACTGCCTAGTGGAGTTGAAGTTGAAATTAAAGTATAATTAATTTAAAATTAGAAAATAATGTCTGGGTTGATCGGAAAAAAAATAGGTATGACAAGCATTTATGATGAAAATGGTAAAAATTTACCATGTACAGTCATTCAAGCAGGTCCTTGTGTTGTTACTCAGATTAAATCTGATGAGGTTGACGGTTATAGTGCAATTCAATTAGGTTTTAATGATAAAAACGAAAAACACACGACTAATGCTGAAGCAGGTCATTTTAAAAAATCAAAAACTTCTGCTAAATATAAATTAGTTGAATTTCAAAATTTTAAACAAGATGTGAATCTTGGTGATTCAATTTCAGTTGAACACTTTACAGAAGGTGAGTTTGTTGATGTTTCTGGAACTTCAAAAGGAAAAGGTTTTCAGGGGGTTGTTAAAAGACATGGTTTTGCTGGAGTTGGGCAAGCTACTCATGGTCAGCACAATAGATTAAGAGCACCTGGTTCTATTGGTGCTGCTTCTTATCCTGCAAGAGTATTTAAGGGAATGAGAATGGCTGGAAGAATGGGTAACGAAACAATTACTGTTCAAAATCTTAAGGTTATTAAAGTTGTTGCTGAAAAAAACATACTTGTTGTAAAAGGTTGTGTTCCTGGACACAAAAACTCATACGTAATAATTAGAAAATAATGAAAGTATCTGTTTTAAACATAAAAGGAAAGGATACAGGAAGATCGGTAGAACTTTCTAAGTCTATTTTTGAAGTTACACCTAATGATCATTCTATTTATCTTGATGTAAAAAGATTTTTAGCAAATAATCGTCAGGGAACTAATAAAACTAAAGAGAGAGCTGAGATTACTGGAAGTACTAGAAAAATTAAAAAACAAAAGGGTACAGGAACTGCAAGAGCAGGTAGTATTAAGAATCCTCTTTTTAGAGGTGGTGGTACTATATTTGGCCCTAGAGTAAGATCTTATTCTCAAAAACTCAACAAAAACGTTAAGCGTTTAGCTAGAAGATCAGCTCTTAGTTTAAAATTAAAAGCGAAAGCTGTTTCTGTTATTGAAGATTTTGATTTTGAATCACCTAAAACTAAGTCATTTACAGATATTATTAATGCTTTAGATCTTCAGGGTAAAAAGTCTCTTTTTATCTTGGGTGGGATTAATAAAAATGTATATTTGTCCGCACGTAATTTAGAGCGTAGTAAAGTTATAACTAACTCAGAAATAAGTACTTACGGCATAATGAATGCTCAACATTTGATTTTTTTGGAGAGCTCATTAGAACAAATTGAATCAAATTTAAGTTAATATGGATATTTTACTTAAGCCAGTTATAACAGAAAAAGCTACTGCTGATAGTGAGCTTAAAAATAGATTTACTTTTTTAGTAAATACTAATGCTAATAAAGTTCAAATTAAAAAAGCTGTAGAAAGCACTTATGGTGTTTCTGTTGATAAGGTTAGAACCATAAGATATGGTGCAGAAAGAAGAACTAGATACACTAAAACTGGAATTCAAAGAGGAAAATCTGTGACTACCAAAAAAGCGATAGTTCAGATTTCAGAGGGGGATACAATCGATTTTTATAATAAACTTTAAAATATATACAATGTCAGTTAAAGCACTAAAACCTATCACACCTGGACAAAGAGGAAGAGTTGTCAATGGTTTTGATGCCATTACAACAGATAAGCCTGAAAAGAGTTTACTTTCTTCAAAGAAAAGATCTGGTGGTAGAAATAGTCAAGGTAAAATGACTATGAAATTTATTGGTGGTGGACATAAAAAAAGATATAGAATAATTGATTTTAAAAGAGATAGACATGATGATGTTTCTGAAGTAATGTCTATTGAATATGATCCGAATAGAACGGCTTTTATTGCCCTTACTAAATTTGAAGACAATGAGAAGCGTTACATTATTGCTTTGAAAGGATTGAAAGTTGGACAAAAAATTGTTTCTGGTTCTAAGAAATCTCCAGATATTGGTAATTGTTTGCCTTTGTCTGATATTCCTTTAGGAACAATAATTTCTTCAATAGAAATGCAACCTGGTAAAGGTGCTGCTATTGCAAGAAGCGCAGGTTCTTTTGCTCAGTTAATGGCAAGGGACGGTAAATTTGCAACTCTTAAGATGCCATCTGGTGAAATTAGATTGATTTTATCAGTTTGCTATGCTACAATTGGTTCTGTATCTAATTCAGATCACCAATTAACTGTTCATGGTAAGGCTGGTTCTAAACGTTGGCTAGGTAGAAGACCTAGAACACGTCCTGTCGCAATGAATCCTGTTGATCATCCTATGGGTGGTGGTGAAGGTCGTGCATCTGGTGGGCATCCTAGATCTAAGAAAGGTATTCCTGCTAAAGGATATAAAACACGTGATAAGAAGAAAGCGAGTAACAAATATATAATTGAAAGAAAAAAGAAGTAAATAAATGGCACGTTCACTAAAAAAAGGACCTTACGTTCATTACAGTTTAATTAAAAAAGTTCAAACGAATTTGGACTCCAAAAAAAAGGCTGTTATTAAAACTTGGTCGAGAGCTTCAATGATAATTCCAGATTTTGTCGGACAAACTATAGCCGTTCATAATGGACGTCAGTTTGTTCCGGTTTATATAACTGAAAACATGGTAGGTCATAAATTAGGAGAATTTTCTCCAACACGCTCATTCCGTGGTCATGCTGGTGCGAAAAATAAAGGAAGAAAATAATTTAATTTGCAATGGGATTAAGAAAAAGACAAAGTGCCGAAAAAATTAAGGAAGCTAAAAAAAGCATTGCTTTTGCTAAACTTAATAATTGCCCAACATCTCCTCGTAAAATGAGAATTGTTGCTGACTCAGTTAGGGGCAAGAAAGTGGATATGGCTTTAACTATATTAAAGTTCAGCCAGAAAGAAGCTTCAGGAAAACTTGAAAAGCTTTTAATATCTGCAATTTCTAATTGGCAATCAAAAAATGGGGATGCTGATGTAGAGCAAGCTAATTTATTTGTAAAAGAAATCAGAGTTGATGGAGGAAGTATGCTAAAAAGACTTAGACCTGCTCCTCAAGGAAGAGCACATAGAATAAGAAAACGTTCAAATCACGTAACCTTAGTATTAGAATCACAAACAATAGATAGTTAATATGGGACAAAAAACAAATCCAGTAGGGATTAGATTAGGTATTATTAGAGGTTGGGAATCTAATTGGTATGGTGGAAGAGACTATGGTGATAAGTTAGCTGAAGACTACAAACTAAGAAAATATATTTTTGCGCGTTTAGCAAAAGCTAGTGTTTCTAGAGTAATTATTGAGAGAACATTAAAATTAGTTACTCTTACAATTACAACAGCAAGACCGGGAATTATTATTGGAAAAGCTGGACAGGAAGTTGATAAGTTAAAAGAAGAATTAAAGAAATTGTCTGGTAAAGAAGTTCAATTAAATATTATTGAAATTAAAAGACCTGAACTTGAAGCTCAGTTAGTTGGTTCAAGTATCGCTAGACAAATTGAAAGTAGAATTTCATATAGAAGAGCTATTAAAATGGCAATCACTGCTACAATGAGAATGAATGCAGAAGGAATAAAAATTCAAATATCTGGTCGTTTAAATGGAGCTGAAATGGCGAGATCAGAGATGTATAAAGAAGGAAGAATTCCATTATCAACCTTTAGAGCTGATATTGATTATGCTTTAGTTGAAGCGCAAACTACTTATGGAAAACTAGGTATCAAAGTTTGGATTATGAAAGGTGAAGTTTATGGAAAACGTGAATTATCTCCACTTGTAGGAATGAGTTTAAGCTCTCCTAAATCTCAAGGAGGAGGTCCATCAAAAGGAAGAAATCAACAAAGAAGAAGATAATTAAATATATATTTTAGATGTTATCACCGAAAAAAACAAAATTTAGGAAAATGCAGACAGGCCGTATGAAAGGTCTTTCACAGAGAGGAAATATCCTATCTAACGGAATGTTTGGAATTAAGTCTTTAGACTCTAGTTTTTTAACATCAAGACAAATAGAAGCGGCTCGTGTTGCAGCAACAAGGTACATGAAGCGAGAAGGTCAGTTATGGATTAAGATTTTTCCGGATAAGCCAATTACTAAAAAGCCATTAGAAGTTAGGATGGGTAAAGGTAAGGGTGCTCCAGAATATTTTGTAGCTGTTGTTAAGCCAGGTAGAATTATGTTTGAAGTTGCTGGTGTACCAATAGAAATAGCAAAAGAAGCTTTGAGACTTGCAGCTCAGAAACTTCCAGTTCAAACTAGGTTTATAATTGCAAGAGATTTTGAAGCATAAATTTATATAATGAAACAAAAAGAAGTAAAAGAATTATCGATTGAAGAATTAGGCGAAAAATTGCAGTCTTTTAAGAAAGAATTGTCAGAAATGAAAATGACACATGCTATTTCACCTATTGAGAACCCTATGCAAATCAAAAATTTAAGAAAAACTGTTGCAAGGATAAATACTGAATTAACCTTAAGGTCTATTCAAGAATAATATTATTTATTAATGGAAACAAGAAATTTAAGAACAGAAAGAATAGGAATTGTTACTAGCAATAAAATGGAAAAATCTATTGTAGTTGCTGAAGTTAACAAAGTAAAGCATCCCATGTATGGTAAAATCGTTTTAAAGACCAAAAAATATGTTGCGCATGATCAAGAAAACGAATGCAATATTGGAGATACAGTTAAAATAATGGAAACAAGACCTTTGAGCAAATCAAAATGCTGGAGACTTGTTCAAATTTTAGAAAGAGCTAAATAATTATGTTACAACAAGAATCAAGATTATCAGTAGCGGATAACACAGGGGCAAAAGAAGTGTTAACTATAAGAGTATTAGGTGGAACTAAAAGAAGATATGCTTCTGTTGGTGACAAAATAGTTGTTACGGTTAAGCATTCTACTCCAAATGGTACTGTTAAAAAAGGACAAGTTTCTACTGCCGTAGTAGTTAGAACTAAAAAAGAAGTTAGAAGAAAAGACGGCTCATACATTAGATTTGATGATAATGCATGTGTTTTGTTAGATGCAGCTGGAGAAATGAGAGGGACAAGAGTTTTTGGTCCTGTTGCTAGAGAATTAAGAGATAAAAAATTCATGAAAATTGTTTCACTAGCACCTGAAGTTTTATAATTTACAATTATGACTAAAATTAAAATAAAAACAGGAGATCAAGTAAAAGTTTTAGCTGGAGATCATAAAGGATCTGAAGGTAAAGTTGTTAAACTATTTAGATCTAAAAGATTAGCAATTGTGGAAGGAGTTAATTTGGTTAAAAAACACAATAAGCCTAGTTCTGAAAACCCTAAAGGGGGTATAATAGAGAAAGAAGCTCCATTACATATTTCTAACCTATCGTTGTTAACATCAAAAGGTGAAACAACAAGAGTTGGATTTAAAATAATTGATGGTAAAAAAAGTAGAATAGCATTAAAATCCGATGAAATAATTTAATTATGAGTTACCAGCCTAGATTAAAAAAAGAGTTTAACGAAAGAATTGTGCCTGCTTTAAAGGAGGAGTATTCTTACAAGAACGTTATGATGGTTCCTAAGCTTAAGAAAATTGTGATTAGCAAAGGAGTTGGAGGAGCTGTTGCTGATAAAAAGTTAATAGATCATGCCATTGAAGAATTATCAACTATTTCAGGTCAGAAAGCTATTCATACAATGTCTAAAAAAGATGTTGCTAATTTTAAATTAAGAAAAGGTGTTCCTATTGGAGCTAAGGTTACTCTTAGATCTGAAAGAATGTATGAATTTTTAGATAGACTAATTACATCAGCTCTGCCAAGAGTTCGTGATTTTCAAGGAATTAAAGCTTCTGGTTTTGATGGAAGAGGAAATTATAACTTGGGAGTTACTGAGCAAATTATATTTCCAGAAATTGATATTGATAAGGTAAATAAAATATCAGGAATGGATATAACATTTGTAACAAGTGCAAATACTGATAAGGAAGCTAAATCGTTATTAACTGAGTTAGGTTTACCATTTAAAAAGAATTAATATGGCTAAAGAATCAATGAAGGCCCGTGAGGTCAAAAGAGCAAAATTATGCGCTAAGTATGCAGACAAAAGAAAGGCTTTAAAAAAAGCTGGTGATTACGAAGCGTTACAAAAGCTTCCTAAAAACTCATCTCCTGTAAGAGCTCATAACAGATGTAAATTAACAGGAAGACCAAAGGGATATATAAGACAATTTGGTATTTCTAGGGTAATGTTTAGAGAAATGGCTAATCAAGGTTTAATACCAGGAGTTAGAAAAGCTAGCTGGTAATTTAATTAAAAATATATAATGAATACAGATCCAATTGCAGATTATTTAACAAGAATTAGAAACGCTAATAGTGCTGGTCACAAGGTTGTTGTAATTCCGTCATCTAATGTTAAAAAAGAAATGACTAAAATTCTTTTTGACCAGGGATATATCTTAAGCTATAAGTTTGAGGAAGATTCAGTACAAGGAACAATCAAAATTGCTCTAAAGTACGATTCTTTCACAAAAGATCCTGTGATTAAAAAACTAGATAGAATTAGTAAACCAGGTTTAAGAAAATATTCTAGATCTGAAAATTTACCTAGAGTTTTAAACGGTTTAGGAATTGCTATAGTTTCAACTTCTAAAGGACTTATGACTGGTAAAAAAGCAAAACAATCTAATATTGGCGGAGAAATTCTCTGTTATGTGCATTAAAAAAGAATTTAAAAATGTCTAGAATAGGTAAAAACCCAATATCAATCCCAGAAGGAGTTTCAGTTGAAATTCAATCTAATGTTGTAGTAGTTAAAGGTAAGCTAGGTGAATTATCTCAATCTTTTGATACTGTTACGGTTGAAAAAATTGAAAACACTTTAGTGGTTTCAAGATCGTCTGATTCTAAACCAATGAAAGCAAAACACGGTTTATATCGTTCTTTGTTTTCAAACATGATTCAAGGAGTAAATACTGGTTGGACTAAAGACCTAGAATTAGTTGGGGTTGGATACAGAGCATCTAATGAAGGTCAAAAACTAGAGTTAGCATTAGGTTTTTCTCATAATATTGTATTTATGATACCTAGTGAAGTTAAAGTAGAGGCTATTGCTGAAAAGGGTAAGAACCCTATTATAAAGTTAAATTCTTTTGACAAGCAATTAATTGGCTCTATTGCGGCAAAAATTAGAGGTTTTAGAAAGCCGGAGCCATATAAAGGTAAAGGTGTTAGATATGTTGGAGAAGAAATTCGTAGAAAAGCAGGTAAATCTGCATAAATAAAACAAAATGAGTTTATCAAAAGTAAATAAGAGAAATAAAATTAAAAGAAGAATCAGAAAACACGTTCTTGGAATTGAAGGTCGCCCAAGATTGTCTGTCTTTAGAAGTAATAAAGAAATTTATGCTCAACTAGTAGATGATGTTTCTGGTAAAACACTAGTTTCAGCTTCATCTAGAGATAAAGATGTTGCCGACAATTCTAAAACAAGAATTGAGTTATCAAAATTAGTTGGTGCTTCTATTGGTAAAAAGGCAGTTGATGCTGGTATAGATAAAATTGGTTTCGATAGAAGTGGTTATTTATATCATGGAAGAGTAAAATCATTAGCAGAAGGTGCTAGAGAAGCAGGACTTAAATTTTAATTATGAAGAACAATAGAAATGAGTTTGTTAAACCTGGAGGACTAGATTTAAAAGATAAATTAGTTAGTATCCAAAGAGTAACAAAAGTTACAAAAGGTGGTAGAGCTTTTGGTTTTACTGCTATAGTAATAGTTGGTGATGAAAATGGTACTGTTGGACATGGTTTAGGTAAATCTAAAGATGTTGCTACATCGATTGCTAAAGCTGTTGAAGACGCTAAAAAGAATTTAGTTAAAATTCCATTATACAAAGGAACTCTTCCTCATGAACAAAAAGGAAAGCACGGTGGAGCTAAGGTATTTATGAAACCTGCATCTCAAGGTACAGGAGTTATAGCAGGTGGGGCAGTTAGAGCTGTATTAGAGTCTTTGGGTGTTCAAGATGTTTTATCAAAATCTCAAGGATCTTCAAATCCTCATAATGTTGTTAAAGCTACTTTTGACGCATTATTAAGGTTAAGAAATGCTAACACGGTAGCTAGTGAAAGAGGAATAACATTAGAAAAAGTTTTTAACGGATAACATAATGGCACTAATTAAAATAAAAAAAGTCAGAAGCGAAATTAAAAGACCTGCAAATCAAAAGAAAACTCTTTTGGCATTAGGTTTGAAAAAGATAGGACAGGTAGTAGAACATCAAGACACACCTAGTATCGTCGGAATGATTAATAAAGTAAAACATTTAGTTACTGTTATTAAATAAATATAAATATGAATTTAAGTAATTTAAAACCTAAAGAAGGATCTATTCATAATTCTAAAAAAAGAATTGGTAGAGGACAAGGCTCTGGTAAAGGTGGCACAGCTACAAGAGGTCACAATGGACAGAAATCTCGTTCTGGATATTCTAAAAAACTAGGATTTGAGGGTGGGCAAATGCCACTTCAAAGAAGAGTTCCGAAATTTGGTTTTACAAATATTAATAGAATTGAATATCAACCTGTGAATTTAGATACTATTCAATCCTTAATTGATAATAAAAAGGTTAAAGGTTCTATGGATGTTCAATCGTTTATAGATAATGGTTTAACCAAAAAGAAAGATTTAGTTAAAATATTAGCAACTGGTAAAATTAATTCTCCAATTAAAATAACCGCTCATAAATTTTCAGCTTCTGCAAAAGCAGCAATTGAAAAGAGTGGAGGAGAAGCTATAACATTATAATTTTATGTCTAAGTTTATTGAAACATTAAAGAATATCTGGAATATTGAAGAGCTAAGAAATAGAATTTTTTTAACTCTTTTCTTTCTTGCTATATACCGTCTTGGAGCACAAGTGGTTCTTCCTGGTATTGATTCTGTTCAATTAGCTGAGTTATCAAATAGAACTCAAGGAGGTGGTCTTTTAGGGATTTTAAATGCATTTACTGGAGGAGCCTTTGCTAATGCTTCAGTTTTTGCATTAGGAATAATGCCTTATATTTCTGCTTCTATTGTTGTTCAGTTAATGGGGATAGCTATTCCTTATCTACAAAAACTTCAAAAAGAAGGTGAAAGTGGAAGAAAAACAATTAATCAAATAACAAGATGGTTAACTATTCTTATATGCGTAGTTCAAGCTCCTGCTTATTTATATAGTTTAGGTGCTTTGGGGGTTCCTGATAGTGCTTTTATAATGGGTAAAGGTTTCGGTTTTATCGCTCCATCTGTAATCATTTTAGTTACAGGTTGTATTTTTGCTATGTGGTTAGGTGAGAAAATTACTGACAGAGGAATTGGAAATGGAATTTCTTTATTAATTACTGTTGGTATTATTGCGTCTCTTCCTGGTTCTTTTGCTCAAGAGTTTGCTTCAAGAGTAACAGAGAGTAATGGCGGAATGATACTAATATTAATGGAACTAGTTATTTGGGTTGTAGTTATTGCTCTTTCAGTATTATTAGTTCTTGCTGTGAGGCAAATTCCAGTTCAATACGCTAGAAGAACTGCTTCAGGTGGTTTTGATAAAAATCAAGCTGGTACAAGACAATATATTCCTTTAAGATTAAATGCTTCAGGTGTAATGCCAATTATTTTTGCTCAAGCAATTATGTTTGCACCAGCATACCTTGGTCAGTTAATGGGTAGTGATTCAAATATTGGCCAATGGATGCAAGCTTCTTTTTCTGATATGTTTGGACTTTGGTATAATATATTATTTGGATTTTTAATAATTGTGTTTACTTACTTTTATACGGCTATTACTGTTCCAACAAATAAAATGTCAGATGATTTGAAAAGAAGTGGAGGTTTTGTTCCAGGAATAAGGCCTGGAAGTGAAACTGCAGAGTTTTTAGATAAAATTATGTCTTTAATTACTTTTCCAGGTTCGATATTTTTAGCTGCACTTTCAGTTTTACCTGCAATTGTAGTGCAAATTATAGGTATGCAACAAGGCTGGGCATTATTTTATGGAGGTACTTCTCTTTTAATAATGGTTGGAGTAGCAATTGACACAATACAACAAATTAATGCCTATTTATTAAATAGACATTATGATGGGCTAATGAAAACTGGTAAAAAAAGAAAATTAGTATAATATGGCAAAACAAGCAGCTATAGAACAAGACGGAACTATTATTGAAGCTCTATCTAATGCAATGTTTAGAGTAGAACTTCAAAATGGTCATGTTGTAACTGCTCATATCTCAGGAAAAATGAGAATGCATTATATTAAATTATTACCAGGTGATAAAGTTAAATTAGAAATGAGTCCATACGATTTGACAAAAGCAAGAATAACTTATAGACATTAAAAATATGAAAGTTAGAGCATCTGTAAAAAAAAGAAGTCCCGAATGTAAAATAGTAAGACGAAAGGGTACTCTTTATGTAATTAACAAAAAGAATCCTAGATTCAAACAAAGACAAGGATAAATTATGGCAAGAATTTCAGGGGTAGATATACCTAAACAAAAAAGAGGCGTAATTTCTTTAACCTATATTTTCGGAATAGGAAAAACACGTGCAAAAAAAATATTGGAACTAGCTAAAGTTAGTGAAAATAAAAAAGTTTCTGACTGGAACGATGATGATACAGCTAAGATAAGAGAGGCTGTAGGTAGTTTTAAAATTGAAGGCGAGTTAAGGTCGGAAAATCAATTAAACATCAAAAGATTGATGGATATTGGTTGTTATAGAGGAATTAGACATAGGTCAGGATTACCGCTTAGAGGACAAAGAACTAAAAACAATTCTAGAACAAGAAAAGGTAAAAGAAAAACTGTTGCTAACAAGAAAAAAGTAACTAAATAATATATAGTATGGCTAAAGCAGTATCTAAAAAAAGAAAAGTACTTATTGATTCTTATGGTGAAGTTCATATTAACGCTTCATTTAACAATATAATAATTTCACTTACCAATAAAAAAGGTGAAGTTATTTCTTGGTCATCGGCCGGGAAGATGGGATTTAGAGGTTCAAAAAAAAATACACCTTATGCAGCTCAATTAGCTGCAGAAGAAGCTGTAAAAGTTGCTCATGATGCAGGAATGCGAAAGGCAAAAGTTTATGTTAAAGGTCCTGGTAACGGAAGAGAGTCTGCTATTAGAACTATTCATAATAATGGAGTTGAAGTTACTGAAATATTCGATGTAACTCCAATGCCTCATAACGGATGTAGACCACCTAAAAGAAGAAGAGTTTAATTAATATAATTTTTGTCGAAGGACAGACCTTAATTCACAAAAATTTAATAAAAAATATAATTATGGCAAGATATACCGGTCCAAAAACCAAAATAGCTAGAAAATTTGGTGAAGCAATCTTCGGAGAAGATAAATCTTTTGAAAAGAAAAATTATCCTCCTGGACAGCATGGAAATAATAAAAGAAGAGGGAAAAAATCTGAGTATGCTATTCAGCTTATGGAAAAGCAAAAGGCAAAATATACATATGGAATCCTTGAGCGTCAATTCAGAAATTTATTTAAAAAAGCTAATCAAAGTAAAGGTGTTACTGGTGAAGTTTTGTTACAATTGTGTGAATCTCGTTTAGATAATATAGTTTATAGAATGGGAATTGCCTCATCAAGAAGTGCGGCAAGACAATTAGTGAGTCATAGACATATCACTGTTAATGGTGAATTATGTAATATTCCATCTAGAATTATTAAAGCAGGTGAAGTAATAGGTGTTCGTGAAAAATCTAAAACTATTTCATCAATTGAAAGCTCATTATCCAATAGTTCTACTGTTTTCGAGTGGATGTCTTGGAATAGTGATAGAATGGAAGGTGTATTTGTTTCTATTCCTGAGAGACAAAATATTCCGGAAAACATTAAAGAACAATTAATCGTCGAATTATATTCGAAATAAAAAAAAAAGTAATTATGGCAGTATTTAATTTTCAAAAACCAGACAAAGTAATAATGATAGATTCTTCTGAATTCGAAGGTAAATTCGAATTTAGACCTCTTGAACCAGGCTATGGTTTAACTGTAGGTAATGCTTTAAGAAGAGTGTTATTGTCTTCTTTAGAAGGGTTTGCTTTTACATCTGTAAGAATAGATAGTATAGTACATGAATTTTCGTCTCTTCCTGGTATCGTTGAAGATGTAACCGAGATCGTTTTGAACTTAAAACAAGTTTGTCTTAAAAGACAAATTGACTCTATAGATAATGAAAATGTTACAGTTTCTATTTTAGGTCAGGAGCAAATTTTAGCAGGAGATTTACAAAAATTTATATCTGGATTTCAAGTTTTAAACCCAGATTTAGTTATTTGTAATTTAGAGAAAAATATTAGCCTCAAAATGGAATTAACTATTGAGAAGGGAAGAGGCTATGTTCCAGCTGAAGAAAATAAAAAATCAGGTTTTCCTATAGGAACAATATTTATTGATTCTATTTTTACACCTATCAAAAATGTAAAATATACAATTGAAAACTTTAGAGTTGAGCAAAAAACTGATTATGAAAAATTAATTTTTGAAATAGTTACTGACGGTTCAATTCACCCAAAAGATGCTTTAACAGAAGGAGCTAAAACATTAATTCACCATTTTATGTTATTTTCTGATGAGCGAATTACTTTAGAAGCTGACGAAATTGCCCAAACTGAAACATATGACGAAGAGTCTTTACATATGAGACAACTTTTGAAAACTCGTTTAATAGATATGGATCTTTCAGTAAGAGCTTTAAACTGCTTAAAAGCTGCTGAAGTTGATACTTTAGGAGATTTAGTTTCTTTTAATAAAAGTGATTTAATGAAATTTAGAAATTTTGGAAAGAAATCTCTAACTGAACTAGAAGAATTAGTTATAGTTAAAGGATTAAACTTTGGTATGGATTTATCTAAATATAAATTAGATAAAGATTAATTTATAAATATGAGACACGGAAAAAAAATAGCGCATTTAGGTAGAAAAACAGCACATAGAAGTTATATGTTGGCTAATATGGCTTGTTCTTTAATTGAACATAAGTCAATTAATACGACTGTAGCAAAAGCTAAAGCTTTAAAAAAGTATATAGAACCATTAATTACAAAAGCTAAGACAGACTCTACTCACAATAGAAGAATTGTTTTTAGTTATTTAAAAAACAAAGATGCTGTTACTGAGTTGTTTAGAGATATTTCTGTTAAAATTGCTGATAGACCAGGTGGTTATACTAGAGTAATTAAATTAGGCAATAGACTGGGTGACAATGCTAGTATGGCTATGATAGAATTAGTTGATTATAACACTATTTATAATTCAAATAGTGATTCTTCAAAGAAAACAAGAAGAAGAAAAAAACCAAGTTCTAAGTCAGCTTCTGTTATTGAAGATGCTGTTATTGTAGAAGATACTATGGTGGTAGAAGAATCTGTTGTAGAAGAAAAAAATCCAGTTACTGAAACTGCTCCTCTAGTTGTGTCTAAAGAGAAAACTCCTGTTGCTGAAGAAACTAATGCTGCTGATGCATCAAATGTTGAAAATAATGAATCTAAACCTTCTATTAATTAAGATAATTAATCAGATTCATCGAAATATTAAATTTTTTATAAATTTCATCAATTTAAGGGGTAAACACAATGTTTATCCTTTTTTTTGTATTAATTTTGAATTAAAATGAATCAATATTTTACTCGTAACAAAGCACTTATTCTTTTACAAGACGGCACTATATTTTATGGTAAATCTTTAGGAGTCAAAGGGGATGCTTATGGTGAACTTTGCTTTAATACTGGAATGACTGGTTATCAAGAAATTTTTACTGATCCTTCTTATTATGGGCAATTGTTAGTTACAACCAACGCTCATATCGGTAATTATGGAGTTACAAACGAAGAAACTGAATCAGATAGCCCGAAAATTTCAGGTTTGATATGTAAAAATTTTAATGAAAATTTTTCTAGGCCAGCAGCTAATGATTCACTTCAAAACCTTTTTACTAAGCATAGTATTGTGGCTATTTCTGATGTAGATACTAGAGCTCTTGTTTCTTATATTAGAGATAATGGAGCTATGAATGCTGTAATTTCAACTGACGTTGATTCGATTGATAAATTAAAAAAGAATCTTCAAAACTCGCCATGTATGGAAGGTTTGGATTTAGCTTCTAAAGTTTCAACTAAAGAATCATTTTATTATGGCGATCCAAACTCTAAAATTAAAATTGCTGCTTTAGATTTAGGTATTAAAAAAAATATTTTAAGAAATTTATCTAATAGAGACACATACATTAAAGTATTTCCATACAACTCTACTTTTAAAGAAATGAGTGATTGGAATCCTGATGGATACTTTATTTCAAATGGTCCTGGAGACCCAGAGCCTTTAAAAGATGCTATTGAATTAGCGAAAGCAATTTTAAAAACTAAATCACCCCTTTTTGGAATTTGCTTAGGTCATCAAGTAATTGCAATAGCTAATGGTATATCAACTTATAAAATGCATAATGGTCATAGAGGAATAAACCATCCTGTACTAAATTTAAATACTGGAAAAGGTGAGATAACATCTCAAAATCATGGTTTTGCAATTAATAGACAAGAAACTGAATTAAATGATAATGTTGAAATAACACATGTTCATTTGAATGACAATACTATTGCAGGAATTAGAATAATCAACAATAATTGTTTTTCAGTTCAATATCACCCAGAAGCAAGTCCTGGTCCACATGATTCAAATTATCTTTTTGATCAATTCATTGAACTAATTAAATCTAATAAATAAATATGAGTAAAATCACAAATATTCATGCTAGACAAATTTTTGATTCTAGAGGGAATCCTACTGTTGAAGTAGATGTGTTAACCGAAAACGGGTTTCTTGGAAGAGCTGCAGTTCCATCAGGGGCTTCTACTGGTGAGCATGAAGCGGTAGAGCTTAGAGATGGTGGATCTAGTTACATGGGTAAAGGTGTTTTAAATGCTGTTTCAAACGTAAATAATATTATTTCAAAAGAAGTTATTGGTCAGTCAGTTTACGATCAAAAAATAATAGATGACTTAATGATTAAAATTGATGGCACTCCTAACAAAGCTAAATTAGGAGCTAATGCTATTTTAGGAGTTTCTTTGGCAGTTGCTAAAGCTGCTAGTAAAGAGAAAGGTGTTCCACTTTATTCTTATATTTCCGAAGGAAAAGCAAAAACTCTTCCAGTTCCAATGATGAATATCATAAATGGAGGATCTCATTCAGATGCTCCAATAGCTTTTCAAGAATTTATGATTATACCTGTTTTAGCAGAGTCTTTTACTCATGCAATGCAAATTGGTACTGAGATTTTTCATAATCTAAAAAAGATTTTATCTGACAGGGGACTGACTACATCGGTTGGTGATGAAGGAGGTTTTGCTCCTAAGCTTGATGGAACAGAGGATGCATTAAATACAATTATTCAAGCAATTAAAAAATCTGGATATTCTCCTGGAGATCAAGTTATGATAGCCTTGGATTGTGCCTCTTCTGAATTTTATGTTGATGGAATGTATGATTATTCAAAGTTTGAAGGAAAAGACGGAAAAATTTTAAACTCTAAACAACAAGCAGAGTATTTGTCTGACTTAGCTAAGCAATTTCCTATTATTTCTATTGAAGATGGTATGGATGAAAACGACTGGGATGGTTGGAAATATTTAACTGAAATTTGTGGCGATAGAGTTCAACTTGTTGGTGATGATTTATTTGTTACAAATGTTGAAAGACTATCAAATGGAATTGAAAATAAAATTGGCAATTCTATTTTAATTAAAGTCAATCAAATTGGCACTCTTTCTGAAACTATAGATGCTGTTAATATGGCGCATAAAGCTGGGTTTACAAGTATAATGTCTCATCGCTCTGGAGAAACTGAAGACCATACAATTGCAGATCTTTCTGTAGGTCTTTCAATAGGTCAAATTAAAACCGGTTCAGCTTCAAGAAGTGATAGGATAGCAAAATACAATCAGCTGTTAAGAATAGAGGAGAATTTGGGAAAAGATGCTTACTTTCCTAGAGATAAAGCTTTTAAATTAAAATTTTCTAACTTTATAAAAAATGATAATGAATGATAAGGCAAATATTAAAGTTGGTAATGAAAATTATGAATTTGAATTAATAATAGGATCTGAGGATGAAGTTGCTATTGATATAAGTTCACTCCGAACTAAGACAAATATAATTACAATAGATCCAGGTTTTAAAAATACGGGAGCATGTAAAAGTGCTATAACTTTTTTAGATGGAGAAAAGGGGATTTTAAGGTATAGAGGATATTCAATCGAAGAACTTGCTGAAAAAGCGAATTTTTTAGAAGTAGCGTATCTCTTGATATTTGGTGATCTTCCTAATCAAAAAAAATTAGATAAGTTCTTGTATGATATTAAAGAAAATTCTATAGTAGATGAAGATTTAAAAAAAATTTTAGAAAGTTTCCCTAAATCTGCCCACCCAATGGGAGTTCTTTCTTCCCTAACTAGCGCATTAGTTTCATTTAATCCCTCTGTTTTGGATATAGAGTCAAAAAAAGAAATATATGATGCTATTGTGAAGCTTTTAGCAAAACTTCCAATAATTGTTTCTTGGGTTTATAGAAAAGGAAAAGGCCTTCCTTTAGATTATGGAGATTATTCTTTAGGTTATGTTGAGAATATTACTAAGATGATGTTTAATCGACCTAATAAAGAATATATTCAAAATGATACCATTGTAAGTACAATTAACAAATTATTGATATTACATGCCGATCACGAACAAAATTGTTCAACTTCAACTGTTAGAATAGTAGGTTCATCTCATGCTGGTTTGTTTGCCTCAATTTCTGCAGGTATTTCTGCTTTGTGGGGAAGATTGCATGGTGGTGCAAATCAAGCTGTGATAGAAATGTTAGAAGCAATTGAAAAGGATGGAGGAGACACTAAAAAATTCATGGCTAAAGCGAAAGATAAAACGGATCCATTTAGATTAATGGGCTTTGGACATAGAGTTTATAAAAATTTCGATCCTAGAGCTAAAATTATAAAAGTAGCTGCTGATGAAGTTTTAAAAGAACTTGGAATATCAGATCCTATTTTAGAAATTGCTAAAGGCTTGGAAAAGGAAGCTCTTGCAGACTCTTATTTTGTAGATAGAAAACTTTATCCTAATGTAGATTTTTACTCTGGTATAATTTATAAAGCTTTAGAAATACCCAATCAAATGTTTACTGTAATGTTTGCTTTAGGTAGACTTCCTGGATGGATTTCTCAATGGAAAGAAATGCGAGAAAATAAAGAACCAATTAGTAGACCTAGACAAATTTATGTTGGAGAAAGGCATAGAGCTTTTTTAGATTTAGATTTAAGATAAAATCTTTATATGGATTTCTTAGTTAAAGATGAGACTTCAAAACTAAAATCGGTTATTATTGGTATTGCAAAAAGCTCTGGAGGTATTCCGAATTTAAAAGATTTGTATGATCCAAAATCAATTGAAAATTTAATTTCCGGAAACTATCCATTAGAAAAAGATATGATAAATGAGTTAGAAAATTTTTCTAATTTACTTATTAAGCACGGCGTTCATGTTTATAGACCTGATTTAATTAAAGATTGTAATCAGATATTTGTTCGTGATATTGGTTTTGTTATAGATAATTTTTTTTTCAAATCTAATATCTTACCTAATAGAGCTAAAGAGTTTAAAGGAGTTGAATCAATCTTAAACGATTTTTCAAATAAGGTAATTTCATTACCTGAAGACGTTCATATTGAAGGAGGAGACTTGCTTTATCATGATAATTACATTTTCGTTGGTTTTTACAATAAGAAAGATTATCCTAAATTAATTACAGCAAGAACTAATAGTAATGCATTAGAATATTTAAGAGATTTTTTTCCAAATAAAATAGTAAAAGGATTACAATTAAATAAATCTCTAAATAATCCTTTTGAAAACATCCTGCACTTAGATTGTTGTTTACAAATTGTTGGAAAAGATAAAGCTATTATATACCCAGAAGCTTTCACTAATCAAGAAGATTATAATTGGCTTGTGTCGTTTTTTGGAATGGATAATATTTTTAAGATTTCAAACAATGAAATGTATGAAATGACAAGTAATGTTCTTTCTATAGATTATAATACTGTAATTTCTCAGCCCATTTTTAAAAGACTTAATAATTGGTTAGAAAGCAAAGGTTTTTCTGTTGAGAAAGTAGATTTGAGTGAAGTTTCTAAACAAGAAGGATTGTTCAGGTGTTCTTCTTTACCTTTAATTAGAAATTAAATTATGAATAAAAATTTACATTCAGTATTGATGGTTAGGCCCTCTTGTTTTAGAGTAAACAACGAAACTTTAAAAAATAATTTTTTTCAATCTAAAATTAATGATATAAGTAATGATTCCATATTAAATCAAGCTATAATGGAGTTTGATAGTTTAGTTGAAAAAATAAAAGCATCAGGTATAAAAGTATTTGTATATCAAGATAATTTGAAACATGATACTCCAGATTCCATTTTCCCAAACAATTGGATTAGTTTTCATCAAAATAAAACTATTGCGATATATCCTATGTTTGCAAACAATCGTAGGCTTGAGAGAAATGAAGATGTGATTGTTTTTTTAGAAAAAAATAATATTGAAATCAACGAAGTTGTTGATTATAGTGAGGCTGAACATAACAATTTGTTTTTAGAGGGCACCGGAAGTATGGTCCTCGATAGAATTAATAATAAAGCCTACTGCTCTCTTTCTGAAAGAACAAATGAGAATTTAATTGATGAGTTTTGTAATGATTTTAAATTTATACCTATTATTTTTAATTCATTTCACACAGTTGACTCAAAAAGACAAGTAATTTATCATACAAATGTAATGATGTGTGTTGCGGAAAAATATGTTATAATATGTCTCGATTCAATTGATAATGTCCAAGAGAGAAAGAAGGTAATACAGAGCTTAGAAGATGATAATAAGGAACTTATTATCATCTCAGAGAATCAGTTATCCTCATTTGCAGGTAATATGATTGAATTAAAAGTGAATAATGACAGTATTATTATAATGAGTCAAAATGCTTATGAGTCGCTTGATGATGCTCAAATAAAAAAAATAAGTAAGTATTCCGAGATTATTTCATCAAGCGTAGATACTATCGAAAAGTATGGTGGAGGCAGTGTTAGATGCATGATAGCTGAAATCTTTAACTAGATAATCTATACTTAGATATTTTTTTAAAAAAATTATGATCATCTAAATCTTTAGCTTTAAGTTTCAAAAAATATTCATCTTTATATAATGAGTATAGATTAGACTCCCCCTTAAAAACTTTTAATTTATAAAATGGAATTATTAGCGCATAAGTCTCAAGCAGTACTTTAAATCTAATTATTATCCCCTTGGGTCTGATTTCTATATTACACTTGTTAAGGTTTTTATCTAAATTTAATAAGTTTTCAATCTTTTCATTACTGTAGTGAATTAACAGATTTGAAGACCCTATACCTTTCATTTTAATTCTTTCAAAAATTGTGAATTGTTTACCAACTAGTATTTCAATTTCATTTGATATTTTAGAATCGTTATATGAAATATTCCTTAGCATTTTTATATTTATTAAAAGTCTATAAAGGTATTTAAAAAAAAATATTTATTCATTTTATAAGTATATTTGCCTTAAATAATTTTAATGAATATCAATACTATATTAAAAGCAGAGTTATCGCAATTTCTTAGCTCTAAGTATAACATTGATTTTCATAATATTGAAATTCAACTTACTAGAAAAGATTTTGAAGGGGATGTTACTGTACTGATTTTCCCCTTAGTCAAATTAATTAAAAAACCGCCAACTGAAATTGGAAATGAAATAGGTATTTTTCTTGTAAATAGTTCCAAATATGTTGAAAGTTATAATTTGGTTCAAGGATTTGTAAACTTAGTTATAGATAGTAAATTTTATATTGAGTTCTTAAATGAAATAATTAAAATTGACGATTTCGGAATTCTTAATCCAACTGCTAGTGATCCGTTATATCTAGTAGAGTATGCATCTCCTAACACCAATAAACCACTTCATTTAGGACATGTAAGAAATATTTTGCTAGGTTACTCTATTTCTAAAATATTAGAAGCGTCTGGAAAGAACGTTAATAAAACACAAATAATAAATGATAGAGGAATTCATATATGTAAGTCTATTATCGCATGGTTGAAATATGGAAAAAATACTTCTCCCAAAGATACAGGTGATAAAGGCGATTTGTTTGTAGGTAAATATTATGTTCTTTTTGATAAAATATATAAAGAAGAAATTTCTGAATTAATTAAAAATGGTCAATCTAAAATTGATGCAGAAAAAAATGCTCCAATTTTTTTAGAAGCACAAAATTTATTAATTAAATGGGAAGCAGGTGATGAAAAAGTGATGAATCTTTGGCGGAAGATGAATTCTTGGGTTTATGAAGGTTTTGATAAGACTTATAGTGATTTAGGGGTTAATTTTGATTCTTATTATTACGAAAGTAAAACCTATTTACTTGGAAAAGAAATAATACAAAAAGGTTTAGATAATGATGTTTTTTTTAAAAAAGATGATGGTTCAGTTTGGATTGATTTAAGTGGAGAAGGTTTAGATGAAAAAATTCTTCTTAGATCTGACGGTACATCTGTCTATATGACTCAGGATTTAGGCACTGCTTATTTAAGGTATAAAGATTATCCAAAAATGAATGGGGTTATTTACACAGTTGGGAATGAGCAAGATTATCATTTTAAAGTATTATTTAAAATTTTAAATAAATTAGGTTTTGATTGGTCAAACCAATTACATCACTTAAGCTATGGCATGGTAGATCTTCCATCTGGTAAAATGAAAAGTAGAGAAGGTACAGTGGTAGATGCAGATGAATTAATTTTTGAAATGAAAACAAATGCAAGTTTAATCTTAAAAGAGTTAGGTAAAATTGATGAGTTTTCTGATGATGAAAAAAACGATTTAAATAGAATTATAGGTTTAGGTGCTCTTAAGTATTTTATATTAAAAGTTGATCCTAAAAAAAGAATACTATTTGACCCTAAAGAATCGATTGATTTTAATGGAAATACAGGTCCGTTTATTCAGTATACATATGCCAGAATTCAATCACTTATTAATAAAGAAGATTTTTCTAAATCACTTACTGATATTAATTTAAACATCAATAATAAAGAAAAAAATATTTTAAAGTTGTTAACTCAATACCCTTTAGCTATAAAGAATTCTGCGGATAACTTGAGTCCATCATTAATAGCTAATTATACTTATGAACTGGTTAAGTCTTTTAATTCATACTATCAGACAACTTCAATTTTAAAGGTAGATGATGATTTTATAAAAAATTTCAGACTGAACCTTTCCCTTAAAGTCGGATTAGTGATAAAATCTTCAATGTTTCTTCTTGGCATTGAGGTGCCCAATAAAATGTAATTTGATTTTTTTTATTAATAAATAAATTCGTTTACTTTTTTAGTTCTAATATTTTCAATATCATTAGATTTGTAAGTAAATTATATCAATGTTTAACAATCTTACAGACAAACTTAATTCTGCATTAAAAATCCTTAAAGGTCATGGGAAGATTACAGAAATTAATGTTGCTGAAACTTTAAAAGAAGTAAGAAGAGCATTGCTTGAAGCGGATGTTAATTTTAAGACGGCTAAAGAGTTTACCGAGAATGTTAAAGATAAAGCTATCGGTAAAAATGTTTTAACAACTCTTAATCCAGGTCAATTAATGATTAAGATTGTTAAAGATGAATTAACAAATTTGATGGGTGGGAATTCCGTAGGTCTTAATTTATCGAGTTCTTTAACAATTATATTAATGTCTGGTTTACAAGGCTCAGGTAAAACAACATTTAGCGGTAAGCTTGCAAAATATTTAATTAGTAAAAAATCTAAAACTCCTTTATTAGTTGCATGTGATGTTTATAGACCCGCTGCTATAGATCAATTAAAGATTTTAGGCGAGCAATTAGGAGTTGATGTTTATAGTGATGAAAATGAAAAAAATCCAATTAAAATAGCAACTGACTCTATTGCTTATGCTAATAAAAATGGAAAAAACACAGTAATTATAGATACTGCTGGTAGGTTAGCTGTAGATGAAAGAATGATGAATGAAATAAAAGGTATTCATCAGGCTGTTCGCCCAAATGAAACACTGTTTGTTGTTGACTCAATGACGGGTCAAGATGCTGTTAATACTGCCAAAGCATTTAATGATATATTAAATTTTGATGGAGTAATACTTACTAAACTTGATGGAGATACTAGGGGAGGAGCTGCACTTTCAATTAAGTCAGTAGTAAATAAACCTATAAAGTTTATTGGAACAGGTGAAAAAATGGATGCTATAGATGTGTTTCATCCTGAGAGAATGGCTGATAGAATTTTGGGAATGGGAGATATTGTATCTCTTGTTGAAAAAGCTCAAGATTTTTATGATGAAAAACAAGCACGTATTTTAAATAAAAAAATTGCAAAAAGTCAATTTGGTTTTGATGATTTTTTAGATCAAATTAAAAAAATTAAGCAAATGGGAAATCTTAAAGATATGGTTGGGATGATTCCTGGTGCTAGTAAAGCCATGGGCAATACAGAAATTGATAATGATTCTTTTAAACATATTGAAGCTTTAATTTATTCCATGACACCAAAAGAAAGATCAAATCCTAAAATCATTGATGTTAGTAGAAAAAAAAGAATTTCTAAAGGAAGTGGACTAAATATTCAGGAATTGAATAAATTAATAAAGCAATTTGAACAGATGTCTAAAATGATGAAAATGATGCAAGGAGGGGGCAATAAATTAACGCAAATGATGCAAGGAATGAAGTAAAAATATAATTATGAAGATAATAGACGGAAAAGCTGTTTCAAACTTAATTAAGGATGAAATTAAAGCGGAAGTTGAAGGCATAATTTCTAAAGGACACAAACCTCCCCATTTAGCTGCTATTTTAGTAGGAGAAGATGGTGCTAGTTTAACTTATGTAGGAAGTAAAGTTAGGTCATGCAAGCAAATTGGTTTTAATTCTACTTTAGTTAAGTTGTCAGAAGATATTCCTGAATCAGAATTACTAAAAAAAATCCAAGAACTAAACGACAATGATGATATAGATGGTTTTATTGTTCAATTACCATTACCGAGACATATCAATGAAGAAAAGGTATTATTAGCGATTGATCCCAATAAAGATGTTGATGGTTTTCATCCTACAAATTTTGGGAAAATGGCACTTAATATGAAAACATTTATTCCTGCCACACCTTATGGGATAATGGAATTATTAAAAAGATACGAGATAGACACAGTTGGTAAGCATACTGTGGTAATTGGAAGAAGTCATATAGTAGGAAGGCCAATTAGTATTTTAATGAATACTAAAGGAAGCCCTGGAGATTCAACAGTAACTGTTGTTCATAGCAGAACTATAAATATAGAGGAATTTACTAAAAATGCAGATATTATAATCTCAGCTTTAGGTATACCAGATTTTCTGAATGCCAATATGATTAAAGAAGGTGTTGTGATTATTGATGTAGGAATATCTAGAGTAAAAGATGATAATCATCCAAAAGGATATGTTATTAAAGGAGATGTTGATTTTGAGTCTGTAAAATCAAAAGCAAGTTATATTACACCTGTACCAGGTGGAGTAGGGCCTATGACAATAGCTATGTTGTTAAAAAACACCTTACAATCAAGAGAATTCAAAAGTTAATTATTTAGAGAAAATTTGTTTAGGATCCTTAAATGATTTGAATTCTAAAGCATTTCCAGAAGGATCTTTAAAAAACATTGTAGATTGTTCGCCAGCTAAACCTTTGAATCTAGTGTGTGGTTTGATGATAAATTTGATTTGTTTGTTGGTTAGGAACTCAACAAAATCATTAAATACTTTCCATTCTAAAATAATACCAAAATGAGGAACAGGAACTTCTTTTCCGTCTACAGGATTACTGTTTAATGATACTGATTTATTTTTGTCTAGATGAATTACTAATTGATGACCAAAAAAGTCAAAATCTACCCAATCATCACTACTCCTTCCTTCTTTACATCCAAGTATTTCTCTGTAATATAGTCTACAACTCTCTAAGTTGTTTACTGAAATGGCTAAATGGAAAGGAAATAATTTGTTCATATTAATAGTTTAATACCATCCAATCATAAATTTTTTAATTTTAGAACTTGGTGGAATATTTATTTCTTCAATTTTATTGTTTGTGCCCAGTCTTAAATCAATTTGAAGGTTGTTTTTATCAATAATAAAGTAGGCGTCAATTTCATCTACAAACACTATGATGTTATTGATAGTGTTTTGAATTGCAGAAATATTATGTGAATTCTGAATGTCTTCAAAAGTACCATCAACTGTAAGACCATTATCTGTTGAATATTTATTACTTATAATTTCAATAGTTTCTATTTTTTCATTGATATCATGTTGTTGTTTAGGAGTTAATGTTAAAAGATGGTGATTTTGTTTGTCAAAAATCAAATAATTATCATCACCTGAAAACATATAATCTCCTTCCCCTATTCTTCTCGCAATTGAATCTAAAACAAATATTGAATCTAGATTTTTAACAATTGTTTCTGAATTTATCTTTCCAACTTTTCCTTTTGCAATTGTATAATCACCATTTACACATCCAAATGTTAAAGTCAACAATAAAATTAGTATGATTTTTTTCATGTTTTTATAATAGATTGTTAAAAGTAATAATTCCTTTTATATCATAATTGATTTTATGATATATATATTTGCTGTATGATTACAATTGATGATACTATAAAAATAAATCAAGGTATTTTGCTTCCTTTGATGGAGGCATTTTACACAATTCAAGGAGAAGGATTTTATAAAGGATCAGCAGCATATTTCATAAGATTAGGCGGATGTGATATCGGATGTCATTGGTGTGATGTTAAAGAAAGTTGGGATACAAGTGTTCATCCTCCTACAGACATTGTAAGTATAGTCAAAGAAGCTAAAATACATTCTAAAACTGTTGTTATTACTGGGGGAGAACCCTTAATGTGGAATATGTTTCCTTTAACAAAATTATTAAAATATAATAATATTAAAACGCATATTGAAACTTCTGGAGCTTACAAATTAACTGGTGATTGGGATTGGATCTGTTTGTCACCAAAAAAAAATAAAAACCCTTTAGATGAATTATACAACAGAGCAAATGAATTAAAAATGATTATACATAATTTAAATGACTTGAAATTTGCTGAAAATGAATCTAATAAAGTTAATAAAGACTGTATTTTGTACTTGCAACCTGAATGGAGTAAAAGAGATAAAATTATGCCTGTTATTGTTGACTACGTAATGTGCAACGATAAATGGAGAATTTCACTTCAAACTCACAAGTATCTAAATATCCCTTAAAGTATTTTATTTGAATATTAAATAAATAATTTATTATGTACAGAAAAATATCAATTTTATTTTTTATAATAGTTTCTCAATTTTTGTATAGTAACAAAGATATTTGGGGAAGTATAGGGCATAAAGTAATTGGAGAGATTGCAAGTCAAAACTTGTCGTCGAATGCAACGAATCAGATTGAAAAAATATTAGATGGCCAATCTCTAGCTTTAGTCAGCACTTGGGCAGATGAAATGAGATCCAATCCTGAATTTAGAAAATATGATGCTTGGCATTATGTCAATATGCCTTTAAACAAGGAGTATCCTGAAATACAAAAAAATAACAAAGGAGATATAATTCAAGCAATTAATAAATGTATAGTAGTATTAAAAAATAAAAAATCCTCAAATGAATTGAAATCATTTCATTTAAAATATTTAGTTCATTTAGTTGGGGATATTCATCAACCCCTTCACGTTGGAAGGTTCGAAGATAGAGGAGGTAATGATATTAAAATTAATTTCCTAGGAAAAGCCTCTAACTTGCATAGAGTTTGGGATAGTCAAATGATTGAATATTATAAACTCGATTACAAGAGTTTGGCTGATGAATTAATAATTAATAAAAAAATTAAAGTATCTATAAATCCGATAGATTGGTCATATGAATCTCACCAGAAAGTAAAAAAGATTTACTCCGAAATTATTGGTATAGACAATATAAATCCTGATTATATTGCAATAAATTCTCCATTTATTAAAAGTCAATTACATAAAGCAGGATTGACACTTGCTAAAGTTTTGAATGATGTTTTTAAATAAACATTTAGTAAAGAATTAACTAAACAATGGGATGCGTATTACAAAAAAAGAGGAAAAGTAGAATGCATTAGAAACTACACTCTTTAAATTGTTAAAAGATATTAAGATAATTTATAAAAAAAACGCCTTAATAAAGGCGTTTTTTTATAAATTCTAATTATTCTTAGAAATTGCAACTTTTTCAGGTTTTGGATCTACTATTAATCTTTTATCTCTATTTGCTATATTCCAGGCGGTATGGAAAATAAGTTTTGATCTCATTTCTAATAAATCATATTCAATTTTATCAGGGGTATCAGTTATTTTATGATAATCTTCATGAGTTCCAGTAAAATAAAAAATTATTGGAATACCATTTTTTGCAAAATTATAGTGATCACTTCTATAATAAAACCTGTTAGGGTCATCTTTATCATTAAATCTATAATCAAGCGTCATGTTAACAGTTTCCTTGTTAGTTTCTTCAGAAAGATTATGAAGATCATTACTGTCATGATTCGATCCTATTAAATAAATATAATCTCTATTTTTAGCTTCTCTTGTTGGATCAATTCTTCCGATCATATCTACGTTCAAGTTAACTAAAGTGTTTTCTAAAGGATATATTGGATTGTCAGTATAATATTTTGATCCTAAAAGTCCTTTTTCTTCTCCAGTTACATGAAGAAAAATTATAGATCTTTTAGGTCCCCTTCCTTTGTCTACAGCTTTTTTAAATGCTTGGGCTATTTCTAATAAAGCAACAGTTCCTGACCCATCATCATCAGCACCATTGTATATTTCGCCATCTTTATCAATCCCAACATGATCAAGGTGTGCAGAGAGTATTACATATTCTTCTGGCTTTTCAGAGCCTTTTATTATTGCAATTACATTTTCAGAATCTACAGTAATTCCAGGGTCACCTCTTCTTCCTCTCAAATTTAATGTCATAGGCTGAAAGTAATCTCCATCGGGATCTCCAGGTTCAATACCGTTTTTTTTATAGAAATCTCTTAAGTATTCTACAGCTTTTTTTTGCCCTGCTTTACCAGTGTCTCTTCCTTCAAATTCATCAGAAGCATAAATATAAAGATGTTCGCTTAGTTCTTCAGCGCTAATTGTTTTTGCAAACTTCTTTGCTTTAGATAACTGTGAAAAAGAAAAGTTTATTGTTATCAACGAGATAACAATAAAGGATAAAATATTTTTTGTCATAAGATTTAAAATTTAAGTTTAATTACAGTACTATATATAACCAATAATCTAATGTAATTATTTTTTTTATAATTGCGATAAGACGTAGTTTTTTTATCACAATTTTTTAAAATCAAAAATTTGATAACCCAATCGTTATCAAATAAAAAATTAATTAATTTTTTGTAAAATATAATCCCATAATTTTATTCTCATCCTTAATGCTTTTTCTGAAATAATTATTGCTTCATTCCATTTTTTTTCATCATTACCACAAAGATCTTGTATCATTTTAATCGCCATTGGTCCGTGCTTATCTGCATCTATTTCTATATGTCTTTCTAAGTAATAAATTAATGAATCAATTTCTATAGTTTTTTCTTGTGATAACTTTTTTACAATTTCAATAAACATATCAGGTATAAGATCTTCTCTTCCAAATGTAAATACGCTTGCGATTAAATGATTTTCATTTGAATTAATAACTTCAAAAGTGAAATCCATAAATTCTTTTATTATTTCTGGAATTTCAATTTGATTTACTGTTTTTTTATAAGATTTATTTAAACGTATCTCTTGAATAAACTTGTTTATTACGGATAAATCCGCTCCAATTTCTTTCATTGATTCTAAGTACAGCTCAAAATGACTTTTAGGATTACCATTTATGTCTATATCACTTTCTTCTGCTAAAACTATTTCATTGACAAGTCTACCAGAAAAATTATTTGAATTTGGTAACCAAGGAACATCTACACAAGTTAGATTACGTTGTAAAGCTTTAATTAGAGACATAAAATCCCATACAGCAAAAACATGATTTTCCATGAAAATTATTAACTTCTGCTTTGTATTAAGCTGTTTGTAAAGTGGATGATAAATTAACTTTGATCTAGTAATTGATAAACTGTTTTCGAGTTTTTTAATATCAGTCGTAAAATAATTTCGGATAAAATTAATACATATATTGTAATTTTAAATAACATAATTCATTAAATTTATGCATTATGACATAATTTTCACTTTTATTTTATCCTCCTTAGCACTAACTGTTTCACCTGGACCAGATATTTTATTTGTCATTTCTCAAAGTTTTAGTAAAGGAAAAAAACAGGCTATAATGACCTCTTTAGGATTAACTACTGGAATATTTTTTCATACTTTTTTAGTAATTGTTGGTTTTGCATTATTAATAAAGGAAAATCAAAAATTGTTTTTTATTCTGAAATTTATAGGGGCTATTTA
Organism: Bacteroidota bacterium; assembly: GCA_027619415.1. GTDB lineage: Bacteria > Bacteroidota > Bacteroidia > Flavobacteriales > Flavobacteriaceae > MAG-121220-bin8. The sequence goes on from JAQCFO010000001.1 coordinate 73,120, forward strand.
TTTTATTTATCTAGCTGTTACGACTTTTTTAAATAGAAAAAAGAAATATAAAAATCAATTATTATATAAAAAAAAATCAAGTGATTTTAAAAGAGGACTTTTAATGAATTTATTAAATCCAAAAGTTAGTTTATTTTTTATTGTGTTATTTCCAAGTTTTTTATTTCATGACTATTTAAATAATCAAATTCAATTTGCTATTTTGGGAATACTCTTTTGGATTCAGGCTACTTTTGTTTTTGTTACTGTCTCATTATTTGCGACAAGGATTAAACTTTTAATAGATAATGATGGTTTATTTGCAAAAAATTCGTTTTGGCTAGAAATATTTATCTATCTTTTTATTACCATATGGATATTCATGTAATTTAAATTAGCACTAATATGTCTTTAATTAAGGTTGTAGAATGTTCTAGGGATGCAATGCAAGGAATCAAAGACTGGATTCCTTCAAAAGATAAAATATCTTATTTACAGTCTGTTCTTTCTGTTGGTTTTGATGTTGTTGATTTTGGAAGTTTTGTTTCTCCAAGTGCAATTCCTCAAATGAAGGATACTGGCTATGTTTTAGATAATTTGGATTTAAGTTTAACAAAATCTAAACTTTTAGCTATCGTTGCTAATTTAAGAGGAGCTAAAGATGCCTGTAATTTTTCTCAAATTAATTATTTAGGTTATCCTTTTTCAATATCTGAAAATTTTCAAATGCGAAACACTAGCAAAACGATTAAAGAATCAATTCAAGAGTTAGAAAGCATTAAGAACTTAGCTGAAATTAATGATAAAAAAATAGTTGTTTATTTATCAATGGGTTTTGGTAATCCATATGGAGATCCCTGGAATTATGGGATAGTAGAAAGTTGGATTGACTTATTAAATAAAATGGGCATTAAATCTATTTCTCTGTCAGATACAGTTGGATCTGCAAAAGAAACTGATATTTCACAGCTCTTTTCTAATTCCATAATAAAATATCCTGGCATTGAATTTGGCGCCCACTTTCATACTAGACCTGATCAATGGTATAAGAAAATTAATGCTGCTTTTGATGCAGGTTGTAGAGTTTTTGACGGAGCTATCCAAGGATTTGGTGGATGTCCAATGGCTAAAGATGATTTAACGGGAAACTTTCCAACAGAAAAGATAATTACCTATTTTAATTCAAAAAAAATATCTTTAAACATTAATTCTCTGAATTTCGAATCATGTTATAATCATGCTTCTAAACTTTTCAATCAACATACTTAATTGTAATTCAATTAATTAGCTTCTTATCCTTATTCTTATTTAGAGTAATTAAAAATAAGCTTGTATATTATAGATTTCTATCATATGTTTGCACCTTATTTATAATTAATCTAAATTAAATTAATGAAAAATTTATTATTACTAGTGTTTATTTTATTAATTTCTAAACCTGTTTTTGGACAATATAATAATTCTGAGAGACAACTACTAAGTCTTCAATCAATGGCTAGTGGTCTTACTACAGGCGGATATGGAGAAATTACATATAATGATCCAGATTCTGGAGTCTCTGAAATTGATGTTCAAAGACTTGTAATGCTATTTGCTTATAAATTTGATGACAGAGTTTCTTTTATTACTGAAATTGAATTTGAACACGTTAAAGAAGTATACGTTGAACAAGCTTTTTTAAATTATGGAGTTTCTGACAATTTCAATTTAAGAAGTGGTCTAATGCTAGTTCCTATGGGTATTGTAAATGAATACCATGAGCCAACAACTTATAATGGAGTTGAGAGACCTAGTTTAAATAATAAATTAGTTCCTACTACATGGAGAGAAATTGGATTAGGAGTTTATGGAAGAATCAATAGTGCATCAATAAGATATCAAGCTTATGTTATGAATGGATTCATTTCATATAATGGAGAATATAAATTGAAAGGATCGAATGGTTTAAGATCTGGTAGACAAAAAGGTTCTGAATCTGTTGGGAGTAATGCAAATTTTGCTTCAAGAATTGACTATTATGGTTTGCTTGGTTTAAAACTTGGGTTAAGTTTTTATAAGGGTAAAACACAAACAACTGATAAAAGTGTTATCGGATCTCAATTAGGGTTATCTATGTTTGGTTTTGATGCTAGATATGTAAAAAATCGTTTTTCTGCTAGATTTGAATACGTAAGCGCTTCATTATCTGATACTGACAAGTATAACTTTGCTTCTGGAAAAGATTTAGGTTCAAAAATGATTGGATATTATATTGAAGGTGCATTCAATTTATTGCCATCTTCAGCAAAACAAAAGCTTGATGCTTTTGTTAGATATGAAGATTTTGATACACATGCAGAAGTTGCAGGAAATTTAACAAAAAACGATTCGTTTCATAGAAAAGAAACTACTTTTGGCTTCTCTTATCATTTAGCTGATGGAGCTGTGTTTAAAATGGACTGGCAATCAAAAGGCACGGCTGTTTTAGACAGTGAATCAAAAGGTCAATATAATATGGGTATCGGAGTATTCTTTTAAAAAAATAAATTAATAATTAATTAGTAGATGGAACTGCTTAGAAAAATAAATTGGAGCTTTGTTTTGTTATATTTTGTAGTTATACTATGCAGTTCTTTTACTAACTCTAAGAGTATTTTAAAAAAAGTTAAAAAGGAAATTTCTAAAGTTTTTGTTATTGAAGACTTTGATTTAAATCCAGTTATAATTGAACAAAATGAAAGTTTATTTTCAGATTTTTCAAATAATAGACTATTAAAAATTAGTATTGAAAATAAACTTCTTGGTTATGCTTATTTAGGTACTGCACCAAGTAAGACTGAAACCTTTGAATATTTGGTTCTTTTTGATAATAATTTTATAATTAAGAAAGCAAAAGTTTTGTTGTATCGTGAAAGTTGGGGAGGAGAAATTGGAAGTAATAGATGGTTGAAGCAATTTGTTCAAAAAGATACAACTCATGAATTTAAGTATAGAGAAAATATTTCAGCAATTTCTGGTGCAACAATTTCTGTTAAATCTATGACAAATGCCATCAATCAGTTACTAAGTTCTTTAAGTTTTTTAATTCAAAAGAAAATATTATAGTATTTTTATCCGATGTTTCAAATTATCAGTCTATCAGATTTGTCAAAAGAGTTAAGGTATTTAATAGCGTCTTTTATTCTTGTTTTAAGTATTGGATTTTTTTCAAGTATTATTTTCGTAAATCAATCCAATAGTATTCAACCTAATGGACTTGTTGAACATTACAACGGAAATGAATCAGATTTTGAAGTAGAAGTGATGAAGTTTAAAAAGAGTGAAAGAGAAATATTGACTATAATTCACTCCCATATTTTATCCATGTCTGTTATTTTTTTTATAGTTGGCTTATTACTTTGTTTTACACCAACTAATATTTTTTTAAAATACTTTTTGGTTATTGAACCTTTTGTTTCTATTCTTTTAACTTTTGGTGGAATTTATTTTCTTTGGCTTGAAATACTGTGGTTTAAATATGTAGTCATTGCTTCTGGTATTTTAATGACCATGTCTTTTTTATTATCTGTAATTTTAATTATAAAAGATCTCAAACTTATTAAGGTTTAATTTTTAGTATATTTGCACGCAATTAATGAGTTAATTGCTATGAATACAATCAATAAAAAATTTCTTGGAACTGGTTTAACATACGATGACGTTCTTTTAGTTCCTTCCTATTCAGAATGTCTTCCGAGTCAGGTAGATTTAAAATCTAAGTTTTCTAGAAATTTAAATTTAAATATTCCTATCGTTTCTGCTGCTATGGACACTGTAACGGAAAGTAGAATGGCAATTGCAATGGCTCAAGAGGGTGGATTAGGTGTTCTTCACAAAAGTATGACTATTGAGGAACAAGCTAATAAAGTGAAAAAAGTTAAAAGGTCAGAGTCAGGAATGATTTTAAATCCTGTCACTCTTAAGGAGGATGCATTAGTTTCTGAGGCAAAACGATGTATGAAAGAATACAATATTGGTGGAATTCCAATTATTAATTTTGAGAACAAATTAATTGGTATAGTAACTAATAGAGATTTACGATTTGAAAAAGAAAATAATAAACCTCTTTCTGAGGTTATGACAACAGCTAATTTAATAACTGCTAATAAAGGGGTGACAATGGGTGAGGCAGAAGAGATTTTACAAAAACATAAAATTGAAAAACTTCCAGTAATTGATAAAGATAAAAATCTAGTTGGGTTAATAACATTTAGAGATATTCAAAAATTATCACTTAAACCCATTTCAAATAAAGATAAGTTTGGCCGATTGAAAGTTGCTGCTGCTATTGGAGTTTCAGATAATTCTTTATTAAGATGTAAAGCATTGTATGAGGCAGGCGTTGATGCAATAGTTATTGACACAGCTCATGGACATTCAAAAGGAGTTTTGAATATATTAAAAAGTATTAAAAAAGCTTTTCCCGATCTTGATGTTGTAGTTGGAAATATTGCCACTGCAGAGGCTGCACTTTTTTTAGTAAAAGCAGGTGCTGATGGAGTAAAAGTTGGAATTGGCCCAGGTTCAATTTGTACAACTAGAGTAATTTCAGGAGTAGGATACCCTCAGTTATCTGCAATTAATGAAGTTTCAAATGCTATTAAAGGATCAGGTGTTTCAGTTATTGCTGATGGAGGAATTAAATATACTGGGGACATCACTAAGGCAATTGCTGCAGGTGCAGATTGTGTTATGTTAGGATCTCTTTTGGCAGGTACTAAAGAATCTCCTGGAGAAACTATTATTTATGAAGGAAGAAAATTTAAAACATACAGAGGAATGGGTTCTATAGAGGCCATGCAAAAGGGAAGTAAAGATCGATATTTTCAAGATTCAGTTACTGATTCAAATAAACTTGTTCCAGAAGGAATAGTCGGTAGAGTTTCTTATAAAGGAGAATTACTAGAAAGTATTCATCAGTTTGCTGGAGGATTAAGATCAGGAATGGGTTACTGCGGAAGTAATAATATAAAAGAGCTACAAACAAAAGCTCAATTCATCCAAATTACTGGAGCTGGAATTAAAGAAAGTCACCCCCACAACGTTGTAATCACAAAAGAATCACCTAATTACTCTAGATAATATTACTTTGAAAATAAAAAATTTAATATTTATTGTTTTTTTTTCTATTCTACTTTCTTGTTGTCAATATTTTAAGGCTAAACCCGTTTCTTCTTTGGCTAGAATTCAAGACGATTATTTTTATTTTGATGATATTAAAGATGTTTTTTCTAAGAATTTATCAAAAGAGGATAGTATAATTTATGTGAAAAATCAAATTTTTAAATGGGCAAAAAATCATATTCTTTATGATAAGGCTTTAATTAACCTTGATAAAGATGAACAGTCAAAACTATTAGAGCTTGTTCAATCTTATGAAAATGATTTATTTTCACATTATTATAAAGAAAAAATGGTTAAAGCTCTTATGGACACTTTAATTTTAGATGATGAAATAAAAAAATATCATAATTTGAATAAATCAAATTTTAAATTAAATCAGGATTTAATTAAAGGACGATACTTAAAAATCAAAGCAGATAACTACAATATTAAGGATGTTGTTAAAAGGTTTAGAAGATTTAATATAGATGATATGGAATTCTTGGATTCAATTTCTTTGCAATTTGCTTCTTATTATTTCAATGATTCCGTATGGATTAATAAAAATGTATTTTTTAATAAACTTCCAGAATTAAACGAAGAAGATATGACTATGGTTTAATCTCCAGAAATTAATTTAAATATTAAAAATAGAATTTTAAAAAAATCTCTATTTCACCTTATAGAAGATTCTTTAGAATTATATTTGATTAAAATCAATGAATCTATTTTTAGAAATGATTTAGCTCCAATTGAGTTTATTAGACCTACCTTAAAACAAATTCTTTTAAACAAGAAGAAATTAGAGTTTATTAGTAAATTTGAAAAAGATTTAATTGAAGATGCTATCCAAAAAAAAGAATTTGAATTTTATGAAACAAATAAGTAAATATTTTTTTTCCGCCTTTATAATGTTATTTATTAACATTACTTTTTCTCAATCACCTGCCAATTCTGATTTTGTTCACAATAAAATAAAAATAGATGGTGTTTCTGCTGTTGTAGGAGATTATGTAATATTAGAATCAGATGTTGATAAAACATTAATTGATCTTCAATCCCAAGGTGTTTCAACTCAAAATATAACTAGATGTAGTTTGCTAGGTAAATTAATGGAAGATAAACTATATGCTCATCATGCGGAGCAAGATAGTTTAGAGGTTGATAATAATCAAATTTATGCTTATGTTGACAAAACCGTTGATTATTTTATTGATCAGCTTGGTAGCTTAGATAAAGTACTAGAATTTTATAAAAAGAAGGATGAACAATCTTTTAGGACGGAACTGTTTGAAATCAACAAGATTAATCAGTTGTCTGAAAAAATGCAAAATACTATAGTTGATGAGGTTGAAGTCACACCCGAAGAAGTAAGACAATTCTTTAATTCTATCCCGAATTATGAAAGACCAGTTTTTGGTGCAGAATTAGAACTAGCTCAAATTATAATAAATCCAGAAGTCACTAATGAAGATAAAGAAAAAGTAATCAAACGGTTAGAAATTATTAGAAATGATATTGTAGTAAATGGTTCTTCATTTGCAACCAAAGCTATTTTGTACTCACAAGACCCAGGTTCAAGATCAACAGGTGGGAAATACACTTTAAACAGAAATAGACCTCAAATGGTGAAAGAATTTAGAGACGTTGCTTATAGGTTAAGAGAAGGTGAGGTTTCATCTCCCTTTGAGTCACCTAGTGGCTGGCATATAGTAAAAGTTGATAAAATTAGAGGTCAGGAAGTTGATGTTAGACACATATTGTTAATCCCAGAAATCACTAACGAAGCTTTAATTGAGGCTAAACGAACCATAGATTTAATTAGAAAGAGAATAGTTGAAGGAGAATTAACTTTTGAAGATGCTGCAAAATCTTTGTCTGATGAAGAAGAAACTAAAAATAATGGAGGAGTCCTTATTAATCCTACGACTGGAGATACAAGGTTTGAACTTACTAAAATGGATCCTGTTTTGTATAGTCAAGCACAAAAATTAAAAGATAATGAAATTTCAAATCCATTAATAGAAGAGGATAGAAGAGGGGTTAAGAAGTATAAAATAATAAAAGTGAGTAATAGGTTTGACGAGCATATAGCTGATTACTCTAAGGATTATATTAAAATAAAAGATTTAGCTCTGAAAGAGAAACAACTTAATAAAATTAAAAATTGGATGGTTGAAAAGATTGATGAAACATACATCAACATAAATAAAGATAATAAAGATTGTAATTTTATTAATAAATGGGTAAAAAAATAATTTCCTTTTTAATTTCTACTAGACTTACTGCCTTTTTATTTATTCTATTTGCCTTAGCAATGGCTGTAGGAACTTTTATTGAAAGTTACTACAGTACTGATACTGCTAAAATTTTAATTTATAATGCATTTTGGTTTGAATTAATAATAGGATTTTTTGTTGTAAATTTTATTTTAAATATCAAAAGATATAATTTGTTAAGGTTTGAAAAATGGCCAGTATTAACGTTGCATATTTCTTGGATATTAATAATTATAGGTGCTTTTGTAACGCGTTATATAGGTTTCGAAGGTGTCATGCCAATTAGAGAGAATAGTACGTCAAATATGTTTTTATCTGAAAAAACATATCTAACAGTAATGGTTGATGGTAATGTAAACGGAGAAGTTGTTAGAAAAAAATTAGAAGATGACATGTTACTTTCTGAGCATGTAAATAATTCTTTTACTTGGAATTATGACTTAAAAAATCAGCCTTTTACTATTGAGTATGTAGATTTTATTGAAAATGCTAAAGAAGATTTAATTGAAAATGTAAATGGAGATCAATTTCTAAAAATTGTAGAAGCAAGTGGAGGAGATAGGCATGACCATTTCCTTAAATGGGGAGATGTAACTAGTATTCATAATATTTTATTTGCTTTAAATAACCCCACAGAAGGCGCTATTAATATTAATATTCTTAATGACGAGTTAATTATAAATAGTCCATTTGAAGGAGATTATTTAAGAATGGCTGATCAAAAACAAGGTCAGTTAATTGAAAATTCTAATCAAACTCTACAACTAAGGTCATTATATAATGTAGCAGGGTTGCAATTTGTTTTTCCTGATGATATTATAAATGGAAAATTTGAAATAGTAAAGTCAGAAGAGGCAGGTGTCTTTAATGATGGGTTATTTTTAAAAATATCAACTGAAAATGAATCTAAAGTAATTGGTCTTTTAGGAGCTAAGGGAATTGTGAATGATTTTAAACAAATCAGGGTAGGAAATTTAGATTTTTTAATGAAGTATGGTTCTTTAGAGTATGAATTACCATTTGAAATAAAATTAAATGATTTTATAGCTGAAAAATATCCTGGCACTGAAAAAAGTTACAGTAGTTTTATGAGTAAAGTGACTGTTTTAGATGATACTAATTTTGATTATGATATTTATATGAATCATATTTTGAATCATAAAAAATATCGTTTTTTTCAAGCTTCTTTTGATCCAGATGAAAAAGGAACTGTTTTATCGGTAAACCATGACTTTTACGGAACAGGGATAACCTATATAGGATATTTTTTATTGTATCTAGGATTACTAGGAATTATGTTTTTTGGAAAAACAAGGTTTAAAGATTTAGCTATTCAATTGGAAAAAGTTAAAATTAAAAAGAAGTCACTTTTAGTTTTCTTTTTAATGTTTTCAAGTATTGCATTTTCCCAAGAAAACCATGAACATGCAAAAGCACAAAATTTAAAACAAATTGATTCTTTAATAGTTAATAGTCCAGTAAGTATAGAGCACTCTGCCGATTTTGGAAGATTGGTTATACAAGATTCTGGGGGAAGAATGAAACCTTTAAATACTTTTGCATCTGAACTTTTGAGGAAGGTTAGTAAATCTGATAAGTATAAAGAATTAAATGCAGACCAGGTATTATTATCAATAATTAAAAGCCCATACCTATGGTATAATGTTCCCATTATCTATTTGAAAAAGGGAAACGATAGCATAAGAAAAATTGCTGGAAGAGGTAAAAAAGAAAAGTACGCTTCATTTGTTGATTTTTTTGATGACAAGGGTAATTACAAATTATCTACACAACTTGAAAATTCTTATAAATCAGCATTACCTAATCAATTTGAAAAAGATTTTATTGAAATAGACAGAAAAATAAATTTACTGTTTTCAGCATTAGAAGGTAAAATTTTAAAAATATTTCCAATTCCTAACGATGAAAATAATAAATGGGTATCTTTTTCGGAATTAGAGACTAACTCGTTTACTGGTATTGACTCTTTATATGTAAAAAATGTATTGCCTTTATATTTAGGTTCCTTAGAAAAAGATATACAATTAGAAGATTATACAAATTCAAAAAAATTATTAGAAAGTATTGAAGGTTTTCAAAAAAAATACGGTTTAGAAGTTCTTCCCTCTAAAAATAAAATTAAGGCTGAAATATTATATAATAAGTATGATGTTTTTAATAAATTATTTAGCTGGTACATGTATATAGGAACTTTAATGTTTGGATTATTAATATTTCAAATATTTTACGAAAATAGACATGTAAACTCCTTAGTTTCTTTTTGTAAAATTTTAATTGTTTCACTTTTTGTTTTTCACACTTTAGGACTTGTTTCAAGAGGGTATATTGCTGGTCATGCACCTTGGAGTGATGCCTATGAATCAATGATTTTTGTAGCTTGGGCAACTGTTGGTATTGGTCTTGCTTTTGGCAGGAAGTCAAATTTAACTATAGCAGCTACTTCGTTTGTAGCTTCAATGATATTAATGATTGCTCATTGGAGTTGGATGGATCCTGCAATAGCCAATTTAGTCCCAGTTCTTGATAGTTACTGGTTGATGATTCACGTTTCTGTTATAGTAGGAAGTTATGGCCCATTTACACTATCAATGATTCTTGGAATTGTTTCTTTAATTCTGATTTTGATTTCAAACGAAAAAAATAAAAAAAAAATAGAACTTAATTTAAAAGAATTAACCATAATTAATGAGCTTTCACTAACTGTTGGACTGATTATGCTAACAATTGGTAATTTTCTTGGAGGACAGTGGGCGAATGAAAGTTGGGGAAGATATTGGGGCTGGGACCCTAAAGAAACTTGGGCGTTAATTAGTATTTTGATTTATGCTTTTGTGTTACACATGAGACTTGTCCCGGGATTGAGGGGAAAATGGATATTTAATTTAATGACAATCTTAGCTTTCTCTAGTATTATGATGACTTATTTTGGAGTTAATTTTTATTTATCTGGCTTACATTCATATGCTAGTGGGGACAAAGTTATTACACCAGATTTCTTATATTATTCATTGGCTTTTGTTTTGATACTAGGATTTTTCTCCTACTTTAAATATATAAAGAACTTTAAATAAAAGAAAAATTTTAGTTTAATATCATAACACTTTTTAAATATTGTGTATTTTTATTTGTAGGCATAGTTTTTGTAATAATTATTTTAGTTTGAATCGATGAATTATTTTAATCTTATTAAAGCACTACCCTTAGTATTTATGCTATGCTCTTTCATTTCCTTTCCTCAAGTTGAAACATCAAAAAGAAAAATAGAATTATTACCCCCAGTTTCTTCTGTTTTGAAAAATGTACAGATTAGCCCTAACAATCCTAATTACTTTTCAATTTCAAAAAAATCAGAATCTAAAAAAAAGTCTAGTTTATTGTATAATGATGAAACTTTTTTAAATCCAGGTGACATTTTTCTTAAAAAACTTAAAAAAGAAAAAGATAAAAAACCTAACGACTATAGTAAAGGTGCTTATCTAGGCGATGTTTCTACTGTTTCTGAATATGTAAATATTTTATGTAGAGATTTTGAATATGTTGATGGTGATAAGGTCAGGATTTTAGTTAACGACTCCATTGTTATTTACAATCTATATTTAGATAATTCTTTTGCTGGCTTTAAACTCCCTTTGAATAAAGGATTTAATAAGATTGAGTTTACTGCTCTTAATCAGGGTGAATCTGGACCTAATACTGCTGAACTTAGAGTTTTTGATGATAATCAAAAACTTATCTCATCAAATCAATGGAATCTTTCTACAGGGGCAACTGCTACTTTTATTGTTGTTAAGAAATAATATTTCATTTAAATTTAATTCTTAAACAAATGTTATCATATCATCTTTTAGGTGAGGTAACTCGTTAAAAGATAATAGGTTTATTTCTTTATTTGAATAAAGTAGTGAAGAAAAAGAGGTGTTTCTCACAGAAAAATTCAAGTCAGCAACTACAATTTCATTATTTATCTTTAATACCTCACTTACAATTGAACTTATAGTTCCGCCAGATGAAAAAACGCCAATTGTTTCATCTTTTTTTGTTTCATTTAAAATTAATCTTAGTGCATTTACAGAATTAAATCTAAATTTTTCCCATGGAATAATACCTTCAATAATTATTTCATTTTTCACCCACTTGTGTAAAAAATATTTAAACCCTAAAATCATATAAGTATGTTGTTTTTTGGGATTATTTTCTATTTTATCTTTTAATGACTTCAAGTATGGATCATTTATCATCCTAGGAAATTCTATCTTCATAGCTTCAGTTGCCTGATGTTCATTTAAATCTTTCAAAACTATTGGTTTAGGAATAGCAATTACAGATTCATTATATTTTTTTGAAACTATTTCAAGAGTATGTTGTTGCCTTCTTAGATCACCAACATAAATCTTGTCAAAAACAAGCTTTTCTTTACATAAGTATTTACCTAATTCTGCAGCTTGAAGTTCACCTTTTGATGACAATACATCATAATTATCACTTCCTAATGACGCTTGAGCATGTCGAAATAAATAAATTTTACTCATTAAAAGAGATTTTCTATTCTATTTTTTTGAATTGATTGCCAGCCAGTTTTACAAAATATTTCAGCAATTTGATTTAAGTTTTTGAACTTGTCGTTTGTTGTTAATCCTTTATTATACCTGTAATATATCTGTTGTACAATAACTGCAATTTTAAAAAGTCCAAATACATAATAAAAAACAAAATTGTTTACAGGCTCCCCAGTCTTTTTCTCATACATGTCAACAACTTCCAATCTGGTAGGATTTCCTTTAAGTGATGTTGGATAATCAAAAGCACTTAAAAGTCCCTTAGGATCTGATGACATTGCCCAATAAGCTATTGATGTTCCTAAGTCCATTAATGGATCTCCAATTGTACACATTTCCCAGTCTAAGATTGAATTAATTTTCTTCCATGACTCTAAACTAAACACTACATTATCATACTTGTAGTCGTTGTGTATCAAACTGTGTTTATATTGTTTAGGTTGATGGTTATGAAGCCATTCCATTATAAAATTAGCCTCTTTAATATCTGAGGTTGCTGCTTTAAGGTATTGTTTACTCCAATTTCTTACTTGTCTTTCAACGTATCCCTCAGGTTTTCCTAAGTCTGATAATCCTAATTTATTATAGTCTAATTGATGTAGTTCGACCATTGTATTTAACCAGGTTTTTGAAATTGTAGAATAATCTTTTTCTAGAATAGTTTTTTCTTTTAATTCTTTTGGTGTAATAATCCTTCCATTTACTTTTTCCATCAAATAAAAAGGAGTTCCAATAATTTTTATATCATTTGAGTAAGCATAAGCAATTGGAGCTTTATCAAATCCATTATTTAAACCTTTGAGAACTTTATATTCGCGGCCCATATCATGACCATAAACAGCGCCTTTTGGAGGTTTTCTAATTACATATTCTTTTTCTTCAATATTTAATAGATAAGTTAGGTTTGAAAAACCATTTGAATATTGCAAAACACCTAAATCACTTTTTATATTTGAAATTAGATTGTTTTCTTTTAAAAACTTTTTGAGATTGATTTCATTTAACTCTTCTCCTTTTCTCACTTTTCGTTCCATACTTATCTATCTATGCAGTTAGTCCACCATCAACTGAAATCGCCTGACCAGTTATGAAACTTGCTTCATCAGAACATAACCATAACATAGTATTAACTTGTTCCATTACATTAGCAAAGCGTTTCATTGGAACATTTGCCTTTAATTTTTCTGAAATACCTTCTTTTATTTTATCCATAGCTTCAGGATCAAACATAGGAGTGACAGTAAATACTGGACATATAGCATTAACTCTAATGTTGTTTTTAGCATATTCCATAGCTACGGTTTTTGTAATGCCAATTACTGCATGTTTACTTGCCGAATAGGCAGTGGCATTTGGCAAACCTCTAATACCAGCTATTGAAGAAGTATTTAGAATAACACCACTTCCTTGTTTTAGCATAATTGGAATTTGATTTTTAATACAATAAAATACACCTGTTGAATTAACTGACATGGTTTTGTCCCAAGATTCTATAGTTATATCTGTTATTTTTGTAAAATCTCCACCAACTCCTGCATTATTAATAGCAACATCTAATCGTCCATATTTTTTTATAATGAAATTCATTAGGTTTTGAACCATAATATAATCTGATACATCAGTTTTAAAAAAGACAGCTTTTCCGTTATTTTTAATTATTTCCGAAACAGTTTTTAAACCATTAACCTCATTTATGTCAGAGACAACAATTGTTCCACCTTCTTTGGAAAAAGCTAATGCAGCAGCTTTTCCAATTCCTGATCCACTTCCTGTTATTAAAACTATTTTATATTTATATCTCATGTTCTTTTGCTAAATTTCTACCAAGTTGAAACATATGGACTTCATCTGGTCCGTCAGCTAATCTAATACATCTAGCATATACGTAGAATCCCGCTAGAGGAGTGTCTTGACTAACACCCATGCCGCCATGAACCTGTATAGCCCTATCAATTACATCACAAGCCATTTGTGGGACTGTAATTTTTATCATAGCTATTAAGTTTTTAGCTTCTTTCGCACCAAATCTATCTATTTTATCTGCTGCTGCTAAAGTGAGTAATCTTGCTTGTTGAATTTCACATTCTGATTTAGCTATTTCTTGACGAATACTACTAAATTTAATTAAATTTCTTCCAAAAGCAGTTCTTTGATTAGCTCTTTTACACATTAAGTCAAGTGATCTTTGAGCAGCACCAATCAACCTCATACAGTGATGAACTCGCCCAGGACCTAATCTACCTTGTGCAATTTCAAAACCTCTGCCTTCACCTAGTAGTATGTTGCTTAAAGGAACTCTGACGTTTTTTAATTCAATTTCTGCATGACCTTCAGGAGAATCAACACTTCCAAAAACTTGCATTGGTCTTAAAATCTTAACACCTGGAGTATTTGCAGGAACTAAAATCATACTTTGCTGAACATGTTTAGCAGCTTCAGGATCTGTTTTCCCCATAACAATATATACTTTACAATGAGGATTCATAGCTCCAGAAGACCACCATTTTCTACCGTTAATAACATAATCATCCCCATCCCTTTCAATAGAAGTTTGAATATTTGTAGCATCAGAAGAAGCAACTGCAGGTTCTGTCATTAAAAATGCTGACCTTATTTCACCATTCATAATCGGTTTTAGCCACTGTTCTTTTTGATTATCAGTACCATATTTAGCTATGGTCTCCATATTTCCAGTATCCGGTGCAGAGCAATTAAACACTTCAGAAGCAAAGGCTAATCTTCCCATTTTTTCAGCCAGAGGAGCATATTCTAAGTTTGTTAATCCTGGACTTAGATTACCATAACCTTTGGGAAGGAATAGATTCCATAATCCTTGTTGTTTAGCCATTACTTTCCAGTTTTCCATTTCTGGATAATTTTCCCAAAGATTAATCTTGCTAAATTCATATACTTTTTGCTCGTGAGGAAAGAGGTGTTTCTCCATAAATTGATCTACTTTTTTTATCAGATCTAATGTTTTTTGTGGATATTCGAAGTTCATTTTTTATTTTTATTGCATTGGAATTAAAGGAGCATTCATTAAACCTCCATCATTAACTATTGAAGTACCTGTCATATAAGAGCTTGCGTCTGATGCCAAAAATACCGCTAATCCAGCCATTTCATCTGGTGTTGACCCTCGACCTAAAGATACGTTTTTTAAAAAACCATTTTTAGAAACCTCATTTTCAAGTATACCAGCACTTAATTTTGTTTTCACATATCCAGGACAAATCATGTTAACTCTTATGTTATGTCTTCCCCACTCAATAGATTGATTTTTCCCTGCCATTATAAGTGCTGTTTTACTAATGTTATAAGCAGCCATGAAAGGAGATGGGTGTAACCCTTCAATTGAACTGATGTGTATAATGCTTCCCCCACCTTGTTTTTTCATATGTGGGTAGACTAAATTACTTAACTCGATTGCAGAATTAACGTTGATATCCATAGTCTTTTGATATAAGTCTTCTGGCATTTTACTAATTGGTCCAAAATAGGGATTTGTTCCTGCATTATTAATTAAAATATCGATTCTACCATATTTTTTTATGACTTTTTCGACAAGTTTCAATCTGTCATCTTTTTTAGCAACATGGCATTCGATTCCAGATACTGAAAAACCAAGCTTTGTAAACTCTTCTGCTACTTGGTCGACTGCTTCTTGTTTTCTACTACTAACTACAATAATAGCTCCAAACTCAGCAAGTCCTAAAGCCATAGCTTTTCCAATACCTTTCGATGCTCCTGTTATGACAGCAACTTTATTAGTTAAATCAAATTTTTCTTTTATCATTTTTTATTTTTTTAGTTAGCCCAATATATATATTCGTCTTTTGTATTAACTTCTTGGTTTTGTGTTTTGTCAATAAATATGGGTGCATCAAGTAAACTCGGCCAAATTGGTTTAGATTGCTCAGATATTTTATCATTTAAAACTTCTTCAAGTTCTTTCATTTTATCGAGATTCATTTTGCTTAAGTCAGTTTTTTCTGTAGGATCAACATTTAGGTTAAATAACCATTTTTTATTTTGAATTAAATCTACTTGTAATTTCCATCCATTTTTTATTAAAAATGAGTAATTTCCGGACTTATTAAAAAGTATTCTTTCTGGTTCTCCATCTTTTTCACCACTTAAATAGGGGAGTATATCAACACCATCTAGTTCAGATTTTTTGTAATAATCAGCCTTAGCAATATTTGAAAATGTTGAAAAAATATCCATATTAGAAACACGTCCATCATATATGCTTCCAGCAGGAATTTTACTAGGGTAGTTGACTATAAAAGGCACGTGAATTCCTCCTTCAAAATTAGTTAACTTCCACCCTCTGAATGGCTTGTTCAAATCAGGTAATCCAATATAACCTGGAGCTCCGTTATCACTTGTGAATACAATAATTGTATTATTATCAATTCCGTTATCTTTTAATGCTTTCCGAATTTCACCAACTCCTCTGTCTACTGACATTACCATTGAAGCTAATACTCTCTCTTCATGATTTTTAATATAATCTAACCTTTCGTAATCCTCTTTTTTTGCTTGTAATGGACTGTGAACTGCCCAATAGGCCATATATAAAAAGAAAGGTCTATTCTTGTTTTTTTTAATAGCTTTAACAGCTTCAGATGTTAAATAATCTGTTAGATGACCTTTTGGTTTCATTCGTGGGCCTTCATTAAAATTAACCGCATAAGGCAAATTTCCCCATAGAAGTTTGTCAATTGGATCAAATTCTAGTTTTGCATTTATAACATTAGGATCATCTTCAGGTAAAAAAAGAGAGCCTTGGTCCATTCTTAAGCTCTCGTCAAAACCGTGTTTTCTTGGTAAAAATTCTTTAGAGTGTCCTAAGTGCCATTTTCCAATATGTATATTATGATAACCTTGTGGCTTTAACATTTCAGAAATTGTTGTTTCTGATCTAGGAAGTCCCATTTTTTCAATTTCAATTATATTTTTTTCTTTATCGTCATGATATATAAAAGGAGCTACACCATTGTCTTTTGAAAAAAGATTTAAACCTTTCATGAAGGTTGAAGCAGTGGGAGTGAATTCATATCCAAACCTTGTAGGAAATCTTCCTGTAAGTAAAGATGCTCTTGAGGGTGAACAAACAGCGCTTGATGAATATCCATTGGTACACAATACCCCATCATTAGCTAACTTATCTATGTTTGGTGTTTTAAAACTTCCATTAGACATACCACCACCATAAGCGCTTATTTGATTAAACCCTAAATCATCAACTAAAATGACTATAACATTTGGTTTGTCACTAGTTCTTATTTCTGGCCCTTTTTCCCAATTTACTATAATATTTTTCCCAATGGGGTTTTTCCAATCACCAATATACTTAGGCATTTTATACCAATTTTGATAAAACCATATCGAAAAGACTGCGATAAATAACAAAAAACCTACAAAGAATTTTAGAAGTTTATTTTTCATTTTTATAACTTATACTCTTTTAAGATATCTGCACAACTTTCAATTGATTTTATTCCATTAACACCCTTTCCTGCTTGCCAAAATTTGATTGAATCATCAAATGCAGTTTTACTATAATTTTTTAATCCTTTATTCATTAAATACATTCTTGCGTATTTTTTAAGTTTATCACTTCTAAGCATAAAATTAATAATTGGACCGGTTCTAAGCCCTCCTTTCATTATATCTTTAGTTTTTATAACAGATGAGTTGTTTCCAGCTATTTTGTTTGTCCATACTATATCTTTTTCATTAGAATCTACAATAGCTTGTTTATAACTGTTAGTAACTATGCATTCTTCAGATGCAAGAAATCTAGTACCAAGCTGAACTCCAGCATAACCCATTTCTAACACCTTTTTGTAGTCTTCCTTATTTCCAACACCTCCGGCACATATTAAAGGAATTTTAACATCTTTCAAGTCTTCTATAAACTTTTCAGCAGATTGAATACCAGTTTGTCCACCCGCTCTCCAGTTTATACAATTTAGTCCGTCAACTCCGCAATCAACCATAGCAAGA
Organism: Bacteroidota bacterium; assembly: GCA_027619415.1. Taxonomy (GTDB): domain Bacteria; phylum Bacteroidota; class Bacteroidia; order Flavobacteriales; family Flavobacteriaceae; genus MAG-121220-bin8. The sequence goes on from JAQCFO010000001.1 coordinate 91,091, forward strand.
GCAACTTTTTTATTTGGGACATCATGATAAACTTTAATTCCATTTTGTTTTGCAACTTTTACAATTTCATTAGGCTTTCCTAGTGAGGTTAGAAAGAATTTTACACCTTCTTCAATGGAAATGTCCATCCATTTTTTCATTTGATCATGATACTTTTGATTAGCACCTCCAAAAATTGTAAAGTTAACCCCAAAGGGTTTTTTAGTTAATTTTTTAATAAGTTTAAGTCCTTCTCTGAAATCATGACCATATAAAAAAGTTAAAGAAAGTGGTTGAACTACACCAAAACCACCAGCTTCTGAAACAGCTGCTATTAACTCAGGATTAGAACCTGGGTACATTGGCCCACAAACAACTGGTATTGATGCTCCAGTGTCATTTAGAAAAGTTTTTGTTTTCATAATCTATTTTGTAGAATATAAGTTAAATGTTTTTTTTAATCCAGCATCTCTGTGTTTTAGTGCTTCTTTATATCCAGGCATTTTTTCAAGATCAAGCATATTCCTTGCAAGGGGATATTCCATGATCCCTAAAGCTTGCCAATTTCCCTTAGTATCGTTTGGAACATTAAATTCAATTAAAGGTTCACCATTAAATCTTCCAACATATGTTATGTCACCTCCCATTAAAAGTACACTTCTTGAAGCGATATTGCCATATTTTTTATAATAGGCTTCTTTTCCGCTTATCACGATAGACAGATCACTGTATTTAGCTGTTTCTCTGGCTTCTAATAGGTTAATCATGTAAGCTTTTTTATTAGAAGTCTCATTTAAAAGTCGTTCAGTTTGTTTTTTGCTTGGAAGAATCTCACTATTATTGTTTTCAATCAGCTCTTCTATTGATGAATTTTTAAATAATTTAAAAAGATATCCAACTGGCCTAAATAGTTTTAAAAAATTAAGTAATAATCTAGATGGATTTTTAGGTAATACCATAAAAACTTGTAAAGCTTTTATGGTATTGAATTCTAATTTATTATTAAAAGCTTTTTCTAATATTTCTTTATTTTCAAACTCAATAATTGCTGCATTAGTCCAAAAATCTTCTTTTCCAATATTAGTATATTGACAATTAAACCAGTGAAGACAATTAATTTTATTATTTGATATACTAATTAGAAATTCTGAGCTATTTGAAAATTTAGAAAATTTAAAGAAATAGAATAATATAATTTTATTTGTATTTTCGGTATTTAAGAAATTAGATGGGTTGGGAATAAAATTAGTCATAAATTGTTCTTAATATTATAAGCATGTTCTTTAAATTTAGTATTTTTATACTAATTAAACAAAATTTAATATCAAAATGTGAGTAGTACAAGAATTAAAATTGTTGAGTCATCTATATTGTTATTTAATAATAAGGGTTTAGCTAATGTAAGGCTTCAAGACATAGCTGAATATAATAATATTAGTCCTGGAAATTTAACTTATCATTTTAAAACAAAAAGAGATTTAATGGATTATATAATCTATTATATGATAAGAAAATTGGTGGAAAATGAGGTGAATCAAAAGGAGTTACTTAAAGAATTATCGTTATATAAAATTTTTAAAAATCATCTTATTTTTTTGATTAGTTATCGTTTTTTCTTTAGAGATATTTTAGAGATTATTAATTTGGTTCCTAATGCTAAATCTGTTTTTAGAGATGTTATAAGAGGAAATGAGAAGTTTACCACAACATACGTTAACATTGCTATTGAAAACGGTTTTATGCTTAAAGAATCACACAAAGGTCAGTATTCAACTTTTGCAAAAAATAGCTGGGCAATAGTTAATTCATCATTAACTAAATGGGAAGTTTTAGAAGATTCTAAATCAAAGTATTCAAATACTATAATGGAAATTATGGAGCATCATTATCCATATTTGACTAAAGAAGGAATAGATAGATATGAAAAAAGAAAAAAGGAGATATCGAAAAAAATAGCAAATGATTTTAAAGCCCTTTAATCTATTTATATCGGATAGTAATCTGGTTTTATTATAGTTGGAAATGTAATTCTAAAAGTTTCAGCACCAGAGAAGTTTGGGGCTAATAAACGTTCTCTTGTAAATTCTCCGCTAATGCCTTTAAAAATGCCTGTTCCACCAATTACAGTACCATTAAAAACTTCACCTTTTATTCCCCATACAAACAGCATAGTTCCTGTAATTGTATCTTTTGAAGGTTCATTAACATCACCACGATTTTTAGATCTAAATGCGAATGTAGCTGTTTGTTCTAAAATTATTTTATTCTCTAGTTTTTTACATTCTTTAACACTTTTAATATAAGCTTCTATTATTTGCTCTTTTGAACTTGTAGGAATCAGTTTCCTGTTAATAGAGCTCGCTATAAACTCACTTGAAATATCAGTGAAAAACCTATTAAATGCTGTAAAGTTTCCAATAACTCGATTGGGATATTTTGCAACCTGAACTAATGGATCATCTTTTTCTAATTTTAAACCACCTGAAGTTTTTTCTATGAAATGAGGATCTTTTGGATCTAATTCTAGTGGGCTACAACACTCATTGTCTTGGATAGTACTATTGCTGTAAATTGGACCACCACCATGTAATATTAAACCATTACTATTTACTTCTTTTTTAGAAAGTGAAAATAATTTCAATTTTATTGAATAAGGAATAAAAGGAATTCTAGAAAGAATAAATTTTCTTTTTATTAATGGTAAGCTACTTACCATTTCAAGATTAAAAGTTTGTCCAAATAACGGTCCGTTTGAAACTGATTCAATTGTTAAGTTGTTGTTTTTTATATCTTTCATTTTACCAAGGAAAATAATATTTTTTAGAATTTACTGAATTACTTACTGGAATATAAACATCAGCGTTTGAATCCCATTTTGATTTTTTTAATGTCATATTCCATTTATTCCATTTTTCAGTTAGTTCTTGAGCTTTTTTAGGGTATTTTGATATTAAATTAATTTTTTCTGAAGGATCTTCATCAATTTTAGTTAATATCTCGAAATTTTCTTTTTCGTTTATATGCAGTTTGAAATTTTCAGAAATTATAGATTTCACATAACCGGTTTTCCAAAATAATTCTTTGTGAGGAATACTCTCATTTGAACTTAAATAGGGTAGTAGCGAAACACCATCAAACTTATTATTTTTTGATGGCGAGTTAACAGCATCTAAAATAGTAGGCACTATATCAAGTAAACTAACCATATTTGAATAATTCTCTTGGGGTTTGATTTTTTCTGGCCATTCCATCATCATCGGAACAATAGTGCCTCCTTCAAAATTAGACATCTTTCCTCCAATGTAGGGTGAATTATCTGTGGCTCTAGTATAAGTAGCCCCACCATTGTCACTTGTAAAAATAATTAATGTATTTTCCGCAATTCCTTCATCATTAAGAGCTTTTTTAATTTCACCAATACTATCATCTAAATTCTTTATCATAGCATAATAAACTCTTTTATTATGATCCTTAATGTGTGAGAACTGGTCATAATATTTTTTTTGAGCCTGAAAAGGTCCATGAGGAGCCATATGAGATAAGTGTAGAAAAAATGGTATATTTTTATTTACTTTAATGTAATCAACAGCTCTTTTTGTAAAAACATCTGTTAAATATTCTGAATTTTTTGGAATTGTTTTTTTTCCATTTTCTAGAGTGTGATAATTAGTTACCTGCCAAGTTATAAAGTCAGCAAAATCCCATGTATGTCTAGATTCTATAATATTATCCTGATTAATTGGAGCGTATAGTGATCCAGCCCCTGAAATTCCATAATGAAAGTCAAATCCAAAATTTGTAGCATTAAATTTTGAATGTGTTCCCATATGCCACTTTCCAATTACAGAAGTCTGGTAACCCATTTTCTTTAAATAATCTCCTATTGTATTTACAAAAGGATTTAAACCTCTTTTATTAATAGGAGTATCATTTTCATACCATTTTTTGAAATTATCTTGATGTCCAAATCTTTTAAAATCTGCTTTTCTAACCCTAGGACTATAATTAAATAGATCCGGTAAGAATTCAAATCCATATCTCTGTTGATAGTTGCCTGTTAAAAATGCAGCTCTTGAAGGCGCACATACTGAAGCTGTTGCATAAGCTCTAGAAAAATTAATTCCGTTTTTAGCTATTTGATCAATATTTTTAGTCTCTATTAATGTATTACCATTATATGAAATGTCGTTGTACCCTAAATCGTCTGCAACAATTAAAATTACATTAGGACTAACTGTTTTATTCAATGATAGATCTGTGTATACTGCAGGATTAGAGTCAGAAAAAACAAATGAATTATAAAATGATATAAATGAAAAAATTATGATAATTGAAAAACCAGTATAAACAAGCTTTAGCTTATTTTTAAGGTAAAACCATATCACTTCGCTTAACAACAGTGTAGGTAAAAAATATTTCCAGGTCCTTGTAAATTCATCTTCAAAAAATCCTATTGGAGAGTCAACTCCTATTTCAAAATGGTAAAGATGAATCTCGATAAGCTGAATAATCCAAGCTAACATGGATCCTGAAATGGAGATAAAAAGTATTTTTTTAATTGAACCTTTTAGTTTTTTATTAGCTACTTTATTTATATAGTACAACCCTGGAAAAACAAGAATTATAAAAAGTAGTATTATTCTAAAAAAAGACTTGTCGCTTACTGTTGTTGGCAATGCAAACAGAACGTAATTAGTCGTAATTAAAGCAGTTGTTATTATTGCAAATGAGTAGAGTAGAAGCTTACTGAAATTATTTGCTAAACTTTTTTTTTTAATTATAAAATATATACCAATACATCCTAACACAAGATGAAAAAATCCAGGTGCAGGAGTTTCAAATCCAGAACTCAAGTTTGATTGAATAACTGCGTAAGCTATTCCGATATTAAAAATTGAAAATATAATTAAAAAAGGTTTGTGTAAATTATTAAGATTAAAAAATTTCCAAATATATAATGCGAAAAGTCCAAGGGAAAATGCGGCTACGCCATACATTTTCGCAAAACCTAAAGTAAGTTGACTGACATTATTAAATTCAGGTATTTTATCAGCAGCAAAAAACAAAACTATCCCTGCTAGAATTTCAAAAAATGCTATTAAAAGAAAAAACCTTTTCATTATTGTTTTCTTTTTTTAAAAGATAATACAAATAACAATATAAAAACAACAGGACCAATTCTTCTTAAATATAATCCTGGTGGAGTTTTGGAATAGTAAATACTCATATCACTTTCCATGATAAAATTTGAGATAAATGGTCCGCCAATTAGTTGAAAGAAGTATATTAAAAAAAGTAATGGAATTAGATTGTTATATCTTAATATAATAACAAACCCCACAATTGATAATAATAATTGGTTTAGCCCCCATAGGTGACCAAAAAAGTATATTATTTGATTAGGATCTGGAATACCAACTAATTCTTTTAAACCAGCTATTTGCATTAAACCAGCATCTTGAAGAAAAAGATGTATTAAGCTTCTTGCAAAAAAAAGGATATTAAAAAAAAGTAAACTATATATGATAATTTTGTAGCCCTTAAAACTATTATCAGCTTTTTTTGGAAACAATATTTTAAAAAAATTATTCATTTTTATTTTTTAAGATTTCCATCATCTTTTGAGGTGTTTCGTGTCCAGCATTTTGATTTTGTCCAGTTACAAACTTAGCTTCGTCGTCGTAGACTGTTAGATTAGCAAATACATCTCTAAATGCTGTTTTACTCTCAAATATTACACCTGCTTTTATTAACTCATCTTCAGGGTGTTGTGGTGTAAAGTCAATTCCTAATTCTTTGATTTGTTTACTTGTAACCCCTGTCATTCTTTTGTTTTCTATAATTAAGTTACCCAAAGAATCTTTGGCTTTAATAAAACCCAAAACTCCGTGACATACAGCCCCTATTACAGTTTTTTTGTTGTAATAGGCTTGACTAATTTTTTTTCCAAGAATTTCAGAGTAACCTAAATCATAGGCTGCTCCCCATCCACCAGAAATAAATACTAAATCATACTGATTCATTTCTAAATCATCAATTAATATTGAGTTTTTAACTTTTTTCAGAAGAATATTATCATCAAGATACCTATCATCTTCTTTAGTCTTAATTGCATAAAAAAATGATTCAGGATCAATAGGGATTTCACCTCCTTTTATACTTGCTATATCAACTTCAATTCCTGAATTAATGAATTCATAATATGGTACGGTTAATTCTGATGCAAATACTCCAGTTAATTTACCATCAGTCTCCCCAGGCTTACTTAATACACTATGGCTTGTAGAAATAATTACAGCTTTTTTATTTTTAAAATCATAGTTTTTACTTCCTTCAAAGACTGGATGTAAACCTGCGTTATTTAACAATGTAGGTAAGAAAATAAAAAATATTATTATTATTCCAGAAATAAGTCCAATTATTTTTAAAGTTTTTTTTTTCATTAAATTTTATTTTTCACTATAAATTTATGCATTCTATCTGCCATCATTTCACCAATATCTTCTTGAATAAAATGATTGGCTTCTTTGAATTGCTCATGATTCTGACCTTTAGCCCCTGGAACCATTTTTATAAATCTGTTCTGAATTCTTGGAGTTCCAAGCAGCTTATCCTGTAATCCAATTAAAGATAAAAAAGGTTTTTCAAATTTTTTTAAACCCTCAATTGCTTTTAAAGTCTGTCCTGTAATACCAGCATTCATTGAAGGTAATGTTCTAGGTCCTGCCATGTAAATGAAAGAGGGGAATGGAGCGCTGTAAGCATTGAGAATATCATCACTTTTTTTAAAATTTCTTGAAAAAGATAATTTCATAATACTTTTAATATCAACCATTGGAGCCGTTAAACAGTAGAGTATCCATGCTTGAAAGCTTTCTACAGCAAACCCTCCAAGAGAATAATAAGCCATAGCACCAACAAAACTTTTGATTTTAGTGTTAATTTCAATTGTTTCTGGAATATATAGAGGATTTGTTTCTTTAGTAAAATTTGGAAGTTCAGCATTAGCTGCAATTATTCCTGAAAATAAATTAGGGTTTTCACCAGCAATTCTAAGCCCAATAAGACTTCCCCAATCTTGGCAAAAAAGAGTCATGTTCTTTAACTTAAGCCCATTAATAAAAGTCAGAATATTTTCACAATGTGTTTCATATGTATGATATTTAATTGAAATAGGCTTATCTGATTTACCCATACCTATTAGATCTGGTGCAATACACCTATATCCTTTAGATACCAAGTCATGAATCATTGTGCGGTACAAGTAGGACCATACAGGTTGACCATGAAGAAGTAACAAGATTTTGCCATCACTTGGGCCTGCATCTACATAATGAATTTTTATTCCATGTAAATCAAAATAGTTTTCATTAAAATTATAGTCAGGTAGATTTAAAAAACATTTTGAAGGGGTTTTTACATATTCAATTCCGTTTTGTGTTTTATGAATTTTAACATTATTATCCCAATATACTTTTTCTGGAAGTGGAGCAATATTTTGTATTTTGCGACCTTTGGCTTCTCTATCAATTTTTATTGAAGAACCAATTAGTTTTACAATTAATTTTTTAAGCTTCCTCATATAATAATTAGTATTAAAATACTAATTTAAATAAAAATGTATACAAAAACTATTTAATCACAATACTTTTTTGAAGAGACTTGTAATAATCTATAGATTCTTTGTCTTTTTTCTCTACAAGTATTCTGATGATCATAAAACCTTTTTCAACAGGTGATTGTATAGTATTTTCTTTTAAATTATTATTTAGAGATAGTTTGAGATCCAGTTTATTGGTGTTAAATTCCTGATCATTTTTCACATACCAGTTAATTGTGTTTGGTTTGTAAAACGAAACAGACCAATAGGTAGAATCAGGCATATTTCCTTTTAAATTCAAATCTTTTTTAGATAGATCATAAAAACTAACAGAATATAAAAAATCAGGATTTGGCATTACTACATCTCTAGACTGATCGCTTGGAATGTCAAAATGTTTTATTTCATTATCCTTTATGTTTTGATTTTTTTCAATTTTATAATGAAAGACTTCGTAAACTAATTTTGGAATATAATTTATTGTTAATTGATATGAAACAAAGCTCATCAATAATAAAAACAATAAATAGAAAAATATTTTTTTCATTTTTCTATTCTTTTAATTAAGGGAAGTTCTATAGAATCTAAGTTGATATATACTTCTTTATCGGGGTTATATAATCTTAAAGTAATATGAAATTGTTTTTCATTTCCAGAGGGCAACCAATTTGAATTCTTTCTTGAAGAGGATATGGTTATTGGATAATTTTTTTCAAAATTTTCTTTATTAATAGTATAAACATCAGTTTTGTTATTTACTAGATAATAATCCTCGCCATATAATGTGTAACTCCAATACCTGCCAGCTGGGGGATTTCCAGTTATTTCATAATCGAAATCAGAGGATAAATTTTTACCCATGTTATCTTTACTTGACAAGAAATAAATAGCTTCTTTTTCATCAAGAGCAAAAACACCAATTCTAGAGACGTATGCTCTTTGGAAATTGTTTTGTAAATCCATATTGGGATTTACAATCCAGTTTCCGTTTTTTATTGAGAATTCGTTATTCTGTACTGAGGAATTAATATTTGAAACAGCTACAAATATTCCAATTAAAAATGAAACTATAATTAGCGTTGGTATTATTATAAGTTTGATTTTAAACAAGGATTTCATTTCTATTTAACTATAAATTTATCACCATCATTTGCTAAGTAAATTTTTCCTTGAAAGCCTTTAGTTTCCTTTTTATATAAATTTTTGATAACAATGTTATCAGGTGCAGGAATCAAATGAGTCAATATGAGTGTTTTTACATTTGCTTTATTAGCCAGTTTGATGATTTCTTTTGGACTAGCATGATAATCTTGAATGTCAGTGACAATACGAGAATTTCTTTTCATTGATTTATTATCAAGAATTGTAGCTGTTTTTTTTAATAAAGAATTTAGAATTACCTCGTGAATTAATAAATCAGCATTTTCAGCCATTTCAAAAACAACTTTGTTTGCTTTAGTATCTCCACTTATAACGATTTTTTTGTTATTGAATTCAATCGAGTATCCAACTGCTGGAATAACCGGATAATGATCAACATTAAAAGCGGTTATTTTTACTCCATCTTTATTATAAATAATTTGTTTGTCTAAATTTTCAAATTCATTAGGAATTCCTAATGCATATTTAGTATTCATTAATTCTGGACCGTGATGATCAACTCTATATTTATTTTCTAATTTTAAAAAGGATTTATTACTATCTAATATTTCTTTAAGACCAGTAGGCCCATAAACATTCAAATCTTGATTTCTACCCAAAACCCAGGATCTATTAATCATATAAGGAAGGTCTATATAATGATCTGAATGATAGTGAGTGATAAAAATACCATCTAATTGATTTAATGGTAAATTCATATTCTCAGCCTTTTGGACAACGCCATCGCCAACATCAAAAAGGAAAAATTTTTCATTTAGAAATACTGCTGTTCCAGAATTTGCTCTTTGAGCGCCTAAAGGGGAGCCTGTTCCTATTGTGAAGACAGCAATTTCATCTTTTTTGAAGTTAAATCTGTTTTGATTTTTATCTATGTTGTAATTAATTAAGTAAGTTGAAAATTTTTCAGGAAAAAAACTAATAATAGAAATAGATAGAAATATTGAAAACAATAAAAGCGAGAAACTTAATTTTTTTTTCATTGTTAAATTTTCATTAATTTTTTCGCCCAATTAACTAGGTATTTCATTGATAGTCTGTGTGAAAATCTTGAAAGGAAATATATGAATTTAGCGTCTGGCCCAATAACTATTCTAGTTTTCTTTTTTTGGATAGCATAAATAATTTTATCTGCAGTTTGATCAGCAGTTGTTGGAAAATGAGCATCAAGTTTTTTTAACTGTTCTTCACTTAAGTTTTGACCTTCAATATTTCTAACGATATTAGTTTTAATTCCGCCTGGATGAACACATGTTACAATAACTCCTGTTTTGTTGCATAATTCTTCTGCTGCTAAAGCTTCACTAAATCCTCTTATAGCAAATTTGGAGGTGCTGTAAACCGATTGATATGGAGTTCCTAAAACCCCCATGATACTGGAAAGATTTACAACACTTGATTCCTTTTGTTTTCTTAGTTCTGGTAAAAAAGCTAAGGTTCCATAAATCATTCCCCATAAATTAACTCCTAGGACTTTATTGTAAGCCTCCATAGTTGTTTCTGATGCAGAAGAATTTCCGTTAGTTATTCCTGCATTATTAATAACAATATCTACTTTTTTATAATGTTGAATTACATTTTTTGCAAATTGATCAAAATCCTCTTTATTAGATACATCAAATATCTCAGTATATATTTCACTTTTGGATCCGATTAACTTAATAGTTTCTTTAAGTGCATTTTCATTAAAATCGTTTAATGCTAATTTAGCTCCATTTTGGTATAATTTTATCGCAAGAGATCTTCCTATTCCTGATCCTGCTCCAGTAATAACAACTATTTTATTTTTTATTTTTTTCATATATTTTTTAAGAATCGTAGTCTTTATAGTCTTTCGAAGGATCGAAATCCATATCCGTTTTAACTGAACTTAATTCACTTCTTGAATCTTTAGATCTAATAATCGGAAATAATAATTGAACATACCAAGGTTCTTTCATTTTGTTCCAGGCACCAAATTTTGTAGGATATTTTCTAGTTATTTTAGCAGTTCCAAATAAAATATCCCAAAAAAATAATAAATTACCATAGTTTCCATTAGGATTAGATACTCCATCCTTAGAAGTTAAACCATGGTGAGCGTAATGTGTACAAGGAGTGGAGATGGTTCGTTCAACTATCCAAGCCAGTGGGTGTAAAATCTTGTATTTATATAAAAATCTATCCCATCTAATTTCACTATGAGCAAGTAAGATAATAGTCATTTTTACAGGTAAATAATATAAATAAACTTCTGTCATACCTACATAGATTAAAAGCGCAGAAAACCAGATTCCTGGCATAAATGCATAATATAAAACAGCATTTCTATAAGTCACTAAAACACCCATTTCTTCAACAACATGATGAGGGCGGTGAAGCTTCCACATAAATGAATTTTCATGTGAGAGTCTATGCCATAAATATTGAGTAAGATCATCTAAGATTATAAAAGCTAAAATATGCCATAAAAAAAATGCATTTATAAAATAGTCTTCAAAAGAAGGGAACCAAAAATTCATTGTAAATAAAACAAAAACTAGAATGGCTGGTTGAATTAACGTAGGCAAAACAGTCAGGGAGATAAGTTCAATAGTTAGATCGTTTTTAGACCTTTTGTCATTAAAGTATAATCCGCCAAATGATTCAATGACACCTAAACTTACTAGTATAATTAAAGGGATTAACTTACTAATGCTTTCATTTTCCATAGTCGATTAAAAATAGTAAATAAATACTAATTAAATTAAGGGTGATTTTAAATTAGTTTAATTTAAATAACAATCAGTTTAAACCCTCTCAATTACAATTGAACTAGCACCACCACCACCATTACAAATTACGGCACATCCTACAGACGCATCTTTAGTTTGCAATACATTATTTAGTGTGGTTACTATTCTAGCGCCTGAAGCACCTAATGGATGGCCTAATGAAACTGCTCCTCCGTGAACGTTTACTTTATTAATATCGATATCTAATATTTTATTAAAGGCTAATGGAACGACAGAAAAGGCTTCATTTACTTCGAAAAAATCAACATCATTAGTAGACATTTTTGCTAGTTTTAATGCTTTTGGTGCTGCAATGGTTGGAGCAGTAGTAAACCACTGTGGGGCTTGTGCTGCATCAGCAAAAGACAGTATTTTAGCAATTGGTTTTAAATCAAACTTTTTAACAGCTTCTACACTTGCTAAAATTAATGCAGAAGCTCCGTCATTAATAGTAGAAGCATTAGCGGCAGTTACTGTTCCGTCTTTAGAAAATGCAGCTCTTAATTGTGGAATTTTTTCAAATTTTACATTTTTGTATTCTTCATCTTCATCGACAATTATAGGATTTCCTTTTCGTTGAGGGATAGAAACTCCTATGATTTCTTTTTTAAAAACTCCACTTTTAGTAGTTGCTTCAGAATTTTTATAAGACCTAATGGCAAAAGCATCTTGTTCTTCTCTAGAAATATCATATTTTTCTGCTGTTTTGTCTGCAAATACTCCCATAGCAATTTCATCGTATGGATCAAGTAATCCGTCTTTGTGTAAGCCGTCAATTAGTTCTGAATTACCATATTTATAGCCAAACCTAGCTTTTGGCACGTAGTAAGGGATGTTAGACATGTTTTCCATACCTCCTGCAACTAAAACATCAGCTTGACCTAACATAATGCTTTGAGCAGCAAACATGATTGATTTTAATCCAGAAGAACAAACTTTGTTAACTGTTGTGCATGGGACTGAATTAGGAATATTAGCAGCTAAAGCTGATTGTCGAGCTGGTGCTTGACCTAAGTTAGCAGAGCATACATTTCCCATAAATACTTCATCAATGTTTTTTGAATCTATATTTGCGTTATCTAGAGCTCCTTTAATAGCAATGGAACCTAATTTAGTGGCCGAAATATTTGCAAAAACACCTCCAAAACTTCCTAATGGTGTTCTGACAGCTGAAACTATATATACTTCTTTTTTAGTCATAGTGTTTTAGATTTTCATTAAAAATAATTTATTTTATATGAATTAACAATTTAAAACATTAATCAATGTTGTTAATGCAACAATTAAATTGTATTTTAAATTAAAATCTTTATTTTTATAAAAAAATAATCTCCATATTAAACATATAAGAATATTAAATAAATGCAATTAAAAAACACACAATTTGGCTTAAATGAAGAACAGGAAGCTGTATTAGATGCTGCTGATAAATTTGGGAAAAAAGAATTATATCCGTTAGCTGAAAAAATGGATAATGAAGAGTGGTGGCCAGAGGGTATTTTTAAAAAGATGGGCGATGCGGGATTAATTGGTTTAACTGTCGGTCCTGAGTTTGGTGGGGCAGGAATGAGTTATATGCAGGCAGGTTTGGTTTGTCAAGCATTTGGTAGATGGAACCACGCGATGGCATTAAGTTGGGTTGCTCACGATAATTTATGTTTAGATAATATTTACCGAAATGGTTCACAATATATTAAAGAAAAATTTTTACCTGGACTTTGCAGTGGAGAATTAGTAGGTGCTTTAGGATTAACGGAACCAGGAGCAGGGTCTGATGCGTTGGGATCAATGCGAACTACAGCAAAAAAAGAAGGAGATTATTATATTTTAAATGGTAGTAAAACATACATAACTAACGGTTCAATTGCTGATGTTATTATAGTTTACGCAAAAACAGACATTAACAAAGGCAATAAAGGGATTACTGCTTTTGTAGTTGAAACCAATAACCCAGGGTTTATGGTTGTGTCAAAATTAAAGAAAATGGGTTTTAGAGGAAGTCAAACATCAGAATTGTTTTTTGAAAATTTTAAAGTTTCTGTAAATAATATTTTAGGAAAAGAAGGTCAAGGTCATGTTGTTGCAATGAATGGACTTGATTTTGAACGCGCAATGATAGCGCCTATTTCTCTTGGAATAAGTGAAAGAGCTTTAGAAATTTCTGTAGAGTATGCTAAAATAAGAGAGCAATTTGGAAAACCTATTTCAAGCTTTCAAATGATTCAGTCTAAGTTGGCTGATATGTATACTTGGGTTCAATCTATTAGAGCATTGGTATACGTAGTTTTATCGGAATGCGATGCAATAGATAAGAAAGAAGGGGGTAGAGGGGCAATTCATATGAACACAGCTGCTTCAGTAATGCATGCTGCTAGTACTTCTAATAGAGTTTTAGATGAGACACTTCAAATTCACGGAGGAATGGGTTATATGTGGGAAAGTGAAGCCAATCGTTTGTATCGCGCAAATAAATTATTAGAAATTGGAGCGGGGACTACAGAAGTTAGAAAGATGATTATTAGTAAAGTTCTTCTAGGTCAATAAAAAAATTAACTATATTTTTTCAACATTTCTGTTTGTTCGTTAATTGAATTTGTAAACTCTTCTTTTAATGAATTTATTAAATCTTTACAGCTAGGAGAATCCTTTATTGAAGTTACTCCTTGTCCAGCAGACCAAATAGTTTTCCAAGCTTTTGCTTCTGTATCCATTTCTTTGCCAAAATCTATTTTACCTTTTTTACTCCAAGTTTCTTCAGTAATTCCCATAGCTTCTAAGCTTGGTTTTAAGAAGTTTGCTGCTACTCCAGAAACTGAAGCAGTATATATAATGTCACTTGCTTTAGAGTTGATAATCATGTCTTTATACTCTTCTTCAGCCATACTTTCTTTAGTGTTTATAAATCTAGTACCCATGTAAGCTAGATCTGCACCCATTTGTATTGCAGAAGCAATATCTCTTCCACTTGATATACATCCTGAAAGTAAAATTGTTTTTTTGAAAAAAGATCGAACTTCAGAAATGAAAGGCATAGGGTTAATGGTGCCTCCGTGTCCTCCAGCACCTGCAGCAACTAGTATCAGCCCGTCAACTCCAGCTTCAGATGCTTTTTCTGCATGTCTTTTTTTAATAACATCATGAAACACCAGTCCTCCATAAGAATGTACTGCATCAACTAGTTGGCTTACTGCTCCTAGTGATGTTATTATAATTGGAACTTTATGTTTAACACACAGAGCTAAATCAGCCTGAACCCTTGGATTAGTTTGATGAACTATAAGATTTACACCATAAGGAGCTGCTTTTTTTCCAGTTTCTTTTTCAAATTTATTTAGTTCTGTTTTTATTTCAATTAACCACTCTTCAAAGCCTTCTGAAGTTCTTTGATTTAATGCTGGAAAAGTACCTAAAATCCCATTTTTACAACATTCTATTACTAATTCTGGCCCTGAAATTAAAAACATTGGTGCTGCAACAGCAGGAATGTTTAATTCATTTATAAATCGTGGTTTACTCATTGTTTAATTTTATAGTATAAATATCCTAATTTATTTTCAATTTTTGAAGATCTTTAACAAAAAAAAGAGCAATATTTCTATTGCTCTTTTTTTTATAATAATTTATTAATTCTTAAAAGTCACGTTTTAATGAGAACATAACTTGTCTTCCTAGTGTTGGCATATTTGGAAGCATACTGTACGCCTCGTCCATAAGATTAACAATATTCATACTAACTTTAGTCTTAGCATTTATATCATATCCTAGGTTAGTGTCAACAATGTTTCTGCTTTCTACAGTACCTGAGTAGAAGTTACCCATACTAGCTTCGAAACCACCGTCATACTTGTATGCAACTCCTAAGTTCCATTTCCTACCATTGTCATAAGCAAAACCAGCTTTAGCTCTGTGTTTAGAATGATTTAAGTGCCAAGATCCAGTTTCTGTTAATGATCCTAAATCGTCTTTTTCAAATACGGTTTGACTAACAGTAGAGTAGTTTGCATGTAAAGTTAAATTATCTGTAGCTCTAAATTTTAAACCGCTTTCAAATCCCCAGTAATTAACTTTACCGTAATTTTTATAACCTAACATGATATTTGGTTCTCCATTATTAGGAGCTTGATCAGTTTCGATAACACCTATTGTTCCTTGTGCTGCAATATAACTACCAAAACTAGCATAAGAGTTCGCTAATATACTAGCATAATATTCACCATATACAGGTCCGTAGGTAGGAGTGAACGCATTTGTAAAGAATGGAAATAGTGTATTTCCAAGATCTGCACTTAAATTAGGAAGAGCAACTAGTGGACTTAATTGTTCAATAGCAACAAAATTTTCTTTAATAGAATTGTACACATTAAAACTAAATGTCATTTTATCAGAAATCATTCCTTTATAGCCAAATTCATAATGAGTTTCTTTTCCAAGCGTAGCAGTATTTCCATCTTCAAGAGGTCCAAATGGATTTCCACTTAAATCAAACATAGCTCCTTGTGAAAACGCACCTAGTCCAGCAACTCCTGCTAAAGTGTTTTGAGAAGTTAAAAAAGGGATAAAGCCTTGTAAAGGTGTGCCAACTAAAGCAGGAGCTATATTTGCTGTAGCAACAGCAAAAGCAGTAACTATTGGCATTCCAATTCCTGAATTCGATGGTATTCCTGGAATTAACCATGATGTTGTTGGATTAGAAAAAGTTTGACCTTCTTTGTTTCCATAAATCCATACATTTCCGTATCCACCTGGTATTTTTTGAACAGCTAAATCAACATAAAAATTTAAAGCACTTGGTGCTATAAAAGCTTTGTTGAAAGTTAATCTCATATTGTGTCTATTGCTTGGATTATAAACAAGCGCTGCTCTGGGTGCAAATGAAGATTCCCCTATTTGCGGGTACTTATCGTATCTACCAGCAAGCTGTAAATTAACCTTGTCTGAAAGTTTTGTTTTTGTTGAAAAATAAGCTCCATAAACATTATAATTATCATTGTCTTCATATCTTCCAAAAGTACCAGTACCAGTATTAAACTTCGCACTTTTATTCTCAACTCCAATAGACATGTCTGTATTGATTTCGTCGAAAGCTAGCTCATACTGAAGCTGAAACTGAGATTGTTTACTCTCAACACCAGAAGTTACACCTGTTCTATAATTGAATCCACGATATTTGTCTTCAGATGGATTAGATGTATCTGAATAATTATATTGCATGAATAAATTTCCAGATTGAATTCTAGTTTGAATAAAACCAGTTCTTTGTTGAGCTCTAGTCTCGCCAGTTGAATTGATTAAAATATTTGCTGCAACTTCATTAATTCCTGCAACGGTTGTAATTGAAAGATCGTTAGAAGGTCTGTAGTATATCGTAGCATCAGCACCTCTTTGAGAGTTTCTTTCCTGTAATTTACCATCAATATTTCTAACTACTCTACCTGAGGCTGCGTCTTTTATTTCACTTTGAAATTGAGAAAGTGTAGATTCTGCATAATCAAAATCTTCGTTTTCACCATATTTTAAGTTAAACTTATATCCGAATGTATTTTCATCATTACTAACAGCGTGTCTAAAGTCCATTTTGTACATATTCACATCAAAACTTCCACCTTTATTAAATCCGCCTGCTTGTAGATTGATTGTTGTTCCTGGGTGTTTAAAAGGGTCTTTACTTAAATAATGAACTACACCAGCTCCAACTCCAGGACCATAAAGTGCAGATGCAGGACCCATAACAACTTCAACTCTTTCTAAATCAATATTACTTAGGTTACTAACATCAGCGTCAAAGAAATTTATTCCTGTTACATTTAAAGCTCTATAATCAAGCATCACAAGAGTCGAGGTAGTAAATAAATCTACATTGTCTCTTAAAGCAACCGTTGATCTGTTTGCACCATGTTTATCAATTTGTACACCTACCATATCATCTAAAAGAACAATAGAGTTAAAAGCAGATTTATTTTCAATTTCTTTAGCTCCTATTATTTGAATTGATGAAGCAGCATTAATAGCTTTTTCAGCTTTTCTAGATCCAGAAATTATAACTTCGTCAAGATATTCTCCTCTTGAAAGGCTTATATTAATGATTTGATTTTCAGCTTTAACTAGTAAAGTTTGTGCTTCAAAACCAAGAGAGCTTATCTCAAAAGTCCAAGGTAAATCTTTGTCAGACGATATTGTAAAGACTCCATTGTCACCAGTTACTACACCTGTTGTAGTTCCTTGAATGATTACATTAACTCCATAAAGAGCATCTACACCATCTGTAATTTTACCTGTTACAGTGTTAGTTTGTGCGTTAACCATAAAAAATGTGGTTAATAACAACATCAAACTAGATAAATAAAATTTAATTTTCATAATTGTTTTTTTTGGTTTGTTTTAAATCTTTTTTTTATTCAAAAAAATAATATAAACATTATTAAAATGCTAATATAATTAAAACTTTATACTTTTTTTAAGAATTCACCATTATGTGCGGTAATATGATACTATTTATTTGATTTTTAAAGTTTTTATTAAAATCATGTCCCATACCTTTTATAATAACCAGTTGAGATCCGTGAATTAAGGATGCCATTTTTTCTGAGTGACTAGGTTTGATTAATAAATCATCTGAACCATGAATAATTAAGGTAGGAGTTTCGATTTTCTTTAACTTCCTATATCTTGATCCAGATTTTTTTATTGCTTTTGTGTGTTGATTGAAAGCAGTTTTGTTAAATCCATTTCTGTGTTTTATTTCATAAAGAGTTTTTAATATCTGTTTTTCTGAATTAAAAACTTGATTACCAGCCCCATGCCATAAATGATCTAATTTAAAATGAAACTTTAAAACTTTATCAATATCTCTTTTGGTATTTCTATAGTTAAATATCATTTTTTTTAACTGACCAAATCTTTTTGAATCAGGTTTTTCAGCTTCAGGATCAAATAAATGACCTGTTGACATAAGTGAGGTGAATGAAAGCAGTTTCTCTGGATAATTAATCGCAATTATTTGTCCAATCATTCCACCCGTTGAATAGCCAATAATGTGAAATTTTTTAATATTTAAATGATTAGCAACCGCTAGTGTATCTTTAGCCATCTCTTGAAGACTATATGAATTGTATTTGGACCAATCACGTATCCAGTCAGATTGCCCCAATCCTCTATTATCAAATCTTATAACTCTAAAGTTGTTTTTTAGAATTGTTCGTATCATTTGATCTGGCCACTGGATCATTGTTTCTGCCGCTCCATTAATCAATAAAACTGTTGCTACAGGATTGCCCGTTTGACATAATTCTTCATAAAATAATTTAACATCTATGTTTTTTGCATATCCAGTTTTTCCCGTAATTAGTTCAGGAATATCTTTTGATTTAGCTATAGAAATGAGTTTGTTTATATACGAATCGAGAACATTATCTTCTGATTTAGTTTTTAGATAAAAGCCTAAAATAAAAGCGATAAAAATTAATAAAAAAAGTGCCATTAAATTTATTCCCAAATAACAGATTCATTATTTTTTTCCCAATCAGCATAGTTCTCAGAAAATTTCTCATCAATTTTTGCTCTTTTAATTTTAAGAGTAGGAGTGGTCATTCCATTTTCAGGCAACCAATCTTCTTTTACTAATATAATTTTAGAGATTTTTTTGTAACCAACTAGATCGTTGTTAACTTTCTCTAAAATATTAACTAATTTTTTGGTTGTACGTTCTTTATTTTTAATAGCTAATTCTGCAGGAACTGCTAAAAGAATGGGTTGAACACAGTTAAGACCAACAATACATGTTTGAGAGAATTCAGAAACATTTCCAAAATATGCTTCTAAAACTCCTGGTTCTATATACTTCCCTTTAGCTGTTTTGAACATATCTTTAATTCTACCAGTTATATACAGGAAACCATCATTATCAATACGTCCTTTATCACCAGTATGCAACCATCCGTCTTTTAAGGTTTCTTGAGTTACCTGCTCATTTTTATAGTAACAACTTAATAAGAATGGACCTTTCATTAAGATTTCTCCCTGGTCACTGATTTTTAATTCTACACCTGGAACTGCTTGTCCTACTGATCCCCTTCCTAAAGGTTGGTACGGGTTTAAATTTGTACATGTAGCGCAGTTTTCTGTCATACCGTACCCATTTGTAATATATATACCTATACTTCTGTACCAGTCTAATAACTCTAATGGCATTGCTGCAGCTCCGGTTACTAAAGCTTTAGCCCTAGACATTCCTAAAGCACCTTTTAGTTTCTTTTTAATTAACCAGGAAACTATCGGTATTTTTAGAAGTTTTGAAAGCTTTTTTTGTGGCATTTTCATTAATATTTTTTCTTGAAACTTTGTGTAAATCCTTGGAACACCTTGGAAAGCCGTTGGTTTTATATCATTTAAATTTTGTCCAAAAGTTTCTAAAGATTCCACAAATGAAAGCGTTCCACCATACCTAAAAGCAGTATGTTCTATAACAATTCTTTCGAAAATATGATTTAATGGCATGTATGAAATAAAGTCATTATTTCCCTTCATGTCTACTCTAAGGGGATTTCCGTTTTCTGTAATTCTTTTAGTGTTATAAAGTGTCTCATATGTAAGAACAACTCCTTTTGGATCTCCGGTTGTTCCAGAAGTAAAAATTATAGTCCAAATGTCTTTTAAATTTGGAATAAAATTTTCTGTTTGTGAATCAAATTTATTTATAAAATCATACCACTGATGTCCTGTGCTAATTTTAGAATGGTCTTTATAATGAGGGAATGCTATTGTAGGCATGTCGCTACTAACGCCTTTTTTTATTTCTTCCCAGTCTTCTAATTTTCCTACAAAAAGAGCTTTAACATCACCAAATTCTAATAAATTACCTACTTCTTTGGAATTTAAGGTTGGAAAAAATGGAACAGAAATGTATCCAGCCATTGAAATAGCTAAATCAGCTATAATCCATTCTCTACAATTCTTAGAAATTAATCCAATATGACTGTCTTTTTCTAAACCTAAACTTTTTAATCCATTAGCGAGTTTTCTTGCCATTAACCCAACTTCATTCCAAGTATAGGTCTCCCATAGGTTTCCAAATGGTTGTTTAAGAAATGGTTTGTCAGAAAGTTCTTTTTCCCATCTGTAAAAAGGAAAATCAAATAACTCGTTGTTCATATTATTGTTGTTTTGTTGTTTTAATTTTCAGATTCCAATCCTTCCATTTATTCTAATCTGAACTATCAAGATTAATTTTCCTGTAAACAATTTTTTCAGAAAGTTCTTCAATACTTGAATAAATCAAATATAAAATATTTTCTTGTATAATTAAACTAGGGTGTTTTACGTTGTGCATAAAAATAAGCCTTTTTATATTTTCATAATTTTTTAACTGATTTTATTATTTCTTAGTAGGTATAATATTGTAATCTGAAATTTTAATTTTTCTTGTTTTTAATCTGTAGGATATTGTTGTTCCAGGCCAAATAGTTACGTTTTTTTTGTTTTCCCCAGCAATATACCAGCTTTGACATCCTCCAGTATACCAAATCATTTTCTTTAATCTTTTTTGAATTTTTTTATTAAATTTTTTAAATACAGATTCTTTAAGGTTTAAATATGAATTGGGTTTGTTTTTTAGATTTTTCAAATAATCTAAAGCATAACTATATTGAGATTCCATTACATGAATTATCGAAGTATGGGAAAGTCCAGTGTTTGGCCCAACTAAAAAAAGAAAATTAGGCATATCATTTGAAGCCATTCCATAATACGCTTCACCTCCATTTATGTTCCATTCTTCAAATAGTTTCTTATTGTTAATTCCTTCTAGTTCGAACATGTGTGAAAACTGACCTGTTTTAAATCCAGTTCCGTAGATTATTGCATCTAATTCGTGAAATACATCATTATCATCGATGATTCCGTTTTCCTTAATTTCTTTAATATTTTCAGTTACAAGGCTTACGTTATCTTTTTGAATTGCGCCATAATATAAATTTGAATATAATATTCTTTTGCAACCTATTTCGTAGTCAGGAGTTAATTTGTCTTTCATTTTTTCATTTCTTACAGACTTGTTTAAAAAATCTATAGATTCTTTCTTAAGTGCTTTAGCTGCAATACTATTTTTATATTTAAACATTCCTCTTAACTCTAGGGTCCAATAAATAAATTCCCTCAATATTCGATTATAAAAAGGGTGTTTTTTAAATCTTTGCTTGCTTTTGTCTGATATTTCTGTATTTATTCTAGGAGAAATCCAAGGTGCTGTTCTTTGAAAAACAGTCATATGTTTAGGTTGCTCTGCAATATGTGGAATTATTTGAATTGAACTAGCTCCAGTTCCAATTACTGCAATTCTTTTATTTTTTAAATCATAAGCGTGATTCCAGTTTGAAGAATGAAAAGATTCTCCTTTGAAGTTATTTATACCTTTTATTTTTGGCATTAAAGGTTCATTTAGTCCACCTACCGCAGTTAAAAGCATTCTTGCAATAATTATCTCTCCGTTAGAATCTTTTATTTCCCATTTCCCGATTTTGCTATTAAACCTTGCCGATTCTACACATTTATTTTTCTTTAAATGATGTTCAAGTTTATATTTTTTTACACAATGCTTAAGGTAATTTAATATTTCAACGTGAGGAGCGCATAGATTGCTCCAGTCTGGATTGAGTTCAAAAGAAAAAGAATATAAAAAAGATGGAATGTCGCAGGCACATCCAGGGTAATTGTTGTCTCTCCAGGTTCCTCCAACTTCATTAGACCTTTCTAAAAGTAAAAATGAATTGTGTCCATTTTCTTTTAATTTAATTGCCATTCCAATTCCGGCAAATCCTGCTCCAATTATTACTGTATCCAAGTGAGTATTCTTAGTTTTCATTTTTTTAAATAAGAAATATTGATTATTGTATGCAATATACTAAAATTAACAAATAAAATTATATTTGAAATATAGTTTTTTAAATTAAAAAAATTAATTGGATTGATTTAATTTCTCTCTTATTTCATTATATCTAGACTTTGTTATTGGGTATTTGATTATAAAAAAAATGGATGTTAAATAAATTACCATTAATATTGGCCCTCCAATTAAGCCTAGTTTAGATATTGTTTCTGGAGAGATTTCGCTAATATCAGATTGGGTTGGAAAAGCAATTATTTTTAATAAAATTCCTGCAAAAAAGTATCCCACACCAACTGTTAATTTATAAGCAAAGGACATGGTTGAAAAAAATAACCCTTCATGTCTTTGGTCGGTTATCGATTCATATTCATCAACGACATCCGCCATCATTGAATTAGCAAGACTCATAGCAGTCCATAGAAAAGTAAAGCCAATAGTAGAAAGAGTCAGGTAAGAAATTAAAAGATACCGAGATTCATTTGAAGGAAATAGGTCGAGTAATCTTAAGTTATATGGGCTCGATATAAAGAATCCGAATAGAGCAGTGCTTATTATTACAGCTGTTTTTTTATCATATAATCTTCCAAGTCTTGGCGCGATGAATAAAGAAAGAACACCAGCTATTCCTCCTGAAAAAATAATGGCAGCGATTCCGTTTTGATCTAATTCGAAAAAGTAAGACAAGAAATAGGTTGTTAGAGAGTTGCCTATTCCAAAAGCAATATAGATCATCATTGTAAATAATACTATTGAATTGAACGATTTCATTTTTACAGCTACTAAAATATTTTTCAGTAAAGATCCTATGCTTTCTCTTTTATTCATTTTTGGAAGAGAAGGAATTGTGTGTTTTGTCCCGAAGACACTTATTAAGATTGTGCAGACCATTAAAATAGCACATATCAGAGCGAATTTAGGATAAGCTTCAACGTTTTGTAATCCAGTAGACATTCCTTCTTTAGGAATAAAAATAAATATCAATCCAAAAAGACAAACAAATGGAGAAACTAGTGTGGTGAACATAATTCGAAAACTCGTAATAACCGTTCTTTCATCATAGTCTGATGAAAGTTCAGCTCCTAAAGACATTCCTGGCACTAAAAAAAGGGTTAGAAATAATCTAATTAGTATGGAAAAAATAGTCATCCATAAAAACAAATTAAATTCACTAATTCCAGATGGAGGCAAGAATAACAGGTAAGTTGATATTCCTAAAGGAAAGGCGGACATTAGCATTATAGGGTGTCTTCTTCCCCATTTAGTTGATTTAAAATTATCAGAAATAGTTCCAATTATTGGATCTGAAATTGCGTCAAACATAATGGCAATTAAAGTAGCAGATCCAGTATAAATTGGATCAAGACCAAGGATTTGACTGAAATAAAAAAAAACAAAAATAGAATACAGCACATCTTTAATTCCAACCGAAATAAAGCCAATCCCATAAAAAATTTTAGTCTTATTATTAATCCTCATTTTTTTTTGTTAAGTTATTATAATATCATCATATATTCTAATACAGTATGTCAAATACAAATTTTTATAATATATTTGTATTAATTACATAGTTATTGCTGTAATGAATAAAACTAAGCGACGTATAATTTTAAGCGCAATTAATCTTTACAACAAAAGAGGTTTTACTAATGTTTTGAATCAAGATGTTGCTAAGGAATCCGAAATTAGCTTAAGTAATTTTAACTATCATTTTCCTGCAAAAAAAGATTTAATATTGGCTGTATGTGCTTATTTAAGTCAAGAGCTCGAAATTAGAATCTCTAGAGATAAACTTTTTTCAGGAAATTTCATTGGACTTGAAATCACTAAAATATTTTTAGAATTTGAAAGAGATTTTAAATTTTTTTACCTTGATACTTTTAATATCGTAAATTGTTATCCAGCTCTAAAATTAGAGATGATTAGGCAAGTGAATAATGCGGTTGAAATGATTAAAAACTTAAACTTTATGTCGATTGGAAAGGGATATTTAAAACCTGAATCAGTTGATAACCCAGGTTTATATGATAATGTAGCACATCAGATATGGATGCAAAGTTTTTTTTGGTATGCTCAATCAGATTTTAGAAATCTAAATGATAGTGCAATTATTAAAAAAGGATTGGAGTCAAGTTATGCAATAATTTACCCTTATCTTACAGAGTTAGGAATTGAAAAATATAAAGAATATTTAAAAAATATTAAATGAGAAAGCTTAGATCTAATATTAATGTTAACGGTAAATCGTTCAAGTCCAATTTTAATCAAATGATAGGTTTTGTTAATGATTTAAACGATCATTTGGCTATAAGTAGAGAACAAGGTTCTGAGAAACAAATTGAAAGGTCGAGATCAAGGGGAAAATTTTTAGCTAGAGAAAGAATAGAATTTTTATTAGACAAGGACAGTCCATTTCTTGAACTCTTGCCGTTGGCAGGAATGCTTAACAAAGATGGGTTTGGCGCTGGAGGAACTAACGTTGCAGGTATTGGACTTGTCAGTAGAAAATTATGTATGATAAATTCTAATGTTGGCACAAGAAAAGGTGGAGCTATAGATTTTGCCACTAGTTTTAAAGGATTACGAATTGCTCAAATTACATTAGAAAATAAGTTACCGACTATAAATCTTGTTGAGAGTGGAGGTGCTAACCTGCCAGATCAAGATAGAGTGTTTAGTCTTGCAGGAGCTTCATTTAGAGAAATCACACAAAGATCTAAGGCTGGACTTTCAACAATTTCTATTGTTTTTGGAAATGCAACAGCTGGTGGAGCATATGTCCCAGGAATGTCAGATTATTCTATTTTTCAAGAGAAAGTAGCTAAAGTATTTTTAGCTGGACCTCCACTTGTAAAAATGGCAACAAATGAAATATCTACAGATGAAGAATTAGGTGGAGCAGAAATGCATAGTAAAGTTTCTGGTGTTTCAGATTATTTAGCTAAAGACGAGCTTGATGGTATTAGAATTGCCAGAGAAATTATGGAAACAATATTAGCTACTAAGCCAGAGTTTTGTCCAGAAAATAGTATAAAAGAACCTATTTATTCAAAAGAAGAAATTTTAGGAATAGTTTCTGCCGATATTAAAAAGCCGTTTGATGTTAGAGAATTAATTTTAAGAATAGTTGACGGTTCAGAATTTTCTGAATTTAAAGCTGAATATGGTTCGACTATGGTTTGTGGTTGGACTAAAATTCATGGCTATCCAGTCGGAATTATTGCAAATAATGGTGTAATTTTTTCCGAAGCTGCTAATAAAACCTCTCAATTTATTCAACTTTCAAACAAGAACAATACTCCATTGATTTTTATACATAATACAACTGGGTTTATGGTTGGCAAAGATTATGAACAAGCAGGGATAATTAAAAATGGAGCAAAGTTGATTAATTTGGTTTCTAATAGTGAAGTTCCTCATATAAGTTTAATGATTGGCTCTTCATTTGGAGCCGGAAATTATGGAATGAATGGAAGATCATTTAATCCTAGATTTTTATTTGCTTATCCAAACTCTAAACTTGGAGTAATGGGTGCAGAACAATTAGCTGGAGTTATGGAAATAATTAAAAGACAGTCTGCTAAATCATTAGGTGTTACACTCAATGAAGAGAAGATTCAAAAAGAAAAACAAGAAATGATAGATGAAGCTAATTTTAAGGCAACCGCCTGGTATTCAACATCTGAACTTTGGGATGATGGTGTAATTGATCCAAGGGAGACTAGAAATTATTTAGGATATGCTTTAGCTGTAGTGTATAATCAAGAAATCAAAGGATCAAATTCCTATGGTGTCTTTAGAATGTAAATTAAATGAAAAACAATCAAATTAAAACTTTATTAATTGCCAATAGAGGTGAAATCGCTTCAAGAGTTATAAAAACATGTAAATCCTTAGGCATTAAAACTGTAGCGATTTATTCAGAAATTGATAGATATTCTTTATTTGTTTCAGATGCAGATATTGCGGTTTGTATTGGATCAAATGAACCAAGTAAGTCTTATTTAGATCAAGATAAAATCATTTCTGTTGCAAAAGCTCAACATGTGGACGCTATTCACCCTGGCTATGGTTTTCTTTCTGAAAATATTACTTTTTCTGAAAAATGTAAAAAAAATAAAATCATATTTATAGGGCCTAATAGTGAAGCTATAAAATCAATGTCATCAAAATCTGAAGCTAAAAATATAATGATTGCAAATAAAGTCCCTGTAGTTCCTGGTTACAGTGGAAAAGATCAATCCTTATTAAACTTAAAAAAAGAAGCTAAAAAAATTGGTTTTCCTCTGCTAATTAAAGCTGTTTCAGGTGGTGGTGGTAAAGGTATGCGAATTGTAAGTGAAATGAGTGATTTTGAAAGTGCATTAAAAGCTGCAAAAAGGGAATCTTTAAGCTCATTTTCTAATGACAAAATTATATTAGAAAAATATATTGAAAACGGACGTCATATTGAGTTTCAAATATTTGGAGACAACTATGGAAACGTGATTCATATTTTAGAAAGAGAATGTACTATTCAAAGACGTTATCAAAAAGTAATGGAAGAAAGTCCTTCCCCATTTTTAAGTAAAGACTTAAGGAAAAAAATGGGTGAAACGGCGGTTACTGCTGCTAAAAGTATTAATTATAATAACGCAGGTACTGTAGAGTTTATTGTTGACAACGATTCTGGAGAATTTTATTTTTTAGAAGTCAATACAAGATTACAGGTTGAACATCCAGTAACTGAATTAATTACAGGTTTAGATTTAGTTAAATTACAAATTGATGTTGCAAAAGGAAAAAAATTAAATTTAAAACAAAGTGATGTAAAATCTGATGGATATGCAATTGAATTAAGACTCTATGCAGAGAATCCATATAATAATTTTTTTCCAGAAACAGGTACTATCAAAAAATTCAGTATTCCGTCTGTTGATGGTTTAAGGATTGATTCTGCTGTTTGCGATAACTCGATAATTTCTGCTTATTATGATCCTTTGATAGCTAAGATCATAGTCAAAGGATCAGATAGAGAAGAAGCTTTCTCTAAAATGTCTTATTCACTTTCTAATTTAGTTTGTTTGGGTATTCAAACAAATCAATCTTTTCTTAAAGAACTTATTGATAAAGATGAGGTTAGAAAAGGTAACTACACTACTAATTTTATTGAAAAAAATTCTGATTTAATAAAAATAACGTATTCTAAAAGTCAGAAAATGAAAATACTAATTGCAGGTTCATTAATTAATTGGTCGGACAGAAATTCCTCTAGAAAACTTTTATCTAATATACCTTCAGGTTGGAGAAATAGTTTTTATTCATTTCAAAAAGATTCTTTTTTCTTTGATGATAAAGACTATATTTCATCTTACAGATGTTTATATAATTCATTTGAATTTATATTTGACGATACTGCTTTAAAGGTAAGTTTGATAAATATTAATGATCAAGAAATTTCAATCGAATTAGATGGTTGTATTAATAAATATTCTTATTTAAAAAATGAGGATATTATATTAATTCACAATCAAGATATTGGCAATATTTGTTTAGTAACGAATTCTAGATTTCCTGATTTAGATACTGAAATTAAAGATGGCAGCTATTTGTCTCCTATGCCTTCTCAAATTATTAAAGTTTTGGTTAAAGAAGGAGATAAGATTAAAGAAAATGATGAATTAATTATTATAAGTTCAATGAAAATGGAGAGTACTATTTCTGCTCATTCTAATGGAATAGTGAAAGATATTTTTGTAAAAGAAGGACAAAATATAGAATCAAATTTTAAATTAATTAATATAGAGTAAATGAATTTGTTTTATAAAAAAGATGTTTTAAATTTTGATAAGCAACATTTTGCTTATTTAATTATTGATTTTAATAATCATGTTTTGTCAATAACATTAAATAGGCCTGAAAAGAAAAATGCTTTACACCCGCAGCTTTTAAATGAATTAGCTTACGCATTCGAGTATGCTAATTATGAAAATTCTGTAAGAGCTGTATTGATTAAAGCAAAAGGAGATGTTTTTTGTTCTGGAATGGATCTTAAAGCATTAACAGGTGATATAGAAAAGAATAATTCAACAATTCCCTCTCCAAATTCAAAGATTTTAATTGGAGAGTTATTTAATAAACTTTATAAACCTAAACTTTGTCAACTTGAAGGAGATGTCTATGCTGGCGGATTTTTAATCTTAGCAGGTTGTAACTATGTTATTTCAAAAAAGAATGTAAAACTAGGTCTTCCAGAAGTTAAAAGAGGTATTTATCCAATGCAGGTAATGGAATCTTTATCTAAGTTTATATCAATTAGAAATGTAATTGATTGGTGTATTAGAGGATATAATTTGGATGTAAAAACTGCATTAAAATGGGGGTTGATTTCTGAAATTATTTCTAAAGAAAAAATTGATAAAGTTGTAAGAAATTGGCTAGATGAAGTCACTAGTAATTCTCCTGAAGCAATAAAGTATGGGTTAAAAGCAATCGATAAAATTAGCTCTATTGAATCTAATCACAAATATCTATCAGAAATGTTAGATAAAGTCTTAAGTTCTGATGATGCTAAAGAAGGTATTAATGCATTTAAAGAAAAAAGAAAACCCATTTGGAAATAATTTTATAAAAACATTATGCATGCATAGTATTAATTCATATTTTAGTATTTAATTACTAATAATTAAAAACACAATATGATTGATAATAAATTTGTAAAATTAATGAAACGTCCTTCTGGATTTCCTTCCAAGGATACATGGTCACATGAAAAGGAACAGGTTAAAGCTATAAAAGATGGAGAAATTTTAATTAAAAACTTGTATGTTTCATTAGATCCTGCAATGAGGGGATGGTTGAATGAAGCTAGATCTTATATTCCTCCAGTTAAAATTGGAGAAGTTATGAGAGCTGGAACTATAGGAGAAGTGATTGAGTCAAAAAATTCAAAATTTAAAAAAGGTGATATTCTATCTGGTTGGGGTGGTGTTCAACAATATTCTATTTCTGATGGAAAGGGATATTTCAAGATTAATCCAAGTCAAATTCCGTTACAAACTTATATAGGAACTTTGGGAATGCCAGG
The DNA here is from genome assembly GCA_027619415.1 of Bacteroidota bacterium. Lineage (GTDB taxonomy): Bacteria > Bacteroidota > Bacteroidia > Flavobacteriales > Flavobacteriaceae > MAG-121220-bin8. The sequence continues at coordinate 120,523 of JAQCFO010000001.1, forward strand.
AATGACAGCATATTTTGGAATTCTTGAAGTTGGAAAAATTAAAGAAGGTGATGCCGTTTTGGTTTCTGCAGCAGCTGGTGCAGTTGGAGGTATTGTAGGCCAAATTGCTAAGATCAAGGGATGCAAAGTTATTGGTATAGCAGGAGGTAAAGAAAAGTGCGATTATGTAATAAATGAACTAGGTTTTGATGGATGTATAGATTATAAAAATGAAAGTGTAAAAAGAGGAATTAAAAGAGAATGCCCTAATGGTATAGATGTTTATTTTGATAATGTTGGTGGTGAGATTTTAGATTCAGCTTTAGTTTTTTTAAGGATGGGAGCTAGAATTGTTATTTGTGGAGCAATTTCTCAATACAATGAAATGTCAGCAAAAGGACCTGATAATTATTTATCACTTCTTGTTAATAGAGCGACTATGAAGGGAATGGTTGTTTTTGATTATGTTAATAAATACCCATTAGCTACTAAGGAAATGACTCAATGGATTATTGATGGGAGTTTGAAATCTAAAGAAGATGTATACGATGGAATAGAAAACTTTTATGAAATTTTTAAAAAGTTATTTAACGGAGAAAAAAAAGGTAAGTTAATTTTAAAACTATAAATATGAGAGAAGCATTAATTGTTTCAACAGCAAGAACACCACTTGGAAAATCTTACAGAGGAGCATTTAACAACACAACAGCACCAACTATGGCTGGGTGGGCTATTGAAGAAGCTGTTAAAAGATCACGAATTGATCCCGGTAAAGTCGATGATGTAATTATGGGTGCTGCTCTTCAGCAAGGCACGTCACATGGAAATATCGCTAGAAATGCAGCTTTGGCTGCAGGTCTTCCAGTTACTGTAAGTGGAATGAGTATTGACAGACAATGTTCTTCAGGAATGATGGCAATTGCTATAGCAGCCAAACAGATCATATCCGATGGAATGAATATTGTAGTCGGGGGTGGGTTAGATTCTATAAGTTTAGTTCAAACCCAAAAGATGAATTTAGATAGGTATGTAGATAAAAAATTAGTAGCTAAACATAATCATATTTATATGCCAATGCTCCAAACAGCTGAAGTAGTAGCTAAAAGATATAAGATTTCTAGAGAGGATCAAGATCAATATGCTTTAGAAAGTCAATTAAAAACAGCTAAGGGACAGGAAGATGGTAAGTTTGATGACGAAATTATTTCTGTTACAACTTCAATGGGAATTATGGATAAAGAAACTAAAGAAGTTTCATTTATTGATAAAACACTTTCTAAAGATGAATGTAATAGACCTTCTACAACTATTGAAGCATTAAGATCTTTAAAACCTGTTGTTGAAGATGGCTCAATTACTGCTGGTAATGCTAGTCAACTTTCCGATGGAGCTTCTGCTTGTGTATTGATGGAATCTAATATTGCAGCTAAGCATAATGTGACTCCACTTGGGATATATAGAGGAATAGCTGTATCAGGTTGTGAACCAGATGAAATGGGTATAGGTCCAATTTATGCTGTTCCTAAACTTTTAAAGCAAAACGGTCTGAAAATGAGTGATATTGGATTATGGGAGTTAAATGAAGCATTTGCGGTACAAGTTATTTACTGTAGAGATGTATTGGGTATTCCAAATGAAATACTTAATGTAAATGGTGGATCTATTTCAATAGGTCATCCTTATGGAATGAGCGGTTCTAGAATGGTAGCTCATGCTCTTATTGAAGGTAAAAGAAGAGGAGCAAAATATGTTGTTTCGACTATGTGTGTTGGTGGCGGAATGGGTGCAGCTGGTTTATTTGAAGTAATATAATGAAGAAATTAAAGTCTACACAATAAATAAGTAATGCTTTTTTTCTTAAATTAGTATCGAAATACTAATTAATTGAATTTAAAATTAAAATTATGAAAAGATTAGAAGGTCAAGTTGCAATTGTTACAGGAGGAGCCCGTGGAATTGGTAAAGGTATATGTGAGGTGTTTTGTAGAGAGGGCGCTACAGTTGCTCTTTGGGATGTTCTTGATGGAAGCGAAACAGTAAATGAAATCTCAAATAATGGTGGTAAAATATTTTATCAAAAAGTCGATGTAACATCTCAAGAATCTGTTGATAATGCTATTGCTGAAATCATAAAAGAGCACGGAAAAATTGAGATTTTAATTAATAATGCTGGTATTATTAGAGATAAGTCATTTTTAAAAATGTCAGAGGAAGAATGGGATTCAGTTATTAACGTAAACCTTAAATCTCTTTTTGTAGTAACTAAATCAGTTATTCCTTATATGAAAGAAAATGGATATGGAAGAATTGTTTCTGCTTCTTCAATAAATGGATCTGCGGGAGCTTTCGGTCAAACTAATTATTGTGCTACTAAAGCTGGTATTTCTGGATTTACAAGAGCACTTTGTAAAGAAGTTGGTAAATATGGTATAACTGCTAACGCAGTTGCCCCTGGGTTTGTAAAGTCTGTAATGTCAGATAGTATGCCGGAAGAAGTAATAAATGCTGGAATAAAAATGATTCCTGTTGGAAGAATAGGAACTCCTGAGGATATGGGGCATGCATACTTATTTCTTGCTTCAAAAGAATCTGGATTTGTAAGCGGAATTACTCTTCATGCAAACGGAGGAGCAATGCCAATGTAAAATTTTAAAATATATAACTATGAATAATAAGGAAGCTTATAAAACTCATTTTAAAAATTTAGAAGAAATGAGTAAAAGTGTAGGAAAAGAATTGGGAGTTTCAAATTGGATCGAAATTTCACAAGAGAAAATAGACTTGTTTGCAAAAGTAACTGAAGATGAACAGTGGATTCATATTGATAAAGATAAGTCTGAAAAACACTCTCCCTATAAAACTACAATAGCACATGGTTTTATGATTTTATCTCTAGCATCAAGATTTTCATATGACACACTAACTATAGGAAGTGTTAAAATGGGAATTAATTATGGATTAGATAGAGTTCGATTTACTAGCGCAACTCCATCTGGGGGTATGGTTAGAGGAAGAGTTTCTTTGTTAGAATGCGATATGAAAATGGGTGGCGCTAAGTATAAGTTAGGAGTCACGGTAGAACTTAAAGGTCAAGAAAAACCAGTTTGTGTTGCTGAAACAATAGCAATGGCTTACGAATAGAAAAAAAATATTATGGAAAAAGCTGTTTTAATTGAAATTGAAAAAAACATTGCTGTAATTACTTTAAATAGACCTGAAAGGTATAATGCAGTTAATCAAGATTTGCTTGATGGTTTTAATGAGTCTTTCTCAATAGTTGAAAATGATGATAGTATTAGAGCAGTTGTTTTAACCGGAAAAGGTAAAGGTTTTTGTGCTGGTGCAGACATGTCAACTTTTGGACTTATTACACCTGAACAAAGCAGAGATTATATAATTGAAAAATACAAGCCTTTAGTGAAACGTTTTTTAGCGTTAAAAAAACCAATTATTGGTGCAATAAATGGGTCTGCTGCAGGAGTTGGTGCAGCTTTTGCTCTTGCTTGTGATTTTAGAGTAATGAGTAAAGAAAGTTCAATTCTTTATGCCTTTATAAATATTGGTTTAGGTCCTGATGGGGGGGCAAGTTGGTTGCTTTCAAGGCAAGTTGGGTATAGTAAAGCTTTAGAAATTGCCTCCAATGGGAAAAAAGTTTTAGGTGAAGAATGCTTGAGCTTAGGCTTGACAAATAAAATAGTTGATAGTTCAGAAATTTTGAATAGTGCCAAAAAATGGGCATTTGAACTTTCTGAAAAAGCTACTGTCGCTATAGGAATTACAAAACAAGATATGATTTTTTCGTTAGATAATAATTTGTATGATACTATTGAATTTGAAGCGAAAGAGCAAGTAGCTGCATTTTATAGCGATGATTTAAAAGAAGGTGTAAATGCATTTTTAGAAAAAAGAAAAGCAAAATTTTCTGGAAAGTAATGAGGAAAATTCAAAATGGTGAAGATTATATAAATTCTCTTAAAGGAAGAGGTCTGAGTGTTTATTTATTTGGTGAAAAAGTTATAGAACCAGTTGACCATGACATGATAAGACCATCTATTAACGCTGTAGCTCAAACTTATGATTTAGCCATTTCTAATCCGAAACTCGCTTCTGTTATATCTCCATTTACAGGAGAAAGAATAAGTAGATTCCTTCATATATGTACAAGTGTAGAAGATTTAGTGAATCAAAATAAAATGCAAAGAAAATTAGGTCAGTTAACAGGAACTTGTTTTCAAAGGTGCGTTGGAATGGATGCTTTCAATTCTTTATACTCTACTACTTTTGAAATGGACGAGCAAAACAATACTGACTATCATGAAAAATTAAAACTTTTTTTAACAGAAATGCACAAATATAATTTTGTTGTTGGTGGTGCTATGACTGATGTGAAAGGGGATAGAAGTTTAGCCCCGCATCAGCAAGAAGACAAAGATATGTTTGTTCATATTACAAAAAGATCTGAAAAGGGTGTTTATATATCAGGAGCTAAAGCTCATCAAACAGGCTGTATTAATTCTCATTGGATGATGATTATGCCAACAATGCGTCTTGGCAAAAAAGACAAAGATTATGCAATTATTGGAGCAGTTCCAGTTGATGCGAAAGGGATTACGTATATATATGGAAGACAGTCATGTGATACTAGAAGCATGGAAGGGGGAGATATTGACGTTGGAAATGCAAAATTTGGAGGACAAGAAGCGATGGTAATTTTTGAAAATGTTTTTATTCCCCATAGCTTAATTTTTATGGATGGTGAGTATGATTTTGCTTCTATGTTGGTAGAAAGATTTACAACTTATCACCGAAGAAGCTATGTATGTAAATCAGGGGTTGGTGATGTTTTGATAGGTGCTGCAGCTGCAGTTTCAGAAATGAATGGTGTTCAAAATGCCTCTCATATTAAAGATAAATTAGTTGAAATGTCTCATTTAAATGAAACTATTTATGGTACAGGTATTGCTTCATCTTACCAGGGATTTAAAACTAAATCAGGTTGTTATCAATGTGATGACATGCTTTCAAATGTATGTAAACATCATGTAACTAAACTTCCATTTCAAATTTCCCAAATTGCTCAAGATTTAGGCGGTGGTAACGTATCAACCTTACCTTCTGAAAAAGATTTAAATCATCCAAAAATTGGAAAATTGTTGAAAAAGTATTTAAAAGGAAATAAAGATTATTCAAGTGAAGATAGAATAAGAGTTCTTAGGCTAATTGAGAATATGACGATGGGTAGAAATGCTGTCGGTTATTTAACTGAGAGTATACATGGTGCTGGGTCTCCTCAAGCACAAAGAATTCAAATTGGAAGGATGATGCAGTTAGAATATAAAAAAAGATTAGCTAAAGTTTTAGCTGGAATCAATATAACTAATAGTAAAAATGACTTAGTTAATGAATTAGGTGATTATTTTGAAAGAGTATTTAAAGTTTAATTATATATGGAAACACAAGTAAATGTAGATTTAACCGATTTCAGATTGGAGACTAGAGAATGGTTAGAAGATAATTGTCCTGTTAGCATGAGAGAGAAACTTACTGATGCTAATCAATTGTTTTGGGGTGGAAGAAACGGTGAGTTTTATAATCAAGATCAAAAAGTTTGGTTTGAAAAAATGCTCGAAAAAAAGTGGATTGTTCCATACTGGGAAACAAAATATGGAGGAGGAGGATTAACTCCTCAACAGAACAATGTTTTAAATCAAGAAATGGCAAGATTAGGTTGTATGCAACCTCATATTAATTTTGGAATTACTATGCTTGGTCCAGCTATGTTGAAGTTTGCTAGTGAAGAACAAAAACTACATTATTTACCTCAAATATGTGAAGGTAAAATTAGGTGGGTACAAGGTTATAGTGAGCCAAATGCTGGAAGTGATTTAGCTAATTTACAAACTAAAGCAGAAGATAAAGGAGATCATTTTTTAGTTACAGGATCTAAAGTCTGGACTTCATATGGAGATAAAGGTGATTGGATTTTTTGTTTAGTTAGAACAGATACCAGCTCTAAACATAGCGGAGTTAGTTTTCTTTTAATTGATATGGTTTCTGAAGGAGTTACAACAAGACCAATTAAGCTTATAAGTGGAAATTCTCCTTTTACAGAAACATTTTTTGATTCTGTAAAAGTTCCTAAAGAAAATTTAGTAGGAACACTTAATGAAGGTTGGACTATTGCTAAATACTTATTAACTCATGAACGTCAAATGATAGGAGGTATTGGTGATACTAATAAGAAGGAGTATTTAAGAGATCAAGCTATTATAGCTATAGGAAAGAATAATGGTTTATTATCAGATACTATGTTAAGGGCTAAAATAGCTGAATTGGAAATGAATCAAGAAGTTTTTGATTTAACTATTCAAAGAGCTATGGATGAGCATAAAGCAGGTAATGATTCTGGAGCTGCATCTTCTTTCTTTAAATATTATGGTACAGAACTAAGTATTCAGAATGAAGAATTAAAACTTAGCATAAATGGTTTTAAAGCATGTGAATGGACTAGTAAAGAGTCAAATAATGGAATGCAAGCTAGATATTTCTGTAGAACAAAAGGTCACTCTATTGAAGGAGGAACTCATGAAGTTCAATTGAATATCATTGCAAAAAGAATCTTAGGTTTACCCTCAAAATAAAATATAATGGCACTAATAATAAATGAAGAGCAACAAATGCTCAAAACATCAACTAAAGAATTTTTAGATTTAAAATCCCCCTTATCTAGTTTTAGAGACCTTAGAGATAATAGCTATAAAACTCACGATAAAGAACTTTGGATGGAGATAGTAGAAATGGGGTGGGCTGCATTGACAATCCCTGAAAAATATAATGGATTAAACTTTGGATATGTTGGTCTTGGACAAGTATTAGAAGAGATGGGTAGAAAATTAACTCTTTCTCCCATAATTTCTACTGTTTTAATGTCTTCTACATTAATATCTCTTTCTAAAAATGAGGTTTTAAAAGTAAAATTATTTCAAGAAATAATGAATGGAAGTAAATTAATTTCAGTGGCTCATGAAGAAGCTATTCATCATAATTCAGAGATATTAAACTCTTTGCTCTCAAAGAAAGGGGAAGGATATGTTTTGAATGGAAAAAAGAACTTTGTAATAGATGGAAGTATTTCAGATTACCTTATTGTTTCATCAAAAGATGAATCTGGGTCAAACACTGTGTTAGTTTTAGTAGATTCAAAATCTGATGGAATATCATTTAATAATAAAGTACATATGGATTCAAGGACATACTCTGATATATCTTTTAATAATGTTAAGGTAGAAAAATCACATTTGCTTTCTCAAGATAATGATGGTGATTTTATTTTAGGAAAAACATTTGACATTGCTTCAGTGGGCTTATCTGCAGAAATGTTAGGTAGTATTCAAGAGGCTTTTGAAATGACAATGACTTATTTAAAAGAAAGAGAACAATTTGGTGTTAAAATAGGCTCTTTTCAGGCACTTCAACATCGATCAGCTATTATGTTTGGTGAAATTGAGTTGTGTAAGTCTATTGTATTAAAGTCCTTGCAAGCTATTGATTCTAATGATTCTAACCTTCCTAAGCTAGCTAGTTTGGCAAAAGCCAAATTAGGTATGACTTTTAAACTTGTAAGTAATGAAGCTGTTCAAATGCATGGAGGAATTGGATTAACAGATGATGCAGATGTTGGTTTTTTCCTAAAAAGAGCAAGAGTTATCCAAAGAACTTTAGGGGATTCTAATTATCATTTAGATAGATTAGCGAAGATGAATAATTATTAAGAATTTTTTTCTACTTGTTTTTTATAAGTACTTTCAAATATCTTATCAGCATTGGAAGCTTCAAACCCATCTCTTCTGTGAGCGGGTTTAATGTTAGTGACATTAATGTACTTAGGAAGAATTTTTCTTTCAGCAAACTCAATGTAACTTCCTGAAATTAAAGAACTTCCTTCAGTGAAATTAGCTTTAACTTTATTCGCTATCGAACTACTTTGAAGTAACAATCCATCTTCACTTTTTTTGATTATACCTCCAGAATCATTGAGTTTTATGCCAATTCTTGTAACAAAAGCATTAAACTTCTCCAAAGTATTGTATTTATCAATAAGTTCATGTACACTTATTGTGTAATGATTTAAGTAGTATCTATTATAAATAACCCAGGATCCATATTCGGTTTCCTCTAATAGATCATTATAATCATTTAAAGAAGGTAAACTCCATAGAGGATTACTTAAAAAGTTAATTACTTCATCTGCATTGTTTAAATCTAATTTACCAACTGGATCCTCAGTTACTTGATCTGTGTATTTATAAATTATGGCTTTAGATTTTTCACTTAATTCATTGACTTTTAATTCACTTATAAATATTCTTGGCATATTCTCATCAGAGTGTGAATACCAAAAGGCATCTAATTTTTTAACTTTGAATGAATAAAAATCTTTCTTAACATAACCATGATGGAGGAAAATTTTTTCTAATGACTGAATCCCAAGAAAATTAACGCCCATAGTTCTAAAAGCAATATGATCATTAATGATTTCAGACTGATTTGAAACTATGTTATTATCAATTAATGCATTAGTTATTTTTTTTACATCAGGAACTCTATTAGAGTAGGTGTCAAATAGTGATTCTAAAATAATGTTTATTGTTTCCTTTTCTTTAAACCTCATATATTAAAGTTAATCTAAAAATAATTTTCCTGAATCAGTTTTTAAAAAATCTTCAAATGAAATTTCTTCTTGTTTTATAAAACCTTTATTTGGAAGTTTTCCATTATTAACCATTTCAATTACTGCAACTAACGATGCAGCAGTTGTCCATGATATAGCTCTCCATTTATTACCTTGGATTTCAATTGGATAAAAGGCCTTAAAGTATTCACTTCTTGATATATTTTCTTTTTTCCATCCTTCAACTACAGCATATACATATACAACATCATCCTCTACTGGCGGTTTAGCATTGCTTAATATTTCTTTTAGTTTAGGTTTGTCATTTTTTAGAATTAACTCGTACATTAAAAATCTCATTAATTTTCCATGTCCTGGATACCTTATGGTTTTATAGTTTAAAGTATCTACTTTTCCTTCATAAGTATCGCACATAGTACCTAATCCACCTGATGTAGCAAAAGCTTCAAATTCTTGACCTTCAATATTTATATATTCAAAACCATCTAGAGATGGAACCATCTTTTTCACACCATTTTGAATTACTTGGGCATCATTTATATATTCATTAATAACACCTTCTGGTGACCAAGTGAAAGAGTAGGCCAATTGTCCATTTGGGTACCTTGGTAGAGCTCCAACTCTTAATTCTATATCTCTTAACTTATCAAACTTAACAGCTAGATCATTTCCTATTATACCAATAAGTCCTGGAGCTAAACCACACTGAGGAGCCATTACTTTACTAGATTTAGCGCTTAATTTTTTGATATATTCTGTAGTCTCTATGTCTTCGGTTAAATCAAAGTAATTTAGATCTAAATCAAAAGCTAATTTTGCTATGTTTTTATTTAAAAAAAATGGTAGTGCTGACACAACAGTATCATATTTTTTAAATATAACTTTTAATTTTCTCCCGTCACTAACATCAGATTCAATCACTTTATACGGTAGTTTAAAATCATAATGTGGTTTTTTCTGATCTAATCCTGTGACATTGAAGTTCTTACTCAGTAAAAATCCTACTAATGTCCCTACTTTTCCTAATCCTAATACAAGTATGTTTTTCATATATAACAAATTAAACGATAATTGTTATATTTATAACAATAACTTACGTGTTTTTTCAATTATTTTTTAACATTTTTATAAATTATATTCTTTGATGATATGTATTTAAACAATATTTTTAATAAATGAGTTACTTAAAGTTAATTTGGGATTTTAGGGGTCCTAATTCAAAACAAATTGCAAAACACCATGAAAAACATTTAAGAGAGTTTTTTGATTTAGAAAAGAAACAACTAATTAATTCTGGTGTGGAATCACTTAACATATCTCATAATATAGCTTTCGTTATAATTGAAAAAAGTGATTTAGAGTATATTAAAACATCACTAAAACCTAATAGAGGTCAAACAGTGACTTGATTAAAATAAAAAAAGCTCAAGAATAATGACCATAAAACTCTTGAACTTTTAATACACGATGTTTGGGAAAACATCAGAACAAATTTATAATTTATAATTGGATTAGTAACAACATTAACATATTAATGTTTAATTTACAGTATATGAAGAAATCAAGAGAATTTGATGTTATAATTTGGGGAGCATCTGGCTTTACTGGAAGATTAGTTGCTGAATATCTTTTTAAAAAATATGGTTTAAATGGAGATTTAAAATGGGCAATGGCTGGAAGAAATTTAGACAAACTTAAATTGATTAGATCTGAAGTTGCAAATGAAAATGTTCCTTTAATAGTAGCTGATAGTAATGACGAAGTTAGTTTAAAAGACTTGACTAAACGTACGTCTGTAATTTGTACAACAGTTGGACCTTACGCTAAATATGGATCAAAACTAGTAGATGCCTGTGTGGTTAATCAAACTCATTACTGTGATTTAGCTGGTGAGGTTCAGTGGATTCGAAAAATAATTGATAAACATCATGAATCTGCCAAATCTAATGGAACTAAAATCGTGAATTGTTGTGGATTTGATTCTATTCCGTCTGACATGGGGGTTTATTTCATTCAAAATGAAGCAAAAAATAAAAAAATAAAAATTGCTAAACATATTGAAATGAGGGTTGCAGGTGTTAGTGGAGGAATTAGTGGAGGAACTTATGAAAGTCTAAGTCATGTTAACGCGGAAGCACATAAAGACAAAAATATTTTTAAGGTTTTAATTAATCCTTATGGACTTAATCCAGTTGGTGAACAAGATGGATTAGACAAGTATGATTTGAGGTCCGTTGTATTTGACAAATCATCAAAAAACTGGATTGGACCTTTTATTATGGCAGCAATTAATACGAAAATTGTTCGTCGTAGTAATGCATTAAATGGTTATTCTTATGGAAAAGATTTTAAGTATGACGAAGCAACTTTATGTGGAAAAGGATTGTCTGGAAGGATAAAAGGTATTATTAGTACTATTCCTCTAGCAATAATAATGTCTGTCAAACCTGGTTCTTTTTTTAAAAAAATAGTTGATAAAATTTTACCAAAAGCAGGAGAGGGACCTGGTAAAGACAAAAGAGAAAAAGGGTTTTATAATTTACGTTTTTATATAACATATGAAGATGGGTCAAAAGATATAGCTAGAGTAATTGGAGATATGGATCCAGGGTATGGCTCTTCTTCTAAAATGTTAGGTGAAGCTGCTGTATGCTTAGCAAAAGATCATCTTTCAGATGTTAGTGGAGTGTTGACTCCGTCAGTTGCTATGGGCGATAAGCTTTTAATTCGACTTAAAAATAACGCCGGATTAACTTTTAGTTTTAAATAGCGAATAAGCTATTTACTTTAAAATATATTTATGAAAAAAATATTTTATCCTTTATTGTTTTTAATTTCAGTTTATTTCTTGTCTCTATACTATCTTAATATAAACTCTCAAAACAATCAATGGAAGTATTTATTTAATGGTAAAAATTTAGATGGATGGGAAATTAAAATAAATGGATATGAACTTGGAGATAATCACAAGAATACTTTCAAAGTAAAAGATGGAGCCATAAAAGTTTCATATGAAAATTATGATTCTTTTGATGACAAGTTTGGTCATATATTTTTTACTAAAAATAAATTTAAAAATTATCACTTAAGTTTAGAATATAAGTTCAGTGGAATTCATTTAAAAGGAGCCCCAGGGTGGTCAATAAAAAATAGCGGAATAATGCTTCATTGTCAAGATCCTGAAACTATGTTAATAAATCAAGATTTCCCTGTTAGTGCTGAAGTTCAACTATTAGGTGGTTTAGGAAAGGGAAATAGACCAACAGCAAATATTTGTACACCTGGAACTGACGTAGATATTGATTCTAAGTTAGCTAATGCGCATTGTATTAGTTCTAGTTCAAAAACTTATCATGAAGATGATTGGGTTAAGGTTGATGTAATAGTTTATTCTAATAAGTTAATCCATCATGTAATTGATAATGATACAGTTTTGTCTTATTCTAACCTTAAAGTTGGTGGAAATAACGTGCCCATAAATTTTTTAGGCAAAATAGGTAATCCTTTATCCGAAGGTTATATTTCTTTACAATCTGAAGGGCATCCTGTAGAGTTTAGAAATATAAAAATTAAAAATATAAAATCTATTTTTTAATTTTTCCAGAAAAAACAGATGCCTTAGGATTAATTGGGTTTCCACTAGCTCTTCTTAATATGGCTAATTGACCTGAATGCCAAACAGCATCTTCAATAGGTCCGTTTATTTGATTCCAGAAAGGATATTCACTTTTGTTATTAGTTCCTTGAAAAATTATTTTAAAGCTTGATAAATCATTCGATTTGGATAAAATTTCTGAAGAACGTTTTAAGTTAAATAAAATTTGTTTTCTAGTTTCTTTGAACCCTAATTTTTCATTTTTATTATCAGTATTTGGTAAGCCTTCTAAGGAATTAAGTATCATAGTAGATAAATTATAAATATGGTCAATGGTTTCATGACTAGATCTCGATTCACTGTTAATTCTATAACTTAAATCTTTATTTCTTAAACCTTCAGTTGCCCAATAGAATCTAAACCCTAAACCATCAATCATTCTTGACATTATATTGCCACTAGTATAGGAGTCGGGATAATCAGGAATTTCATAATAAGGTAAACTTTCTTGAGATTGAGACATAGAAATATTAATTAAAAAAATTAAAGTAAATATTTTTTTCATAAGATTATATTTTTTAAAAATAACTTAAAATAATTTAAGGCATAGGTGTTTTTTTATATATAAAGTATTTTTCATAAGTTTTAGATAAATGATTTTAAAAAGAACTAACCCAAGACACAACAAACAAAACTGATAAAAAAAGAAAGAATTTTTTCGCAAACTAAATATAACAATTATTCTCCCTTTATGAATTAACGCTAATTAATTTTATGTTTTATATTCATTAAGATATATTCCCAATTTTTTCATTATTACTTTGGCATAAAATTTGAATATTAAAAAAGTATTTAAGACTTTATCTAGAGATTGTCATAAGACAATTGAAGGGCAAAAGATCCGGAAACAAACAAATAATCATATTTATGAAAACTTATGTTTTAACATCATTTTTAATTATGTCTCTACCTTTATTTGCTCAAAATGTTGATGTCATTAATCCAGTAAAGGAAATAGGCGTTAAAAACTGGAGTATTGTTAATGATAATGTTATGGGAGGAGTATCCTCCTCAACTATGTATATAAATGAAGGTGGAAATTTAATTTTTAACGGAGAGGTTTCATTGGATAATAATGGTGGGTTTGCATCTTGCAGACTAGATATTAAGAAGGTTAACTTAAAAGACGTTAAGTCGTTTAAAATTAGAGTAAAGGGAGATGGTAAAACTTACAAATTTCGATTTAGTGAAAGTTATAGATCTACAAATTATTCTTCAAACTTTGAAACTAAAAATGGAATTTGGTTAGACATTGAGATACCTTTAAAAAACTTAAAGCCAACATTTATGGGTTATTACTCTCGCTCATCTCCAAAACTTAAAATTGAGAATATGAAATCAATGGGCTTCTTGATTTCAGACAAGCAAAAGGGAGAGTTTAATTTGGAAATAATGTTCGTCCAGGCAATTTATTAGACTTTAATATTTATCTAAAACTTATTGCTCTACACTCTTTAGGATGAATGTGTGTATAGTACTGGACGATTATAACTCTGTATTATAGTATTATTATTAGAGATTGGAAATATACAAATCTATAATGCTCTAGATAATGTAGTAAACAATACAAAGAAAGGAACTACCGATAAAAGTAACTCCTTTCTTGTGACCTCGGAAGGATTCAAACCTTCAACCTCTTGAGCCGTAATCAAGTGCACTATTCAGTTATGCTACGAGGCCTTTAAATCTGTTAGAGTAATATTTTAAATTGCTTCTTAAAATTAAAAATTACAACAACTGCTAACTTACGTGGTATTTATACCTGCAAATCGAATGCGAATTTAAGTAAATTTTAATACAACTGCACCATCTAATAATATGTAGTTATGACATAAAATTGGTTAGTTTAACCTATTTACGAGGATTAGAAATTGCTGAATAGAAACTATTAAAGAATAAATTCCTTTTAGAGAAATGAATTATATAATATTATAAAATTTAATATTACAAATATAGCTGCAATCATTAGAATGGTTAATAAAAAGGAAGCAATAGAGAGTAAAATGGAGTATTGTAACCCAGCGATTAACCCAATACCACCAAATAATTGAAAACAACCGATTAGTGATCGATTATTTTCCATAACCCCAGCCGATGATATTCAGATATCATTTTCTTAGAAATGAATGAAGCTATACCGTATATAATAAATGAAACACTTGAAAAAATAGTAATAATCAGCTTTATATCCATTCTTTATAATACGCCATAGTTAAATGTGGCAATAAATAAAGACAACACTAAAAGTACAAATGATGGCACAAATTTAGACCATGGATTTTTTGCTTTTATATGAAAATACTGTGCACAAATCATTAGAAATGCCATTATAAGTGAAGTGGCAACTAAAAGATCATTCATTTGATAATAAGTTCCTACAATTAAAATTGTCGCTAATGATATTTTAGAAGCACCAACAATATTTCTTAATAAATCAGAAATACCATAATGTTTAAATTCTTCAACTATATTATCGAATCTAAAAACCCACACAATTATTACAGATATTGAGACTATAAGTTGTGCTAAAATTGCTATATTTTCCATTATATAAAGATTAATATTATTTTTTAAAGTTAGTAATTATATTACTTATAGGATTTAAATAAATGTTAGGGTTTAATTGAATAATAAACACAAGTTA